>JAKSLB010000004.1 GCA_024401435.1 Paludibacteraceae bacterium | reverse complement strand
TCATGTATAAGCCTAGTAGAAAGGCTTGTCTTGAATTGGGAGTTCATGCTAACACACTTAGGAGATGGGCAAATAATGGAAAAATCAAATACATCCGTACAGCCGCAGGACAGCGGCTGTACGATTGCTCAAGCCTTGAAGAAAGCAGCAGTACAAGAAAGAACTACTGTTATTGCAGGGTCTCCTCAGCAAAACAGAAAGATGATCTCGAAAGACAAGTCAGTTTTATGCGATCTCGATATCCAGACTATACCATTCTCAAAGATGTTGGATCTGGACTCAATCTCAAAAGAAAACAACTCCTCTATCTTCTCGAAGAATGTGAAAATGGAAGAGTTAATGAAATCGTTGTTGCCTATAGAGACAGACTTTGCAGATTTGGATTTGAATTGCTTGAGTGGTTCTTCAATAGACACTCTGTCAAGATCGTGGTTCTCAATCAAAGAGAACTGTCTCCTCAACAAGAGCTTGTTTCAGATCTCATCTCAATTATCACAGTATTTTCATGTCGGGTTCACGGATTCAGAAAGTATAGTACAGAGATCGAGAAAGATAAGAGTTTATCCGACTCAGGAACAGAAGACAATTCTGAATAACTGGTTTGGAACTGCAAGATACTGTTTCAATAAAACAGTAGAATTCCTAAAAATCCCAGGAAATAAAGCTCAATGGAAAAGCATAAAAACCTCATTATTACATGATCTTCCTGATTGGTCTGAAAGTGTACCTTATCAGATTAAATCAGTAGCCATTAGAGACTGCTGTCAGGCAGTTTCTAACGCTAAAAAGAAATCCATGAAAACACATAAATATAATGAGGTGAAGTTTAGATCAAAGAAACAGGGGGATAATAACCTGTTTATTCCACAGTCAGCCGTTTCCGAGAAGGGTGTTTATTACACCCTTCTCGGGAATCTCAAATCAGCTGAACCTTTGTGGAAACCAAACCATGATTGTCGTTTAGTTCTTAAAAATGGAAGGTATTTTGTTATAATACCAATCGATGTTACAGTAAAAATTCCTGATAAACAAAGGTTTTCTGTCTGTTCATTGGATTGTGGTGTTAGAACGTTTCAAACTGTCTTTTCCAAAGAACTGATACTTAAAGTAGGTAGTCATGATTTTCAACGCATTTTCAGATATTGTCTGGCTATGGATAAATTATTGTCCAGACAGGCTAAAGAAAAATCAACTAGATTCAAGAGATCCATAAAACGAATACGTTGGAAAATCAGAGACTTAATAGATGAAATCCACAATAAGTTAGCCTTAACCTTATGCAAACTTTTTGATATCATTTATATACCTTCATTCGAAACCAATAAAATGGTTTTAAAATTGAAGCACAGAGCATCCAGAGCGATGTTTGGATGGTCTCACTATAGGTTTAAAATGAAATTGAAAAGTAAAGCAGAAGAGTATTCCTGTAAAGTCATTGATTGTACTGAAGAATATACGTCAATGACTTGTGGAAATTGTGGAAGTATCAATTCTATAGGAAGTAAAGAATTTTGGAAATGTAAGCACTGTAATGCTGAACATGATAGGGATATTAACGGAGCAAGGAACATTCTGCTAAAGCAGATATTCCTTGCGTTGAGAGATCCCTCCCTAACTTAATTAGGAATCTGTAACTATTAGTAATAATAGTTAACAAGAAAGGATCGGAAAGAACATCATGTTAAAACTTAACAAATTAACACTGGAAAACTTTGGTCCATTTAAAGGACAACATGAATTCAAATTTTCTGACGGATTTAATCTCATCAAAGCACGTAATGGAAGCGGTAAGTCTACTGTTATTGCTGCGATAAGATTGTTACTTCTAGATGATTATCAGGAAAACTTGGAGTCATTCATCAACAATGAGCATAATACATTCATTGCAAAACTGAGTTTTTCTGTGGACAATACACATTACATTACAGAGCTCTCCTGTAAAAAAGCAGGTAAGACTGTCACTACAAACCGCTCTGTTAGAAACGATTCTATTGAACTTGCAACAGGTGAAGAAGCTAAGAAATATCTTGCTAATCTTATCAACCCCGGACTTGGTAAATATGCTCTTATCTGTACACAATCATTGGATAATTCAATCACAAAGTGTAAAGATGCTGAACGTCGTGAACTTATGAAAAAGATATCGGATCTCGTTTTTGATAAAGAGATTGATACGTTGGTCAAACCGAAAATTGAGTCTCTAAAAGACAAATTAAACGAACTTGATAAGGTCATATTCTCTCTTGAAAACTATCCGTATAAATCATATGAGGACCGTATCCCACTGCCTTTTGATGAAAGCGTTTTCAAAGAAAAACAAGTTGAAGTTGATAAACTGAAGGCAGAAAAACTTCGCGTTGACACGATTGTTTCACAGATAGCCGCCCTTCGTAGAGATATATCTGATTTAGAAAAACAGATGGAAAATGATCGTGGTCAAATTAACAGCTTGACACAATCAATCAGTTCACTGAATGAAAAAATGTCAGTGAAAGAATCTTCTATCAAAAATTCAGATGAACATCTTGACAATAAGATTCTTCAAATAAATCAACAATATATAGAACAAAGGGCGGGTCTTGACAAACAGATTTCAGATTTGGAAAGCAAGATTTCCACTCTATCAGAAAAGATGGGCGGGCTTCAACAAAAAGAAATCCCAGTGTTCAATGAAGATGATTTATTGACTGCACGGGGGCGGCTTACAGAAGTTAATTTCTCTATTTCTGAGACAGAAAAAGTATTGTTGTCTTTATCAAACGGTATATGTCCAACATGTGGTGGTGACTGTAAACATAAAACAGACGAGTACAAACAAAAGCTCTCATCTCTGAATCAAGAGAGTTCTAATTTGGAAAATCGGGTGTTACAGCTGGTAAAAGAAAAGAAAGATATTGAAAATCAAGCTGAACAGATCAGACAACAAAACCATGAATTCAAGTGTCTTGACATAGAGCTTTCTTCAACAAAAGAGAAACTTTCTTTGCATAGAAAGTCACTTGAAAATCTGTCCGAACAGGAAGAAAAAGAGATTTCATCTGCTAAAAGTGCTATGCAGGATTATGTCAAACAGTCTCGTGAAATGATTGCTTCATGGGCGGCTGATATACAGGATAAACAAAATTATATTCAACAGATTGAAGCCGCCCTCTACAGTAAAAACACATCACTGATGTCAAAACAAAAAGAACTGTCTGAACTTGATACTGGATTGACTTTTGACAAAGGTTTTCAGCTGGAATCTTTGGAATGTGAGTTACAGTCTTATACCAAAGCAGTTCATGAAAACGAAGTTCTTGGACGTAACAAACGTGAACAGGATGAACTTAAACAAAGCAATGAAACAAAGCTTGCTGAACTTCAAACTAAACGTCAGAATATTGTTAAAGAACAATACGATCTTGAAACTGCCAAACAAATTATGACAAAGGATTTTCCAAACTATGTGCTTGATAATTATACTAAAGATATTGAAAATAGTATTAACGAATTTATCGAAACGGTCTACTACAAATCTCTGTACGTCAATTTAAGACCAACAACCGCATCCGTAAAAATGGAATTTGGTAAAGATAAAAAGTTACCGATTTCAAAACTCAGCGGTGCAGAGAACGCACTTGTCAGTATCGGATTTGTCCAACATTTCAATAGGTTACTGAACTTGAAATCATTAATTCTTGATGAACCTGATGCAGCTTTGGATTCAACTACAGTTGTTGATTTCAGAAATGCACTTATCAATCTCGGGTCAATCTTTGAACAAATACTGATTGTTACCCATGATGAATCATTGCAGAATTACTTATGTTCATGTACTGAATGTAATCTCATCCAACTCTAAAGGGTGTTGACAAAATCTGAAAACCACATATATAATATATTTAATATCCTAAAGTCAATTTAGGAGAGGAGGCTTTTATGAAAAAGTTTTTATGTAGTGTATTTGTTTGTTGTTGTTTTGTCGCCTGTTCTTCCTGTGGTGGTCATGATGTAAAACCAAACCCAGGTCCTGATGCTATCACAGATGCTTCATCTGAAATTAAAGATGCTGCTTCAGACGCTTCATCAGATGTTAAAGCTGACGCTTCAAGCGATGCTTCATCCGATGTTGCTGATGCTTCAAGTGAAGTTAAAGGCGACGCCCAATCAGACGCTTGTTCTGATGCTGCTTCTGACTCTTCCTCTGACCGTTAATCTCCTTTAGTACTGACATGCATAAGATGATTGAAATAATGATCGTCTTATGCATACCTCTAATTTTTGTAGGAATGAAAAATGAAATTCAACTTTAAATCAAAAAAGTTACATGTTGTTTCAGGTAAATATCCCATAAAAATTATTTCCCGTAAAAATAAGTTTTCAGCAGCAAAACAAAAACAGATCGTCAAACAAGTTGTTAATGATTTGGGATGGGAACTTTCAAGCTATCGTTTGAAAGAAGCCCGCGCAGAAATAGTAATTAACAAAGACTGCACAAACAAATCAGATAAGACTTCATTGATAGATCAACTGATTATATCTTTTGAAAAAGATATTCAGCAGGAAGCTATTGAATACAAACTCCGTAAGATCACTGATATGACAGGTTCACTTGAATACAGCGGTCTTAGAAATCTCTCCATCTCTTCTACCAAAAACTAGTTTCTGGAACGAAAAAATTTTTGAGTTCAAATCCTGTATATATGTAAACCAATGCGCGCACCCGTATTAATATATAGGTGTGTAACAAACGAAAGGAACTTTTGTATGAGAAGTGTAGTTCAAACAAAGATGTTACAGTTTAATGGTAACATGGATGAACAATTAAGTTTTGGTGCAGTCAAATCTGCAATCAAGTATGTTTATGACAACACTGTCATGATAGGTTTGCAGGGTAAAAGTTGTTTTGCACCCATTGAACATTTTTTAGGAAATGACGGTAATATCTACACGGGTCTGATTGCAACAGACGAATGTGGACTTTATGCAGTAGGTATCAACAAAGAGGGTGAATCTCAGAAAGTTGAAATCACATCACCTGATGCACCACATTGTCTTATTGATTTTGTCAATAACACATTTACACCGTTTGACGGCACACTGATCCCACACCCAGGTATTCATATGAACGACTATCTGGAGTCTGTAATTTCAGAGTATGATACATACAACCCTGAAAGAGAAGACTTACAGTATCCTGTCAAAGACAATGCAGATCTTGTTATGTCAAATCAATGTGGTGTACTTACCTGTGAAGTTATCCGTTTCATGTCAGACAACCGCGGGGAACACCCCGTATCACTTCCTGTTATTGCAGGTGGAAAAGGTGATGTCATTAAAGGTATTCGTTACAACGAACAACCTGAACAATACCTGGCAGTCACTAAAGATGATGAGGTCGTTAATCTGAAGGAATCTGCAGAGTATGCTGAAGTTGTCAATGAATATGTTGAAAACTTATTACATGATAACTTCAACAGACTTGTTTCCTGGATACATTCACATGTCAAAGAGGATATGAAATGTACAGTGGAAAATCCACAACCGGGTCGTGCAGATACACACTATCAGATCAAACTTGCAGTCAAAGACCTTCCATTAGAGGATAATACTATTATCTTCCATAATGAAAACAACGAAGACGAATACCTGGTTTTCAATAGAAACCGTTGTTCTAATCTGAGATTCATTGAAGAACTGTTGTCTGACTAAAATCTTAATTTTATTAAAAAATTGAGTTTTTAAAAACCTGTATTTATAGAAGAGAAGGATCCTCCTCCGCGCTCATACTGCTGACACAATACCCCCTCAAGTAGAGGGGGATCTTTCTCTTTTGCTTAACCTTCAACTAACTTCAGCGCGCAGCGCTGTAAAACAAACGTGAGGAGTTTGATTATGATTATTAGAAATGAAGATTGCGTTGACAGAAAAGCAGTACTTGCTCTTGACTATTACTGTGCACTTCCATTCAGTGGACAGACTTTCAACAGTCTTGAACAAGCAGCTATTGCAGTACTTTGTGATGACATGGCTATTTGGCAGATTATCACCAGTATTGACAATCTTGAAGATGCTAAGTCAATGTTACCTGAAATCATTTCAAAACGTGTTTCACATCAGGATTATGTTGAACGTCTGATCAATCTTGTTATTGCAAAATTCAGTTCAGACGATGTCTACGTTCAGATGTACAATTACATGAGTGAAGACGATGAAATGGACTATCGTTTTGAAGGTCCATACGAAGTTGCACAATTTATGCAACCATATTATGACATTTTGTCACAACTTGTTACCATGTACCGTCGTGGAGTAACAAACGGGTTGTATATGTCTGAGGCTGTCTTAGGAGAAATCTGATGCCACTAATAGGTTCCGCAAATGTTAAATTTGACAAAGCAACAGATATGAAGGGTTGCTTGATAAATATTCTTAGACCCTTTAATACATCCAGTACATTGATTCTACAGAAGATCAATGAACTCGATGGTGTAAAAGCAAGAGGTAACTATGATATTATTAAAGACATAAACGGTGCCTATAGCACAAATATAGTAAACCAAGATGATGACGAAGAAGCTCAAGATCTTTTAGTGTCATCAATGAAAAGAAGCTATATTTTGAAAAACGTGATGAATATCGTATCTCACATTCCAGACAGAACAAAGAAAGCTGTATGTCTGATATATCTTATCACAGAAGCACAGCTTTTAGCATCCAATGCAGATGATTTCAAATTGGTTGAAGAGTTTGATACTGATTATCCTTACATTTTAGAGGATAACAAAGTAATGAACAAAGTAATTGATGAAATCAGAGCAGATGTACAAAATCTTGGAAGCAGACTTGAAGATATCAAAGCACGTTTTAAAGCAGATGTTGACCCGGAGGTTGCAGATGAAATTCTGTCATACCAGGCAGAAACATATTCAACTATGTCAACAAGTGATTTCTTCAGAGCAGTCAAAAGAAAAATCGGAGAGCGTTATAATCAGAAAGTACAGGACCAAATCAGTACATTTTTGAAGTCTTATAAGAAAGCGCTCAAAGCTGCTACTCGAGGTAATGTTCGTGACTATTGTCTAAAATTTAACATAGCTCCAATAAATTATACTCAAGATAATATTATGAGAGCTATGAAACCCGTCTTTGATTTGGATATCTGGACATAACAAAACGGTCTCGGGAGGACCTAATGGCAGAGAAAACAATTGTATTTGCATCTGATGATGATTTAATCAAAGGTGCAATAGGACAGGTTACAAACGAGAAAGATATCGATATGAGGTATGAAAACCCTCAACCTGTAAAAGGCGGTATCTATGACACTCAAATCTTTGGTACAGTAAAGAAATGTACCTGTCGTTTGGTAACACATGGTCGTTGTCCTCAATGTAACGTAATTGTGTATGATGACGAACAATATGCTAAGAATTATGCATATTATCAGATGCATACACCGTTTATTATCAGAATCAAACTGACAAGCTTGTTAGACAAATTCAGCAGAATCGGTCTTGTTTTACCAAAAGTCAAAGCACGTCCGACAGCTGCACAACAAGATTCTGAGAAAACAGTAAAAGTTCAAGGTAACCGTGATCCACTTGTCAACTTATGGTCATTGTCTTTTGAAGTTGTTCCTGACGGAGAACTTGAAAAACAATTGGACGATGTTGTCAATTCCATGGCTTCACCAAGAATATTACTGGACAGTTATGAGTTAACAGGAAAAGACGGTAAAGCTTATAAACTTAACATTTATGAACTTGATATGCACACTGACATAAACACAGTCGGTCCTATCGGTCTTAGAACTTTAACTTGGTATAGTTTCAAAGGAAAGTCTCTTGAATTTATCAATGAACATGTCAATTCAATTCTTCCATTAATCAGTCCTGGATTACGTAAATACAACTTACGTGATATCGGTGGACGAATCAACAAAGAGATTCCTGAGATTTCATTAGAATACAAACGGATCATTTGGGCTGACCAATATATCCAACATGCTAATGAAGATCTCATTGAAAATTCAATTGATAAAGCAACACTTTGCTTCTTATTGAATGATCTGTATGACAAACATATTTCTCAAGCAGATATGTTACAGACATCCAAAGAAGCAACTTTCCGTAAAAATGTCGGTACCCGTTTAGGTGGTTCAATGCGTGGAAACGCAATGAGTTACCTGGGTGCTAAATTAGGTGAAGTATATCTACCAAGAGCTTTAGCTTATCACGCACTTCAGAAACAGATCATTGACAAGATCGTTGATGATTACCAGCGTGAAGGTTATGATGCTCTTAAGATGTACATCAAGATGGATCCCATAGCTATAGAATGTTTTGAATGGGTCGTTGATCACAGTCAGGTTTTCATGAACCGAAACCCATCACTTCATAGAAATAACATTCTACAGTTCACACCAAAACTGTGGCAGGATGACACACCTGCTATTGGTGTAAATCCATATGTTTGTTCCTCATACAATTTGGATAATAATTTCAAGTATTTACGAAACATCATTGTCCAATTAAAACCCTGTGAATTGCTGGAAAATCTCATGTAGACAATCAGCAGCCAAGTCCTGAAAAGGAAAGGTTCAACGACTATCTGGAAACAGAGTACACTCAAGTGAGTGGAAGTGCAGGGCCGACGCAAGTCGCGATGATATAGTCTGATCTCTATGGAGACATAGAGCTGCTTTAAAAAGCGGGGTAAGCTTAACGAACTTACCTGAACACAAATGTTTGATGGTGATCAAATTGCAATCTATTTTATTACAGATCAAAAAGAGTTGACTCAATTGGGAACTTCTTTGAGAGCTGAAAATGTTTGGTTCTTTGATAAGAACTTAAAACCAACTTATGATCTGAATACAACTATTATCTATGGTTTGTATGCAGCTACACAGGTTGGTGAAGAACACCTTCCTCTAAAAGAGTTTGATACATTTGCATCAATTGAGAAAGCTTTTAATGATCAGGTCATTGATCATGATACTCCGATCATCTTATTACCAAATAAGAAAACAACTTATGCTCGAGAAAAGCTGAATGTTATTCTTAGGAAATCTATTGATGATATTCTTCCATATGGAAAACCAATGGGGGACTCTGAAGTATCAATGATTATCGCAGGATTATCTACACATCCTGATAGACAGGAAATTCTCAATGAATTCAGAGACTTTGGTGCAGAAATCGCTACGTTGGTCGGTATCACTAATCTTCCTCTGTCTGATATCTATAAAGGGTTTTCAGACAAAGTTCAGGAAGTTGTGAACGATCCTGTTCTATCTGATGATGCTAAACTTTCAAAAATCAATGGTATGTTACCAAAAGAAATCGAAGCAGCTATGGCTGCACTTCCTAACGACAACACTGAAATCCTGTTAAAAGGTTCTCGTATCGGTAAGAAGACTTTGGAAGCTATGTACGGTCCATACGTACGATTAGACGATGAAGGTAAGATTAAAGTTGGTGATTCTACTATTATTGAAGGTGTATCAGAAGAGGAATACATCACATTGTCTCACTCACAGAGAAAAGTTCTTGAGATTAAAGGTACAGCAGTTCCACGTGCAGGATATAATCGCACACAGCTGGTACTTGTTTCAATGAACTTGCTCTATCATAAGTCCATCGGTGAAGATAAATCCTATGTGTATTTTGATGAGAAACTTGCTAAGAAATATGGATATAACTTAGCAAAAGAAGCACCTCGATCAGTACAACCGGGATTGATTCCTATCTATTCAACTGCGACATCACCCTCGAATGACATCTATATGCATCAGGTGACAAAAACAACAAATCAGATCACAACTAACAATACACATCTTGGTATTACATATGCAGATGCTCTTGCTGAATCATTCTATCAGAAAGAGCTCGGTCTGAAATACGGTGGTCAATTACGACAACTTACAGGTGAAGATATTGTTGCTCTATCTGACGGTGTTGCTGAAGTCCTTCCAAACAAAGAAGGAATCAGACTTGGTGGATATACATATCGTTTAGGTGAAGGTATCGTCCCAACTGAAAAAGTTCTTAAACATCAGAAGTTGGAAAAGGGTGATAAGATAGCAATCAATGGTAACACTGTTCCTATTGAGAAGCGCTTTGCATCATTCTATACAATCTTCCAATTACAGGTTTCAGGTAAAACAAGAACATCTGACGCATACTATAATGAAATCGGTATGTCATATGCTCCATTTACCGGTAAGATCCATTATCGTAATGATAAGATCTACATTGACAGTACTGAAATTGATGACATCAAAGAGGGTGTTACTTACTTCTATCCTGAAGGATGGGAAGTACATTACGGTGATCGTATTGCAGGTCTTACACTTAATGTTGCAAAACTTATGCAATACTGTCCTAAAGAATATGCAGTTTATCTTTTCTACAAAGAGATGAACCGTATTCTTCCAGGTTGTAACCCAGACTTAGCTTTGGTAATGTTCAAAGTTTTGGTCTCTGCAGGATTCTCTGTTAAAGAGAGAATGAGAAATCAGACAGACTTCATTACAAGACAGCTGTATGGTGCAACAACTCAGGGTTTGATTCATGCTATCAAAGAAGGTACAGACAATGAAACCTTGAAAACCGAAATTAAACTGAACACGGAGAATCCTATTCTGAAACTCTTGTTGAGATCCGGTGTAGGTTCCTCGTTCTACGGAGAAGATTAACGTGGGTAAATGTAAATATGAATTCAGTTTCAAAATTGAGACTGATGAACCTATTCGAGAGCTGAAAATAAAACTAGTCGACAAGAATGGCAACAAACCATTAAATGCTGCAGTACCTGTCGAAAACAAAGAAACCCCCTCTCAATCTGAATCAAAGGATGATGAGGAACATGCTGAAATACCACCAGAAATGATGATGGAATTCTGATAATGTTGGATTGAGACGGACTCCACATCCGTTAATATGTCCAGGTTTCTCTAACATAAAAACAAACAAAGGAATAATCTGAAATGCAAAGAATTTTGTCTTGTGACTTTGGTTTTGGTCACAGTAAAGTAGCTATTCTTGAAGACGGTGTTGTTACTGTAAAGATGAAAGAATTAGACTCTGTTGTTGAATTAACAACCGATGCGTCTTACAGTGATCTGAAAATTATCAATGATGATATTTTCGAATATGACGGGAAGAAATTCCTCGTTGGTGGTAATGCATTACAAGCTGTAGGTAATGCTGCTAAAGTTTTAGATGTCAGTGATTATGAAACATTCAAATATGTTACACCATTACTGCTAAAGAAATATATGAAACGTTTCAAAGGTGATTTCCAACGTGTAATGTTGTCAATCTCCACAGCTTTTTATGAACGTTCCGGTGATTACAAAGAGTTCGTTTCAAAGAAAGCAGGTATTCCTGCAAGTCATCTCTTTGTTCTCCCACAATCTGCTGCAGGTAAACTCTGCATCGATCACATGGGTTTGGATATCAATAATCCAAGTATCAAAACTCAACATTTGAACTATCTGATTATTGATGGTGGTTTCCAAACACTTGATATTGCTCAAGTCATCAATGGTAAACTCATGCCAATGAATATCAAAGGATATGCTGGTATGGGTGTTGTCAAGATTGCTGAACAATTGATTCCATACATCAAGGAATTAACTGGAAAAGATATTTCAGTCAGTAAAGCAAGACAACTTATTGAAAGCCGTAAATATGTTTTACGTGGTAAACCATATGATATCAGTGAGTTCATTGAAAAAGCTGTAAATAACTACGTGTTGTCTATTTCAAAGTTCCTTGAAGAGAAATATTCTGAACAGATGGATAACATTGATAACATTATCATCTTTGGTGGATTAGCTGAACTCATCCGTTCAAAGATGGATGTTTGGGATTCTATCTACAATAAGAACTTTGTTAAAATTCCTGTTGACAACTCTGAATACTATAATGTAATCGGAGCATTGTTCTGTCAACCAAAGGAAAAATGACAACTGTCAACCAAAAGAGAAGTAAAGCCTAAATAAACAAAGAGTCTCGGGAGGATTCAATGGCTTATTTATACAACTCGATCGAGGAATTAGCTAGATCGCTATACACGGTCAATAATTTAAAGAGTCCGCGTTATGGCGAAATAAACGTGGAAGTTACTGACGTGCACTTAGAAGACCAGACCCTCGACTATGATCTCTATCAATTGAAAGCAATTGTCAGAAATACAAAAGTCGAACCTCTGGAAAAAGAATATCAGATTCAATTCAAGATTCCCAATATCAACAATCCCATGAAAGTCAGTATCAATCTTGCATTGATTAAACGATGCTATACTTTGTATACCGATAAATTAAATAAGATTGTTGGCGCGTCTTTTCCAGGTGAATTCCCAGGTCGTGAAGGTTGGAATAAATCATCCCTCTACATCAGACCAGGTAAAGATAGTGTCAGATTAGGAAAACACGAAATCACATTAAATGATTTTGAACGTTGTCTTAAACTGATTAAAACCGGTAATTACAGATCTGTCGTAGACCTTCTTACAGAAGAAGTCGCTCAAGACATGAGAGATTTTGTCTTACAGGAAAATACTGTAAACAAACTAAGTCTTGTTCTTGATAGAGACAGTATAGACCGTGATGTCAAGAATGAAGCTACCTGGAAACTGATGTTGGATATTGCATCTGGTGTTTATCCATACGATGATATCAATGAAGTTACTCCATATGATATCAGCATGTATGACTTGAAACGTGGTCTGCTATTTCATCTTAGTGAAAAGATGTGGATGACAAAAGATGAAAAAGCTGAAGGATTCAAACTGGAAAAACAGAAAACACTACGTGATGATGTTTGGTCCAGACTGAATCTTAATTGTGGTATTTTTGCAAGTTCAATTGAGAACCCAATCAAAAACTACTACAAGACCAATGGTGCTATCTTAAATATGCTGCAGTTTGTTTCTGATACAAACCCATTGTCTTACTATACACACAGTAAGAAACTGTATTTTGTAGACCCAAAGAATCTTGACGATGAAGAGACACATGGTAAAATCCGTGTCAATTCAAAATATCTTGATGGATTCCTGGATCCTATCAGAACACAAGAAAACGCTGCAAATGTTAATTTTTATCAGGAGATGTCTTTAGGTTGTAAAGTCAATAAAGATAAAGACTATGAAATAACTGTAAAAGTTTATGATAAGAACTTTAATGTTATTGACTTACCTATCAAAGATTACCTGAATTCAGCTATTCTTTCTTATGATTGTGTGAACTATAAGACCAAACAACCTAAGAAAAATAAAAACGGTGTTTATAAGTATTGTAAAAGGGCACGCTATTATGTAACTCAAAATCTTAATGATATTGATTACTATCGTCATGAATCATCCATACTGTCAGCATCAACAGCTCTCATGCCAATGATCAACAGAAACGATGTTACTCGTGATTTGTTACAAGCACACTTTACAACACAAGCTGTTCCAACCATAGGTTGTAAACCTTCTATTGTTCATACGTCATTTGCTGATGCTATCTTTGATGAATCAACAAACGTCATCCACAGTGATACTGAGGGTGAAGTTGTAGATATATCTGAGAACGGGGATGTAATTAAGATTAAAGACAGTAAAGGTAAGATGCATTATCCACACGTTGATAACAAATATGTTTCAACTAAGAAACATACATCAAACATCTTTGTACCAAATGTTAAGATTGGTGACAAAGTCAGTGTTGGTGATGCTATTTTCAAATTCAATTCATTCCAAGGAAAAGAACTTGCTTTGTATTGTCCGTTGTTAACTACATACTCAACACTTCGAGGATATGAAGTCGAGGATGGTTATGTTATCAGTCGGAGTGCTGCAAAGAAACTTGCACACCCTGAATTTAAAACAACACGTATAAGACTTGTTCACGATAAGTATCGTTTGGAAAATATGGTATCATGTAATGTCGGTGACAAACTTGATAAAGATGATGTCATATTCAGATTCGAAGAAAACCAATTAAGTGATATCGCAGTTTCCATCCTCGGTGGAAGACGTGAAGCATTTGTTGAATTGGAGTATCGTATTCCAAAATTTACATTCGGTGCAACTGTTACAGACATCAAGATTCTTATGAATCCTATGTATGTAAACGAACACCACAAATATTACAGTCTCATGAAAGACTGGAGAGATCGTGTTCTTAAGAAGAAACGTGAGTTCTTACATAACAACATTTATATGGACCGTTTTGAACCATCTATTGAAAACAACGAATGTGATTTTATTATTGAAATTACATACGAAGCTTTCAATGAATTCAAGCTGTCAGATAAAATGACAAACCGTGCATCATCTAAAGGTGTTGTCTGTGCAATTCTTCCTGATGAAGAAATGCCAATCACTGAAGACGGACAACGGATTGAAGTTGTTATGCCTGCACTTGCTATGGCATCACGTAAGAATTCATTCTCTCTTATTGAATGTAAACTGACAAAGCTTTCAAAGCGTTTACGTGAATTAATTGACAAGGGACAGATTGAACAGGTGAAACCTATTCTTGATGTTCTCTATCAAGAGATTCCTGTAAATAAACGTTATCTGCGTGAAACTTATATCGGATCTTCTATTGATAGAGATGGGTTCTTAAGAATCCTGATTGATCCGTTTGATACAACATTCCAAGCATATGGAATGGATCCTGAAGACAAACTTAATGAACTGATGGAAATTGCAGGTATTCCAGATGGTGGAAAAGAAATTCTTACTGATGGACGTACTGGAAGAAAAATCAGAACACCATTACTTGTCGGATGGAATGAGTATCAACGATCACACTTTATCTCTGAAGAGAAATTTTCAGCTACACCTGAGATCGCATACTACAAAGGTGGTAAAGGATTGACCCAGGAACTAGTTATGGGAATGGGTCATCATAGACCAGGTGGACAGAAGATCGGTGAACAAGAGTTACATGCTTTGTTAGCAAGTGGTAAAGGTGAGTTCCTTATGGGTAGAACTGCAAACAGTAGTTATACTGATAAGAACGAACGTATCACGGCAGATGTGACAAATCTCTTAATGAGACTTAAAGTAAAAGAAAACTAAAACTTGTTTTAGGATACCGCCCCAAGGCAGTAATGCCTTGGGGCTTTCTTTTTCTCTGTCCGCTGCCAAAATTTCTATAAACAAATCAATGCAACAATGTTTGAAGATTGTTGCGGTATTAAGCTCCAAACTTCAAACAAAGGAGCAATTGACAGGAGTTTTAATTATGAAATCTGTAGATATTATGTTTGGTAAATATATTAGTGGTTCCTGGTATCATGTCCAACTGCTCTACGTAGCACGTGAAGACTGTCATGCAGACGAGGAACTGTTCATTGCAGGTACAGAAGCTATCTCTAACATTATCAGCAGTATTGATATTGATGATACATGTATGGCTTTACTTGGTCGTCTGAAAACAGATTTTGAAACTGCAACACAGACTTTACCAAATGAGATTGATGAGATCGTAAAAGACGTCAACCGTACAACTGCAGAATTGGAATTCAACGGATATCGTTTTATGATGATCTGTAGAAATGATGTTGACAGCACTATTCCATATGATACTGCATCAGACCATGCATACATGATGATTAAGTCTATCATTAACAAACCATTGTTCAATATCAATTGTTTTGAACTTGGTGTATGCAATACATTTGAAGACCCATTTGCTTCTAACATCAATTCTATGGTTATGGAATTCTTTGCAAACGGTAAATTCAAATTTGGTACTGAAGAAGATGAGTCTATGGTGAACCTCGGTAATTTCTTAAAAGAATATAACATCCTGGTCCCAAGACATGAGACAACCTATATGGATACAAGCAAATTGTTACACACTCTTGAATCCGTTGGATACAAGTATGTGATTGTTGTTGCATCCTGATTAGAGATGTAAAATGAAGAAACCGCCATTTAATGCAATACCATTTGGCATAAAACATGATAAAACCAACATGAAAGTTTTAGATTATCTCAACAATCTGTTGAATTTCTATACTGAACTTACAAAATATCCACTATCAAAACTAACATATTTTGCTCCCAATAATCTGGTAGAAATTCATTTCCAAGATCAAACGGTATCAATGAACCATTGTTTTGGATTTGAAATAAAGAAAACATGTTACGTATCAGGTAAGTTAGCATTGAAGAACGTACTTGCTCTGGAAAAATATTTGCAATCTGATTTCGACGATTATATGGTAACAGTCAAAATTAACAAAAATTCATGCGAAGTATATGCATATGATGTATTCGGAAGAGTCTTAAGTTCAGATAAAATTAAGTTTACTACGTTAAACCTTTTTAGCTGAGGATGGAATGAAATATATTAAAAGACGTTTGGAAACCGTGGATGCTGTCAGATATGACGGTGAGGTTTCAGATGATCTGATACAGATCTTAGACCATAAAGAAGGTCTGTTCTACTTTGTTTATGCTGACTTGTACATCTACAAACGTTACTGTAATAAGCCACATTTAGTAAAACCTGGTGAGATGGTTGTGTGTGACGAAAGTGGTTTGTTGGATGTCATCGATTTTGATGAATTTAATTGCAACTATAAGGAATTGAACAATGAAAGTATTAAAGTGGATTTGGCAATTTCCACAGAATCTTGTGGGATTCTGCTTAACTAGAAAACCAAAAGCAGTTGAAGATTATAAAGATGTAAAAGTATATTTCACAAACAATGTTTTTGGTTGTGGAGTATCCCTCGGTGATTATATCGTTCTTGACGAATCATACTTACACGCGGGTTCTAAAGAAACCGATATCAAACATGAATACGGTCATCATAAACAATCCATGTATTTGGGTTGGTTGTATTTAATCGTTGTCGGTATCTGGTCTGCAGCAAGAAATCGTTTAGATGTCTGGGGACACAAAGACTGGTCTGCACAGAAAAAGATCGAGTGGTACTACAGTTCATTTCCTGAGAACTGGGCTGATAAACTCGGTGGTGTAGATCAACTTGCTGAACGTGGTATTGAAAACAAAGACAGCAAAGTTGCCTGAACAAAATTTTAACAACAAGGATCAAACAAAATGAAACATGAAATCAAACAAGCTAAACATATTTTGATTGGTGCAGAAAAACTATACCAAAATGCATCAGCAAACTATACACAGTTAATCAATTCATATGACTTCAGTGATTGTGAATTTGTCCAATCCACGATGTCTGTTGGTGAAGATCTAAATCTGATTGAAAAAGATCAAACCATGGGTGATTGGATTAAAGTTTGCAATGAACTTATCTGTGAATATGGGAAGAGCATAGACTTTCTCGATTTAACTGTAATGAACTTTATTGAATTCTTATTATGGAAGTCAGTGTTTAACATTTGTAATGACCATGATGATTGGTCTAAAATTCAGAAACTAAATTATATAAATGAAAAATTTGAGAACTTTACAGGTGACTGTTTCAAAGCACCATTAGCTAACATCGGTGCAAAGTTAGATCATGATGCAGAATTATCATTAAAAGATCTAACGATGCTTAAATAAGGAATACCAGAATGTCAACTTTAATTGTCAGCACTTTTCCAGATTGTGGAAAATATAATCCCATTAAGATTAATAAAAAATTTGCAAACATTTATGTTAATCGTCACCGTCGTCTAAAAGACACTGGTGAAATCAACCCAGAGTTTCCAGGGAATTACTTGGATGTCGTTGGTAAGTGTATGGATAAATTCGAGGTAGTCCTCGTATCCAGTAACCCAAACATCAGACATCAGCTTTGTGAAAAGTTCCCAAAAGACATCGTAGTGATTTATCCAAAAGGTGATAAAGAAACCCTGAAGAAATTCTCAGATATTTTATCACAGGACTCTACTGAAGCAGATCAAAAATACATCAGCTCTGTAGAACGTAATTGGGACAGATGGCATAAAGAAGCAGAATTATTCTGTATTGAAAATAATATTCCTTATTACGAGGTAGGTTCCACTGAAGAAGCAAATGTTCTAATTGAAAAATTAGCAGACGAACACATGAACGCGTAAGAAGAAAAAAGCCCCCGAGAAGTGCACAAACACTTCCCGGGGGTATTTATTTTTCTGATCTCAGTTATTCATCGTCTGCATCATCGTCATCAAAGTCATAACCGTCCGTGTTATTATCATCTGATGTAAATGAATTCAAATATGTATAATTCTGATAATCATCATCTGTATACTCAGCTGACTGTTGTTCATATGCAGCAATATCAGCTTTACTTTGTTTCTGTGGGGGAAGTTTATATACATCTCCCATCAGATGTCCAACATGAGAATCATTGGAAAAATATTTCCTGGCAGCTTTTGCAAAAACTCTTAGTTCACGTTCATCAAACATAGCCAGCTCCCCAATCTTCTTTTACATCTTTTTGTTGTTCTTTCTGCTGATTGATTGCTTCTTCAGCATTCTTATACAGAATCATCTTAGCTTCACCAGACAACGGAGCACTGATATCCACAACACCACAGTCTGCAGCATCAAAGTATCTTTTTGTCACATCTGAGAAATTCTTCAGCAGCTTTTTGTTTTCCATGATTATGCTCCAGGATTGTAGTATGGATTCTGGTCTGCGTAGTTACTAGGATCCCAGCCAAAACAGAAAAGGGTTCCTGTAAACAGATAGCACCCGTTTTCAAATAAACACCCTTTCGGCTGTGATGTGTATGGTGCATAATCACTTCCAGATGAGCTTGTGCGATACGGTACTGTTAAACAATAGTCTCTTCTGACCCATCCTAATAGTGTATATGTGTCATCCTCATAATTATAAAAAGCACATGACACTGGACCAGCTGAAACCCTATCATCACGAGATATGCTGCACAGACCGCGGGCATCAGAAGTTTGCAGCGCACAATCATATCTATCGTATGGACTTGAACTATTGTGTTTTCCCATACCAGATACCCAACCACGTCCTTCATAGTACGCAGCAACACGTGGCGTATATCTACGATCATAGCCTGCCTTGTTTAGTTTTGTAATGCTGTTTAAGTACATACAGTCATAGCTTTTATCTGCCCCGTGTGACTCTGTCCAAGGGTTTTGAGTATCTGTTGTCCAAACAATAGATCCATATTTTGATAAATAATTGTCTGGATATGTAGGATTTTCAAACAAGGTACCCGTTGAAATTAATTTTGGATAGCCTCGATCGGGGCCTGTAAACAAGCTAAGTATACAGGTTTCAGAATCTACTTTAGATACCAGATATATAGCTTGCGTATCTGAAATAGTAGTATCTCTATCATACTCATAAACAATGCTTGCAGCATTTGCATACACAATCGGTGTAGCATCTTCAGGTAGAAATGTAGCGGCATCCGCAAATGTTCCACCACCAAACTCATTCGGTGACTCTTTTGGTAATATCGAGTAGCACAGTCCACCAATTCTAGGTGTTTCTGGTTTATAGCTGAAAGTATCTCTTGCCCAAACTGGTCCAAACCTCAGGTCGTTAATTCCCGCCATTGCATCGTCATCGTGGTAGTATATATACAACAATAACAATTCATAGCCTTCACTATGTTTCATAATAGTGTACATATAGGGACGATACTCGTAAAAATGCATATTGGTGTCGTATCCGTTGATATAACGTGTGTCTTTACTGGCATTTTGTATCAAAGGATCACTTGTTGTACCGTAACCGCTTTTCATGTCCCAACCTGCATCTAATGTATGCAAAGCTTCTACAATGTGTCGAAGTACAATTGTTACATTGTCAGGTCGAATATGTCCATCTGCTGCTTTCTGGGATGTAGTTTTAACAAGACCCCAATCAGTAAGTGTGTTTCCGTCCATTGGGATTTTAATGCTTTTATATCCACCTATGCTCATCATTATTCTCCATAATATGCAGTGTCAGGAACATTGAGGAATGCAGGCGGTTCAGTACTTGCACTATCTGTTTTCCCGTATGTAGGTGTTTCAGGTACACGTAAAAACTCTGGATACAAAGTATCTTCTGCAAATTCTTGTAATGCAGCTAAAATCATCGCTCTAATCTGTGAAGGTTTCACTGCTAGGTATTCATCAGAAGGATTGTTGTAATCCATCTGTGCGTCAGTAGCTTCTTCGTGTCCACCACCTCCGCCACCACCGATAGTGAGGTTACCTTCACCAAGAATAGACTGATTATTAATTGTCTTAATATTTGTTCCAGAAACAAGTAAGTCTTGTTTACTGTCGATGATGGAAACACCATTCTTAGTAATATCCCCCGGGGACACCTGAATGATATTTCCTTCACCTTCAGTAATTTTCAAAAAACTGTCAGGATAAACTATATCTGCAGCAGTGTATTCAGGTTGTCTTTCAGCAAATTCAATGTAGAGCTTTCCATCTAAATAATATGCATGGATATGCTCTGCAAAAATTCCTGTCCGGTCTATTAAAGTAACTGTTCCATCAGGAGCTACTTTTCCGTGAATTTTATGTTTCATCTAAATTATCTCCGAGAGTACTTTAATTATTTCCATCAATCCAAACCTGCAATACCTGATGTAGAGGAGTTACCTGATGTTACATACCAGCCACCCGCATCACCACTTGTACTGAACTCATCATCGTCATCATCAGGTCTTGGTGGTGCTATGGAACTACCAGCTGCACCACTTGTAGTAAATCCGTCGTCATCATCCTCATCGGGTTCTGGTGCAGCATATTCATCAAAGACAAGACAGAATTCTGCACCATATCCTATATCAGGAAGATCAATCGCCATAACATTTGTGTACGCCATGTTTTCAAAACGACTGCTTAACTGTTTTGAATCAAAGAAAACAGTACGATCCATGTATGTTGCAGTTTTATCTGTAATTGTATCATTTACAAATGTCAGTCTCTCTACACCGGCATTACAACCGACAAGATCAGATCTCAGTACAGCTTTTCCTGCATACTTTGATAATGACGTTCCTGCAATGTTACTTGAATTAGCGATTTCCAGGTTATTTACTGCAACTGCTTCACCGTCACTGTTAATATAAACAGGTAATGAAGATGAACCTGCAGGGCTTACTCCACCACCGCCTCCGTGGATATCTGACAACATAGCAACAGTACCGCTCTTCTCAGGGAATAAGTACTGATATGCAGAGTCTTTTGATTCCATCTTACGGTTGAATGTAATTGACGCGACGTCTTCAGCATTGATTTTCAGATGTGCAATACCATCAGGTAATGTCTGATACAGTGATGGTTTAATGAACAGGAATAAGTTTCCTGTAGGTTTTACAAGAACCGCGTCTTCACCCAGGAATAAGTATGGATAATCTGTACTATATTTAGTAGTAACTGATTGATATCCTGTACCAACCTGCCAATCGGAACTTACAAAACCAAAACCTTCAACTTTGTCACCCTGATGAATGTCACTTACAAGATTTGTAGAACGATGTGCTCCACCGTATGCACTTGTACTTGATGTCATCTGAGTATCAACATTTGTACCCAGAGTGTTACCTCTGAATAGACCATGAACAGCATCCACTTCGTTTGCAATTACATCGTTTGCTTCAACCCTTCCTGTAATAACAGTAGGAGGTGTTAAAGGTACAACTGTAGCAGCTGCAATGACAGTGTTATCCTGAACATCATCAGGAATATTGTCTGTACCGGAACATGGCCACAATACTGTATCAAACCACAAACGTAAACCGTTTGCAGTTCTTTCACAACAGATACCAGGAACAATTGACCAATCCCATGAATGTACAGCAGTCACTGCACTCAGTTGATGACTTTGAGCATTTGGACAGAAGTCCTGTAAGTTACCTGAATTGAAGTCATTTGTATTAATCTGGTATTCTTCACCACGGATGTTATCAATAAAAATGTACTCACCCGCGATGTAATCATTGTTTGTCAGAATTTCTGTCGGATATCCGCATTCATAGGCACTCTTGTACAAAGACCATCCTGCTGTCTTTAAAGCAAAATTACGGAACTCACGATTACCTACTTCAGGTCTTAATGTAGTCCCTGCAATAGAACTTTCTTTTTCTGCTCTCACGGATTCTGTAGTACTGAAACCCTGATGAGTGACTTTTGTAGATCTGTCAGTACGACTTAAAACAAGTCCGCTTGCAGTGAGTCTTGCAGTTGAAGACGGATCAGAAACTGTTACAGTGGTTGCCTGTACATAAGCATCCTGGAAGTAATTAACAGTACAGTCAAAGTTTACACCTTCACCAAGTGAGTCTCTGAAATAGAAAGCTTGGGACATATAACTGTACCAAAGGTCGTCATTGATTTTTACACAAGGACTTCCCTGGTCTTCATACCAGTTATCACCTTCAACCCAGAATGGTGTTGTAACACCTTCCGCGGTAATTTCACCATAGAGATATGAACCTGGCGCAGCTTTATAACCACCTGCAACATAAAGACCCAGTGTACCTTCCGGAGAAAATGATGATGAATTCAGATGTGCTTCTTTCCAACCTGACTGATTAAGATTCAAGTCAGAAATTGTCTGTGCTTGACCCTCGTAATTGATGAAAACAGGGAGTGCATCATTACCTGCAGGTGAAATACTTCCACCACCTCCACCTAATACTGAGACACCGTCTTTACGGATATCAGTAGAGGTGATTTCCATCTCATGTTTTGCTGGTAAGTATGACCAGAAACCGAGTTCTTCTACGTCAGACCAATCTGAGATAACACTATTATTAAATAGTATGTCTACATTTCCATCATTACTTAATGACAGGAATACAGTCTCACCTGCAAACTCACCAACCTCGTAGCTTTCACCGGGATCCATTGCAGGACAATTGACTGATAGTGTGTTAGACCAATCAGGTGCAACCAACCAAATAGAAGATTGACCCAGATGTCCGATACCTGTCAGAATGTTATGAATACCGTCGCTGTCAATAGTTGATCCTGGAATAGGATTTGAACGATTACCTGATGCATTGTACTGCATCTCGGAGATATCGCTCTTAACTAAAACTTTCTCAGGTAAAACATCAACAGAGTATGAATTACTGTATGGTTTAGATACAGATAACTTTTGTGTAGAAACTGTATCTAATGACGGTCCGACTTTTTCCCATTGATAGATTTGTGCACCATTACTGATAACAAGCTTATCAATAACACACTGCCACTGACTATCAACTATCGGACAGTCTGTCGAATTTGATGTAGTTACCTGGATACCATATGGATATGAACCAACCTGTACGAGGAATTCAAAGTTAGCAGAATTTCCTAACTTATCATGCACGGGAATGATCCCTGAAGCATTTTCAAATGTACCTGATAATGACCATGTACCTTTGAAAGAATATCCTGTTGTAGTATGAATTTCCAATATTGTCCAATTGACAAAGTCTGAGACAAACTGTGATGACATATCATACACAGCTCTCATAGTTTCATTGGAAACCCATTCCCAATAGTATCCGTAGTTGTCTGTCAGTATTCTAGAATCAAAACCCTGTGTCCATACATATTCATCATATGCATCTTCTTTGTTGGATTCTTTGTTTGGAATCAGATAGATTCTATCAGTCTGACCTTCTGCAGGAAGATAGCTGAGGGTTTCTGTTTTGAGTCCACCACCGAGCTCTCCGTCATCATACATAGCCTGAAGACGCTTTGTAGTACCATCTGATTTGGTCATTTCAAGATACTGACCTTCAACGACAGGAAAATCCTGATTGTTCATAGGTCTAATAGTATCTGCTACTCTTATTGCCATGTGTTATCTCCTGCATCTTTCTCTTTTTTACGCTGTTCTTTCAGTTCCCGTTGATATTGTAACTGTAACCTGAACAGCTCTTGTTGACGTGTCTCGTCCTCCATGAGTTCCCAGATACGTCGTCCGATATAAATATGACCTAGAATCCATAAGGTAAAATATATTGTCCATATAATTAAAGCCATTGTACTCTCCTACAAAAAAGTTATGTTCATTTTTTGGTTTTGTAAGACAGTTCAATAGCAAGTGTTTTCAAAGCAAGGGGAGAAGGGGCATCAAAGCCCCTTCTCCTTGAATATTAAGTTTTGTTCAGAATGTGAACATAGATAAGTTAGTTAGAAATTATGAACGAGGAGCGAAGCTGTTTTCGAAGGTTTGAATATTGGTACGACCGAGGCTTGGACGAGTTGTACGATAGAGGCACAAAGTACCAAATTCTTCGCTATAAACAGAACCACAGGAAACCATCTCACATTGCATACCACCGATGTGGGCATACTCTAAGTCACCCCAATCAAACGGATAAGCAATGTAACCATACTGCTCGTTGTCAATATAGACGAGAGCAATGATGTCTTTGCCGTCAGCTTCCAATTGCCCAGACAAATAACCGAGGAATGAATCATCATAGACATCATCTACTGGTCTAGGAGCAGAACCAAAGACGATAGGTGACTTGACGGCCAAAGTAATGGTCTTGTAAGCTTCATTACCGTCTGCATCGTGACCTTCAACAGCGATGTCCAGATCAGCACCGGCTCTAGCAGAAATACCAGGAACAGTGACAACAAAGGAACTGCCTTCTTGTTCAACTTCAACAGCCTCGCCATCAACGGTGAGAGTTTGTGAAGTAACTGGTTTATTGTAGCGCCAGCTGACAACGATCTCTGTCTCAATACCAGCAACAAGAGTTTCTGGTTCGACTTTAAGATCGACAATATCCAAAGCCATAGAAGAAACTTTGCTGTACAAGTCATTCAAAGCATCTTCGACATTGGTTGGAGTAGCTTCAGCAGCTTCACCAGTGTACTCGAAACTGTGAGTTGAAGAATCGAGAACTGAAGTACCAGCGATACGGATATCAGCACCATTGGTGTCGATACCAGTATTGTCGATATGAACAGTGTCAGCAACAGTTAATTCACCACCGCCACTAGGAGCAACAACGAATTGAATACGGTTCTGAGCATCATTAATGTTGATGTCTTCTGGTGAATAAGTGACAGTACCTTCGTTGGTAGCAGGATCATAGACGAGATCGAAGGTAAATCTATTATCCGGATGTGCACCAGAGTAAATGAGTTTACCGTCAGCACTTGTCAGTGGTTCGTTATCAGCGATGACAACTTCACCACCTTTGTCCAACATCCACAATTTAACATTGCTGGCAGTGATAGGTTCATCAAATGAGAATGTCTCAACATTAGCTGATACTTCTGTAGAGGCAGTGAAACGCTCTTCTTCACCACCACCTTCACCACGAACAGTGATGGTTGGGGTAGTAACGCTATTTGGATACAAATCACCAGCGAGGAGATCGTCTACTTCTTCTTTGGTGTAGTAATCGGAAAGATCGATACGGGTATCACCGATCTTTTCCCATTTACCTTCGCCACCTTCTTCCTCAACGATCCAGATGTATTCAGCGTGGACGTTTTGTTCTTCTTCTTGACCACCCTCGGTGGCTGGAACCAAGTAGATGGTGTACTCTTCACCAGTGGCTGGGAGAGCTTCAACTACTTTGTAAGCCCAACGGTTGGTAACATCAGCCATAGTGGCAACTTTATGACCAGCGTCATCAGAAGAGCCAATATAGACACCTTTGTTGTCACCAGCAGGAACAACTTGGATTTGTGGTAAACCAGCAGCATCTTTAACGATGAATGAAGGATCTTCAACATCAGCAGCAGCTTGAATAGTAGCAGCGGCAGCTTGAAGCTCTTTAGCTTTAACGATACCAGCACCTTCACCCTCAACAGCAGAAACGTCGATACCAGTTACAGCTGTGATGGTACCATCTTCAGCAACATAAACTGGAAGGGTTTCAGAACCGATAGCTTCAGTACCCTCGGAAGAACCGATTTTGGTAGCATATTCAGCATCAGTCAAAGCTGGTGCAGAAATCTGCCAGTGACCCTCGGCATCAGCAACGAGGATTTTACCTTCGTCATCAGCAACTGGAGCTGGAACATTGATGTAACCTTCAGCAGCAGTGATAACACCAGCCTCGTTGACGTATACAGGAATTTCGTCAGAACCGATAGCAGCTGTAACATCGAGTTTATTCGGTACAGCGTCTTTCTCAACGAATTTGTAACCTTTGATTTCCTCGCCATCCATAACAGGAACAGAGACGAGAACTTTGTCAGCATCGGTAGCAAGTTCAGTTAAAACTTTGTTACCTTGAATGAGGATTTGAGTTGGAGTAATCTGAGTATTTTTGGACAGCTCAGTTGAATCACCAACCCAGATAACACCATCACCAGGACCAGTTACAGCTGCGGTGATTGATGTAGTACCATTTTCTTGCAGAGAGAAACCTTCAGAAGAGTAAGTACCTTCTTTAACATGAGATCCTTCTGCATCAGAATATGTTTTGGTTTCACGAAGAGTATCACCACTCAAAAAGGATTGAGTGTTAACACCGTCTTCTTCATGGTAGTTGATGAAGCCGTTATCAGCACCCATAGAAGAGCTGTTGCTGCCATGGCTGACACTGATACTGTCAGGAAAGACCATTGCTGCTTTGTTGTCGCCAGCTTCTTCATGACCGCTTTCGCTAAGAACGATGCTCTCTGTGCTGACATTAGCAGATTTGACGATACCGTCTTCATCAGTGTTTGAAACGCTGACATTTGATGCACCAACAGATGATGTGTTGTCACCTTCAGTGACAGTCATACCGTCATTTTTGATGACGGTTTTAGCAGCATCTTCACCACCATCGATGGTGAAAGATGGAGCATCTTGACCTTCACGTTGTTGAAGATCTAATTGACCTTTGTCATAGTTCTCGCCGAAGACGTCACGAAAAAGACCGTCAGCATCAGCTCCACCGTCAACAACGTCGAACTGATAATTCGGGTGTTCTTCATCACCTTTGTTTACAACTTTAACTACCTTACCAAGGTCATCCGCGGTAGGTAATTCGTCATTAATACCAAGATGTTCAACGTTAACAACAGGAAAGTCCTGGTCGTTCATCGGTTTAATGACGTCTGCTACTCTTACTGCCATTTTCAATCTCCTTTGTGATTGATTAAGGGGTACTATCCAACACCATGTCAGATAGAATAAAGTTATTTGTTTTACGTGTTAAAACAGTATGCACGATTAAGATTAGTTAAATACCATAGTTGTCTTACCGATACCATCCTGTGTAGTACGATAAATGCGATATGTCATTGTAACACCGTAGTCATTCGTATGTTCGATTGTACCACAGTTATACAACTCAGTATCCCAGTTATTAATCACACACATGTCTGGCATCTTCCAGTTAGCATCTCCCGGAACTTCTGGACAAGCAATATACATATACAGGTCAGGATCAGGAGGAGTTCCCCGGGCAGCATCTGCTGTATAAGAACCTTTATAATTCGATTTCAGTTGAGAGAACTCCAGTCCTCTTAACCAATCTGAATCAAAAGATTCCCTCTTAACATCTGCTCCCCAGAAAATACGTCTCATGAAACTGACTGTAAGAGTCTTACCGACTGTTGTCTTACCGTCAAAAGCTCTGAGAGAAAACGTATGGTTGCTGCTTACACCTTCCACTATGGTGTCTCTTACCTTAAGTCCGTATGACTCACCTTCAAAGGTCTGTTCATTAATATTATTTTTGTTGTAAGACCATGTGAACATAAGATCTACTGACTGACCGACTTCAAACCCTGTACCGGGTTTTACCGTAAAGGAGGTGATAGCTAACGGAACATAATAAATCGTGGCATAGATATCATCCAGTGCTTCTTTAATATTAGAAACAGACGGAGCATATTCCGTCACATAACCCTGCATACGTTTAGCTGCTTCAGGTTGTAATACAGCTAATCCGTCAGGACCGTTGTTTGCAGTCTCGTATGCTGATTCTTCCTCGTTAGCGAGACGTACAACACCTTTAGTTTCAGTTGTAGCGTCGGGAACTAAGACTGAAATCTTAGCACTGTCAATCATATATTTGACAAGAGATGGTGTAACACAAACTGGAACACCGTCTACGTAATCCTTTGGGTCATCATAATCAGCTTCAAGAATTGTAGCTAACTGTACGATACCTGGATAATCCGTTGTTGCTAACGGTACACCATGAGCTTGTGTTACAGTTGGACAACCTTCATCGTCAATATCCACGTATAATTGGTGTCTTGATGTTTCAACAAAACTTAATTTACTTGGTGGAATTGTTTCCAGGAGTTCCTGATATTTTGCTTTTGCTTCTTCCAGGTCTCTGTATCGATAGCAGAGATCATAATTCCCAGAAGTATCAACTTTTCGTAAGATTAAATACATAATAAAGACCCTCTGCATCCCTGCTGTGTGAAAGGTTTTCTATTCTATATATACAGGATTTAACTGATTCAATTTTAATTCACCTGTTGTATGATTCGCAGTCAGGGTCCACCGGATAATCAGCAAGATATGTGTCAGTTTTAGGTGTATAATCCACCTGATGTTCAACTTCATTTGTAATGAAAATATCAACCATAGCTCTTGTCTGAATTAAGACCGCATACTTCTTCAACATTTCTTCATATGTCTTTGCTGTTGTGATCTGTCTCAAAGCACCTGTAGGAAGATGTGCATATAATATGAACATAATAATCCCTCACTTGTTGTCAGTCCAATTGTATATTTTGTTTCCGATAACAAATGTTCCCTCTATGGAACACAGTCCTTCCAAGCATTTGGTCCAGATATTCTGAACCGTGTTCACATACTTGGTTATGATTCTGATATGTGTTTTATAG
Organism: Paludibacteraceae bacterium; assembly: GCA_024401435.1. Taxonomy (GTDB): domain Bacteria; phylum Bacteroidota; class Bacteroidia; order Bacteroidales; family Paludibacteraceae; genus UBA1181. Next base: position 174,721 of record JAKSLB010000004.1, on the reverse strand, counting down.
GAAAAAGTATTAATATGTATCATACTGTTTTCCGGGTAGTTAATAGTTGCAAGATAGCACTCAACATCAAACGTATAAAAGGTCTTTGCTTTTACACAGATTTTTATACGTGGTATGTCAACAAAAACCCTCTGATACATATCCAACATAATGTTCTTTTTCTGCAGATTAGGAACAACATCATCTTCTAATGTTTTCAAGTATGTATCTACAGTTTTCAGTGCTGTCCTGGAAATCTTCTCAAGATTCTTCTTATTCAGACACAGATACCTGAACGGTACCCTGACATCATCTAATGTGTATGACGGTTCATGACCTTTACAGATGATACTCAAGTACAAGTATCCGTTTCTTATTATGATAAGACATGTTTTCCCAGATTCATCTATATAAGAATATTCATCTTCATATAACTCATTCTGGGTTTTCTCCGCATGATCCTGAATAAATCCTGTAAGAACTGTATTGTACAGGTTCATAGAACTTATATGTCTTGATGTCAGTCTATACAACAATGTGAATATATTGTCACAGTAACGGACTTCACTACAGTCCAATAACAAGGAAGAATTCTCAGCGAGGTTTTTGATATCTGTTTTAGATAGAAGAGATTTTACTCTGCTTTTCATTTCAAATCTCCTCTACATTGAAATTTATAACGTTTTACCGTCTACAATCATGTCTGTCATTTCTTTTGACCAAGACAATATGTCTGCGGTTCTGTCACTCAGATTTTCCTGCTTTCCAGTGTTAAGATGCAATGTATAGATAAAACATGGAGCTGTCTGTCCAATTCTCCAAATACGGTTTGAAGCCTGTTCTTTATCAGAATCTCTCCAAGGATCATTACAGAATACGATTGTGTTTGCTTCTGTCAATGTAACACCTGTAGCTAATGTCTGAATTGTAGCTACTAAAACCTTAATGTCAGAATTGTTTCTAAACTCTTCAAGAATGTTTTCTGATTGGTCGGATGTTTTACCGTATATACACAACGATGAAATACTTAAAGAATCTAACCTTGTTTTAATTGTGTCAACAACATCTACATACGATGTAAAAAAGATGACTTTCTTTTCACTATTATCTACCATAGACTTTATATCGACAGATTTCATCATATCGTCTATCATCTGAGCTCGTATGCGTCCAAGCATTCCCAGGACTTCACCCTGTACCTTCATGTGTAGATATTTAATAGCACTACGACAATGCAGAAACTGTTCTTTGATCGTTTTTGGTAACAACGGTATTATTTGTTTCTTTTCATATTGATTCAACCATGCAACCTGTTTTACCTGTTCTTTATCAAATCTGTCATACCCATGTGATAACAAATAATCAAGTATCCTCTGATATTCTTCCCATCCGTCCTGTTCATATATTTCAGGTGTGTTCTCCATATATTCAAGACTGTTGTTCCACTCTTTTTGATACTGTGGCATTTGTTTATTATGATAAGCAACTTGTTTGTTATTAAACTCTTCAAGTACTTTTTTCACATGATCAGTTGTGAATTGGTTCCCGTTCAATAAAGATACTTCCAGAGTTTCAGTGGTTTTAGGAGGAAGTTCGAAAACATCTTCCATCTTTTTCCGATACATCATCAGACTCATACGATTATGCAGGATATCAGCACCTAATGTCGTGTTAACACCTAAAGCCTGCTTAAAAATTTCCTGTGCTTCATCATCAAAGAAACTGTCTATAATACGTAACAACGGTATAACTTCTGCACCTAAAGCTTTTACAGGTGTACCTGACATAAGTAATGTATGATGACAGTTCAATATCTTTCTTAATTCAATCAAATTCTGTGTACGCAGACTATCCAATTTTAAGAAATTATGCGACTCGTCTGCAATAATACCAACTTTTGATTTTTGTTTAAGAAACGGTAAGACATCGTTAATTTTATTCATGCTCTCATAATTAAAAATGAAGAACTTTGCATCTTTTGGCTTATCTTGGTTGACTAAATATATTGGTTGTTCCTCTTGAAAGAACATCTGTATATGTTTTACCCATACATCTACTAACGTTGATTTTGGTGCGATAATAATAACTGCATCACAGCCTAATGCTGTCATCAGTGCAAGTGATGTAATAGTTTTTCCCAAACCACAACCAAACGAAAGTATCTCACCGTTTAAATGTGCTCTTTTTCTTAATGTATTATATGTATTAATGAATTCAATCTGCCAATCATACAAATTAACCTTCATTTCATTGTCAATGCGTGTTAGATCTAATTCAGAATCTGTAGAGAAATCTGCAGCTAAATCTTTAACCCAGGTGTTTCCAGCTAAGATATTGATTAGATCCTGATTACGTTTATTCCCTGTGCCAAGACTCAGCAGATAGATGATTTCAGGAATAAAAAACTTATGAACGATAACTGAACTTCTCTGAACGGGTTTCACAAGATGTCCCAACTTAGTTGTATGATAATATCGTTTAGTTGCAGACATAAACCATTTATATGGGAAATTCCTGATTAATATGTGATTTCCAAGATCTTGGACAGATTTGTCATTATAAACGATTGTTTCTGTGACACCTACTTTTACGGGTGCTTTCTTTCGTCCGCCTAACAAGCTTTCAACTGCACCTAAAACAGTTCCAAGAATGCTAAAATTTAATTTCTTTGAATTCATGTGTCACACACCATTTCTTCACAAAAAAAGCTGTTGACAGGATAATCGTGACACACACACAAAAACCCCATCAACAGCTAAAATATATTACTCAACTAAAACTTTATTATTTACGACTGAAATGCTTCATTGCTGCTTGTGCAATTGGATTATCTGAGAGTTTCTCTAAATCTTCTAAAGTAGTAATGTTCTTAAGACTGCCACGTTCAGGTGAAAGAACTTCACGTTTCTTCAAAAATTGTTTTTCTAAGTCGTTTGGTTTGACATATTCGTATAAACGTTGTTGTTCTTCACGAGCTTGTTTTAACAATTGACGCTCTGTGTCAGTTGCTTTTGCAGAAGCTTTCTGTAAATTAAGAAGTTTATTCGCTAACTCAGGAGAGGCTTTACCTTCACGGAGAACTGCACCTGTCCATTGAGCTTCAGCTTCACCAAGGAACGACAGAAGTTTATCAGTTTTCATATTAATAGCTGAACGCATTGCATCATCAGCTAAGACATCAGGCCATGCAACAGTGTTTCCTGTGATCTTAGTATTCATCATACTGCCCATGTCTTTAATCTGCTTTTGCCACAACTTAATGTCACCTGCACCTTTGAAATTCTTAGCAGTGCTTAATAATTGGTTTGAAGCTTCATTAAACAATTTCACATCACCGGTTCTAAACGCAGATTCCAGGTTACTAACCATTGTACGCATAACGCTGAAATTAGCAGCACCTTCAGCTAAAACGTCACGTACTGCACTGTTGCTCACGGTTTTAATAAGATTTAACTCTTCAACATTGAATTTTGTTGCAGCTTCGTGAGCTTTAGATAAATCAAGAAATACCGCGTTGTCTTTCCCGAGGACTTCTAACAAAGCTTGCAAGCGATTGCTAATCATATTAACAATTGCTTCAAATTTCTCTAAACCAGTCATAGTTTTAGATGTGAGAATTGATTTAAGTACTTTACCTTCACTTAAAAGATCTTTTCCATAGTTTCTAGCAGAACGGAAACCAGCTTTCAGATCATTACCAATTTTTTCTGCACTTAGTCTAGCGTCTTTCATTGCATTCTGATATGCTCTAACGGCTTCTTCAGTTTTCTGATAGGTGTTCCTAATGTCTTTTACAATAGATCCACCTTCCTTTGCAGCTTTAGCAACATGTTCTACGAGAGTCCTTCCGTCAGCAAACTGTTGTGACTTCACTACCATAGTATAGCACCTTTCCGTGTCTTATATAGACGACACATTTAATCTTTCCATATATACAGGAAAACAAATCATTAATTTTAATTCACTTCTTATAGGAACACGTACACTCTTTTCTCAATCTACATTCTTCACAGGGAAACCCATCCTGCAGATGTTTTATACAGAACCCTGCTTTCGGTAATGTTACAGGTCCGTCGTATGTATCAATCATCCATACACGTTTTGATTTCCCACTTTCATCACGGACCACTTTGTTACAGAAACACTTCTGTTCTTTTAAAACTTTTCTCATGTGTTGTAAAACAAGTTCTTCAAGTTCAGCTGTCTGCAGATGTTTGTCTTTTAACAGCTTTTTCAAAAGTTCTTCCATCGTTATTCCTTAGTTAGATAGAAAATTTATATATATGTTCAGGGTCTTCCTGTGTCTTTAACACCAACCCTCTAAATTCCAATCCATATACTGCAGAATGTACAGTCTGCCACAAAGAACCGTCTCTTACGTCTTCAAGATATTTCTCGTGTACCTTTGAAAACAGTTCTTTCCAGTCATCCTCGGTAAATTCAGAGTCATCATATAAATCTTTGATTGTGATAATTTTACCTGAAGACAACTCAGTACCACAGAACTCTGATTTCCATGCTGGAACACCTTCAATATCGTTTGTATAGAGTGTGGTAAATGTGACATTGTTAGTAGAAGCTGTCTTATCTGTTCTGACCAGGAATTCCATGATAGTCGGAATATCCGACAAAAGTTCAAGATTCTTTCTGACATTATCATACCGTTCCAATCCCTGACCGTATGGAGAGACTTCATTGAGTTCTTCCAAGTCAATTTCCCCATCTTTAAACTGAAGATTATGTAAAGGGAAATTTGTAATACAGGGAATCAGATCTTCTGCATCTTCACCAAACACTTTATGAACAACCATCTGTGTATCACAGTTCTGATATGTTTTAGTTCCTGGAATAAAATCTTCCGTTGGCATAAACTCTACAACAAATGTGTCTTTCTTATCAGAAATAAACAAATGAGCTTCCTCTTTAACTGTAGATGTATAACACCCATAGATATTGATATCATTCAACAGTTTGATAGCTTCCTCTGCAGAGTGTGCATTGTCAAGAATATATCTTGGTAATGCTGTTACACAGACACTCGTTTCAACACCAATGTTTGTACCTCTTGTAACACCGTGATCACCGACACTCAAAGCATTGATACTACAATAGACACTACACTCATTAATACCGTCAACGATATGATACGGTATAAGTTTCAGCGTATCTTCTGAAGCATTGTCAACAGTGTCTTTTGTCAGACCCTTTATACATGATGCAACACCGATACTTGTAAGTCTTTTGTTACAACCTTTTACTTTTACAACAACGTCTACATTCTCATCATACGACCAATCAAGGTTTCTTCCAATGTACATTCCTGAACGGAATGCTGTACAGCAGAAGGTCTTCTTGGTGTTTTTAGTACGTTTTGGAAAATTACGATAATTGTCATCAAAATACTTTGTAGCAAAGACATCGTCTATTGTATTATATTCCATATAATATAAATAGTCTGACATCTTTTGTGTTTTTGACACAATATCAAAGTGTGCACGATATTTGTGAGTATCAGTCCCATAGAGGACATGATGTGGTAACTTGTCTGATAACATAACATCAGGTGTGGGATGGTATTTAATCATTTCAGCATATAAATCCATCGCACTGTCATATGTAAGATCCGTGGCTTTTGTTTTCCATTCCTCACGTGCGTGTCTTACATGTACTGTATATGTATTTGTATCTTCAGTATTTTCCATGCTTACATACCATCCATTCCAGAGGTGAAATATTATAATTGATTTATAGACAGGGTATTAGAAATACTTCTTAGCAAGCTGATAAGCACCATAACCGACTGCTCCGATAGCTAGTGCACCACCGATAGCCCATCCGACAAGTGGTAATGCTGCGGATGCTGCAGCTGTACTTGCAATAGCACCAACACCACCTGCCATTCCAGCACCACCAGCAGCTACGGCTCCACCACCTGCAGCTGCAAGTGTTCCTGTGATAGCTGCTGCGCTACCTCCACTGACAGCTGCTGTAGCTCCTGCAGCTGTGGCTGCAGTAACTGAGGATAAACCCATAGCAACTCCTGTACCTGCTCCGATTACACTGCTCACACCTGTTGTTACTGCTGCACCCATTTCGTCTGTCATTGTCGTTCTCCTTTTTGTTAAGAGTTAGTTACACAAGATATCAGTTCTTCAGGACTGGTATCAAAAGGTAATATTACATATTTATTTTCATCAGTTATCTTTAGATAAATATGATCAAAGTCTTCAATTCCAAGACGCACATTAGGATATGGTTCAAGAATCTTGTGATAAAGATCAAGCATCATATTCTTTTTCTTTAACAGACAACTCAAATCTGTTGAAACATAATATTCAATCAAATCTTTTGCAAGAACCATCATCTGTTGCACAAAATACAACAGAACCTTTGGGTTTTCATGTTCGTTTCTTTTTGTATAGTAGAAATAAGACGGATGTTTTTCTTGGTCCTTACAATAGAAAGAAAACATAATACCGTCATCAAACATTGCAAACTCTCTACTCAACATGCAGACATATTTGTGAAATTTCATTGTCCAACATGCTGGATAATCATCCAGCGAGTGTGGTGGAAGGTATATCTGTTCAAAACGTTCAGTATCATCCTGATGGTCTTTTAACCAGTTATTCAGAAAAGCACTCTTTTCAAGTATGAGATTTACGACAGAATCCAAACAGTGTTCTTCCAAATCATTCTCAACATCAAGATCAAATTGATCCTGGAAAACACGTATGTGTTGATTACTGTAATCAACCAAGGTTTTGAAGTCATCGTCTGAAAAGATCTTATTGTCCATTATAACATCCCCCATGTTCTATGTCAGATATAACAGAGACGGGAATGTTTTACAAGAAGAATCTTTTACAGACGATGAAATTTTTTGTTACAAATCTGTTACAAATCATTGAAAATCGCGTTACAAATTTGTAACAAACTCCTCGAAAATGACCACTTAACTCATTGAAATCATTAAAAATGTTTGTTACAAATCTGTTACATTTCATCCATTTTCGTGTTACAAAAATGTTACAAATTTGATTTTTTGCTGTTTTTGAAAAGTGCTAAAAGTGATGTAACAGATACTAAATTCCATAATGATTACATAATTTTACGAAACAATTTCATGGTATTTCCAAGCAATCTGTCAGATCGTCTGAAAAGTACATGATGAAATTTTTTGTTACAAATTGCTCAGATTCCTGTTACAAATTTGTTACAAATTTTCAAAAATGAGGGTTTAACTCTATGATATCATTAAAGAAGTATGTTACAAATCTGTTACAATTCTGTCATTTTCTTGTTACAAATTAGGAAAATTCGTGATTTTCAAAACTGCTGAATTTGATGTAACAACTTTCAGATTCTTCAATGATTACAGTACGTTACATAAATTTTTCATTTTTATGACATATTTAATGAACAATCTTCTGTTACAAAACTGTTACAAGGTCGTCAAAAATGACTACCTAACTACTTGAAATCATTGAAGATGTTTGTTACAAATCTGTTACAAACCCATTTTTCGTTAATTTTCAATAGCTCGTAACTACTTGAATTTATTAAGAATCGTATTTTCCGTAAAACATGCGTATTTCAGAGACAGGACTGCGTCCGGTGATCAAAAACTAGAAAGTCATTCTAGTTATTTCTGAATCGCTCGGACGCTCCAGCCAAGAACATATTGTCTGTTTAAAAAATTTGACAAAACTTAATTTCTTTAAATTTGAAAAATTTCTAATCTTAGAATCTCTTTATTTTTATATATAAATTAATATTGTTCTATAGGGAAAACGCTATTTTCCCGAAAAATACCAGAAAAGATTAATAATTTCAAATAGTTACATGTGTAAAATTGTAATTTTATTGAAATTGAACTTGTTACTTAACTATATAATTTCATTAAGAATTTTACAGATTTGTGAATTTTTAGTTTTGACTTCAAATCTTTAAGACTACTAAACTTAGAAAATACTGTTTTTTGAAGTTCAACGTTGTTTTTGTATAGTGAAACAATTCGTTGAATAGCATCTTCCCATCTTGTTACGTCGCATGCTTTCAGAATGTCTTCCTTGGTTAAATCAATCCTATTAAGCTTAGCATTCATCAGGAATTTGACTAATTCATTGTTACGTCCATAAGAAAGAACTTTTTCATTGTTCTTATCTAATAAATCAAATTTGAATCCTAAACTATTCAACTGACTTTCCATGTAGTTATAGAATTCTGACTCTACGATAGCATAAGAATCCATTTTCTGATTGAGTCTGATTCTTCCTCTATACAGTTCCTGTATGTAGTTTGTCAGAGCTAACTGATTTGATGTGAGTCCTGGATAGATGACTGCAAGGTAGTTCAGAAATGTCGGATTGATTCTGTAATTACCAATCTGTATGACACAGTCACAGTTTCTGAATTTATTAGAACCTCTTGTTCTTCCAAAATTTGTCAGATAGATGATTTTCTTTTTATTTTCAGAATCTGAATACAATTCGTCTGTTGAACGGTCTATATCAGATACAAGAAATTCATCTACTGTTCTGGAATCTGCGGTTTCGATTGTATAATCAGGATAAGTCTTTTCCAGATACTTTTTGACATGATCCTGAATTTTCCCTTTAAATGTAACCATATAGATACAGTTATATTTTTTCAGGTTAATCTTATCCAGTGTCTTATCAACTAAAAGAGGTGCTTCTTCCCATTTTGTACGACTGTTCTTCTTATCTGCATAGATATAGTTTGTAAGAAGACCACTGTTCCAGCATTTGGATGTATCAAAATGAAAATTGTTGTAAAAACAGGGTTCAATGAAAGCAGTTGCATCTGTCACGATTATCTGTGCATACTTTTTCCAGGTTTCGTGTATTGCGACGGGAAGATTCACATAGATTTTATCTTTGTCTTCAACCCAGTTTTTGGACGCTATGATTTTTGCAAGTGCTCCGTAGAGTACCTGAAACCTCATAGACGTCGCAGGATCGCTCATATCAGCTTTAACACCAAAACCCGTATTATTTGCCAGGGTTATTCCATACATCTCCAAATGGGCGATTGTAGCGTCTCCCGTAGCTTTGTCTACTTCACATGGTGTTGTCAGATATGCTTCAAGAGATTTCGCATCAGTATAAAGATCCCGTTCCTTGTTCAGATAATCGTATCTGTTCTCACCCCGTTCAATCAGTCCTGACATTAATAAGATACTGTCCAGACAGAAGTGACTCATGGATGCGATGTTACAGTCTTCCAGCGATTCATCAAGAAACACTAAAGGAAGAAAGTCAGTTTTAGCCCCTGCAGACACCAGATCAATCTCACTCAGATATTTTTGTGCGACATCAAACTTCATTCTTTCATGAGTTATCAGTATGATTGATGATGTCTTTGTTCTGTGCAGGACTTTAGCATTGTTGATTTTACCAAAGTCCATACATTTCCTATAGTCAAGACTACTGGAATGGTAGTTAAAAATTATATCGGGTCTAACACCTGCTTCTATGAGTTTTCCGTACATCATATCCAGGAGGGATTTTGTAGGAGCGATGTATATGACTTTTCTTCCAAGTCCACCCTGTTTTACTTTATGTGCGATATATTCACAAATAGCAGTAGTTTTACCCGTACCTGCAGGATGACTGAAGACAACATTCTTTCCTGAACGTACGGCTTTTTCAATATCTTCCCTGGTAAAGGATGTTCCATAATTGAGTTTTACTGTTTCCATTTGTTCTTCTTCAAAATCAAAGAAACTGAGTTGCATCTCGTATACTCCTCCCCCGAAGGGTGTGTTGTATTTAATATACAGGATTTCAACTCAGTTTCAAGTGTTGTTCTAGAAATTAGTTTTTGGTGTTACCACCACTTAAAGACGACTTTTCCTGTTGTCCACAGGATCAGTGTTGTACCTGAAAGCGCAGTACCGGTTATCCATACAGGGTTATTCTTTTCAACAGCCCCGTAGATAATCAGAGCACCACCGACTGTAAACAGGATACCTGCAAGTGGTCCTGCAATAGACGCTGATTTGTAACGAGAATCGCTTTTATTGAGCTTTTCTTCCAAAGATGTGGAATATTCCAATTGTTCTTTGTTAGCGTGTTCTACGGCGTTCAGTGACGTTTTTAAGTCATCTATAAGTTTCCTGGATTCAGACAGCTTTAATTGAAGTTCTTTGTTCTGGATATCCAGGGTGTTAATCTGTGATTTCATCAGATCATACTGACGTTCAAGTTCATCTAGTGATGCATCCTGGACATCAAAAAGATCCATGATTGCACTTGTATCTACAGATAGGTTGAGTGATAAGTTTTCAGTTGAATAAGCGGTTTTTGGAAAAAGGAAAACACATAATAAAATCAATAAAAATGTTTTCATGTTGACTTCTTTTCTTCTGTATCTGTTGTGGGGTCACCTACGATAACAGAATCACTTTCTTTAAGTCCCATACCGACATCATTCATATCAGTACCAAACACATTGTTCATGTGCTTAGCTAATTGATTGAAACTTGACGGCTCTTTATCTGTATTAACAGACATGATGGAGTGTACAGCTGCGACGCAGTCTTCAACAGTACGTGGTAACAGATGTTTTAGGAAGTTAACAGTAACATATTTACCAGAGTTTTCATAAACAACAGTTCCACGGTCATTTGCATATTTCAGTTGTCCACCGCGTTTCATACTATTGATGCTGTTCATGATTTTGGAATTGTCCAAGTGTGAACACATACCATAAGCAAGAATAATTTTCATAGCTTTAGTACTGAGTACCCTCTCGTTTTTGTCTGTATAATCAGCATCTGAGAATTCATGGTTAAGAATGACACCATAGTGTTTTCTAAGTTCGTCTAATGATCCTTCATAGATTGTTACAAGATCACCTGAATCTTCAATATCTGAAATGTTTAATTCTTCATCTTGTTCTGCAAAATATTTATTGACAATTCTAGAAAAGTTAGTCAGCATCTTTTTCTCCTAATTGATTCAATAGTTTATTGTATTCCTCTACAAGTGCAAGCACTGCAGCTTTGATTCTCTGTTGCTGCTCTTTGATTTCTTTGATTGTACTACCGCTGATATCAACAGAATCACGTAATTCATTGAGAACTGTTGAAGAGCTTTCAGCGATATCCATCAGGGATTCCTGTTTTTCAAGCAGATAGTCCAACTGTGTGTTTGCTTTGGATAATTCTTTTTCAAGCTGTGTATTAGCTGTAGCAGCGTTTCTTAGCTGCTCTTTAAAAATTTCTTCCTGGTGTGTGTGATAAATATAGAAACCGATAATAGTCAGACCCCATAAAAGAAACACACCTGTACCGATAAGAATCTTTTTAACAGTATCTGACATGACATACCTCCCATCAGGATTTGTTACGTTCAAATGACATTGTGTCAGTGAACTCGTTTGATAGTGCGATTGCATCTTCAATAGTTGTGTCAATCACAAGACAGTTTTTAGTTGAAAATGGTGCTAACAGAAATAATGCCAACCAACGATGATGTCCGTCAATCAGATGAAAATCTTCTGTCAGGAATAAATATGAATTCGGATCAGAAAGCTTTTTAACACGTGCTTCAACAGAACCTGCTTCAAATAGTTTTCTGAAAACTTTATCTAAGAATAACGTACTCTGTGTGGGAAGAATGTCTGTGACAGGAATATTTTCAATATGTGTACTGACATTATTCATTTCACAGTATTCTCTGAATTTCTGTATGTACTTACTTGGAACAACAGGCATTTCAGAACGACTTAAATCCGCATCTTCAAGAAGTGCTTTGGCTTGATCAAGACGACCCTTAAGATTTGGAACTATGTCTTCAATGTTGACACCGTAGTTTTCCTGACACCATTGTACAAGTTTATCATAGCTTGTATAGATGAGATCTAACTCACCTGCAGCTTCACCACCCGGTGTGAGTCTGTCCTCAGGTTGATACAGCTTCAAGATGTTATGAAGAGTATTCTCATCCATATCAGCTGTACGTTTGAATAATGAAGGATCAGGACTGTAACAGGGATTTCCCGTGAGTTCTGCAACGTCTCTTATTTCGTTTTCATTATTGTCAATAAAAATACTTTTATCAGATACATACATGGACTTTGGTTTGTCACCTACAGTAATAATCTCATCAAAAAGTTTTTTGTTAATTTTGTATAAACCGAGACTTCCTTCAGGATCATAAGAACGGGTGATCAGAATAATCTTTTTAATACGATTCTTTTTAGATTCCTGTAAGAATTTTAACAGGGGGATGTTTAAACTATGAAGTTTCCAGAGAATGATAGTGTCATCTAGATCAACATAAATATTATCATATGAATCGATATCTGTCAGATAATCAATAACAAATAATTTTTCATTCATCATTTGACTCCGGGAAGATTCTTGAAAGTGTGAGCCCATTTCTTGGACATACCTTTATTTTTGATAACCTTCATGAAGAATTCATGTGGAAGTTTTATGTCGTTTCCACTACCTGTCCAATCATTCAGGGTATCACCATATGGATCATCTATAATCCAATATGACGGTAGTTTGTCAAGCTCTTTTTCAAAGATAAGTCCGACAAGCACTACGATATGTCCTAATGTTCTACCATCAGACTTAGGAAAGTCACCTGAAATAACTACAGGACGTCCTGATTTGATTTCCTCAATGAGGTCTTCAAGAGGAACATTCATGGAAAAACTGGTTACATTGTATCCAAGAAACTGATTGAAAGCTCTGGACAGATCAGGATGATATGTCGGAGTAAGACCGTTATCTAACATATATTGTTGTAAACAGTCTTCAGGTTGACTGAATTTATATGCATATTTGGAATATATTTCAGATTCCTTGAACGCTTTCCATATTGCAGGCTGGTATGAAGCTGCCATTGTCATAGATGTGGTGTTACAGCTTTTATTGGGATTAACCTTGTTATTTCTCTGTGAGTAATTGGATTTCCTTTTAGATACATTATATTCAATCATGATACACCCTCATTTTCCCTTCTTTGTATCTAAAACTTTATTGAATACGGTTTCAATAGCATTTGGAAAAGCTTGTGCAAGGACATCCCAAGCTAACTGACATGAAGCTGTAGCAATTGCAAACAGATCTACAATAACAGTCACATATTGTGGGACAAGCTCAGAATTCAACAGGCATAAGACAGCTGTCACAATAATTGTGTACACTGTGATGACTTTTCCTTTACGTGCTTTAGCTTTGAGGAAGTTCTTAACTAATTGTATGATACCTACAGTACAGACTGCAATAAAAAGTCCGAGCATAATCAAATAATTAAAGTCAATAACATTCATGTCTGCAGTCTCCTGTTTTTGATAAAAATTTGTGTGGAGCTGGTGATAGGAATTGAACCTACAACCTGCTGATTACAAATCAGCTGCTCTACCGATTGAGCTACACCAGCATAGTTGCAGACATAAAAATTATTAAAATAATTGCGTCTGCTACAATCATTTTAAGCGCGTCTGCGCTCTCTTATATTGAGTTATTTCAATGAGTTAGATAAATTATAAGTATTGAATAGAAATGCGTTTATAGGACAATCTGTGAGGTTTTATGAATCAGTCTTTCAATATAGCTTTTCCTTTGACTAACCATGCTATACCGAATAATTCAAGTCCAAATCCTTCGCCTGCGTAAAGGACGAAAGGAACATGCCACAGGAACATGATTGCACCAGTGATGAATACTGATACAAGCATACCGATACCGCATGTTCTGTAAATGATATTCCTCAGTTTCTTTTTCTCAGTAGGTTCTGTATCACCTGTTTTGGTGAACTGCCAAATTTCCATAACTGCAAGTCCGATAAAGAAACAGATAGATGTAACATAATGCACCCACTGAGTGATGTTAGGAGTAAGACCCAGAAAATTAATTCCATCTTGACCTCCTGATGCAGTTGGAAATAAAATGACAATAATACCCAAGATACCTGTGATGGTTGTTATCCACCGGTCTTTGATGTCATAACCTTGGTACAGAATCAGAAATATACTGACAGCTACAACGATGACACTGAAGAAAATTCCACCTGGGGAATAGTAACTTGATGATACAGATTCAAATAAAGAATTAGGTATGTCAATTCCCATTACATATTTGCACCAGAAATATCCAAATCCGATATCGAGGATAGGAAGTAACATACCGAGGATACCCATTGTCTTTCTACAGACAACATCAAAATCTTTTACAGCTTCTGACATGTGAGTTCTCCAATATTTTTTTATATTGTAACGCATTTTATGTTACAATATAAAATTTTAGGTTACAACTGACCACTTCTTCTATTAAAGTAGAAGGCTTTTCGAGCATTTGATCATAAAATTTTAGCAATTGAAAGGGATAACGGGGATACCAAGTTCGTTCGATAACACGGTTTCAGACGAAAAATGTTTTCTGATAAGACGTATTACTCTGTTTCTTTGCTCTACGTTATTGTAGTAGTCAGTGGTAGCAAATCTTTTCCATGTTTTATGCATTTCAACATGGTTTTTCTTGATATATTTCCTTATTGCAGCGATTTCCGCAGCTTTCAGATCACCTGTTTGTTCAACAGTTGTGTCTCCGTCTTCTCCTACAAAGAACTTTGCTGCAGTAGATCTGTTTTTACTTGGTTGATGACTGGCATGCACATGGAAAGCTTCAACAATGCATTCAGATGTGAAATACAAAATACAATTACCGACTTTATCCCTGCAATAATCAACCATAGACGTACTCCCAGGTATCAATAAAGTGATCTACAATTCTTTTAGCACAAGAGGGATTCATTGTAGAATATACTAATGCACCGTTACTTGTTAGGAAACAGAAACGCTCATTCAAATTATCTAAATTAATACCTGTAACCCGTTCATCGTTTTTATCAAAGAAAAATGCTATACCGTTGATAATCATATCAGATTTTAGAATGAGTTCATCGAACATTACTTAACCTCAAATCCGCATGTATCTTTAAATATTTCTTCAGGAAACCCTAAGTACGACAGAGCACTGTAAATATCTATGCACTCCTCGTATGTACAAGTAGGGTCATCACGTATACCTTGGATAGTAACTGTCAGTACACCTGATTCACGATTCCAGTCTACAACATTATAGATACGTTTAGCAAAAGGACTACAAGCAATGTACAAATTAATGTTGTTGAATGCCAGTGTAAAAAAACCTGGGATTAGACCAATTTTCACATTACTCATAGTTACCTCCAATCCTGTAAAAACAGGTACTTGCTTATTGAGTTTTTGTCAAGTACTTTCTAGATGCTATTTTGCTCTTTGTAGGATAAATCAGGTCTCCTGTTTTGTTGCACCGATAATCTCAAGCATCTGTGTATTGAAGTCCATCCCATAATATTTTTCATCAGAAGCGTCATAAGGATGAAGATTGATCGCATTACAGTTCCATGTTTTCTTTGCCCAGTCACAGTACAAGTCCAGCGCTTCTTCTAATGTTGGAGAAAACTTAAATAATCCATTTTCTTTCATATACTCGACAGACATATCACCACGGATGAATCCTAATGGAGTTTGAATCATTACAAAGAAATGAGATACTTCCCAAAGAGACTTATTATCACATTCTGTAATAAAATCATAGTGTTTCCAACCAAGCTTATTGCATCTGACTGCTATCAATGCAGCGATAGAATCACATTGACCGAACAGATGTTCCTCTGTAAATGCAGGTGTCTGAGTAACAACATCATCTGGTTCAACAATACCTTTAGGGAGTGTCTTATAAACCTTTGATCCTTGAGGCGCTTCAGTATCATACATATAGCCTTGTTTAGCTAAACCACCAATACTGATATCATCAATGATAGACAACATGTCAGTCAGGTCTATTAGAATATTGGAAACACGCGCAAAGTTTTTCAATTTATTATTTACAGGATATTCATACAGAACTCCCCAACGGTCTTTGCGGAAGATATTAAACCCATTATGTTCGTAGCATGCTTGAGCGACATTGTTTTCTCTCAAGCAATTTAATCTGATACTGTAGTCAGGATAGTTTTCATCTCTGTATGCTTTAACATAGTCTATCAATTTAGATGCAATACCTTGACTTCTAAACTGTGGTAAAACATACAACCCACTCAGAAATACTGTCTTCTTATTGTGATTGACATTTACAACGAGGCATCCACAATGATCACATCTTAATACAAAAGCATCTGATTGCTCACCTGCAAGAACACTTTGAAGATATGCTTCATGTGGATTATCTTTCTCGTTTTGAACCTTGGGATTCATCGTATGTTCTTCGTCACCTAACAACTGACTGCATGTAAGAACAAAGTTCAAATCAGCAAGTGTTGCTTGTCGTATAAGATGTTTAGTCATTGTGGATACTTCTCTTTCTTGTGATGGTTGACTGTTCAGCTGTTAATCTTCAATGTTATAACCATGAAATTTTCGAGTATTAATATCATAGCCAACACTCATAATACATTCGTCTTGACCACCATTTACGTGGTATAGAATATCTAGCTCTCCTGTACTATAGATTATAATGTGATCACAGGTAGCAGAATTCAATACTGATTTAATATCAATTTCTGGGTGTGTTTTCTTTAACAATGCACCATTGTCATCCATAATTACCCATTTACCTAATTTTATTAAAGCCTCAGGGTCAATCTTTTTATACAGGTTGTACATATCAGTGAATGATGCTTGTTTATTGTATGTCCGTAATTCTATAGTTAGATTACCAATCTTTGTTTCCATACCGAAAGGCGTAAATACAAAATTGTCTGCTCCAGCATTATGTCTAATTTTGTCAGCTAAAACATTGTAAGTTCTGATTGTTTCTTTTGAAAGACACTCACGTGGTTCAAGATCGTTTGAGTCACTCGGTGTATTAAAATATTTGTCACAATCATTAGTTAACAAATCATTAAACTTAAGTATAGCAGTTGCAATGTCAGATTTGTCTTTATCGCTTTGAATGGTCTCAGATAAACGGCCTAATTCCTGCCAATACTTCTGTGGATCTCTGTAATGAATCTCACTCAAGTAATTTCTTGGCAAGTTATTGTAGATACAGATAATATCATCTACAGAAAACCCTAATTTATCTTCATCATAGCAATATAAAGGTAGTGGTAGATCTTGTGGGATTTGTGTAGAAATTTTATAAATATCTACATTTTCAGGAAATGGGTACTTAGTGCTGTCGATAGAGCTTGTATTGATTTCATCACTAAAATATCTTTTGACAGCTCTGCTGAAATTAAACAGTTGTGCATTCATCTTAAGTTTTCCTTTTTAATTTTCTTAGAGAATAGTTTGTGGGTCTATTAATGTAAAAATATGTACACCAATAGACCCACAGTATTTTACTGTAAAGTAAATAATTATTAGAGATTGTTTTGAATGGACTCTATTAATTTAATTATATAAGTTCTCACCTCTTCAGCATCTTCGTGACTCCATCCGAGTTCAGTTTCAGCGTTGCTGTAGTCCGCTTCTTCAAGATCCTTCAGCAGTTGTTCTTTAATATTAGGTATAAGTTTTTTGCTCGCATAATTATCAATACGCCAGGTACCTGTTAATTCATCATATTCATACAGATCTTCTTGTGCGTTTAGACGAATAGCACCAAAATCTTCTTTAGTATTGTCATCAAACAACACTAGATTTGGATATTCATCACCATCACCAAATGTAGGTAAGTATTGCTCGGTTTCTTTATATACTTTTACCAAAGCACTATGTGTCGGAGACAATGCCGCAAAATCATTCAACTGTTTCTCTGCTAATACTTTTTGATCTACAGTGTCAACACTCGGTGCTTTTTCCTCTTTTGATCTAAACCAGTCAAAGATTGAGAAGTTTTGAGTCATAGTATTTAAAGAATCTTGTGGATTAGCATTCTTACTCATTAAATAACCAGCACCACCACTAACAGCTGTTGCTCCCAGAGCAATTCCTGTATCTTTAAATTTGTTCATTTGTCGAACAGCAATTTGTTTGTCATTTAACAGTTTAGTCTGCTGTTGAAGCATTTCTTGTAATTTTACGTTCAATTCGTTAGCAGCTTTCATATTGTTAGCTACAACATCACTTTTTCCAAGTAAAGCTTTTGCACGGTCGATTGTACCATAAGAAACATCAGTTAATGCTTCAGCATATTTACCGTTTTGAAGGTTTTTAACGAATATTCTCACGTCTTTTGGGGCAACAACACCTGTTTCTTGTGCAGTTTTAACAATATCATCAATGATTTCTGATGTAGGTTTAGTTCCACCTTTTTTAGCTTCGTATGCAAGACCACTAATCTTACCCACTACGCTATCTTCAGCTTTTTTGAGTTGTTGGTAGATAGCATTATTCTCTAACCGGGCAGCTTCAGCTTGGGTAAAGCTTGACTGCAAAGAAATCTTATCCATAGTCTCTTTGATTTCTTTATTCAGTGAAGCAAGTTCTTCGTCGATAGTAGCAACTTTATTTTTCCAAGCTTTGAGAGCTTCAAGTTTTTCTACAGCGGCTTTTCCTGCAGAGGTTTCTTTAAGAACCTTGAGATAGTCACCTGCTTTAGTACCAAGTTTACTTCCAGCAGCTGATTTAACGATAGTACCTACAAAGTCTTTTGCACTGAAATTGTGATAAGTGTAAGAAGTTTTTGATTGTGTATTGTCAGAAGTTGGTTGCATAAGACCCTCCTCATAAGAATCATGATTACTAAATCCCAGGTGACACATTGCCATATGGTTTTGTAGATTAACTTGTTGATTAAAAAGATTAGCTTGTTGGTGAAAAAAATCATTTTGTTGCTGTTGCATGTTGATAAAATTTTGAAAGTCAAGATTGTTGATATCTATATTGTATTGGTTAAACATATGTCTAATATCTTCATCATTCTGTAACATATGTCTGATATTGTACAAACTACGATGTTGTTTTGGTAGATGTGATATTTTTTCTTTTATTCTCAGCAGAATGTCACTGATAGAGCTGTTTTCATTATTTTGCATACTGGTTTTCCTTTTCAGCAATCTGTTCTTTCTTCATCTCTTTGCGAGCACGACGTTTCTCTTCATTTTCTTTTCTTAATTCAGCAAGTTGTTTTTCTTCTTCAGGGTCCCTCCGTTTGGTGTTTGCATACCACAAAACATACGCAGTGCTCTTTTGATGTGCTTCCTTAGTGAAATACTCAGGGACTTCTTGAACGATCAACATTTCAACTTTCTGAATAGCAAGAAAATCTTGTTTGAGTTTCATAAGGAAATCACGTTTTTTCAGTTTGTCTACAGAAATCTTGTATCCTAATGTACTGACTAAACCCAGTATTGTAACAATTACACCAGCTATGACACTAACAGGAGTAAGTCCACCTGCAGCTGCAGTTTTAGCTCCAACAGCACCTCCAGCAGCAAGTGCGTTTGCTACTTCAAGAAAACCTGTACTTGCAGCTCCCCAGAGCATAGAACTTTCTACAGACTTCACTTTACCTATAACATCAGTTTCTTCGGAATTTGAGAAGATGTCATTAGCTAACATCTTAATACAGTTTTCCCGAACTTGTAGTTGATGCTGAATCTTTGAGGCTTCGTCTCCACGGATTGACCGGTCACTTAAGACTTCCCTTCTAATGAATGAAGAAAAACAGTCTACGGGTAATGTCCCATTTCCTGTACCAAGAACAATAATTTCATTAATTAAATTGCAGAGCGGGAAACCAAGGTTAACGGAACCTGTCATATCTGTAATTGCATCATCAACAGTACGATATTCTTTTGATGGTCTTAACAAAACAGCTGCTGCAACACCGATAGCTGCAATGAGCGCTAATGCTGTTCCTGTATCAATTTTATTATCATCATCAGTGTTACTAAAGTGCTTCCTGATAATATTCGTCATATTATTAGGTCTTCTGATATCAACTATTTCTGAAGGATTTTTTACAACACAAATTTTCTCTACAGCACCAGATGAAAGACCATGTAAGTTACTGAAAACAGCATGAATGTTATCAGTAAGGGTGATATACAGCAGACATGCAGAACTTAATGTATTAGTTTTAAATGGAATACCTAAGGAATTCAGTATGTTTCTTAAATCATCTAATGTCAATGAGCTATCAAGTTGAATATTGTTGATTAACAAATTAGAAAATTCACTAGGAGTAAATTCTATACCAGAAATAGCATTTTCACTATCTTTTTTAAGAATACTGACACTATCAGTGCTGAACATATAGCTATTTATAGCATATAATGATTTTGTACATTTTGGGTGATCAAGAAGACCGATTACTTCATTAGCTGAAACTTTGAATAAGTCTAATATATCATTAGAGTACCATTGCATAGAAGCTTGCATTGTAAAAAACCTTTCCATATAAACATAAAACATAGGAACTCCTGACTTCTAATGGAAAATCAGTGAAAGCCGCTTTTTTAGGTCCCACTCACAGCAGGGAATCTCTGACACGAAATACTGTAATAGCGTTCCTGTTAAATATCACAGTCTCAAATAAGCAGAAAAATATATGATGGGTTCCTGCATCCGTTGACCACATGTCTGCAGTAAACTCTCCGCTGTTTGAGAGACATCACACCCATCGAATGATGTTTTTATCAACCCCACTTGGTGCGCATCAGCGTTTGAGCAGTCGGGGTTTCGTTGGTCAGACTCCACCCGTCTTAATCCTCTAAGCGTGCGAGGTTTTCTCGATTTTTAAGTCCAATCATCGTAGTCATCATTGTGATGATCAGACTTGGAATAAAGATTTAACAGCAATGATGGTAGAAAGAATATACTGATACTGAGAATTGTTAGAATGATATCTAACAGATCACGCTCGGAGTTCATTTTATTATTGCCATATCAGCATAAGTATTTGTACGGAAAGACGGTATAACTGTTGGTGATACGGTGAACTCACAATACAAACCCCAGTAATATGCGGATGGTTTGTATAATACACCAATATACCAGACTCTGTTTTGGTCTTGGAAAACAGGACTTCTATTAACAGACATAAATTTTGTTGGCTCGTATATTACAGATTTAAACAATGGGTCTGTGCTGTTAATAATTTTTTCACCGGAGTCCTTGTCAACTTTATCACCCTGATACACTATTTTTCCTTGAGCAAAGCTTGTAGTCGTGTTTAGATCAAATGTACTACTTCTAGGAAGTCTGATAAATTCTGTTTTGAGAAATGAATTTATTCCGACACCAGTGTTTGATTCTATACTGTCTTTTTCATATTCATGGTAATTGACATCTAAGTAATGAAGTCCGTCTTCTTTTCTAAACTCTTTAAAGTGACTTTGTGCAATACTGTTACCGTTCAAAAAGCCATGTATCAGTCTATCAGACGTTCCTTCATCAGGAGATTTGTATTCTAATGTTAATGCATTATCCATTGTAATCTCCTTTAATCAACAGGATCCAAAATATCTTTCCAATATCTGTATCTGAAAAGTTTGATACCATTTTCATTAGTTTCAGAATAACCAATACCATCAGCATAAAACTGTACAGCTTCTGTTTGGTCTTGCGATCCGATTTCCAGAAGAGGAATAGCTGAATCAAACGTTCCTTCTTTGTTTTCTAGATACCTGAAATTAAAAGGAACGTTAGTAGTTACAGACTTTTCGTTCTTATTTATTTCCATAGAAACGTCTTCATCACCGAGTTTCAGAATATCAGGTTGTATCTGATTTACCTTTGATGAAGTGTTTCCTGGAACAAGAAACTGCTCTTTTTCGATAGAATCAGGATCTTTTCCTATAATACGAGGATTGCTGTTCATAATTAATCTCCTTTAACAGAGGATAATTATGCATCACCCTCTTCGTCGTCGATATCTTTTGGTGTAACCTGAGTAAGTTCTTTTTCTAAAGGATCATTGTTATCACCGTCTGTATCTAACGGGAATTTATGTAAGAACATTTCTTCAAAGAAGTTTTTACCGTTTTTCTCAAAATCAAATGATTGATGACATTGATAGAACAGATCTTCAATAATACGATTTAAAGCGACAACTAGAGCTTCTCTGAAACCAGTTGAAGTATCGTCAATGGGAATGTCACATGTTTCTTCTTTTGAAATGTCAGTGTTTGAATCAACAACGTCAAAGACTCGTGAAATACCTCTAGCTTTTGGATCGTTAAGATCATACTCAAGGGTATCACCGTCCACATAACACAGTTTTACTCGGTGGTTATCCTTCTCAAAGACACATGTATCAATTCTTCGAAGTTTTCCTGTATCATGGAATGGGCGTTTAGACTCAATAGGTTCGCCGGTTAAGTGTATATCTATGCCGAGCTTATCCTTAAAAATTTTTCCAAAATAGTGCATAAAATTTTTGCAAAAAACTTCGTTCTCACTATACATAAGATCTTCACTAAAATATTTGCGGACAACTCGAGAAAAATTAAACAATTGTCTGTTCATAATATAATCCTTTTACATATTAACCCATGTTTTTGCATAAGTTTTGTTTAACATATTATCCTTATAATATATCCCAGCAGTATTAACTAATAGAGAGGACATATCGGTATATTCAATTGATAATTGAGCATGACCCCAATCTGTCGGAATATTTTCTGGGTGCGTATATCTGTTTGTTACCATAACATACCAAAATTTATCTAATAAAAAATAGTTTCCATCAGATATATCAACACAAATATATGTATTTTCGTTCTGAGTTTTATAACAAAGAAAATCTCTTGTTGTGGACCCTTGATGAAAGACATATGTTTCAGTCTGCTCAGGATTAACACAAATAGGTTCTAATATCGTTCCTCTGCTGATAAATAAGCTTGCATTGAGATTACGTGAACCGATTTGTACAGTACCCTTTGTGGGAGACAATGTACTAAAATAAACATTGCTCCAATATTCCTCTTTATCAGTTGGAATTGACTTATCATACACAGGTTTCATATCATCAGTCATATTATAACGGAGTAAGACATTGTTGTTTACAGCGATTTGATCTGTATCATCAAAATTGAACATCTTTTTATCGCTGTCATAACTGATGTTATCAATAGATTTTATATTCTTACAAAGTTTTTCATCTGATACTGTAAGATTATCCTGTGGACTGATGGTAGAATCTGTTTGCATATTGAAGGTATATAATAGATTTTCCATTGTTAACATCCCAAAAGATTTTTCCAGGCCTTAGTTTTACCATAAGTACCGAAACCTGACTCTGTGAGTTGAAGAGGCGGCATATGATAATTGATGTAATACAAATTTTCATTTTCAGGGACATGTTGGATATCATATTTGTTCTGAGCACCAAAATTTGTAACATCAAGTATTCCAAAGTGTGACAAAGAAAAACACATGTCCGTAGGACTTGAACCTAAACTGTTGTACACGACAAGGTTCAGTCTATGCATACAACCATCCTCGTCAGTGTACGTTGAAGAGCTCTCACAGAGTGGTCGATAATACCATCTATCTCCAATTTTTTCAGTCAGATGACCTACAGTTAAAAAGGAAAACCTTAGGGTGTTTCTATAAGCTGTAGCTACGGACGACCCCTCATACAACCTTACAGATGTGTCGTCTTCCTGGGAATCTTCTTTAGTTAAAAGTTTTTGAGTAAGTTGGATGTTATATTTTTCAAACAACTCAAAAGCTTTTTTAGCAGATTCACTGAGAACTTCATCATTTTGCGTTACTAACTCTGCACCAGGCTGTATAATTATCTGATTCATGTTGTTACCTCCTGGAAGTTTTTACAAAGTAAAACAATAAATATGGGTGAAGTCTCATCAAGATCTACATAATAATAAAGAGAGCTAAGACTTGCAGATACAGAGTGTGTAGCATCGTTATAGATAAAAGATGGGTTAACAATTGTTAAAGAATGTTGTTCTTCAGATCCATCTTGATTCTTGTATCTCCAGATAGCAACAAATTGAAACATATCATGGTATTTGTCGTAACATGTCTCATCAATTGTTACTGTTAAATTATGACCGTCAATTTGATACACACAGTCAGAAATCATTCCGTGAGTCATCTTAATCATTGAAGTGCCAACTAGACCGCACATACCAAGCAATGCACCTGGGTATCCTGCATATGTAGTTTTAAAGTCATTAAACGTATAATATGTATCATCGATATACATAGCTTTTTCTACGTAATGAGAAAACTTGTTTGTAGTACCTAAAGTTACATTGTTTACACCGC
Source organism: Paludibacteraceae bacterium (assembly GCA_024401435.1). Lineage (GTDB taxonomy): Bacteria > Bacteroidota > Bacteroidia > Bacteroidales > Paludibacteraceae > UBA1181. The sequence goes on along the minus strand of JAKSLB010000004.1, from coordinate 150,529 downwards.
TGATATTCCCAGTAAAACTGTCCAGACGCATCCCGTTTAATGGATCGTCTAAAGGAATGATTCCATTGTTCAGATTTATCTCGGATTCAGTAGTTGTGATCTCACTATTCGTTAACTGTAAACTACCTATATTGATGGTGCTTTTAAGATTTGGATCCTCATGCAGCTGTAGAACAATATCTTCAGTTGACTCATCACTATAGACGATTCTTCCCTGATTTGATTTAAAGATATTATACTCTGCGTTTGGTGGAGTTTCTTTTTCGTCTGAAGATACAGGTGTACCTTTGGGAAATCTTCGGTTGTTCTCACCACCTAATATCAGCACAAGATAGTTTATAGTATCTGCATTTATACCGATATTCTTTATATCGTCAGTAGTTCCAACAGTGGTACTGAATTGAAGCAGAAAGTTTCCATTCGTATTTTTGTAGTAAAATACCACAGCAATCGGTTTTTCTTTTGCAGTCTGTAAATACTGTTCAAAGTCAACTGTAAATGTCGGATTAATACGATTTCCATTTTTTGCATGACTTTTGATGCAACCAGCAGATAAATTTACTGTTCCGCTCTTGGGCCACGAACTCAGATAACAACACCATCCAAGTACACCAGTCATAGAATATACAGGGATTGTTGATATTAAACCCAAAATTGTGTTGTTGAATTCTACAGCATCATTTTTGACAGACAATTTATTTGCAGTGATAGTTTTATCCATTGATATCTTGACTGTTTCCGTTGTATCATTCTTTAAACTAATACTGCTATTATCTGACTTTACTTCACAGGTACCAATATTAAGTTCGGTTGTTTCAAGATGACTGTCGTGAAATCTGGCAGCTGCCATGTCTATGTCTTCTGGAAGCTGGAGAAGAGCTTCTTCTGCAAAATTGTTTTCGTGTATGAGACGTGCTTTTAACGTACTGAATACATTGCTTTTATCATTGGACATGGATATCACCTATAATGATCAAAAGATAATTCCAATCACCTGCAGTATACTTTGTATCTAAATCAATTCTGCTGCTAGAATACCCATAGCGATTTTGAATTTTGATTCTGTCTGGACCTAGTAGAATTACGGTGTAGTTACCTACATTAGGAGTATACTCTTCATTATAGAAGACCTCTATCCCATTTATAAGATCTAGATCATTATAGTATACATACCACCGCAAATTTGTTTTTGAAGGAATCCTGTTTTCAAACTCCCAAGTACCGCTATCATTTTGAACTAAATGAAGTGATATAAAATCTGCAAAGGAACTTTTAGATTCCAGTCTGTCCAATGAAACACTTTTCGTTGAACCCGCATCTACGATAATATCATTGATATTGTTACATTCAACAATACCTTCTGTGGGACGTAAGATGATTTTTTCACCCATAGTAACATTTTGGTTTTTTACACAGAGACTGCTGTTGTTTAAGGTAACAGTCTGTGCATCTATCTTACCCTCATTTCTAATATCCAACTGTACGTCGGTACTTATGTCTACAGTTTTATCGGAAAGTGTGCCGTCGTTTTTCAACATACGTGCATTGAGATCCATATATGTTATTGTATCTGACATAAGATACTCCTAAATTACCTTGACCAGTCCGTAACTTGTATGAATACTGTCATCAGAAAATAAATCTGCAACACCAAGTGTTTTGATGAATTCTTTTCCAGATACACCAGCAAGTTGTGGCTCTGAATTTGAATCATAAATAACACCGTCAGTGTCAACGTTCATACTTTTTCTATTTGACACAGTTTCATAAAGCTCTTTACCTTGATCAATTGTGTTGTTGTAAAGTTTGTTAAGTTCTACTACAACATTGTTCATATTGTAATAATGTTCTTTATCTTCTTTGTGTAGAAGATTGTGACTGTGTTCGTTCAACGGAGTTACTATACGATATTTATCTTCAACTTTAAATGGGTACTGTTCGTTAGTTTCAAAAGAACTACTGATCAGATCACAATTGTCAAAGTGACATCTTAATCCACTGATCTGTCTGAAGTCAAACTGTAAGTAGTTTTCCCCGTAATCTTTAAATTCTTCAAATTCACCTGTTTCTTGTTCTGCACCGATTGTTGGGACAACCATTGCAAGATTATTACAGGTCAATTTGTCTTCAGAATCAATTTTATCATAGAGTAAAAGAATTGAAGCACAGTGACTGATAGTGTCATCATAGAATCTGATTGTGATTACGTCATCGTCTATGTGTGTTGTAGGAAAAATCCACGGACTATTATACTGTTGATTGTTATCAACTGACTCAAATCCGATGAGTTTCTTTAGTGTATCCTCATCTAATGGTACAGTTGAATAATCTGTGGTGACACTTTTTACAATTTTAAAACAAAACAGTCTGTCTGATGACTTTAAATCTTTGATAAAATCATTGTTGACATAGATACCTTGTCGTTCATTCATTTCCAACTCCGTTCCATCGGTAATATCCGACGATAGTTTTGTCAATTTTGTATGAACAAACACAGCATCGTCTGTCTGTAATTAAGTATCCGTCCTGAGTGATGACATCATCTTCAGATTCATTGAAGATATGTTTCTTAATAAACCCGTTCTCGTCTTTGTAAATGAAGTAAGATTCATTGATTGCATATAAGTTCTCAGTAAAATTCTCAGCATATCTGATTCTTGTTGAATCTTTACCTGGAACTTTTGATAAAAGCATATGTCCAATATGACTCTCATCAACACTTTTACCGATTGTGAACTTATTATTTGCACAGAACACTTCGTATTGATGGTCACGAAGATACTTTATCTGCCACGCAGTGTGTTTATACATTGCAGATAAAATCTTTTTGTCAACAGTAGCATCAATCATATATTGATTGAAAACCCCTGTAATGTCGTTGTTTTCGAAAACAGATAATGTTTTGACTTTGTCAATGTTATTAGTATTGACATCATTATCTGCAATGAGACCTACGATAGAAACGTCTTTAGATTCCGTATTGTATCTAATAATACAGTCACCCAAATCACTGAAAGTTGTCTGATAGAATTCATCGTTTTCAGATTGATCATCTAAAGACAGTTCATTAATATCACAGTCTTTGAAAAGACGTTCGTCGCTTTCCAACCAGTTTGTTTCACCTGTCTTATCAGTAACATCAACATATGTACCGTTACGGATAACTACAGTGTCAATGTCAGGATTGACAGTGTAACATTTCTTATCCTGTACAAAATAAAGACTGTTGAACCATCTGTTTATTAGAAGTCTGTTATATGGAAGCTGTCCAACATTGTCTGTATTAAAATCATCAGGTAGATTACAGAGATAGAAATCAACATGATGATATTGATTACTTCCTGCTAAGATGATTAACATCTTATTTCCACTGATAAGATATGAATACAGATACGAACCAAACTGATCATTGAATCCGAGGAAGGGTCCGGGGAAATCTGAAGTAGACTTTCCCTGAAAATCTCCAAGTTCCCAACGTGTGTCTTTGAGAGCAAGGTTAATTGCACCATGATTCCAATAATACCACATCAGATATGAGTATGATTGGTAATCTGCAACTTTGAGGTTTGGGTGATCATCATCATTCACAAAATTCTTAGGTGTATATGATGTCTCATTTATTTCTGCGATAAAGTTATCTTTTTGAAGCTTCTCGTGTACATCATTAAAGTCTTCACTGACATGCTTTTCATATGCTGCTAACAGTCTTACTGAAAAGTCAATATCAGTAACATGTTCTTCTGATGATTTTATTCTTACAATGATTCGTTTTGATGTAGAGGTTTTTTCATCTTGATGAGGAAACTCAACCATGTAATTCATAGGTCGATCAGCAAGAATCTCGTATGTATTATTTTCTTTGTGTAAGAAAAGAATGTGATCAAAACCGCTTGTTAAATGATTATTGCGATTATCATCAGTAAAGGTAAACTGAATGAATTGTAAATCTTCATCACTAGGATTGTCGACATTTGATAAATATTCAATTGTGACAGTTTCGTACAAATATCTTGGATATGGATGGTTTTCAGAACTCACATCTGCAGCACATCTTACATGAACAACTGCTGTGCTGTCCAAGCTATCCAACCATAAGAACAGACCTTGTTTAGGTAGTTCTACATAATGGACTTCTTTTTTATCAAGACCAAGTTCAGGATACGGTGCAACACCAAAATACCATGAATTATCTGGAATATTTACAACAGATCCATTTGGAAGTGTAACTGTGTACGGTTGATATGCATTATCTTCTGTTGCATAACCATCTGTAATTACTACTTCATTTCCATTACTGTCAGTCGGTTGGTATGGATATTTGTATTCTAATACCTGTTCTTCAGACCAAACATCGTTAGTTTGTATCCATCCAGTAAATTCTTTTTGTTTTATTGAAACAGAGTTTTTAGTGGATGAAACGTAAATATTATCAACCTTTGGGTCTATTTCTTTAGGTCTATTGAAAGATAATGCGACACAGTTGATTGTACCATTTGAACCAATGGTTGCATAACTTTCAGCAAGAATGCGAGTATATGTGTCTGTTGTCTGTGTCATATTATAATTCCTTTGATTTGTTAAGCTATACGAACAAAGAGAGCTAAGTTATTTGAGCTTGTATAACCAGAAGTAGATGTCAGAGCTTTAAATTGTGAACCTGCAGGGAAATTGCGTGTTACTATTTTCGTAGGTCCGGTTGGACTATCAGTAGCTAACTGACACATAACATGCGTACTATCGATAGGACAAACATCACCTGCTGCTTTTTTTGTATAACCACCACCTGTTATTAAATAGAATCCTAAGAATAAGCATCCTACAGGATAAATATCATTGTCTGTACTGAATGCTGTGGGATTCGTACCTAATTGACGAACATTGAGAGCTTTGTTAACAGTAAGATTTCCACCAATAACAACACCGGTTCCTGTACCTGCACCATCAATAGTAATATAGCTTCCGTCATTTTCAGAAGTGTCTATTTCAACAGCTTGTTCTCCACGGAACATGGCCATACCACTACCTTCAATGAGAGAACTATCAATATTTCCAGACACTTTCCAAATATCATTGTTACTGTCGTCTTTTAGACTAAAACCTGTTCCAGGTTGTACAACCAAAGGGATTCCTGTAACAGACATTTGTGTCCCTGCAGCAACCTGTTCCTTTGTGGCTAATTGAACAAGACCTGCATCATTTATTGTTGCAGGCTGTACAGGAAGGACACTACTTGTTACATCAAATACTGCAGATTGTTCTGCAGTTACAGCAAGTTTAATCTGATTAGAAAAACTAACTACAGTGTTTGTCCAAATATAAATTGGATCTTCTGATGCACCAACTGCTGCATATGCAAGAGGTTGTCTAGCTCCGTTATATTCTGCAATAATTGCAACTGATCGTACCTCGACAGTTGAGCCACCTTCAGGTATTTCAGGTATACCTTTGGTTTGTGCAAAGATATTTACAAAACTGTTTTCACCTGAAGGGTCTATTGTTGTTGACAAACTTACATTTGTTGTCTGTAATGTAATTTCTTCAATGTCAATAGTCCACTCATCGTAGTAATCTGCATTCCATGGTGAATAATCAATCTCTACGATTTTTATCTTTTCACCTGTGATTGCTGCAGCCAATGCTGCTTTTCCCCAGTTGGTACAAACAAAGTTTAATGTTTCATACATAGTTTATACCTCCTGTTATTGATGCATATCAGTGATATGTTTCTGGATTGCAGCATCAATCATAGCTTTGATTTGGGCTGGTGTAACTAAGACATACTCAGAGGATGGGTTATTGTAATCCATTTGAGAGCTGTCTGCTTGTGAAGGGCTATTTATTGAGCATTCTCTAAAATCACCATTTTCTAAATATATAGGTGTAGAAGAAGAACCTACAGATGAAGGGGATGAAGTCGTACCAATTTTTGCAGCAAATATCGCATATGTTGTATGATTGTTGAACCAGACTTCTTTTCCATCAGAGGTCAGATTGTACGAATATTGTATATATCTAGCAGCATTCCGTTCTATGACGAAGTCATCGTTGAATGTTCCCCAAGAAAAGATTTCTTCGTTTTCACCATTCATTAGGGTTACTAACAAACTTTTCCCTGTAAAATCAGTATCCGTATTGTTATTAAAGTATCCCAAATAAGAACCTGCAGATCCAGATGGATTTTCATCTTTAAGACATTGATCTGCAGATGGTAGAGCAGTTGGTTCTTCTGTGTATTTTACATTAACCAGATACATTGCTTTGACTTCAATTGTTGATGAGTCCCGAAGAGCCCATTTACCATCTTCAGTCAAATTTAAGTTAATCTGTAAGGTACTACTCATATAATCTCCTGAATCAGGTATTTTCCAATGTACCTGTTGATGTATAATAGTGATGTGTTATACCACCGCCTATTGCAGCATAAATATTTGATTCACTATCAGGAACATCTGTAGAATATGCTTTAATATTTGTATATTCTGTAATGACAGACTGTCCAATCTGTAAATCAGTACGTGCATATGCACTTGCAATTGAATGTGGTGTAGATTTTGTTGGATTGATAACTGATTCACCATCCTGAATAAGATTTCCCATAAAGAAGATTGAAAAATCAGGTGTGATCATGTTTCCGTTGACAACTTCTGCAGACAATGTTCCATCTGTGCTGTCAACAAAGACTTTATCTGCAATAGAGTTATATCGTAAGTCAGCAGCTACATGAACTACTTGGTCTTTGTGGGATTCTTCAGTAAATTCATGAATACGGATTTCAGTTCTGGTCTCTTTGTCAAAAGTAGGACTTTTATTCTGTTCGTATCTTAATACTGAAGGAAAACTGTAAGAATGTTCATACAGAATCTCACCCTGTTCGTTTTCTTTATAGAAAAGAATAGGTTCTTCCAGACAAGATATAAATTCGTCCCCATTTTTAGTACCAAAATCAACACTCAAAACATGTTTTGGCATGAACACTTTGATGATAGTACTTTGAGGTCCTGTAATATCATATCTTTCAGCAGTGATATAGTTTCTCCACTCGTCAGAATTCCCATTGGTCAATACTTTTTTACGATACTCTTCTGAGAATGTGATAGATGGAACATCTTTTTTCTCAGTCAAGTTTTTTATTTCTGTATCGAAGATTTCTTTGTGATAGAAATCACCAAGAGCTATTATCAGTCTAACATGTGTAGCGTCCACAACTTTGGACAAATCAATTTCTTTTTGTTCCATAGTTCAATCTCCAAAGTGTGGTCATAAATTATATCCCTGTAACTGGTTTTCATTCGAGGAGGACCTCGAGGAATTATCTTCAGTTATGACAAAGAATCTGAATATTTTAGGTAAAACATCCAACGTGTTAGTGATCTTATTTACAATGAATGTATCAAAAGTAAGTTTTGGATAACCTATATCAACAGTATCTTTATAGAACAACAATTCACGTACCAGATTTTCAATTTGAGACTGCATTAAATCATAGTCTTTGAAGATATCTTTATTAGTACGGACTTCAATATTATATGTGAAGATTTTATTTGTATTTAAAGGTGGAAATTCTTTTCCTGTGTTACCGTCCTGTATGTATGGAAAGAAATCAAAACCTACGTTTTCAGAATTCTCAATAGCTATTTCGTGTGATTTCAAATTGTTATAATTATTGTCATATGGGTAAATGTAGAGTTTGCTTCTAGAGACCTTATCTAATTCAAGTTTAAAAATATCTTTTGCGTCTACATATTTTATGAGTGTTGGGATTGGACGATCCCAAATCGCATAGTACATATCTTCACCAAGGTATGATGAAGCAACTTCATCTTTTTTAACAAACTCGCATTTTTCCCAAAGGTCATCTATGTGTTCTATCATTTGATTATTAAGATAGAATTCACAATTGCTGTTTGTAGGAACAACTGTGTTTAAATAAGGTGATCCATTGAACAGTAACACTGTTTTATCATCACGTGATTCTGTTGTGATGACAACATCTGTTACTGAATTAGCTTTTGTCAGTGCGCAGAGGACTGTTGCGTCTACACGTAAATTTTTCATGTCTGTATAAACAGCATCTTTGACATAGGAATACTTAATTACTAAGAATTGACCAAATTCACTAATATCTGCAACATATCTTTTGTTGTTCTCATCCCATTTAAACTCAAGTAAGTCACGGTATGCAACACCTTTTCGTTTTGGATTAGCATCATCAGTATCATCATCAAGATCACTTATCTTAATTTCAAGTCCGTCAATAAAATTACCGAGAGTTAAAAGACTTTCTCTAAAACCTGCTTGAGCATATACAGATTTATAGATAAAAAGTTTTTCTTCATCAGAAATTTCCTCTTTAAGATTATCAAAGAATGAGTCAATTATCTGATAGTTTTCTCTTTTTATTAATTGACGGAAATTACTTTCCAACCACTCAGGTTGAAATAGCTTTATACCTAATTTTAAGAGGCGGATGTACTCAGAGTTTTCCGCGAGTCTGTCTTCAATAAAATCTGCGTACATCCTTTGCCTCCGTGTGTACGTTTTATCTGTTTGAAATATAATTAATCTTAGCTTTGAACTTAATACATTGGTTCAAGGACAGTTTTGTCGGACTTGGGTAAATCTTAGTGTTACCATTTTTCCAATAAACTTCAACAAGTGACAATCTACCTTGTAACTGTTCATGTGACATCATGTCTGCAATGATCTGATATGGATTAAAATCTTCACCGACAATGTATCTTTTGTTGTCAACAATGTTTTCACATACAGCATATTCAATGATATCGTTGTAGTGAACATCTACATAAAGTATTTGACTACTGCCTTCTGTATCAATAACAGTATTGGTCATATTTACTGGTTGAGCGTTTTCAAACACAATGTCATTCGTGATATAGTATGCTTTTAACAGGTTTACTGCTCGTATTTGCATACTTTTAAGTGTAGCTTGTGTGGCACCCTCATGACCGGTAAATGTACAGTACACCTTGATAGCACCATCCTCAACAAATGGATTTGTTTTTGGTCCGATGACTGTCTTAAATCCGACGAGATTGAAATCCTTGGATAAATTACTTTGGATGAAATCATCAATAGAATTGATAGACTTCATTGCACCCTGAAATCTGCTGTTTGCAGCAGCATTGAGATAGATAAGTTCCTGATCTTCTGTTTTAAGAACCTGGTTGCAAGTACTTCCATCTTCTTTCTCAACAACTTTTATTTCAGTGGGTACTTTGTTAGCATTCTTAGTATAACCGGGTATTGAACGAATATCTGTCTCAATATTAATTTCAGCTTTTGTTTCATCAGGACATTTCAAATACTTGATGACATATGTGAAGTTCTCTTGGAACTTATCAGCTTTCCAAAGTCTGATACCATAGTTTGGAAGAGTCATTGCACAGATTTCTGCTTTCATTACTGAAATACTGTCATCGTTCTGATCCTCACTACCAATTGTTGCATTTTCTGCTTTTGTGTAAAGATCTAACAGATTATTTGAAATCTTGAATTCATGATGCTTGTCATCACGGTTGTCTGCAGTACCACGGTCATCAATAGACATGACCATGATATTTTCAGATACATTCTGGATCAGATTACCTTCTGCATCAGTCAAATCCATATAGTATCTACCATTACCTTCAACAGTGATTGTCTGAGCGTTGTCAATAGTCAGATAACCGCTGAATTCAAATGGTTCATCTGTGTTTAAATGAGTATAGTTTTGATCATATACAAGTTTATATTGTCCGTATGATGAAACAGTATCGAACTTACTTACTCTGACAGGTGATAGACAACCGAGGTTGTTGATATGAATCAGACGATTTTTTCCACGATCGACTGAATAGAAATTATCTGCAGCGTGTTGAATACTACTGTTCAGGTATTTACAACGTAGAAAAGAATCTTCCATAAGAATACTGACATCTTCCATCTGGTGGAGATATAAATATTCAGACAATAAATCTGATACTAATTCAACAAGTTCACCTTGAAGACCTTTAGTAGCATAGGTAGCTATCAGTTTTTCATATAATTCTTGTTTAGTGAAAGCCATCAGTTATCTCCACTGTTCAGTGTAAGTGTCTCATCTACACCTTCAAATGTAGCAGTAATTGTATTATTGGAATTCTTCACAACATCTTTTAAATGAATAGATCCGTGAGAATTGTGTAAACAGTCTATAATAGCAGCACGTACTGAAGATACGTCTGACACGTCAAGATTTTTATATCCGAATGACGTATTTCCAAAGACTGCACCATTAGGTGTATATAGATGTAGTTTTACCAAATCGAGGAGAGCTTCTCCCTCATAATCGGTTTTAGAACCATCAAGTTTTAAAAATGCCATGGGATTATCCTCCTCTTCTATATATACAGGATTTAAAAGGCTTGAAAAATAAAAGTGTCGGAAGCCCCAACAAAGGAACCTCCGACATCAATAAAGTTTTGTAATATTAGAGTTTTACACCACTTTTACGAATATCATCTCTTGTAATAATAAGATTATCATATGCTTTTTCAAGAATCAGATATAAGAATGATTTATATGCTTCAACAACGGGGTTGTATGGATGTCCGTCAGCATCTGATGCAATGACGGGGAATGTATATGTAGTGTCCCCGACAATGATATCAATCCACCATGCAGTCTGATTAAAGTCATCAGTACCAGAACTTGTTTGTAGAATCCATACTGTATTTCTTGCTTTCAGAATAGGACCACTTATACCGATAAGTCCTTGATTTGTGTCCATATCTATCTGCATGTTCTGTGCAAAGACTGTTTTGAATCGTGACTTCAATGGAAGACCACAAGCTTCAAGGGCACCATTCAACATATTTGAAAATAGATGCGCAGCAAACTTATGACTGTCAACATTTGGAGTAACAAGATATGAAGCTAAGAGAGTATATCTGGACCTCATGTCATTTGTTTTGAAATACTCATTCAGAGAGTTAACAGCATCATATATAACATGATTTTTGTCTGGAGAGTTTTGGATTGAAAATTGTTTTTTAGTAGCAGCGGGTGCAACATTGTTGTTTACTGGTTTGACATCAAAACAGACAAACTCATTGCTCTTTTTGCTTTCTAACTGGAAACAGAGTTTTCCTTTGTATTGAGCCATTGTTCTATCATTTCTGTTTTCGAGCGTCACTCGCTTTCCTTGTTTTATGAAGACTTTCAACAGTTCTTCACCACCAATCCAACTTAATATACGTCTTACACCATAAGAATATGGTACAGTCCACGCTGAATTGTAAAGACCATCATATGTTGCAGGGTATGCTCTAAGACGATTGTATTTTCTATTATAAGGACTATCTGCTAACAAAGAATAACAGGTAAGAATTACATCCAGAGTATTTCTACATTTACGAAAATCGTTTGTATTTGTCTGAACACGAAGTGATTGCAACCAATGTCCCATATGTAATACGATAAGTCGTGCTGTCAGCGACCATTTCTCTACATAATCAGGGAGATCTTTTAGTAAGTTATCATCAATAACTGCTATCTCAGCATCAAGTAATTTCTGTATATGTTTGTCTGACTCTAAAACATTTACAAGTTTAACCAGGTCATCAAGTTGGTCTCGTAATAAATCATATGCTTGGTTGTTTTTTACACCACGATATTTGACAGATCCGTCGCTATTAATAGTTAAATCTATTTTCTGTTTGAGTTCGTCTACGATTTCAGGATCAGATGCAACAAGTTTTCTCCAGACTTTAGGTAACTGTCCTTTAGCAGAAAAACCAAGACCAAGAGTGAACATTTGATCGTCATAGGTATTAATAGATGTGATACTACCTTCAACTTTTTGTAAACTTAGAAACTCAAAAAATCTGTGAGCGAGTTGTTCACGAAGTTCTTCTGAGTAAGGGACTCGTTTACCTAAATACATGTATCCCTTACGTTCAGGTTGACCTGCTTGACGACGTTCCTTGATTGTTTGAGATCTAAAATCCGCTGAAGTTGCTACATGTGATGATTTCAATTTATCTCTAATGGAGTTAGCCCATTCGTGTGCAATTTGCATACTTTGAGCAGCAGAAAATTCATCGTCTTCATCAAAATCAACATCCTGTTGTGCTTCATTTGCAAAGTATTTACTAAAAAACATTCTTCATAGATCCTTTCAAGTGACGATGATCGAAGTCATTGTAGCAGGTCCTGTAAAAGCACCATGAACACCGATCGTCGGTGTATTGATTGCAGACATAACTGCTGCAGTGACCATTGCTCCAATTGTTTCAACATTAATATTGTAATCTGAAACTGTAGGTATCAGTCCTAATCTAACAGGACGAAATGTGAAATATCCTATTACCTGATGTGACATATCCTGTATGATTGCAGAATTGATTATGTTTTCAATCTGCATAGTGAAATCTGTTCTACTTGTCATATATTGTGGTGGTGTGTAAGTAAATGTTGAGATCTCTCCGACAAATGACACAAGAGGATCTGTAACATTTCCTGCAACACCATTATATGTGTAGATGATTTTCGTATGTTGTTTCAGATAGTTTTTAATAGCATCAAAACGATTGACATTAAACATACTGAAATCAGATTGCCCAGACATCAGATAATTTGCACCGTTATACTTGACACGTACTTTTCCGTTCTTTGCTAAGTCTATATCAGATTCACCAGTGTCTGGGAAATAGACTTTGTTTAACAGATAGTTTCTGTCCTGGTTTTTTATTTCAGCTGCTAATGTCATAGTTATCTCACTGAGTTATAACAGTATTGGTTGTATGAGTTGCACCTGTATACGGACAACTCGGTATACAACAAAATCCTGTTGCAGGTGTACCGTTGATATTGATTGTAGAACCACTTTTTGCTTTCACATCAATTGCACCTGTTGTACAGTTAATGGAAATAGAAGATCCACCTGCTTCAATTTTTATTTCACCTTTTGTGTTATCTGCAGTATCTGAAGTACCTTGTTTCTGTCCACCGGACTTATCAAAAACTAGTTTTGTGTTTGGAAACTTCATCTCGACATAATTCTTTTCTGTCATATCGATGTAGTTGTCATAGTTTTTGATACCTGTAAAACGATCTTCCCAAATAGGTTCATAAAAGAACATATGCGCCCCGGGTGTACTATCACAGATGTCCCATATCTTAACAAGGTCGCCTTCGTTGACGGGACGGGTGGAATTACCGAGTGATACTGCAATGGGCCACTCGTTTGTAAATTCAGGGAGTCCCAAGATGTTGAATTTTATTTTATAGTTTCTGGGATTTTCATCAGAATCTTCAGTGTTGTCCTCAAACCTGGATTTCACTATACCTAAATAGTGTTCCTGGTGTCGAGGTACCTCTCGAAGCATGTTATTGAAATTAGTTCCCGTCAACAAATTTTTGTTGGTCGATAGCATCTGAAACTCCGTAATATTGAGCAGAACTGGATACATAATCCATAGCATATCTGTAAGATACTGATGCAAGTATCCATTGTTTGACATCAGGGAAACGATCTTTTTGATTATTAGGATATTTTGTTCCGATAATATCAGTCAATTCCTCTGAGTAGTTTACAAAGAGAATCCCTTTTGGTCCTATCCGTTCGTTTTTGATGTTTTTTAGCATTGTATGATGTTGATCATGTTGTTCTTTTAAATGGTAATCTAAAGAGCCACGATCCCATGATGCAGAAATCCATTGATTTGGAGATTCAACTTCTTTTGGTAAAACATTTTCATTTGAAAAATATACTTCATTAGAAACAGACGCAAAGATATCAAAACTAGATTCTTCAGTCTGTTCTTTTAAATTGATACTGGTACGACCAATATTCCAAAATGCATTTTTAGCTGTCATATGACATATTGACAGTGCTTGTTGCATATTAGTTGTATTAATCTGAAAAACATTTCCTGTAAAGTTGTCATCACACTCTATTTTATCTCTAATATTAAGATTTGTGAGAGCTTCTTTTGCATCTTTACCTAAATATTTGGTTTGTGGAATCCTGATATCCTCTGTTTTTACCATCCAACCTTTAACTAACAAATAATTGTCGGTTAAAACTCTTTCAACTATACCTAATGGTACCTTGTATTTAAGTGCGTCCGATTCATACGACAGAGTAAAATCCGTATATTGATATGCATCAGATAAAACACCACCGGTAATATATAGTTCGTAGTATGGGGCTGTACAAGCAGCTTCTCTGACATATAATTCAGAAAAAACATGTAAATCAAATATGTCTATGTCTGTTCCATTAGGTGTTTTTGCTGTAACACCTAGGTTAAAATTATTTCCCTTTAACATTATCGTGTCTCTGCATGCTTAGAACTTAGGATAGACAATATGTCTTTGGTTAAATATTCTGCTTCATCTACATACAGTGTTTTTTCATCACCTGTTATACGATTTAAGAATATTGCTTCCCTAATATCTTGGTTATCTAATGTTATGTCTACACGACGTGTGGTGGCATTCTTTTTTAACAGTGTTGGCTGTTTGTCCAAAGCATATAAATAATCAGATGCAAACGGATCGTCATATATGTTTTCAATTCTTTGTTGCATAAAAGATGCCTCCTAAGGTTTAGTTAAAATTGAGCTCTCTTAATAATATCTTTACTGTAACAGAACAATTGTTGTGTACCTGTGACCCCATCAAGAGGTTCGATAGGAACAAGTGTTACCTCTAAATTGATATATTGTGGGAAAAGATACTTTTTAGAGACGCCATCATTGATAGATTGATAAAGACCTGAATTTTTCCATGACTCAATTATTCTTTTATAATCATGATTCTTTGTATAGCTGAAAAACTCTGCTTTGTTATCCTTATTCTCCGTTATGTCGGTTAGACTTTTAAATCCAGGCTCATTAAATTTATCAAATGGGCTACTGTCTAATAGAACGTTATCTTGTGATGCAACGACTTTAACATTTTTTGGTACAAGATTTCTATAGATAGTGTAACCTTTTCTAAGTTGAAACTGGCCTCTGTACTTGAAAACATCCCAGGATTTATCAGTCACAGATGTTTTTGTTGCTGAAGCTGCGAATTGCTGAGGTCCAACAATATCAGCATAAAAATCGTTCGGAGGTCTCATTCTCATATTAGCACGAGACCAGCTTTGATCTTTACCTACTTCATAGTACCAAAACGGTGCAACAATACTCAGATATTGTGCAAGTTTTTCTATACATTCATATGCGCTGATAGCATCACTGCTTTTACACACAAGAGTCTTCGTGATAGATAAACCCTCAGAGGATACAGAAGATGTAACATTAGCACCATTAAATATAGTTTGAAAACCGTTTGCATTTAATTTAGCTTGAGCTGACCCTTGAGAGAGGTGTACAGAGCTATCTTCTGTTTCTTTTTGTGATTCTTTACCTACGGCAGTCCTTACTGAACTGAGCATGCCTTGCAGCATGCGTTTTGCATCTATAGCAGTTTTTCCTTTCTGTTTTAATTTATCTATTAGATCTGTAGGAAGTTGCCATGTACCAACACCTAAAACTGAGAGTTTTGCAAGATTTTCACTTAGACGTTTATAGTCCTCTGAATCAATTTCGACATTCGGATCATAACTACTCCATCTTTGTAAGTCTTCTTCTACTTGTCGAGCAATTGCTTGCAATTCTCGGTTTTGGACATTAGATGTGACAGTTCTGATATCACTATTAAAATCAATGTCAGAATGATTCCAGACTATATCTATATTGCAGAATCTTTCCTGTGGTTGACCGTTAAAAGGTGTAACAAATAAAAGCTGATAATTCTCAGCACCAATTTTATTTTCTGTGGCATCATAATATAGTGCTTGACTATAAGGTATCATATAGTCAGGTATTGAGTTAGGATTGTCATTGAATATATCATAAAAAAAGGGCATCTTCTTTTCTCCTTAACTCAACTCAGTGACACTTATAGAAGGTAAATCTACAAAACTTTGATGTGATGGTTTAATGTTAACATCTTGGTTTGACGAACTATGAACCACACTGGGTGAAGACTTTTTTGGACGATTGTCAGACATATATGTTTGAGGTGATATTTTACCATCAGATTTAGAAGTGCTTACTGTAGACACTACGTTGTTACTTAAATTTTGTTTTGCAACACCCACTAGTCGTTTGTTTACAGACTGTAGTTTATTTTCTGAAACACTTACATCATTGTTTTGAACGTTGTAAGTTGGATTTTCATGGGTGTCAGACAGTTGTTTTATAGACTCAAGTGTTTGAACAATATGTTGATTGTTTTGTATATAATTGTTTTTTTTAAGAAAATTAAATATTGTATTATTTTCTTGACTAATCTTTTCAACGTTTTCAACAGATGTATTGCGTTGTTTGTTATTGTTTATTTCAATAGTGTTCTCATTGAAAACATTTTTTATGGAGTCATCAATATAGCTGTTACCTTGTACGATTTGTTTAAGCAGCTGTATTGTTTCTGTCAACGTTAATTTATTGTCAGCAGCAGATTTTTCTTCATAATATTGCTTGACAATATTGTTTATATGGTTTTCCAAAACCTGTGTATCATTATTAACATTAGTATTATTTTCCTGTATGAGTTCAAAAATCTGTTCTGTAACAGAATTGATCTGTTGTTGGATATTGTCGTTTCGACGAGCAGATAGTACAGAACTTATTTTTGTTTCCAGATCAGGACTTTCATTATTCAACAATGAAACATATTCAGCAGACATTTTTTGCTGAGGTTCCTCATGGAGGAATCGAACAATTTTATAATATAGGTCTTCAACAAAGGTTTTTATTGAAGACTTAAGCTTGATGTTAGATTCCTCCATGGAAATTCCTCCAAAGTTATTGTTCTTGATAGTAGAGATCTCTGTTCAATTCTTCAATATTAGCAATATAACATGAAATCTCATCTAAAGTTTTATCGAACATATTGATCCTAGTCATCTTTTCTAAGATCAAAGGTAGCTTCATCAAATTCTTCCGATTCGAGAATATTTTGAAAGATGTCCGTAACAGGTTTGATTGTTGATAGTCTAACTGTTACGGGCTCCTTTCCATGAATACATTTAGCATTGAAACCTGTAAAAGCTCCAGTAATCATTTCATACAACATGTTTAGTGTTTTGATATCTTTGCTGGTTGCATTTTTAATAGCATTTAAAATTTCCAATTTATTTTTATCTTCGTATGAAGCTTTGAACAAAGACAACAAATAAAAATATTTTAATGCATTTTCCACAGGGACTCTCAATCTAAAAGAGTCAGTTACATCCAAAAAATCTTTAACTGTTGGCATAATAATATCGAAGTCTTTCTGACCAAGACGGACAGATTTTATTCTACGAAAAGTTTTATTCATATCTTCAAAATTAAAGTTTGATAAGTGTACTTCCAGGGACTCTTTTTCATGATGAATTGGACATTCATATTTAATACGAATAAAATCAGTTAAGCTTTCAGATGTGGAGTTGTAAATTCTTACTGCAATAACAGGGATTGCATCATACAGTAAAACTTCACTGCCATGTTGTAAAGGTAAGATAATATCTTTGATAAGCGTAATGAATTCTGCAGCTTCATTCATAGAAGCTTCCATATCTGTCTGATAGGACAGTATGTCTGAAAATGTCATACGTGTTATGTTTAAAAATTTAAACTTATAGCTATAACCTTTACTGGGTAAAGTTTCCACGGGTAAGTTTATGTTACTGTTGGACATGTTGGTTCCTTTTAAGTCTGAGTATCATCCTGAGAAAAATCTTGCGGATTAAGATCAAGTAACTGATTCTGATACATGATAACAGCTTCCTCGCTTGATGGTAGCTCATCTGCCAGTTCTGCAGGAGTAAGATTTCTAAGTTTTGTACCAGGACCTGAAACGGGTTTGGTAGAAGATTCTTCTCCTAGAGAAGATTTTACCTGACCGATAATTTCCCATTTAATCTGGTGTTTTTGATAGTGAGCGTCACTTCCATATCTTGAAGACTCAAGTTCTAATTGGAAGTCAAAACGGGGGACAACCATATATACATAACTGAGGAATGCTGGATTTCTGGTTGTAGATACATAGAGCTCCATATAATAATAACATTCATATGGAGACCGATGAACAGTTGGGTTTATGTAATTTAACATATAGCTTAACTGCATACTGCTATTGGTACCATTTTTAGCACTCAATATAGAAACATCGTTTTCTTTGTAATAATAGTAACAGAAATATTTAAACATCCATTCCCAAACAGGGAAATCTTCAGTCTCATAAAAATCAGTAGAAATGGTATTAGTTTTTCTTTGTAAATTTCTATAGGTGTGGAAAGCATCCCAAGGACCTTGTTGAATACCGCTATCAATGTTATTGTTGCCACTACCCCAACCTATAATATCTAGATTACTCTCACCATATCCACCAGATAATTCACCAATGAAACTGATATCTTTCTCTTCTTCCGCTGCAAGATCTATATAAGAAAACTTCGGTAATCCGTTGAGATGATCAGGACGTTTAACTATAAAATCTACCGTTGGTTTACGTCCTGCATTGAAATGCATGTTCGTAAGTGCGCCTCTGAAGGGTGCATTTTCGATTTGAGAAATTGCAGGGTATGTGAATTCAAAGAAAGTATGCTTATCATATTCTTTAAGTTGTTCTTTTCCTGTCACATTATCAACACCAAAGCGTTTCTCACGGAGTTTAGCACCTGTGAGATCACTTCCAAGATTACGGTGTAGGTATCTGTAAACTTTACCTTCCGTACTGGTATCTTTGATAGTACGATCAGACTTAGATAATAAATTTAAGTTCGTTGCTGTAATACGTTTTCCAAGATATGCATCGTGTTTTATGGAAATAAAATTTTTTGACCCAATAGATGCACCCTGGGTGTTTATTACTTTAAACAAACTTCTGTTATAACCGGTTCTCCAGTTATCAGCATAATTCACAATCTCACTGACACCTGTTGCCATGCTGCTTGCGATGGATTGATCAGATGCTCCTGCTAAAGGAAAGACATTTAACAGACTACTGCTTTTCTGCCATATCCAGGATATTCCTGGTGGTAAAATAAATGCTGATGACGGACAAGTCCAGTTTACCCAAGTTAATGCTTTGTTCATATATGGATCACCAACACCACCCAACAGGTTCATTGCTTTTGACATAGCTTGTTGCGCACCGCTTGAAAGCTCCCCAGCAACAGAACTATGACTTTCATTGGTCATCATGGGGTTTTCAATGAAACCTATCATTTTAGAGTTAGCATTAACTTGTACGGTTTTTCTGTACGATATTCGTTTCTTGTCGAGGGGTTTTGTTTTACTGTTTTCAACTGATGCAACATTTTCATTCTTTGCATATGACAACCACTCTTGATCTTTCTCAGTAGTTTGTTTGTCATTTTCAGATGATGTATGTATGACTGCAAAATTATTAGGGGATTGATCTGTAACACTATGTCCGTTTACAGATTTGACAGCAGTTGTCTGTGACACATATTCTGTGTATTGTTTGTCAACGTCACTGTCAAGACCCGTTGAACTTAGTCTCTGTAGCACGTCAGCATTAACAGATCTCTGTACCATAGAAAGTAAGTCCATTATTCACCTCAATACATTAAACAGCAGACAGATTCTCAAATTTTGGTGGAAGTAGAATACCAAGAAATGTTAAAGACATTGCTTCACCTACGGTAGATTTCTGACTATCCATCGGTTCTTCAATATTATATCCGTTAATAATACAATGTTCATGTACCCATGAACGTACAGGTTTATTAAGAGCATTTAATCTCCAATATTTATTTCTGCAACGAAGATCACTTGCTCTGTAGCTCTTTTGTGTAATAGGATCACAACACTTGAAAGCCCAATCTGTCAACCAGACATACATAGTCTGATCTTCATAATCAACAAATTTAATAGTAACTGATTGATTCTTAAGTGGGATTTGCCCAGGTTGTGCAGGCACTTGAAAACCACGAATTGTTGGTGTGTCTATTGCAGTATGATTAAATGCATCAGCAGGGAACGTGATTTCAGAAACACGACGTTTAATGAAATCCATTCCTGGATAATATACAGCTGAAGGTGGTTCAAGAATTTCCCAATCCCATTTATCACTGGTGAGAAGCTCTCGAGTACCATCAATCATATTTGTATATGACAAATAATTTAACATGTCATTGTTAGAGAGGTCACTCATTTGTAATTCCTCCATGGAGATCTAAAAGTAAATCAATGCTTGTAATTTCATTGATATCTTTCACGGTATAATTTATTTGCACAAGCACAGTATTATCTTGTTGACTGTACTTTGCTAAATATAAGTCTGGACTATATCCGAAGTTTTTAGAGAAATAACTATTCAGCAATTCAGTAAGGTTATAGAAATAAAATCTGTTCTTTTCTGCAGGACTTGTATTAACTTGACTGTTGACGCAGGATATCACTAACATGTCATATATGTTGTAATATTTTTTATTAAAAATAGTTTTAATCGCGTCAAAAGTTACATATTTAAATCCTACCTTCGGTGAGTTTACATAAAACGGTTCATCTTTAGTACGTTTTTCTATCAGATAGATTTCATTAGCTTTTATTAAAGATTGACCGAGAACAAGTTGCTTTAACAAAAGCATTTTTGTGTTGTAAAACACACCATCATATAGAAATTCACTGTCATCCACATAGCATGATAGAATATCATCCGATGTACCATAATATGTAAACAATTTGATGCACATATTGCGTGGATCATCAAAAACATTGTTAATAGCATTTTGGATTTTAATATGTGTTATATGGTCCACCTGCAAATCGGGTTCCAAAATTATATTGGTATTAAGATATTCATCGTCGGACATCAACTGTTTGACTTCTAATATTTTCTCCTCGTAGTTTATCGGTGTTTCATCTATAGCATGTAACTGTTGTAGACGAAATTTACCGACTGGGAAAATTTTTCTGTAAACAGTCAGTCTGACATATTGACTGTTACCATTAACAGCTTGTATGAGTTCATCAAAATCAGTCCCAAAATAATTTTCTGTGGCAATTATAGTATTTTCATTTTGATATTTATAAACGTCTATATAATAGACATTATTCTTGTCCACATGAAAATCTACAGCTAGATCTTCTATGTCAGAATTGTACGTACTGACAATATCCATTATTTTTTGATGATCCAAAACATTGTTAATATAGTTATACATGAATGCATCATCATATTCTAAAGAAACTCTATTTACAGAGCCCGCCCCTAGTGTATCAAACTCATAGGGGAACATCAGATGTACATACCCATCGTTGGTGTATGACATCAAATAGTCTTCCTGTTTTGTAAGAATGTCTTTTAGTTTAAGGATATCTTGTTCTGTATTGCCTGTTGGTGTGAACTCATGTGGGGCGGGTACATTACTGTAATTTATACTACTAATGATGGGCGCCCCATCCTTAAAAGCTCCAACGTAAAGATTTGACGCTTTACCGTTGATGGTATGTTCAAGTAAAAGATACTTACCTTCAGTAAAATCGCTTAATTTAAATTTCACAGCAAGGTTTTTGTTTGAATGCAGTGTGGTCAAAAATTGTTCTACAGGTAATTCAGTATCAAACCACCTTGAAACAAAGTTAGTTCCTGAAACAGATATTCTTGTAGATTCTACATGTTGACATTTTCTTACATTATATGTCAGGATGTTATATCCGAAACAAAGGGTTCTTACAGCTTGTTTCAAAGTATCGGAGTACTCTGTATATTTATCTGCAAAAACCCTTTCAAATTCGGATAAACTACTGATATAGCTGAAACCAGACTTTGATAAATTGGATTTAGAGTCAACAAAAGTTAATACGGTAAGCATATTACCAGTGTTCTCTTGTGGTGCTTTGTGTATATTTACAGTTGTATTAACTTTATACGACATCATAAACCTCTAATTATTCTTGTGTTTGACTCAAGCTTACAATGTAATGATCAACCAAGACATACTTGATAGACGGAGTGAAGCTTGCATACAATGAAATGACAAGTTTGTTCTGTTCAATAATATGAATAGGATTGTTAGTATCATCACACACAGCAAGATACTGAGCAGGACTATAAGTACGACCTTTGAACAATCTATCCTGAATCAGGGAGTTGACATTTTCCTGAACTCTGTCACGGAGAGCTTTGGTGTTCAATTCACCAATGTAGTTCTTAGCCATCTTTTGAACAGCGTGTAAAGCACAGTTGGTCATACGAACATTCTGATCTTCAGACAGATATGATTTAGGAGTTTGTGCTGTGATGTTATCATTGATATAGAACGGAGTAGTAACACCGCCCTTCAATGTTTCAACACGTAAGTCGAGGAGTTCCTCGCGTTCATTTCTCTTCCAAGACTGTACAGGATTGTTCATACCAACTGAACCGTGATTCAGATCAAAGTTAGGAGCAAATTCTGTTGATGGGTTTCTGAAAGCAGAGACCATCTGTCCGATCAATTTAAATGAACCTGGGAAGACTTCGCTGTAACCTGCAACAGCAATACGATCACTTGCAGACAACATACGGACTTCATAGTGATGAATACCTTCAATAGCACCGATGTAGCTCTTGATATCTTTGACTTTGGTAAATGGAGGTAAACTTGCAGGATAAACTGAATACAGTTTAGCAGCTAATTGTGAAATAGTTGCAGCAAGATTTCCATCACAGACACCAGCATCAGAAATTACATCATAAGCAATATCGTCTTCATAATCTGACAGTTTGCTGATAGCGTTTGTCAGATGTTGTGGGGCGTATTGAGGTAAACCAATCTTGTTACCAAACTTACGTGAAGTAAAGCTTTCAAGTGGTTTGGCATCTTCGTTCAATTGGACAACTTTGATATAGTCACTATTAACTCTGGTATACCATTGGTCAACACCATATCCGTCTACAACGCCTGGAACAAATGAGAATGTCCAATCTTCAGTGTAAACTCCATCTTTGTAATTGAAGTTCATACTTACGATTTCAGATTCACTATCAAACTCATAGCTGTATTTTGTTACAGCTGCAGATGATGGGAATTTAGCGACAACAGCGAAAGCTTCAGTTGGACTCTGCTCGACAGCTTCATCTACTGTGAGTTCCATTGTGTATTGATCACCATCAAAGGTTTGAATGTTGAGTTCAGGATCTGTAGAGATAAAGTCACCATTGTACATATAGATGTTAGCATCAGCTAAAGCGTTTTGTAACAATGACATGAACTCTTCTTCAGAACAGCTGCTACCTTTAAGTTTTACCAATGATGTATAAGATGGTGCAACACTACCAGTGTAATACATCTTATCCCCAATGACGACTTTGATAGACTCATATTTAATCAGAGAATCATTGTTCACAGGATCAACTGCATAGTAGTATGTTTTCATCTCATCTGTATTGATTAAACTGATAGCATCTGAAGATACTACAGTTGAACCATAAGATGGATTATACAAACGAATTGTACCTTCTGTTGTTACTTTCTTGTCACCGAATGCACTGTGAATAGCTCCATTTTCATTAGCAGCCATCTTAATAACATCGATGACAAATTCAACACTGTGTGAAGCATTCAATGTACGGATATTTTCATCTTTGAAAGCAGAGGATAGATTATCTGTTGAACAAAGGAACAAATGTTCGTTGTCATCTTTGTCAGTCAATGTAATCTGTGGAATATCTGAAGCAAAAGCATATGCAACTGCATCACTGTACTCATCACAAACAGAAACAACTTTGCTGATCTGAAGTGTGTTTTCATTTGTAGTCTGTTCTTCACCGTTTTCATCTGTAGTAGTTACAGACTGTGTTTTGAAAACCAAGCATGTATTACCGACAGTAGATTCTGCAATAGGTGTACCTTTAGTATAAGTACCACCCTCAACAGCAAATACGTCTGTCAAACCAAGGTCGTATTTAGCAAGAATACCATTAGCATCTTTGGTGACAATGTATTGACCTGTGGTATCTTTAGTGAAGTGCTCGTTCGCTGTAGGAGCAGCTGGGAATTTTCCTGTTACCTCTTCTGAGGCTTCTTCAGCAAAATCAGCAACATTGTTTTGTGAAGCAGCGTTCTTGATAGAACTGACAGTATAAATGTCATAACCAGCTTCTGTTTTTACAGCATACTTAAATCCTGGTTTGACACCTTCTTCTTTACCTAAATCCTCTTCAATGTCACTCAAAATTTTCTTAATCATAGGATCAGCGATTTCACCTAATGATTTTGGAGAAATCTTTGAGTTGGATTCAATAGCTAAAGCATTATCACTGAATGTAATACCAGAAATACCTTTTGCATCTGTGATACAGCTGTCGAGTTTTAACTTAACATCTTTCAAGCTGTGCAGACAGTTTTCTTCACCCAAAACAAACAGGATGAAGTAACGTGCATCGTTATTATTACCAGCAATAAATCCCTGGACATTTGATAAACCATCAGATGTTTCATCCGCAACACTCTTAAGATATTGGTATGAATTTCCATTCATAGAAACATAATCATATGGTTGCAATTCACCAGCTGATACCTGTAACATTTGGAAAGCACCAGTTTTGATGCTTTCTTCAAATTTACCGATATTAGATGATGGGGACAGTTTTGTGGTAGAAACAACAAGTTCATTGTTTGAACTTAAAATACCCTGTCCGTTGTATTTCTCTTCAAGGGTTTCAATGAAGTGTTCCAAGGATTCACCTTCCTCAGATGTCATAGGACTTCCGATTGCAGGTGTGATAGCAAATGTAGCAGTGTTAGGAGCAATATCAAAATTGAATTTCTTGTAAGAGTCAAGAAGATTGTACTCACTGTCAAACAGATATGTTGTACCTTCACAGGACATACCTTCACGGAGTTCTGTAGGACATGCACGAATAACATATACGGGATTCTGATTAAGAACCATATAAGCAAATTGTGCAGACATGTTATCTGTGGGTAACATTTTTGTGTTAGTCATAAAACGATCGATAAAATCTTTCTGACTAAAAACTTTGGTTTTTTCAACAGGACCGGTTGGTGTGAACACAGGCATAACGATGTTAAAACCATCATCAGCTGGAGCAGGTAAAAGACCACCACTCATATCATAGACTGTTGATTTAACATTAGGCTCGATCATATTTATTTTCTCCTAATTAATAAGCACCTTTGTCAACTTGTACAAACTGACTGCCTGTGCCATCGTAAACTAAATCTTTATCCATAAAAATTGGAGTACCCAATATTATTTTCTTAATGACAGGATAGTCCATTGCTAAACGATAAATTGTTACTACAAGTTTAATAGTTGAACTGAATTTGTACTGTGTTTTATTGGCTTCATTCATTGTGGTACCGGTTGTTAGATCATCACTACCTGGGGCAGTAGCCGCCCGATCCCAATGAACTGTGAATGACATCTTACGATCCGTATTTGGAAATTTCAGATCACAAGTTGTAACACCCGATAAGAACCTATTGATCTGATAATCAAATCTTCTTTTAGAAAATTTTACCAGATCTGCAGTATGATATTCAAATTCAATTTGTAAAGTTGTTGTCATAACACTACCGTAAATCGGATCGTTAAAAACAGGTGTCGTGATAAGATCACTTGTAAAATCACCCATCTGAGCTCTGTATTTAAAGAACTCGCTGTACGATGAATCATCTGTATCAGAATCTACATTGTAGAATTGTACTTGTGGATACAGATATTCAAGTTTCTTTATCAAAGCTGCAACATAGTCTGCTTCTTCAATAAGAAGGTGATCACCTGATAAATCAATAATGTCATGACTTTTCAGTGTAGTCTTATTCGTACGATTTAACACTACACCGTAGATAGATGCTAAATATGCATCTTTTTCTACATGAATGATGTAGAATAACCCTGATTCATTGATCATTTCTACATAATCACGGTTATGTAATTTGCTATTAAACTTGATAAGCACGTTATCTTTTTCTTTTCTGATTGACGGATAAATGGGCGGGTTCTTTACAACATATTGATTGATTGCAACATCAATAGTTTCGTCTGAAACTACCATGTGAAATCCATTTAAAGAGACATCCCGGTATAAGTGATAAACACCTTCCTCTATGTCTAATTTATCCTCATCTTCAGTGAAAGTCTTTTTAATAATAAGAGGTGCAACATCAGAGCAACGGACATTTGTAATGTCAGGAACGGTTACTTTAGTTAAACTTTTATCGAGATCATCCTCGATAGTAACCATCTCTGCTGACTGGTCTTCTATAAATTTAATTGCAGTATAGTTGGATTTCAGCACTACATTGGATAATGCTAAATAATATGTACGTTGTTGCATTGTATAGTGCCTCCTTTCCAAGATTAAGCTTTGGTTCTCCATTTGGTGTAGATACTGCTTGTCTTTGAACGATTTTCTTCAACGCGTTCTTTGAGTCTATTGACAATATCATCAAGTTGCAGCTGTCCACTGAAACCCTCTAGAGGAACCATCTTTGAATACATCTGAATTCTCATTAATACTGCATAACTGACTTGATCGATAAAATAATCAGGATCAGAAATGAGATAGACACCAGATGTTGAAGTCCATACAGGAAGTTGTGAAGTTGTAGCTTCAGAAATTTCATGTCTGTATGGATACTGTGTGAAATAATGTAAACAATATGTTGACCATAATGATGAGAATCTACCAGTGACTTTGTCATAAGTCCATTGTGAAGACGCACGGACTTGTGGAAGATTTCTTACAACATTAGTCATATGGATGATGGATGTGGGGAAGAACTCAACATCTGAAGCAGGAATCTTCTTATCAATCCAATCAAAGAAGTTCCCCTTAAACATATAAGGTTCCCCAGCATCCATATCAAAAGTCATTTTAATGACAAGACCATTGTATTCTTCAAACTCATTTTTAGCTTCAAGTACAATGTCTGCAAAGTTCTGCATTCCGTCAAGTCGTGTCATTCCCATGAGAGAATACAGATCCTGACAAAATGGAAAGTTTCTACGACGAATGATGTTGTGAATGTGATCCATAGGAAGAAATGTGTTATCACATGCAGCTAATAAGTTTTCACAATTATCACAATATGCACCACCTATAATCATATGGATCTCCTATGTAGTAGACTACCAGTATTCACACTCATCCTGTCTTTCAGGTTCGCTCTCTTTTTGTGTAAGGTCTGTTGTCTTATACTTATCAATATACTTAAGATTTAGTTTATAAAGTATGCCAGCATAAGACTCAGGTTGATCTACAATCTTAAAACGAAAAAGATATTCATTAATTTTAAATATAATAAGATCACCTTGTGTATAATCAAACCTATCATCATATGGAGCATTGACAGATATGTTTTCCGTGAATTGACTGTCAATTTTAGAATATGCCTCGGTTTCAATTGGTAAATGTGTCCAATAATCAATATATGCTTCAGTATTTTGTGTAAAAGTAGCAGCTTGTTTACCGTATGCGATAATATATTTGTCTACTTTAGAAAAATCTGTAGGCCCCTCTGTTAAGTTTGCGTTTTCTTTACGAAGCTTTTTATACAGACAGGGCTTACAGAACACTTTACACCAGTTTGCATATATTTGACGGTTAGCAATGTAATACTGTAAGAAGTTTGAATGGGGGTTTTGATCCATATCAAACACGCTTTGGAATTTTCTAAAATCACCTTGATCCCATTCACCCATGCTAACCACCTCTTTTAATTAATGTCTCTCAGACTAAATGAATATATGTCTTTACCAGTTGCTTTCTTAATCTTTTTAGCTGCTTCATCAATCAGTATTTTACAGTTTGCAGTTTCTTGACCTGCATAGTTTGTGCAAGCATGTATGATCTCAGCTATTGCAGCTTCTAGTTGAACAACAACCATTTTGCCATCATCGTCTAAAATCTTTGATTCCTGGATATCAGACTCAATCTGTTTAAACTGTATGTACTTGTCTGCGATTGTATCCAAAGATCCAGCAAAAAGTAGACAGGTTGATCCTGCAGTAGGAGAACCGCGATCAGACCACTTCCGTATAAACATTGTAATACTTGCAGCAATATTCCGAACAGCAGAAGTATTTCTGATTAAAGAATTAGTTACAGCATTGAGCATCTTTTCAACTTTTTCTTCTAACCAGTATTTGATGCTTGCGCGAGCTTTATCTAAAGCATCCTGCATAACGTGGGCGCGCTCTTTACGATCTTTTGATTTAGACAGATTTTTGAAGAAATATCTGATGGTGTCATCCAAATCACCCCATCCGCCCGTTGTCTGTAAATCCTTGTTACTTGCGAGCAGGAAAGACTCACATAGTTCTATCAGACTTTCACGAGCTTTACTGTCATCGACGTCGTCCTCGTTATCGCTTTTAAAGACACCTTTAAATCTTTCCCAAAGACTAAATCCAGTTTCATTATCTGCAACAGCACCGATGAGTTTTAACATTTTTGAGAATTGGTCAGACTCACCAGTACCAGTGATGGTGAAAGAGAATGGAGACTCTGTTTTAAATAGAATTTCCATCGCTTTTTCATATTCAGCTCTGATATTGTTGAGAATTGAATTGCTCTTGTCATACTCATTGCTGTTAAACAAATATGTTGCAACAATAAAACCTTTCAGTTCAAATTGATTTACTTTTGCTTTCAGAACTTCATCCCAAGATTTAATCTGATGCATACGTAAACCAGTGTTTTCTGAAACTGTTTTCATGTCTAAAGCAGATAATTGTACATAAGTTTGGATACTGCAGATATAGTAGACAACCTGAAGTATAAAACTGACAAAATCATTTTTCTTGAGAACAGGAACACCTTTAATGTTATCAACTTGATGGTCGTCAGAATACTTTGCAAAGGATGCAATACCAACCAATTGATCATCAGTTAATTTTCCTAAAGCTAATGATGGAGACCGTAATGCAATTGACATATTAGCTAAAGCTTCAATAACAGGACGATATTTTTCTCTAATTTTTTCTTCTGCGTTGTTCAGCATCTGATTACTAACACGTTTTATTTCTGCATTAGTCTTTTTCACATACAGAACAGCATTCTTTTGGTCGACAGTAGGATTTTTCATCTTGTCAACATATTTTTGCGTTACCTGTTCAGCTTCTTTATCTGCAGCAATACGATTCTCAACTTCGTCTTTTATTTTCTTCTCATCAGACATCTGATTTGTCTCCTATTGCCCAACTATCTTCTGAATAATTGTATCTAGGATTCTGAATACTGTATTTTAATCGTGCAGGCATTGATGAAAAACTGATTTCTTCGTAAGTTTCGTTACTGAAGTTATGTCTTACTTTTTCAAATTGACGTTTTTGTTTCTCACTACCCTTCATGGCGGTTAATGAAAACAAAACTTCTTTGGTCATATTATCAAGAGTGAGCAATTCAACAGGCATGTTTGGAAAATCCAACATTTTGATAGTCTGTTTGGCATCTTCACGACTGAAGCCCATTTTTACAGCACGATCCTCAACACGTTTTTCATTCCGATCAACTTTACTTGAGAATCCGATAGCACGTGCAGCAGCTTTGGTTAAAAGACGCAGTGGCTCTTTGCTTTTGACAATGGTTCCAAGAGATTTGTAAAGCATTTTATCAATTCCAGGGTGATTCTCAATAATGTTCTCACCAAGAATCTCGTCATATGCACTTAATGCTTCAGCAGGATCAATATTATCAAAGATAACATCAATGACACCATCAGTTACAGCGTCTTTAAAGTCATCCAAACGTTGAGCTTTTTGCAAGATACGACGTTTCTGGATCTCAAGATTGATATCAGAATCTTTTATGTTAGGATTCATTTGTTCAAGCAGATATGCTCTACGAGCTTTATCTTTAGCTTGTTCAAGAGCAATTTCATCCTTTTGGTGATCTTGTCTCCATTTTAAATCGCGATCTTTACCAGCATTAGCAACAATACCCTGATATTCTAGATCATCATCTAGATATTGTTTACGTAAGTTACGTTCTAGTTCAGCACGAGCAGCAGCTTTCTTTGCATCGAGATCTGCCTCTTTCTCTAATAATTCATTTGATATAGCCAGGTCTTGTCGCTTTTCAGCTTTCCGATCTTTGTATCTTTGTGCTAGGTCTTTGTCTCTGAATTTTGCTGTAATATCTCGTGCACGCTGTGCTTTTTGTCTATCGACTTCATAGAGTTCAGGTTCTAAATCTATTTCAGCTAAACGCGAACTTTTACCTTTAATGTAATCCTCGATTTTCTTACTATCAATTATTTCATCAATTGCATTATCGTCAAGCTCGTCGTTTCTAACCTTAGCTTCCCAGAAAGACCGTTCAAGTGCAGCATTTGTATCAACCCTTGCATTTCTAGCTTCTGAACTTTCTATAACATCAATAAGATCATTAAAATCGTCAGGATTTCGTGGATTTAAATTTTTATAAACGTCAGGATCTAGACCAAGATTTCTAGCAGCCTCTTGAGCACGCTGATTAATTGTTTTTGCAGATTTAGCAAAGTTTTTATTTTCAATAATATGTGTTAGTTCTGACAGTTCTTTCTTGAAACCTTTTCTGGTCTTACTAACAGTAACATCATTGTATTCTTTTTCAAGAGCTAATAATTCAACCAAATCTGCATAAACAGCTTCCAGTTTCAGATTGGTATCTGTTAACAGTTGTTTATGTTCATCGTCGACTGTACCAGTGGTTTCGTCAACATATTCCATCAATTTTGACTGCAACGCGGTTAGTTCTTTGTACATAGCATATTTGTTACTGATCTTAGTCAACAGCTGTTCATATTTCTCGGATAAGTCTTCTGCAATAGCTGTAGCTGTAGCAGCAACCTTTTGTACAATGTCATTTTCTGCAGCGCTTGTTTTATTTTCAGCAGAGAAGTTTTTCATACGGGCCACGTTCTTGTATTCAATTTCTTTTGCCCATGCACTGATCAACTCATCCATCTTAGACATGATTTCACTCTCGTATTGTCTGCAACGTTTCATTGCAGATATTACGATTTCACCACGTTTATTTAATTCTGATTCCATTTTATCAGCATCAAACTCACCATCATTGATGGGTGCATAAATGTCACTGCTGATCACAGATTGTGCATTATTGAAATTATTAATAGGTTCACCGAGACGGATCGCCATTTCAGCTAAAGTGTCAACTTGCTCTGCAGCTTTTTCGTACAGTTCTTGTGTAACATTATGTACTGTATCAAAGTGATCACCAATAGCATGATGATGCATATACAGTAAATCATTTTGGAATAAGCACATAATATTAGCAAGTTGGTACATGCTAAATGACACGTCTGGCATACTGTTGTTTTCTAATATAACAGTTGAAACTTCTTGCATATCGTTATCCTGAATTGTTTCATCAAAATTGACGCTGAAATATGTTTGTTTTTCAGCTGGTTGCTTTTGAATGTCATTCATAATATCCTGAATAGGATCTTTAGAAGAAAATCCATCACCATCGTTATTTTCACATTCATATACACCAGCAACTGGTAAATAATTACAGATATATGTCAAAGACCCGTTAGTTAAAATAAAGTTCTTTTCGTCATATGCATCTGTAATAAAACCATGAGCACTGAAAAACGGATGACGATCAAAAGCTTGTTGAATATTTCCATTGGAGAAATTAACAGCATTTTGACTGTCTAAACGTGCGTCAACTTGATGAGCTTGTTGATATTTAAGAACAGTTATTTCATCACCAATTCTATCACGACTGATTGTGTTACTATTTAATTCTTTTGGTTGGATCTTTTCAACTGATTGTTGAATATAGTTATTCCAATCAGCAGGTTGACTATTATGTTCAGCAGGTATGTCAGATAAAACCAATGCGGTTTCTTTATCCTCAATCAATGGAGCCCTGTAAGAATTTGATAAGATATTATAAATATTTGAAATTTCAGGTTCAACAGCACCATTTTGTAAGATATTTGTGATAGCTTTATCTAGTGTAACATCACCATAAAGATATAACGGTATGGTTTCAAACTGTTCAAGACTAATAATAGGAGCTTGCTTAGCCCATTCAATAACATTGTTTTTAGAAACATCAGTAAAAGACGCAAGTTGGTCAACCCATTTTTGGATATCTTCTGCATTATTCATTTAATTTACTCCTTAGTGTTGACAAGTGTCTTCACTGTTGCATAGAAGTTTTCTGCACTCTGAATAGCTTTATTAACCAAAGACTCATAGAGATTCATGGACTGTATTGCTTTTAAATAAGCAGCATTGAAATCTGATACAGCAACAAAATCATTTTGATCAATCAGATTCTTTACAGATTCTAAGTCACTTAGTGCACTCGCCCATAATCTACTGATGTCTTGGTTTTCTTTTTGTACATTGGTAAAAGTCAACGTAGTAATATTGTTAAGACGATCATATTTATGAACATGTTTATATTGAAGTAGATCAGCTTTTCTTTCATCTGTATTGATATATTTTGCAGACAGTTTAAGAATATCACGATCTAACTGTCTTAACTTAGCCTGTTTTTCTTCAAGTGTCGGTTTTTCACTATCAGCTG
The DNA here is from genome assembly GCA_024401435.1 of Paludibacteraceae bacterium. Taxonomy (GTDB): domain Bacteria; phylum Bacteroidota; class Bacteroidia; order Bacteroidales; family Paludibacteraceae; genus UBA1181. Next base: position 117,973 of record JAKSLB010000004.1, on the reverse strand, counting down.
ATTGTAATGACAGGGGTTGTTGCTCAGTTTGATATTGTTTAAACTCTCTATACCAATCTCTGCTATTAGACAATTGAATTTTGTAGCGCAATTCTTTCAAAATTGTCAGCATAGCTTTCAGGTTTTCTTTGTAATAAAACGATTGGAGAATAGCTAATGTGATATTTTTATTCAGTGCCTCTTCCTCAATATTCTCAAAATTGAGAATAGAATCAGACAAGTCAAACAGTTTATCAAGAAAACGAGAACCAGCTTGTGCAGTTAAAAGTGACTGTTGTTTATATAAAACATAAGAACTTTTAATTGCGTCACTTATTTTTACTAATTGTGATTTTTCAAGAACTTCATCCTTGTTTAAAACAGACAAACTGAAACTTTTCTGTATTGTATTAGACGGACTCGGTTTATCAAATTTACCGGAAGCAATTTGTTCTTCTTGCTTGTTGTTTAGTTGTCGGGTATTTTCCCGTTTAATGCTGTCTTTAAATCTATCCACATCCGCAGATAAACTTTGACACTCTGAAATAAGTGCTTCATGGTCTTTTTTCAATTGTTCACGTGCTTCATTATTTTTCTGTTGCTCGCTATCACTGATATTTTGTTTTGCATCTGCGCTGTTAATCAAATTAAGTTTACGTGTAATTTCTGATTCTTTTCTTAACAGAGACTCTGCACGGTCTAAAAGACGTGCAAATTCACTGCACAAGCTTTCAGTAGTACATTGATTTGCTAATTTATTCAGTTCATCATAGATTTGTGAACTGGTTTTTACGTTATCTGCCATATTGGCACCTCCTGACCGTAACAGTTCCTTCTATATATACAGGATTTAAAGGGCTTAAATTTAAAATGATTTTCAATAAAAAGAATATTTTGACAAATACATTTTCCATGTGTTAATTAATACACGTAATCAGCATAGAAAGGAGCTGTTTATGGAATATGTAAAATGTGAATATTGCGACTATACGACAATCCGAAGCTGTTTAGAAAGACACTTGAATAAAGTTCATAACAAAACACTTCGGGAAAATACATTAAAACGATTGAACTTGACTGAAGAAGGTATTCCGAAGTGCAAATTTTGCAACAACTCTGTCGAGATACTGCACGAACTGCAGGAAGTCTGTGAGAACGAAAATTGCAAAAAAGAACTTCGTAAATTACGTAAACATCTTGGTGCAGTAAAAGCAGCTCAGACTCAAATCAAAAATGGTACATATCATTTTTTAAAAGAAAATCTTTTACGTGATGAGTCTGGGAAGTCTATTATGCACTCTAAGAGCGCATCAAAAGCTAATCAGACAAAAATCTCTCAGGGTACTCATCCATTCAGTTCTCAGAACTTAGTGAAAGACGATGAAGGAAAATCCGTTCTTCACAAAACATCCGCTCAAAAACGGATCGATGATGGGAGTCACCCCTGGTTAGCAAAGAACCTTGAACGAGATGAACAAGGTAAATCCATCAGACACAAGAATAACGGTAAGAAAATCGCAGATACGACAAGAAGAAATCATACATCAAATCTTAAACACGAAAATCTTATTCTGGATGAGTCTGGAAAATCCATTGTCCACAAGAAAATTGCAGCTACAAGAACTGCATTAGGTAATCTTCATGGACATAAAGATCATGTCTCAGATTACAATCCGGAGTTCATTGAAAAGACTTTCGTCAAAGATGGTAAGTTCGATCTGAAAGCTTGTTGTTCATATTTCAATATGACAGTATCTCCAATCAACAAGTTCAAACGCGACAACAATATTACAGCTCCAAATGAAACAGATGTTCACAAACAGCAGATAGAAGTCTATGATTTCATTAGATCTTTTTATCAGGGAACTATACTGGTAGACGATAGAAACATCATAGCTCCAAAAGAACTTGATATTGTCATTCCCGAGAAACGTCTTGCTATCGAATTCAACGGATTGAACTTTCATGGACAGGGAACCAACGCGCTTGGTTTTAATGTAAATACTGATAAAGAATATCATCTGCAAAAAACTATAGCAGCTGAAGCAGCAGGTTATCAATTGCTACACATTTTTGAAGATGAGTGGATTTCACCGGTAAAAAGAGAAATATGGAAATCCGTAATCAGAAATAAACTGGGATATTCAAAACGAATCTATGCAAGAAAAACAATCATTGCGGAAGTACCCTCAGCTATATCAAAAAGTTTTCAAGAGGAAAACCATCTCCAGGGAGCAGTAAATTCAACCATAAATTATGGTCTGTTCTTCGAGGGGGAGCTCGTATCACTGATGACTTTTGGTAAGTCCAGATTTGATAAAAGTTATGGATATGAGCTACTGAGATTCTGCAATAAACGAGACTGCACAGTTGTCGGTGGGTCAAGTAAGTTATTGAAACACTTCATTAAAAACCATGGTTCTTCATTAGTGTCTTATGCTAATAGACGCTGGAGTAACGGGCATCTCTATGAATCACTCGGTTTTACAAAAGACCAGACAACTCCACCTGATTATTTTTATTTCAAACCTGAGGATAAAGAATTGAAACATCGTATGGTTTTTCAAAAAGGAAAACTAAAAGATATTCCTGGTTTCGTATTTGATGAGAAATCCACTGAAGTCGAAAACATGTTAAATAATGGTTACATGAGAATTTTTGACTGTGGAAATTTTAAATACGTGTATTGATATTTTCCTTGACTCTGTACATTACTAGCGGTAAGCTTCTCCTTAAGAAGGAGGCTTGCTATGCAAAAGCTGAAATGTCCATACTGTAGTTTAGAAACAATCCCCGCGTCTTTACCAAAACATCTTCGTGTGGCACACAACAAAACAAAAACAGATTATCTTCTTTTCACCCTAGGTAAAACAAAAGAAGATATTCCTCTGTGTCCTATCTGTCAGAAAGAAGTCTGTGAGAGCGATCTGTTTTCTTTCAAGGAAACCTGTGGAAGTCCAGATTGTAAAAAACAACTTACGCACCAAAAGAAGTCTGCAGCTACAATTGCTATGCATAAGAGACTTATTGCAGAAGGGAAACATAATTTCCAAAAACAAAATCGTGAGTACGATGAAAACGGAAAATGTCTTATGAATCTGAAAGCCGCTCAGTCTGCAGTAAAATCTGGGAAATGTAGTTTTCTCAGTAAAAACCGTCCGCGTGACGAAGAAGGAAATGACCTGCTTGCAAAGAAGGTAGCAGCTGTACAGATTGAAAAAGGTACATTCTTTGGTGGACATGATAAGATGTCAGAGCATGCTACTGAAAGAAACCTTAAACGAAGTGAAGCTGGTACACATCAATGGTTAAAACAAAACCTTTTGTTAGATGAAAACGGTAAATCAGTTAGTCATCTCAAAGCTTATCAGACTATCAAAGAATCCGGTATAGAGTTGGATCCTTGGGAGGGACACAACCTTCATCCAGATGATTTGAATCGTGAGTTTTTAATAAAGCATTTTATTAAAGATAATCGTTTCAATCTTGATGAATGTTGTAGCTATTTTAATTTAAGTGTATCTCGTATCAACCTAATGAAACGACGGTTTGAAATTTATACACCAAACATTTCAAATGCTCACGTCTTACAAGACCAGATATTTGATTATATAAGAAGCTTCTATGATAAAGAAATTCATTGCAGTATCAGAAATGTAATCCCCAGTTATGAATTGGATATCTACCTTCCTGAAGCAAAACTTGCGATAGAATTTGATGGATTAAAGTTTCACTCTTCCGGAGTAAATCCTTTTGGTGAAAAAGTGATATTTCCTAAAAACTATCACTTAAATAAAACTGAACTTTGTGAGAAACAAGGAATTCAGTTGTTACATATTACAGATTCTGAATGGTTAAGTCCAAAACAACATATCTGGAAGTCCGTAATTAAAAGTAAATTGGGTGTCACTACTCGAATAGGAGCTCGTAAGTGTCAGATAATCAAAAACGTATCTAATATCAAATCATTCCTAGAACAGAATCACTTGCAAGGATACGCGCCCTCATCCTTCAATTATGGGTTAACCTATGATGGTAAAACTGTTGCAGTGATGACTTTCAACAAAGTCCGTTTTGGAAACAAAGTTGATTTCGAACTTATGAGATTCTGTTGTGAGTGTGGAATCACCATTCAAGGGGCGGCCAGTCGTTTATTGAAAGCTTTTAGAGAAGATCATCCTGGAAGTATAGTCTCGTATGCAAACAGAAGATGGTCTAACGGTAACTTATACAAACAGTTAGGTTTTACTTTTGACGGAAAAACCGAACCTGATTATTTTTACTTTCATCCAAAAGATTATCAGTTATATCATCGGATTTCTTTCCAAAAACATAAACTCAAAGAACTTCCTGGGTTTAACTACAATGAAAATCTTACAGAGGAAGAGAATATGTATGCAAATGGTTACATGAAATACTATGATTGTGGCAATCTTAGATATATCGGTTGATGCAACAGGAAAATCACTCCCGATTAGAGACTAAAATAATTCTTGAAAAGTAAATCTATATGGTGTACATAATACACATAAGCCGCGAAAGGCTGCTGGAGGTGTATTATGAAATTTACGAAGTGCGAGTTTTGTGAGCAGACTTTTTCAAACAACACATTAAAGAAACATCTAATGAACACTCATCAGAAAACTCTGAGAGAAAACACTTTCCTCAGAGAACATCTGACAGAAGAGACTGTTCCGAAGTGTCCATACTGTGAAAAACATGTTGCAGTAGAAAATGAAATTGAGAAAACCTGTGGTGATGCTGAATGTAAAAAGAAACTGCATCATGATAACTTAGTTGAAGGTGGAAAGAAAGCCGCGAAAACACAGTTTGCAAACGGTAGTCATCCGTTTCAACATATTGAGCACAAAGGTATACGTCATGTATCAAAAGGTATTTTAAACCTTGAACAAGTAAAATGTGAGTTTTGTGGCAAGAACATTACCAAGAAACGAATCGCGGATCATTTACTTAAAATACATCAACATACGCTTGCAGAAAATACAATGCTCCGTGAGGGAATCACTTTGAATGATATACCCAAATGTAAGTTCTGTGGTGAACCTGTAGAAATAGATCATATTGTTCATGAAGTCTGCAGTTCCACAACCTGCAAAGAAGCGTTGAAACATGAGCATCGTTCTTTACAAGTTTCAAAACAGCAGAAACAGCTTGCATTAGAAGGTAGACATAGTTTTACTAGTGAACATGTTACACAGCTAAACCAAAAACGTTTAGCAGAGGGTACTCACAATTTCTTAGCTGGAAATTTTGATCCAGAATCAAGATCTAGACTAGTTTCTCGTAGAAATGTAACTGTATACTCCGATGAGAAATACATTCAGCACTACGAGGACTTCAACAAAGAATTTATTGTCGAGCACTTCCTCGATAAAGAAAAAGATCGTTTTAATTTGTGGAAAGCAGTTGATTATTTCCAGTGTAACTATCAACGTATCCAACGAGCAAGATTTTCCTGGGGTATCCTTTGTCCTAATGTAAGCAGTGGTCATTACTTACAAAACCAAGTTTATGATTTTGTAAAGGATAATTATGCAGGTGAAATACTCTGTAATACACGTCAAATCATCACCCCGCTGGAATTGGATGTTTATCTTCCAGATATCAAATTAGCTATAGAGTTTGACGGATATGCATATCATTCAATCGGTAAATGTACAGACGGATATCATCCTTGGACTAACATAGAACAGTTCGACAAAAACTATCATCGTAACAAAAACGATGCTTGTGAAAAACAAGGTATACAATTGCTTCACATATTTGAAGGAGAGTGGTTAGACCCTGTTAAAAGAGATATTTGGAAATCTGTAATATCTTCTCATTTGGGAATAAACAAGCGCGTGTATGCTCGTAAATGTCGTATTGAAGAGATTGAATCAAAAGTATCTGAAGAATTCCTCAATGAAAATCATTTACAAGGAAATGCACCTGGAAGTATCTGTTTAGGACTTTATTTGGGTGAAGAACTTGTATCCGTCATGACATTCTGCAAGAGTCGTTATGATTCTGGATATACTTATGAACTATTACGCTATTGCAATAAGAAATTTGTCAACGTTATTGGTGGAGCAGGAAAACTCTTATCTTACTTCAGAAAAAATTACGAAGGATCCATTTTGTCATATGCAAATCGAAGATGGAGTACAGGAAACCTGTATAAAAGCTTAGGTTTCCAAGATAAAGGTCCTACTGATCTGAATTATTTCTATATTGATATGGAGACAATGAAACTTTTAAGCCGTGTTTCCTGTCAAAAATGGAAACTAAAAGAAAAACTTAAAGACAAATACGACGATAGCTTATCTGAAACAGAGAATATGATCAACGCAGGCTATAGAAAGATCTATGACTGTGGAAACCTCAAATACACCCTCAACTAAAACTCTTTAAGAAAAAGAAAAGTCCCCTGGGACTATGCCCAGGGGAACCCTTCTATTGTGTGATTTTTACCAGAATAGGTATTAAGAAAGACTTATCAGATGCCTAAGCCATAGGTGCTGATTGTACCGTGGATAGCCCACTCAGGAACAACGCATTTACAAGCTGTTTGTGAGAACAAAGCTTGTGATAATTCACCAGGATTATTAGCGTTAACGGCTGGTAAGGTGGAGTATGGTGGCAAGTAATCACCTAAAGCAACTGGAGCCGCGCTACCGTCAGGTGATTTGAATACACCGATAACAGTACCGAGTTCATTACCCTCAGCGTCACGATCTCTACCATTCAACAGAACGTTACGGATAACCGGGATACCTTTGTAGGTACCGATCATACCATCACGGCGCATATTGATAGCAGGATCAGCAACGAAAGACTCTTTATCAGATTGATACATCAAGCCAGCTTTCTCATCAACGACGAGAGCAGTGACAGGAGAACCAGTGCGGTTCAAGAAGCGAGCGCAGAGGTTGTCAGTGAAGAGACTCAAACGATCATTCTTGGTAGCAACGAAGTTAGCAAAACCACCGTTCTTAGCACCACCCTCGAAGAGTTTGAGATCGAGGTGCATTTCAACGTGGTTACCAACACCTTCCCAAAGTTTACGAACGATCATGTTATCAATGAAGTAGGTGTACAAGCTGACAACTTGGTCAATAGCACGTTTACCGAAGTCAACGTTAACACCATATTGAGCGTTCTTACGGAGAACTTTGTTCATTTGAGCTTGAACTTCAACTGAAGATTGGAGGATAACGCGGTTCTCGGTAGAAACGAGTTCAGCAGACTCCATATATGGTTTCAGTTTCAAGGTGTGAGCACCATCGTTCTCAGCAATGCGGTCTACACAGAAAGAAGCAAAGCATTTAAAAGTGACAGTTTCACCACTCTCAGCAACTTTGTGGTGGTGACAATACAAGCAACCATCTTCACCAACAGTAAGACCCATACCTTGGAGGAAACCTGGGTCTTCATCACCGACAGTGTAAGCACTTGGAGCAGTGAAGGTTTTGATGTTCAGAGCACCGGTACCATAGTTTAATTTGCAGTTACCGATGATGTCAGCTTCGAAGATAACCAAACGGACTTCTTCTTGTGGGTTTTGGTTACGGGCAGCATCAAAAGCGATGACTGAACGAGCGATCTCTTTGTCGCCCAACATAGCAGACATTTCAATTTTGGTTTCACCAATAACAACTGGAAGAGCTTTGTCATCATCAGCAAAGATGTCACCAGCAGCGGTGATCTCTTTAATAATGCGAGCACCATCGCGGCTGAAATCAGTACCAACCGGGTAAGCTTGACGAGGATCAACAACGCGTTGACCTTTCTTGATACCGCCAACATCATTCAAAGCACGAAGACCTTGGAAAGAAATCTGCTGAGCAACAGAGTCCATAGCACGTTCCATGGCGATGTAGGTCAAACCATGAGAAGCAACGGTAGTAGCAATGGCGATATCAGCAACATCGACATCACGGACAGAAGCGAGGTCAGAAGCAGAGAAGTTACGACGACCAGCAGCGCGCATACCGTTAGCGATAGCATCGTTCAGAGAAAATTTGGTGGTAGAACCGAGATCCATGAAGTTACCGATAGAGGTAAGAATACGATCAGCAGTGTAGCTGAAACCTTTCTCATCACGGATTTTCTTGCCACGACCCATGAGGGTGTTACGAGCAAAGTTAAGTTTTTCACCAACGCCATTCATAGTAGATTGGAAATAGTTAGACATTATAATATCTCCTCAATGATCCGAACACTCTTGTTCGGTAATAAAAGTAGTTAAAGGGTGCGGACTTTCATTAAAGTCTCATCCGCTGAAGACTTTTGTTGTAACTGATTTTTTTTTCAATCAGAAATTATTTAATGTATTTATCACCGAGTAAACGTGACAAACCTTTAGTTGTAACAACTGGTTTCTTAGCAGAGAAATTCTGAGAAGCAGCTTGTTTACGATGTAAACTGCGTGAGAAGTTCTGAGCAGCAGCTTCATCAGCCATGATAGGTTGAACAGGAGCAATAACTTCTTCAGCTGACTCTTCTACAGCGGGTTCCTCTTCTGAATACATTGGCTCTTCTGCTGAAAGCTCTTCAGAGTTATCTTTCAATGCATCGTAAAGACTATAACCACCATAGCCAAGACCACCAATAGCACCAGCACCAATAGCACCTACCTCAGCTTTAGTGACATTGTCTGCAATCTTATTGGCGTTTTTGACGGCTTCTTCTACACCTGGTCGAATAGCATCTGCTTCTTCAACAGCTTTCTGCAAACCTTTTTCACTAGCCTGATATAGTTGGTCAGCATTTACTAAGTTTTTAAATTCTTGGATATTTTTATCTGCAGACTTATAAGCTTTATCTAAAATATCAGCATTGGATAGCTTAGAATTTTTCTTAGTTATGCTTTTAGCCTCTTTGATTGCATCAGCTATATTTTCTGCATTGTTTTTAAAGAGTTCGTCTGCTTTAGCAACTTTAGCTTCAGCTTCTTTCAACGGAGCACCAGCTTTTTCAATCATTTTACCGAATTGAGCATCACGCAACCATTTGAAAGCATTTTTAGCTGTTTCAGACATATTGGCAAAGTTTTGAACCATAATATCATCACTGATAATAGCTTCACTGTTGATACGAGCCATAGCATCACCAGCAGGAGCAGCTGAGAGACTCAATTCACCCTGTTCAGCATCATAATTGCTCATGTCTTCTTGTTCGATACCAACATCGTCATCTGCAATGGTAGAATCCATCACTTCATCATAGGCATGACCCATCTCTGCAGGATCCATTGAAGAAGGAGCAACTAAACCTTCAGGAAGAGTACCATTTTCAGCAGCTTCAGCTACTTCTTGATACATCTCTGGTTTCATCAGATCGACATCAGCTTCTTCAGCTTCCATGATATCTTCTGGTGTACCAAGATCTTCCATATCTAAAGCAAAGTTCTTTAAGAATTTACGTAAGACTTGTTTCTTTGCAAAAGCTTTCTTTTCAGAAACCATAATGATTCCTGGGAGATTACCAGCAGTAGCTTCTTTACGTAAGTCCTCGACAAATCCTTGGATACGATCCAGAGCTTCCAGTTCTTTATGTGAAACTGGAGCATCACCATCATATTGGAAACGATTACATCTTAAAGCAGGTTCAAAGGTATCACAAGGGACACAAGCAGCTTTGAGTTGTTCCGCGATCAATGGTTGACACTGTGGTTCACAGATAAACCAGTCTTGTGTAAGTTTTTGCGCTAAAGCATCACAAGCAGCAAAATTGTGAGCAAGTCCACGAGCTTTCTTCTCTTCCTCTAACCATTTTTCAAAAGGAGAAAGCTTACTGGCTTCAGGAGCAACAGTACTGGTGGTTTTACTAGCTTCAGCAGCAACAGCTTCCGCTTCTGCAGCAGCTTCTTTTGCTTTTGGTAACAGTTTTTGGGCGCTTTCTGCAATTTTATTTCTAAAAGATGGAACTAAAGCAGCTACACCCACGCCAAGAATACCTGTAGCGATCGCACCAAATTTAATTGGATTTTCTTTAATCCAACCAAGGATACCCTCGTTTTCTTCGTTTGTTGGGACAACATCAAGAGTCTCAACATCTTCAACTATAGCTTGAGCTAATTCAGGATTGTCAACGACCCAATCGCTGACAACCTTAATCTCAGCTTCTTCTGAAAAATTACGTTTCATATAAATACCTCTATGATTACTTGATATAGTTATCGCCAAGTAAACGGGTTAAACCTTTGGTTGAAGCAACAGGCTGTTTAACAGAAAAATTATGTGTTTCTGGAGCAGGTTTATCAGTATCTTTTTGTTGTTCTGATGTGCTGTCTTCATCTTTGTAAAGATCTTCAGCAAGGTTATCTAATCCTAACCACCCTAACATTCTACCGATAATCAATCCGCTATTGCTTGCAAGAGCAGCTCCCATTATACTTGGCCCACGACCTTTAATCATGGGTGCAACACTTCCCAATAATCCTGCAAAAACAGCTAAAGCTTTTCCGGGGTTTTGTAAAACCCATTTGCAGAATTTGTTTGAATGTTCGGTATCTGCATCTTGTAACTGTTTTAGTTGTTCAGGATTAAGTATGGTAACTGCAAGTGCTTGTGCAGCTTCAGGATCATTTTTCACCATCTCTGCTGCAGCTTCAACCATTTCTTCGTCTTCAGCTTCTGTTGAAGAGAAGTTTTTATTGATAATAGCATTTGCAACAGCACCACCACCTGTACCTAAAAGAGCACCCTCTATACCATAGCCAAGTGCACCAGCGGTGGTAAATGCTCCATTAATACCTCTTTTGAGCTTATCTGGATCCATATTCACTGCCTTGGCTGTGTCTTTTATATACCCTTCCATTATCGTTTTTTCTAGGTCTGGTAGGTCTTTCAATATTCTATTACCCTTCAGTGCACCTATAGTTCCTAAACCGATAGCTCCGATCAGTGCACCAAACTTAATAGGATGGTCTTTAATCCACTGAACAAATGCATTGCTTTTAGATTCAGGTATAGTATCTAAAAGTTCAGGGTTACTGACAATAGCTTGCGCGGTCTCAGGATTTTCTTCTGCCCATTCTGTAACTGCTGTTTGAATTTCTTCTTCAGAAAAATTACATTTCATGGTTGGTCCTCCCATTATCGGATATAACGATCACCGAGAAGACTTAACAGCGAACTGTTTTTCCCAGCAGACATTTGTTGTTTTCTTGAGAAGTTACTTTCAGTGCTACTAATACCACGAAGTGTTGCCATTTCATTCTGCATAGCCATAGCTTCACCAGCATTAGCTGCAGACAAAGTCAACTCACCAGGTTTTGAATCGAAAGCATCAGCGTCAGCACTCTGACGCATACTTTCATCAGAAATAGATGAACCCATGACTTGATCGTTGCTGTGTGGAATTTGGATATCTTCACCACGAGGAGCGACAACTGCAGGTGCAGCAGGAGCTTCTTCGTGAGACTCAGTCAACTCATCTTCATGTTCTTCTTCATCATAACCGACTTCGTCGTTTGACATGTCATATTCTTCGTCTTCTTCAGGAAGTTCTTCGTCAGCTTCTTCTTCGGAATCTTCTTCTGAATCTTCAGAGTCATTAGCTTCATCTAGACCTTCATCATCGAATTCCATAGAACTATCATCCATGGCTTCTTCGTCGGACATGTCATCAGAAGGTTCCTCATTCTCATCAGCAGGAGCTTCTTCAGACTCTTCATCTTCATCAGCGAAGTTATAAATACCAAATGGATTAGAACGTTTCTTTTTCACAGAGAAATCTTTCTTACAAGAAAACTCTGCAGTAGATTCAGGAAGAGCTTGAACTTCTGGTTCTTTTCCTTCAGCAAGTTTTACTTCGAGGAAATTAGCAAGTTTTTCGTTCAATTTGTCAGCATAGAATTTCAAAACATCTTCTGGAATTTCTGCATTCAAATCAAATTTAGGATTATTTTCATCAAGAACAAGGTCCAAGAGCATTGCATCTAACAGATCGTCAGACATAAGTGCATCACCTGCTAACTCATTGATCTTATCACAAAGAGCATAATCAATCATTGGAGCTACACTGATTTTTAATTTTGCAACTTCTTTAGCTGTTTCCATTTTTGCATCGATAAGTGTACCACCGGCAATAATCAATGGAGAAACAAGGCCCAAGTCAACTAAAACTTTAGCTGCTGTTTTAGTACGATCGCTTGGAAGAAATGCAAGATCATGAAGCTTTTTAATTTGAGCATCTCTTTGTCTAAAGACCTCCCAGGCATTTACGTCGTCAGCAATGACTTTTTTATCAGCTTCCAGTAGTTTTTTTGCATCTTCGATCTGATTAGTCAAAATTCGTTTTCTGTCGCCACCATCAAGATGATCAAGTATACGATCTTTAAGTCCTGCTTGATCACGTTGATGTGTAAGTTTTGCAATTTCAGACTCTTGTTTTAGTTTGTCACCCCAAGCTCTAATAGCAACGCCTTTCATGGGTTTGTAATCATTTATGTCTTTCTGTAAGACATTTTTGTATTTTTCAACCTGTCTAAGCTGTTGATACTGTTTAGGTTTATTTAATACTTTAGCAACGCCCATAACAGCATCGTTATATATGCCTTTTGCACCGTTAATTAATCCAAAATTTTTACGACAGGCAGAATAGTAGCGACGCATAGAGTGTTTAATCTTACGAAGATTAGCAACGTCTTCAGCATAACGAATACTTGAGAAATTTTGTGCAACAGCAACTTTGGTTCTCAACCATGTTTTGACATAGGCTTTTTCTGTAGCTTTTTCTTCTTCAGACAAACCTTCCTTGCTGTCAAAATAGCTCTCAATAGCTTCATCAAGTTGAGCAAGTTGTTCTTCATCTAAATGATTAATCATTTCGTGTGCAGCTTTTTCAGCCCCACAAAGACTTACAAGAAACTCCATAACAAGTTTCATAGCATTAGCATCATTAACAACAAAGTTAACAGCGTCACTCAAACCATTGATAACATAGTCATCGCTGGTGATAGATGGAAGCATAATGCTTTCTTGTACGGGTTGTTCTTCAATTGCTAACATTGGTTCTGCAGCAGGTTCAGCAGTCTCGGCAGTTTCAGCTTCGACAAGCTCTTCGACGGAACCTTGTGGTTGTTCCTCAGTCATATCACCTTCAGCAAAATTCCAACGACTAAAATAACGTGATTTTTTCATAGTAAACTACCTCACAATGAGAACTCTAATCTAATTGTATACTTTCGAAGACGCTCAGTTAGAGTTCTTCTATAATAACAGGATTTGAATGACTCAATTTTTAATTTATCAATGCAGACTGATCAGCAGAGACCAGATCGTCTCTTAAATACTTTGCTTCACCTTCTAAATTATCTTCATCTGGTAATTCATCAGTTAAAGCATCATCGTATGACATAATGTCTTCTGATTCTGAAAAATTATGATTAGAAACACAACCTTGTAAAGATGTACCATATTTTACAATGGACTCAACAATATTGTTCTCTGTAGTTTCCAGTTGAGCTAACAAACTTTTATCTGTGTTGTCCAATGCTGTAATCATTCCATCACAGACCTTTATCCAAGCATATACAGCTACGCCTAAGCATAACATATAGTTGTTTTCTACATCTTTGGATACAAGGTCTATAGCATCACTCTTAGTTAGATTACACTGAAAAACTTTAAGCATATCATTTCTATTGTCAGCACAGACACCAAACAAAAATTGTTTGTTTCTAGTTTGGACCTTTGTCGGTAACACTTTTACTAAGATATTACCTAAATGTTCTCCATAGACATGACTGTGTCTGGAAATGAAATCACATAGTCCTGCCCAGAAACCATCCTCAAGATTGAATTTGTTACCTAACATACATAAATATTTTGCAAAATCACTTTTCAACTGATCAATTTCTTCTGTACTTTGCTTGATAAAATATTCTTCTCTGATAGATGAAAAATTCTGTAAGCATGTACCAGCAACAATGCTGTTTTCAATGGACTCATCATCAAATTTTTCAGACTTGTCCTCTTCTAACTCAGCTGCAGCTTTCATTACAATTGTGTCAGCAATAGAGACAGCTAACTGCGCGATAGCTGATACAGATGTAGATGATGCTACATGTAGACTAAGACTGTCTTCAGTTTTCATCTGCTCATAGTCTACTGACATAGGTACTATCTTGACATCATCTCCACAAAGACCCAAAGCAATTTCCTGTATTGCTTCAGTTGCACCATATGATGCAGATTCTGCGATGTCTGTTTTTACTGCATGCCAGGAATCATAAACATCCTGTACATCAGAATCATCGCTTGTCATATTTAAAATTGGTCTGAAGTCTTCATTTTCAGATTTATCTGATAAAAACTGTTCCTGATCAAAACGCTGTGCGACACTAATAACTTCTTTTGCTTGATCTTTATCAACACCTGTCGCTTTAGATACGATGTCTGCAATGGCTTCAGGATTACCTTCTGCAATCACTTCATCACTAAATAATGGAACAATGTTTGCTACTTCAAACAGTTTTACGTTAGCATCAACTGGTTCCAATTGTGGTAACTCAGAAAAATTGACAGCATTGCATAATAAGTTTACACGTGAAGACAGATTTTCTTTCGCTACTGCAAATGAAAAGTTGACACATTCATCAGAGGATCTGTCTATTACGTGTAAAACTTTATCAATAAATTGATGTTGAAGTCCAGTAGCATCAGCTAACATTGAACGTTCTTCTTCACCGATTTTAAGTGGGTCCATTAGATTTAACATGTTTGCAGTTGCAAGCGGATTCTGTGGCGGTACGACCATACGATCAAGCATAGGTGCATCAGTCAGTGGTTCATTTGTATTTAACATATCCATAAGAATATCTCCTGTTTATTCACCGAAACTTCTTCATCAGACGTGCTTGTTCCATCAGAAGTCTTTCAGCTTCTTCTTTCTCTTTCTTGGTACGATATTTTTCTATGGCCATACCTGCAACCATACCAACAAGAGCTGCATCAACAGTTTTGTTGCTTAAAATTGTTTTAGCTGCATTCCCAACTAACTTAGTTGCTTCCCATGCAGTGCTTGCAACAGAGAAGTTTTTTGTTTGTTGTACTTCAGCTAAAGACTTTTCCAACTTGGTTAAACGTTTTTCCAACATTTCTCTCTTCTGAGGAGATAAATCTGATTCTTTAGCTTTATCACGAAGTGTTTTTATATCCGTTTCAATCATAGCTTGGTACTGTGATAATTGTTGTGTAATGACGTTTTCAGCTTGATCCAGTTCTAACATGGTTTTATCATATGTCAACTGGTCTTTACTCAATTTTTCAAACTTACTGTCTAAAGCAGAGTTAGCTATCCACGGTAAACCGTCTAAAATAACAGCAGTTATTGCAAAACCTGCCATACTATATAATTTTGCAGACGCTTTCCCTGCAAAAGCTAATGTCTTACCAGCACCCATCATTGCTTTACTCGCAGCTGTTTCTGCACCTTTTTTGATTGCAGTTTCTCCTGCTTTTGAAACCAGCTTTCCACCAAGTAAAGCAGCGTCTTTTTCGGATTGCAACATCAGCTCAAAACCTGCAAAGCTCAACCCCATTTCTGCAGCGCTTTTCAATACACTTGAATCTGCAGATGCTTCTGCATGTTCTTCTTTTATAAAGCCTGTGTTCTGAAAATCACTCATAAGAGATTGAAGCTTTTGAGCGTCAAGTTCTGACAGTTCATTATTTTCCAATAAATTTTTAAAAGCGGGCCCCTGAAAGAAATCATTAAGTTGAACAATGAAAGCTTTCTTCTGCGGATCCATTTTATATAAAGATGGATTCTCTTCAGAAATATGTACCAATTCAGCAAGCATCGGAATCATTTTCTGTACGTATTTCTTTTGCTGCTCAATCAATCGTTCACGCTTCTTATCAATTTCCTTCTGTTTAGGGGCGGCTTCTTGTAAAGCTTTCTTATATTTATTTAATTTTGATATTAAATTAGGAACTGTTTCTGTTACAAATTTATAAACGTCTTTTGCAAATAAAATTACACCGACTACTCCTGCAATAGCTTTAATTGCACTCCAAATAAGAGGTATAGCGGGCAGAACAAAATTAACATGTTCACCCTGGAGATCTTTTTCTTGCAAAACAATATCATTGTTGTTCATTTTGAATATCTCCATTCCTCATTAGAAGTGGTTTTAGCTCTACAGACTCCTCAGTAACCTCAGGTGTCTCTGGTGAGCTGATCAGCTGTTTCGCTTTTTCTGTTGTCAAGCTATCTATTGTATTCAGCATGTTACCAACATAATGTATAATAATGTAGCTCAATACCCCCTCACCTAATTTTTTTGCGTCGGGTTTGAGTGATAGAAAATACTGAGTTAACTTATCTAACACGTTTCCATCAACACTAAAATTTTGTTTGGAAAAGCTGATTTGTGGAATATCAGTAACAGGCTCTGTAACATCATTGTCAACAGCTACATCACTAACTGTCGTCTCTTCTTCTGGGGCGGGTAATGCTAATACAAGATCTTGTTTCTGTTTTGCATCATCAGCTTCTTTTAAATCTAAAAGATAACTTAAAAGTCTTTCTTTTTCAACTAAGAGCTCATCTGTATTTATTTCAGCAACACGTTGTTCAAGGGCTTTCTTTTCTCTTTCTGCATCTAGAAATGCTTTACACATCCCGGGAAGTGCAGTAATAAAATATGTAGCACCAAGAACAGCAAATCCGCTTAAAATGATTTTTAAAGTTTTTGGTACTTTAGTGTATCCTGTTTTTATCATCTCGATAAAAGGTTTTATTTTTGACCATACGCTTGAAATAGCTGTTGGTACAGAAAAGTTTTTATTTACTGATATGTCTGACAAATGTTGATCTTCAACCAACAGAGCATTTTGAATATCAGCTTCAAGGTCGGACATCTTGTGGTCTAAAGCATCAATTTGTGATTGGATGTTGCCTATTTTTTCCTGAATCTTCTCGATGTTCTTACATGCATAGATAGCATCTTCTAAGTCTTCTGCTTTAATATAGAGCGCTTTATTTTCCTCTAACATACCAGCATCTTTCAAAGTATTTGATATCAGCTGTGTACCATAAAGCGCGTGTGCTTGTGTTAACTGCATAATATATACTCCTTAATTACCTGGCATTTGCAAGTTCTGGTAAGGTATAATCATACCCATACTGGAATCTTTTTGCAGCAGTGTTCATTCTATGCAATGTATGGTTAAGTTCACTTTTCTTAATACGATACATTTTAACAGTGTTCGCTAATTCTTTTTCTCGAGCTTTGATACGAAGAATTTTATCTCTGACTGCAGCTACGCCATAAACTGTGGCAGCACCAGATGCAGCTACTGCACTAACTGTTAAGGTTCCTTTAGCTAATGATTTTAAAATACTACCCGCTGAAAAGTTCTTCTGTTCAGCGGACTGAGACATTGCAACCAGTTCTTCATTTTCACGTACAAGTTCATTTTGCTGTTGCTTGATCTGGTTTTCAAGATCTTGAACCTGGACACGGAGTTTTTCTGCTTGATCAATATCGTACAGGAACAATCTTTGTCCTAAGAAATCATCTTCGGATCCTGTACCCGCCCAAATCAAAGCTGATGGAACCCCAACTAAAGCAGTACCAACCAAAGCTTTTTTACCTGCAGAAGCTAGTTTTTCTTTAATACCTTTAGCAACAACTTTAGCTTCTTCAATGTCTTTTTGAGCTGCTTCCGTAGCAGCAGTACTTGTAACATCTTTAAACATGTATTTGTTAAGTGCAGCTCTCTGCTCGTTGGACATTTTGTCAAGGTTAGCCATAATTTCATCCGCACTTGGTTCAACAGTACGCTGTACTCCTGCTTGAACTTCTTTAGTAGCAGTAGCAGCTTCATCTGCAACCTTCGTTGTCTCGTATGATAATGACTGACATTGTTTTATAGAATCAGATAACGCTTGATTTGATTTGCTAAGATCTTCTCTAATAGAACGAACAACCTTTTGTTGCTCTTCTACAGACTCTGCACGTTTCAATTGTTCTAATAATTTCTTTCCTGAAGCACTCTTTACATAGTCTTTAGGAAGAATTTTTTCTATTGCTTTCGACGATGTCTCACCGGATTCCGCTAAAAGATTGGACAGCTGTTGATAAGCTTCCTGTCTATTGTTAAGAACATCCTGTAACCGCTTTGCTTCTGGAAGAACCTTTTTCTCAATAAACTTATTGTTAGCACTCAACTGTTTATTTAACTGCTTTTCTAATTTCTGTATTGTTTCTGGAGGTAAGCATCCTTCAGGGAACATTGCTCCTTCACGAGCAGCTTTCTCAATTTTAGCAGTCATTGTTCTCAGATCTAAAAGTTGTTTTTCGATGTCTTTTGTGATTTCCATAGCGAGATTTCCGTTTTTCAGCGCATCTGCTAAGGTTTCGCCTCGAACACCTGTACTCTCCAATAATTTTGCAGAATCTTTTGAGAGGAGTTTTAAATTAACAAGATCTTTAAAATTCCAAAGATCAGCACTGACGCCCACCCCAAGAATATTTTGCTTAAATGCTTTCAGATAATCACCTGTTGCATTTTTTACAGCATTAACTACATCACCAGGTTTGGCGTCTTTTACAACAGATTCTAACTGTTTTACGATGTCTTTCCCTGCTTCACCATAAACCCGCGGTGCATTTTCTTTAATTACGTCTGTAACAACTTTCTGCACTTCAGAATTTGTTTTAGCAAGATTGTCTATCTTTTTAACAGCAGCTTCTGCAGCTGATTTATTAGCTGCTTCCTTCACCATCTTGTTTAGAGCCTGGGTTCCTTGAACAGCTTTTTTGATAACTCTTGGGTTAGCAAAATTAACTGTACGCGCATAGTTTTTATGCATAGCATTCAAAGAACTAATCACGAGCTCTTTATTTTCACCAAGACTGTTCGAGAAATCTTTAACGATAGGGGAGTCATGGCTAAAGTTTTGAATACAGTCAGTGCTTACCGCATGAAGGATTTCTGCAGTAGCTACTGGATTACTAAAATGACGTCGTTCAGGAACACGTCCCAGTTCTCTACCCAATTGTTTGACAAAACGAGAGAACTGTTGTTGAACAGCTTGTTTGTCTGTATTTTCTTGAGACAAAAGGTCTTTCACTTCAGACACGGCTTCTACCATGGACTCTACCAAATCAGTGGGAGTACCGGTTCTTTCAGCAATAGCTTCGATAGTGTTACTGTCAACTAAATTGGGATCAAGATAGCTTGCAATGCTTGCTACATTAAGGATTGGTGCAACATTATCAAAAGCTTCAGTGTGGATATCGTCCATGATAAATTTCTCCATCATAATTATTTTTCTGTTGGGTTCACACCAGCTAACAGAGTTTTATCTATCCCTGCTTTCTTACAGATGAAAGACCATAGAGAGTCCAGTAGCTCTTCCATGAGGGTATTTAAGTTAGCTTGGTGCACTTTAGATAGAAAACCCATTCTGGAATAGGTGTTCTTAATCATATTGATACGTTGATTGAAGCTACTGGCAATTTGTGGGTTTTCCAAATAACGATTGATTCTTAAACCTAATGCAATGTTAATCCGCCCCGGATTTACAAGTGCATCAGCTGTCCAATTATAGATCATATCATTGATATAAGCTTTAATTTGGGGCGCGCTCTTTTTAATCAATTCCGGAGATAAGTTTTTCAGCACAGTAATTGCTTCTACGATACGTTTGGATAATACCATATAATATGGCATTTTTGATTCTCTAATAATTTCCCTCAGTGAAAAATTATCTTTAATAATAGATGATCTTTCTTTGTCAGGGGTATTGGAGAAGTTCATAATAATGGAACCGTTCTTACCACGACTGAAGTTTTTCTTGATAGTAACGATACCGCTTCCAATGAAGAAATTATCAAGAGTGAAATCACATCCGATAAGTTCTTTAATTTCATAGTTACCCTGTGGTCCTTCAATAGACTCTGTTGCCATTGAAACACCTACATAGGTTCCTTTTTTGATAAGTTCTTTTACTTTACCTGCAGCAGGAAAAGCAACAGGATCGAACAAATCAATTGCTGCATATGCAGAATCACCTTCGATCCAGACATCCCGCATAACACCACACATATCAGGGTGTGTTGCAAGGATGTCATCATATGGTGTACCTGTACGGTTGTTGTCTGCAAAATCACGTCCCTGGTGTGTCAGTAAACATTTTAACATACCATTTTTAAGACGTTTTTTATGATAATCATTGTTTATGACATTTTCTATGAAAGAGTCTTTTGACATAAACTGATTAGTACCAACACCAGGTTTAGTAAAGTCAATCATTCTGACAATCAAGTCAGCATCACGTGTGATCATATCTAACTCCTAAGAGTGCAGGGGTGTAATAACATTGTTATCTAAATATACAGGATAGCAATGACTTAATTTAAGTTTTTTGCAAAATCTTCAAAATAATGATCCAGTTCACCGTTTAAGGTTTTGATTGCTGCATTCATTCCAATGAAGTTTGTGGCGGTGATTGTGTACAGTTGTGCAAGCATGCAATTTAATTGCACTCTCCATCCTGCATAATATTTACTGTCCAAAGACATTTCCAATGTATCAAACCCCGCAGCTTGCGTAAAACTATACTGGTCAGTAAATTTTTCAATAAGAATTCTGGGGATTGGAACAAGGTATTCTTTACCGTTAGCAAAAATGTATACACGAGACTGTCTTAGCATATCAAGACTATTTTTCTCTATTTTCTGCATGACAGCAGCAACCTGTTCCAAACCTTTTCCGTCTTCTTTAACCAAAGTCTCAGTCCAAGCCAACAAAGAATCATAGTAGATGGAACAATATATCTTCATATATTCACTGATAAATTGCGCTTTAACAGGTGAACTGCACTCTACTTTAACACCCTTTGTTTTTAAATTTGCAAGAAGATTAAAATATGAATGTCTAGACCAATCATCAGGAGAAAATATCACATTTGAATCTTCTTTATCCATAGCAAACAAAGACATTCCGTCTTTAGGAGATGCAAAGGAAAGCGTACCCGCTTTGGTTTCTACTCGTTGAACTTTTAAGATTTTAAAGAAACGACAAAGTATCAATACCAATGTTGCAAGACAAGTGGTTATAACAATCAACAATATACACAAAGAATATGTATGTTGTGGATCTATATTTAATAGAGCTTCCATTCTTTTGTTCACCTCCTTAAGACGATACTAGATATTATCTAGGCAATTGTTCTGCAGTAATTTGTTTCATCCCTGTAATCTGTTCAAAGTTATCATCTGTATACACACGGATCTGAGTTAATTGATAGTTATCTTTATAACATTTGCTATCTTTTTGGTCACTTGCCTCAGACATAGGATAAACACCCTTTTTATCTGCGCCATCGTGTACGTACATCTTTACCAAATGGTGTTCTGTATATTTATCCGCAGGATCCAAAATGGTCAAATATTCTCCATAAGAGTCTTTTCCATAACCATTGATAACAATAAAATGATCTGTAACATCGTCATTGTTTCTAATAGGTATTAATTTATAATTGATACCTGCTAATACTGGGCGCTTACGGTCAAGACAATTGTGTATATATAGTAAAGCGGCGTACATAGCACGTGTATTAACTCTGACAGTAGTCTTATTTTTCTTATCCCCAGGATACTGCATTCCATATCTATCAATAATACAGTGCGCCTGACTTGTATCACCTCGGGGTGGTAAAACCTCTTTATTAAAAAACCCATTGATCATTTTTGTAGATGCTCTCAAACAACCTGTCGCGTCTCTCCCTTGACTCACATAAGTCATAGGGATTACTTTATTAAAACCTTTATTATAACTCGATATTTTTGATCGGGATAAACTTTCTTCTGACAGCCCTGAGATTTGTTTTTTGGATTCTGTAGAATTTGAAACAGTTTTATTATTTGCTTTCTTATAAGAAAAGAATAAAACATCTGATACATCACTGCTATCAACAAAGTTCTTTAAATCAGACTTATTAAATAAGACAGCTTTGGTATCTTCAGGTTTAAGCATCTTAAATTCTTTTTCAAATTTCCAAACAAGAGCGTATGTGTCTTTACCAGGAACAAAAGCAATATCATTAAATGTCATTGTCGTTAAATCTGAAGGTATACCGCTTTTCCATGTACCAGCCCCATTGCTGTGTTTACTGAGAGATTCGATTAAAGCGGCGAAATGATCATTAAATGAAAAAATTTTTGAAGGAAAGTCTGAAGATGTCAGAGCATTAAATAACATTTGTTGTTTTGTTCGTTTTGCCCATTTCTTCAAAATAGAATGCAAACTTATTTGTAAAGAGTTGTTTGCATTAGAAAAATTCTTTACAAACATGCTGCGTGTAAATAACCGGTCGACTATATGTTCCATATATAACTCCATGGATTATTTATTTTTAACTGCATCACACCAAATCCCGCCAAGCACGATAAAACTATCAACCTTGTCAAGATTTTCGTTTCTTACTTTGTAATACTGTCCGGCAAGATGTTCATATGCCTTTTTAATGAACAATAGATCAGGACAGAATTTTACAAACATGTCCCAATCGTACATGGTTTGGAGATGAGTTATTCCTTCATCTTTAAGAAAATCTTGCAGTTTATTGGAATAGGTATCCCAATCTTCCTCCAAACATTTTCTACAAAACTCACGAAGAGTATAAACTATCTCATCTGAACCTGGACGCCAAAAAGATGCTTCTGCAGTTTTGAAACCATCATATATACATTTACATAAGATCTTTTGGTTGTCTACAGTGTCTAATATCTTCGAATAGTTCTTAAAACGCAAATAGGGCTCCACCTGTGGTAGAGAGACATCATCACTGCCTGCAGCCTCTGGATATACTATTTTATAAAAATATCTTTCTTGTCGAGTTAAACCTGTTTTAGGATCTGTTTCGACTTCTCCGTCAATCATACCTGTTTGTGCGTTTACCTTGACAGTGTTTGCATAAGTTTTTAATGCGTCCAGTATTTTAGCTTCATCTGCTTTTTCCGCATTTTCTAAAAGAAAATAAGCTTGAGCTAAAACCCTGTTCTTCTCATATGTATTTTTATCTTTAAATTGTTCAACTATATTTAGCCATTTGTGGACGTCAGGTGTTTCAATTGCCACAGCTGCAGAAAAATTTTTAGCAGCATAATAGTTTTTTGTGGCATAGTAATTAAAAACTTGATTATTCATTAGTCGTGTCTCCTTTATAATTCGGTTCCATAAAGTGTTTTGTCCAAACTTGAGGAAGTCCGTCTAAACGTATTGACACTGCAGATTGCGGACCAGAACCCAGTTCAACTGTTTGATGTGGTGCTATATTATAGACTTCAATATTATCAGAATTAATTCCTTTTGCAGGAACGTCTTTCACTGAACCGAATTTGCTTTCTTCAATATACTTAAGTGCTTTTTCATATGCGTTAGCAATAAAATCTTGATCCAAAGTAAACTTATACAAATTCTTCTTAGCAGCGAAAATTCGATAACCGATAATCTCTAATAAAATATCGGTATCAAGAAATTGTTTCCCATTTTCATTACTGAATAAACCAGCTATAAATCCAATTGATTCTGTTCCTCTGATATGTACGAAATCCCATTTGTCGAATGAGTCCATATCATAATCAATCTGTTGTTCTTTTAATGCATCCTTAATAATTTTATCTAAATGTTTCATTACCCATGGTGCAAATTGCTTATAGTCTTTATAATCTTTTCTACTTTCGTTTATCTGTACATAAAAATTCTGTGCAAATGTACCGTAATCAAATTTAGAACCCATTTTTTCACTTGGATATTTTCCCCCAAGATATAGACCTAATCCATTACTGTCTCCAGTATCGGAACTAAATCCCAGAAATACAGGTATAACATCGCCATCGTTCTTTTGGATTTTAAAATACAACGCGGACTTTGTGCTGACAGCATGACCTTTGTCTTCTGTTAGATAATAATATCTAACTTTACCATCACAAAGAAGCTTAACATTGAATTCACCAGTTTTAATAAACCAATGATCCTCTACGTCGATCTTTTTTACAGTATGTAATGTATACACAGCATTTGTCTTTGTTTCTGCAAAGTTTTTTGTGTAATATCTGTTTACATAAAATAGACTGGTCGGGTTCATTTAATAACTCCTTTAAATAAATCATCTATTCTTAAGCAAGCACACCAACAAACCGTATGCTGATGTGCTTAATAAGAATAGATTTAACGTCGCAATAATTTAGGAACCACTGCGCCCAACGTCGCCAGTAATCCGACAGGTAACACGCACTTGACTATACCGTTTACAACCCGAGCAGGATGATTTTTGATATATTGTAACTGTTCAGATAAAGATAGACCTTTATAGTCTTTTGAACCTACGATATATTTAGTTGGTATATCCTCAGTAAAAATAACAGTATTACCTTCACTCGGTTGAAGAAGTGACCACTTGCTATAACATTTAGATCTCATTTCTTCTTTTAACTCATTTAGAACATCTTTTTTGATGTTCTTGAATTTCAAGAAACCTTCTTCCGTCCCGTCAATTACAGATGAGAGACCACCTCTTTTTCGAAGTGCTGCTTCCATTTGTGGATCAACACCTTCAGCAGTCGGTTCTAACAATTCAAACGTTTCTGGATCACGTTTAAGTACGTGGCGTGTATACAACTGAAAATACTCTTCTGCACTTTTCGCATTTAACATCTCAGGATTTTCAGCTAAAGTTGGTAATTTGATATATTCATCATATGGAATACTTAATTCAACATATGAACCAACCAAGTTGGGATCCCAGCCTTCTTCATCTAACTTTTGCAGACGTTTATACAGAATTTCTTTTTTGTTGGTGGTACCTTCTTCTGCAATCAAAGACATACCCAAGGCACCTGGAATACTTTTCTGTGTATAAACGACTTCTGGAACTTTAAATATATCTGAAGATGCTTGCTGATTTATATTACCTGCAACGCGATTGGTTGTATTGTCTGCGTCTTTAGCATGTGATCTTAAAAGACCTGTATCTTGTATCGGTTGAACAGCTGTAGATTTTGTACCGTGCACAAGTTTTACACGACCTGATATATCATTATCTTTAAAGGGACCAACACCGAGCTGATTACTGACTGCTTCACCAGCTAAACCAAGTGCAGCACCAGTCAGTGCACCAACTACATATTTATTAGCATAATTGTTCCTGCTAAAATGCTTTTTTGCTATATCTTCGAATGCATTCATAGCTTCTCCTATTTATTAAGCAGCCATTAATTCCTGAAGTGATGCGCCTTTGAACAATTTATTTAGCTTACTGTTCTCACTAACCAAACCGCTAGCTATACACTTACTGATAACCTTTTCGTATTGGCCTCGCCACATACTTGAGAATTTAAATTTTGTCTTGTCGTCCATGTAGTCGAATATTTTCTTGGTATCTTGTAGTACACGATTGTTTGATAGATCTGCTTTCATATCACCAACATCAATAATATCTTTATTGCGTCCTAATTGTTTCATTAATTTATTAAAGGAATAAATTGCAGGTGAATCTTTTTCAAGACTGTGGTCTGACAACATGTTGGTAAGCATAGTCTTTTGTTGGCTGATTGCCGCACCACCGATCATTGCAGCAGTACACTGTTTATAACTAATGTTATAGCTCTCATCAGCTAAACTGATTGGTTTTTTAGTTTTAGGATCATTTGTACTATCAAAATATTTCTTTGCAATGCGACTAAAATTCTTTAAATTTTCATTTTGTAACATATCGTCGTTATCCTTGGCGCTTTCATCTTCTACCATTTTAGATAGCTTATAACCCAACACACCTAATGCTGCACCTGCAGTGCCCCATAAAGCAATCGGAATTGCTAACTTGAGCATAAGTTTTCCTTCTTTACCTATACCTGTTAAAAAACGCTTAGGATTTTCTTTGACATATTTTAACCAATCTGTAAACTTAGAAGGATTAAAGTCTTTTGACCCTTTGATAAACTTTGTTGCAATATCGTCTGCTATAATAACAGTGTTTCTTTCGCTAGGAGCAAGTATCTTATATGTATTCTTAGCTGTCGCTTTAAGGTCGAACTCAGCTAATTTTTCTGCAAGAAATTCTGGATACCCACCGTTAAGATAAAATAATTTTCTATCTTTGAATATCTTACCTACAGCGTCAGTCTTTCTCCATGCAGTATAGTATTCTTCCCATTTCTTACCACCGAGTAACTCCGGGTTTTCTTGTATAAGCTTTCCTGCTTTTTCCAATTCATCGAAATCTTTCCACGGGATTTCAATTTCAACTACATTATCTTTAATCGTTGGTATAAGAGCATGTGAGCTTTTTTTAGCACTAGCAGAGCTTCTTTGTGTATAAACAGCTTCAATCGGGGTAAAGCCCGTTTCACGAGCGACTCGGTTAGTTATATTGTATGGATCAAGTGCATGACTTTTCAGTAAACCTTGTTCCTGAATAGATTTCTTAGCTGCTTCAGATGTACCATGTTTTAAATGAACCCGCGAACGTAATTCATCTGCAACAAATGAACCATACTTTGCTTCCTGCGGGATTGTAACAGCAGCGCCTGTTGCACCCATAACAAGCGCGCCCTTTTTAATGTCGGAGGAGAGATCTTCTTTTTCCTCTGGTACTCCCTGTGGGTTTGTTGGCTGTACATTTTTATCGTCAAGTCTATTTTCCATTGGGATCTCCATTTCAGGATATGCGCTTATCGGGACTGTTATTCGCAACCTTAGTCACAGAACTTCCTTTAACTTTTGAAGCCATACTGTCTTCCATATTTTTCTTAAAGTCTTGCTCTTTATTCATGAATTTTTCTGCAAGTTGTTTAATCTTCTCTTGTTCTTTATTTTTAATCTCATCATAAGTTGTTCCTTCTGGAACAAAAAACACACTGTCTAATGTGGATTCAACACTGCTTAAATTTAAAGAGAATTCTAAATCTTCATTAATATTGTCAAAAATTTTCTGCATCGGTGCAGATTTCAACAACATTTGAAGACGTTTCATTAAATCAGGATATGCTTTTTCCAATAAACTGCGAGTTGTATATTGGCTGTTTTTATAAGATAACTTACTGTCGCCTTGATTACGTCGGGCTTCGTCAATCCGATAAATAGCTAACAAAACTTTTGTTGTCGCATCTGTTTTTTCTTTCTCTGATGCGTTATTTTTATAGGCTTTGATACAGTCTTTCCCTGAACTGACCAATTCATCAAACAAAGGTTTTGCTTTTTGACTTCCCCCGACGTCTTTTAAAAATAATTGTATCGAGTCAGGAGTCTTTTCTTGAGCAGACTGTTCCCTTCGGGCTTGATTAGCAAAATATTTTTTTGCATAAAAAACTAATGCGGCATTATTCATGTCTACACCTCTTAATTTTAATAAACAAGTGTTCTTTTATCCATAGACTCAGGGATGAGGAAATACTCGTTGATCAAATCACCTGCTAAATACACAGGAATACCCAATATTTCAGCAACATCTTTTGGATCGTCTATACCTTGATCGCACAAGTTTCGTACCCTCAAGTACTGTTGCAGAACATATTTCATGTTATATTTCTGCATCTCCCTTTGTACATCTTCTATTGGCATATATCGATCAATCTGGTTTTTGTATTCTTCATATAAGTCTTTTTTTATGAGTGCGTCAGAATATTTTGTCATCTGAACATCCCTTTATTGACACGCTGTGCGAATCTTTGATAATTCATACGCTCTTGTCTCATTAAACCCAAATCTTGTAAACCTTCCATCCAGTAATTAGAATGATACTCCGTATTTTCCAACGGAATGTCCATAGACTCACCAAGATGATGTCTAATCATAGAGAAACATCTGACTACAGCATCACACATATCTTTTGCATTGAGTGCATTATCACCTGTTGTGCTGTCATCCAAAGCTTCTACATTAGAGTGGTCTACTTTATGATCATCATAAAGTTTTAGACATTTAAATTCCCTATACAAAGTATTGTTATCAGGAAGCTGTAACTTACCTTCACACAACGCGTGTTTAAATGGTAAATAATATTTATCAGTTTCAACAGACAGTGATCTGGTGTTGATTTTCAGCATTCTCATTTCCTGAGCGAGCTGTTCAGTCTGAAACGAATCGTAACAAACTGTATGTATAGGGTGACGTTCATTCAATGAGAATAAAAAGTTACGTACCTTTGATATATTGGTTGTCTGTCCCTTTTTACGACCTAAACCAAAAACAATCGGAATTTTAATATAGAAATCCTGTACGACTTTTTCTTCCAGATTGTTTTCAATCTTAGCAAAGGATACAGACTCTGCATATCCAACAGCTATACCGTACTCATCCGTTGCATAACCGCAGTCGAGTCCGACAAATACATATTTATCTTCTGGGAGGTATGCGTCTATCATATCGGACATACCGTCCAAATCCATAACTTGACTCTCATCATAAAAGTCAACGACTTCAACGTCTTTAATCAGAGGTTTAATACTAAAGTAATCTTTGATGAATGTTTCTGGGAAGAACATACCACCTGCAATAAGTGCAAGACCTGCTTTTTCTTTCAAAGCAAGTTGTACATCTGTACAAAACTCTGGATAAAGCTCCATCGGTACGTCAATAATACGACTTTCGTCAAACCCTGTTGTATCTTCACCTTCTGTTAAAACGTGTGGGCTTACAACTGCGTCTCCACCATAAACTTTAAATGTCTTAGGTTCACAGTGTCCATATAACCAAGGTTTAACCGTCCAAATGTTTGGTTGGACAAGAAATACCTTACTGCTATATGCTGACTTATGTGTGAATCTCATTGTAGGAGAATCTACAGTTGTATCAGAACAGTCCAAGATAAAATGACAGAATGTTCCCATACCTTTCTGGAAACGACCCTGCATACGGGACAAAGCTGAAGCAATCAATGCGTCAGCTTCTTTATATTCATTGACCTCAGACAACCATATAACAGCAGCATCGGTGGAAACGATAGACTTTACAGAGTAAGCAGGTTCAATACGAATATTTGTGTTAAGCTGTCCACTCTTTTTTAAGTCCTGAATAAATGGAGCTTTCTCAAGCATCTCATTGATAGGTTCGATAAATTCTTCTGCTTTATATTTATGGATTGATGCACCAAACAAACGAATACCATTAATATTAAGTAAGTCAAAGAACGAACCCGGGTTTTCCATAGCAATCAGTTTGCAATAATCATACAGCATCATGATTGTGGAAAATGTGGACTTACCGCTACCAATACATCCTGTTACAACAACATAACTACTTTTTGTAGTAATAGGATTGGGATAGAGTTCTTTAAGTTTTTCTCTCCAAAAAGGATAGACACCAGACTTGTTTTTATTTTTATTCCAATATTTCCATCCCATATAATATTCATCATCGATAAACGTGAGAATATCAGGAACGTCAAAACGGAAACCAATATCCTTTTTAAGAACTTGTAATAATTGGTCATTTGTATATTTTTCAAGTCCAGTTGCCATGTTTGTTAATCCTTATTTGTTATACTCAACAAGTGTAGTTAAAGCATCTGTGAGTTCTAGAATAGATGCATTGGGTCTTAAAATTCTTTCATCTATCAGTTGTCCTGCATTGTCATAAACACCGATATGAAGTTTTCCATAGTGTGTGTCATCAGTAGACAATGCCATTCCGAAATCACCATCAAACCCTATAGCTGGATTGACATTATAAACCTTGTTCATCATCCCAGCCGCTATTGTATTCCCATTATTTAATGAAATGAGACCCATTAATCTTTTACTGACTCTGTCAACGGGTGGATCCAGTTTGAAATATTTTTCTGGAGAATCCATTTGGTCTCCTGATAGAACCTTTCCATCTTCAGGGGATAGCCATTCATTTGTATGGTCAACAAATAACTGCTTGAAATAGTCATACAGCTGTTGTCGTTTTTGAGTATAGTTTTTGTTGGCATATATTGTTGCAGCAATGATGCCCCCAAAAGCTAATGTCAATAAACCACCTTCAAGATACGCGAGAGGTGGGTGCTTAGTAAAGAATTCACCTAAAGCTTTTCGACCGTTTGATAAAACATTACTAAAATTTTGAGGTTCAGCTGTTTCTTCTTCAGACTCAGTTTCTGCTTCCTCGTTCTCTTCTGTCTCAGCCTCTGGTTCAGATTCCTCAGATTCTTCCTCGGTACCTTCGGTTTCCTCAGTGAGGTCTTCCTCTGATTCTTCAGATTCTTCATCCGATAAACTGTCAAAGTATTCATGAATGACTGCACTATGTTCTGAAAGATCGTCAATAAATCTACGGAAAACTTCTTTGTCAAGATTCTCCTTCTCTGAAGAGAAGCTGAATACTGCAGTGTTACTAAGGACACCATCGGTGTATGTATGTTCTAAAATTTTTCCACGAAATACACCATCGAACAAAAGAGATCTCATAGCATAGTAAACATAAACTGCACCGTCTTTTGTTAAATAAAACAGAAGTTTTGGATGTTCGTCTGGAACTTCATTCTGATAATTGTACATAAGTTCTTCAGTCTGACTGTCAACATCTCCATTCATTTCCCAATCATCTTCTGATAGCAAGAAATAAACGGTTTTCCAAAACGCATTCATTTTTTCAAATGTTGCTTTGATGATTTCTTTTTCTTCGGGTGTTTCAGCAGAAAGTGCATCTGCAAAACGGTCTGACAAGCTAAAGTCTTTATCTTCATCAATCAAGCTGACAACATCTAAAACAGTTAATAGAGGTTTATTGTTAACGGAAAAATTAATACGTGTTCTCATTATTTTCACCAATCACTGAACGCATCTGCTGCGTCCTCTGTAGAAATTTCAGAGCTTTCTTCTCCTGTATCAGATCCCCAATCTTCTTCGGTATTGGATGACTCACTTTTCTCGGTAGACTTACTCTTATCATTACCTGCAATAACGTCATAATCAATCATACCTTGTAAATCAGGATCTGCATTTTCTAACTCGTTTTGAACGTAGACTAGGAATTTAGACTTATCAATAGCTTTATTACTTAAAATACTAGTCGCTGATTCCAAAACACTGTTAATTTCACCAAAACGTTCTGATAATGCAGTGAGATTACTTTTCTGCATATGAGGGGAAATATATTTGTTTAAATCAAACTTATGCGTAAAAACATTTACAGGATAATATTTTGCATCCAGACGATACATGTATGATGTACAAAAACGACATATTGCTGCTGATACAGTATTCAACATGTGTGTTAATGTGTTTGTATATTCTTCGTACTTGGAAGAAAGCTCCCAACGGTTTCCGTTTCCTGTAAAGATGTCTTCGGGGATCTTTAAATCGTTCTGTAGTTGTTCTTTTGATTTCTCGATATCTTCTTTCAAAGCATCAAGCTGTTCTTTTATTGAGGTCAGATCTAATCTTTGTAAGTCAGAATAGTCAGTAATCTGTGGAACAACTCTAATCCGATTAATCAATTTATCATTAATCTGATTTAATAACTGCAATGGGTCAGAATAAGACATAACAACATTAATATTGTCTTCATTTAAAAGAGCTTCAATGTTATTGACGACTTCCATAACTTTTCGTACATCTGTCTTTTGTGAGTTGACCGTAGCAGTAATAACATTGCATTTCAGATAGTCTGATAACGATAATGCATCATAAACATACTGTCTAACAAACAACCGATATAGATCAGTAAGATGTTCGTCAAAATAGCCTTTTCCGGTATACAATACTGTATTTACTTCTACAGACTTTTTGAATTTCTTTACCATCGCAGATTCACTTTCGCCTGCGGTGTTTCGAACGCTATGTATGTTCAAATCTGATTCAATGTCGTCTGTTAGGCTTTTGTAGTCTACTTCTTGACTATTACTAGCAGCTTTTTGTGATTGTGCTTCCATCTCCTCTTCCGTATACATATCTTTTACGTCTTTATCATACCAATACGTAAACAGATCATAAAATGGAAGTTGTACATCACCCAGTGATGCAGCAAGAAATCGTCCTTTTTTATTGATAAATTTTACCTGATATGGATTAATAACTTCAGTTATTTCCTTACTTGATTCGATGAATCCAACAAAAGTTCCATGTTTTACGAAATCTTTTATGTGTGCAAGAATAAAGTCTTTAAGTTTAAATTCCTCGATAACTTTATTTACATGCATCTGCAACTTATTATCGTTGCATGTAACCTGAATAGGATCTTTACTGATAACCTCATACAATGCGTCTGCATATATATTTACCAGCGCATTGAAGTAGGGAAAATTATCCAAAATGTCATAGTACATCTGTGGATCATAATTCATTGAATTCGTATAGTCAGATGTCTTGCTTGACGAATATGACCCGGGCATGTTTGCAGGAGAATACATTGAGGATAGATTTGTATTCATTCTTGATGCTAACGAATCCATAGCTCCATTAAATGTTCCTGCAACCCAGGAGCTAAAATTAGCAATAAAACTTTTCTTTTCTTCACTCATTTAAAATCTCCGCTTTTGACTTGTTGTAGACATTCTCAATGTCGCTCCAATGGATTATATTTTCAAATGTAAACAACTTTTTAGTTATCTTGTTGAAAGGAAGCTGCTTCAGGTATTTCATATGAATAGAAAAAGCAGCTTTATAAAGATCGATACCACAGTCCATGTAATCAAACACGTATGCGCGCTTGTCTCGGGGACCCGCATCAACACCTACAATTAACAGGGAAACAACTCCCTGAGATTTGCCATAAATTGAAAGATACTTATCCTGATGCTCCTCAACTCTCTTAAATGAGAATGACTGCATCTTTTTTAAATGCTTCGCTTCCCAGCAGACAAACCTCATGACCCCGGGGTTTCCCCCGGGGATCACAAAGTTTTCCGGTAGTTGTCCAATACCATCGAAACATCTCAAGGTAGTACTGGAGAACTGTGAGGACGGATCGGGAATTTTATACCCGTTAGAAAGCGAATTTTTAACTATAGTACAAAATTCCGATTCGTTTTTCATAACTTACTTTCCTGAATTTGCATTGATTTGAGCGACAATATCCTGAATTGCTGCAGAGGAAAGTCTCTCTGCATTCTCGGATTCCTTGACGGCTTCCTCTGACATCTTAGACATAAGTTTATCAGAACCAACAATATTATATTTATCTCTCAAATCCTGTAGTTTGTTTAACCAGTCATAAATTTCACGAATAACTGCAACGATCTCACCAAGGTCGTTGATGTTGGGGTCCTGAGCGCGCTTCATTGCAAGTGTTAGGGCACGGTCTGTCAAGAAACCCAATGATATCGCAGCTTTTGTGTTTGCAGCATCTGCAACAGCATTAATCATCTTTGAAACATATAGTTTTGCAAACTGAGAATCCTTTTCCGAGTATTCTCCAAGATGACCTGCAATATCCGTGAAATCTTTAAAGTTAACTGAAATATGATGTTTATCACCCAAATCGTTGAAGGATTTCTCAATGATTTCCTTTAACTCGGGTGACTGCAATGAATCTGTGTCAAATTCATCATAGTCAGATACCCGCTGCTTTGCTAAATAATTGTTTCTAGCATATTCAACACGTGGGTCAAAACTGTCTAAGACTTCAATTTGTTGGTTTGCAGCTTCAAAGACGCGATCTTTAGTGTCCAGTTCTTTAAATTCATCACTGATATCAAAACTAAGTCTTTTTACATCGTTCTCTGAAATCATAATGATTTATCCTTTGTTAGTGGATAGTTTTAAGAATCATTGTTTGCCAGTCCCTTTACTATCCTTTCCGACTTAACACATACTGTTCAACAGAAACATAAGATGGACTAGCAACTTTTTGTGAAGATGCAGACTTTGATGGAACTGTTGATGCTTTAGCTACAACAGGATTAGTACTCGATGCACCAGTCTTCACTGAACTAGTCTTCATTGGACCGGGTTTTAAGGACGCAACACTAAATGCAGATCCCTGCTTCATACTATTTACAAGGCCGTCAACGTTCTGCTTCCAAACATTGAGACTTTCATCACGATTGACAACAAAAGTTGCAACCTTTTCATTGCTTGCTTGTGCGTCTTTCCTGTTTGCATACATTGCAAACCAGTATCCCTGCAACTTAACTGATTTAAAAGTTTTCTCATATTTGGATAAATCAGACATTTGTGCTACTTGTTCTCTGATCCTGGAAAATCCTTGTGACAAGATGCCAAAGGTAGGACTATCAGTTTCTTTAATATAAGAAATGTCGACTTTTGGAATATTGTTTTTAGCAAAATCAGCTAAACTCAAATTCAACAAAGCTGTTTCTGCGTTCTTAGACAAGGATCTGTCAGTGGTAAAGATAATGCCTTTTAAAAGATCATCAAAAGCAGCACTTTCATTCTTACTCTGACGACCAGCTGTCCGTTGTCTGCCTTTATCTTTAGTTTCTTTTACAAGAATCCCACTTGCTTCCATATTTGATACGATATTAGCAAGCAAATCATCTATGTTATCATTAGCTTTGCGCAACGATGCAAGATGTCTCAGTTGATTAATATGGAACCGGAGAGCACGCTGCTTGTTAATGATTTCATTCTTCCGCTTATAAGAAACATGATTCTTACTGTTCGGTGATACCTGATCAAGAAAATGTTTCAACTCTGATAAAACCTTGTCATAGGTTCTTACAGTAGGTCCACCGATTCGTTTTGCTTTTCCTGAAGCTTTTTCAAATAATGGATCTAAAAAGGATGCACATAAATCAAGCGCCCAATCAAAAACTCTGTAACGATCCTTTTTGCTTAATCTCATTATCTTGTTAAGCATAGCATCTTGATTCAGTAAAATATTCGGATCATCTCTGATAAGTTCAGCTAAAGTTTTTTTGTTGGGATCGTTCTTCAATAAAAGCTCTCTGACAGGAAAAAATACATTTCCAGAACTGTCTTTACAATTGGAAATAATATCTTCTCGTGAAAGATTGTTGAAATATGATACTATAATAGTTGCATAGGCTCTTATCCAACGATTTTTGACATCTTCTGTCAGTCTTACAACATTCTCCTTCGCAAAATTGCATTTATCCTGCAGTATTTGCGAAGCATAAAAATTATATACCGGGTTATTCATATATCGGGCCCCTCTTTATAACCAAGGTGTTACTTTTTCTTTTACTCTAGGATATAAACGTCCTTCTGTTGCATTCTTTTCAAAGGTCTTTTGAAAAACTGCGTTAATTACCGGTGGGTATTCTGCAAAAGAAAAATCATTTGCTTTTTGTGTACCTATTTTATAACTACTGTGTAAAAGACTATATAAGCACCAGGCTCTTTCTGCTAACTTATTGTTCTTGTGATCAATAAGATTTTCTTTCTTTTCTCTATATTTTACAAATTCTTCTCTAAAAGCTTTAACTAATATATGTGTACCTTTTGATACGCGCAAAAGCTCCAGTCCGTTCAGTTCATCTTTTATCTCATCAGTTGTCTGGTTGATACAAGCGCGGCTGAAACGAACTAAAAATCTCGCAGCAGATTCATCTAGAAGATCTTTTGCATCCTTGTACCATGTTTGACCATCATCAGGATCTAAAAGTTTTCTGTAAGAATCGTTTATATAGCTGATTGTGTCTTTATCTTTACTGCTTAAACTGTCTTTAAACAGTACCCCTGCTAAAGGACACCCTGTATGCATCACTATATAAGGCTCTTTATTTGGGAGCCCTTTAAAGTGTGCCTTCATTAGAACCAACCAATCTGTGGATTTTAACTCATCTGCTTTTTCTGCTTTTTTCAAATTTCCTCGATTGTAACCTTCTTTTTCAATCAAAGCTATCCTCTCTAACAGATACACAAGTCTCCAGATTTTTTCTGCTCTAACTTTCCAGGTTTCCAACACTGCATCTGGATTTCTTTTAAGATACTCTTGAAATTTATTGTGTGTAAAATCTCCAGTATCTTTAATTAAATGATATGCATCCCACCTGTCATGTCGATTATCGCGCTTTTCTGCTAACTTCTCAGAACCTTTATATGATAAATCAGTGTTGTTCAGACGTTCTTCTTTAGGTGCGGTATATCTTGTTGCATCTGTTAAAGCTTTCGCAGAGTCTTTTCTATTGGGCGCGCCAAATACACTATTATATATAGTGTCTAACTCTGCATAAGTTTTTGTATCTTTGATATCATCTAAACGCTTTGACATAAAACCTGACAAGTTCTTATACAGAGTTGATTGCTTTAGATCGTCTGTAGCATTGATCTTATCAAAAACCGCTCTGATGTCTTCCCACCATTTGAAATTACGATCAGTGTTGACATTCATTTGTGCGATATCAGATTCGTCTTCTGTGGATGTATTGCTTTGTGCAGTAGCTTTAGTCAAGTCCACTGCTTTCTCTGCTTTTAGACTAGTAGTTTTATCCAAACCTTCAATTTTTAATTTGTCTATTTTAGCATCTTCATTAAAAAGTTCTTTATGTAATTTCCCAATAATATTTACAGACTCATTATATAAGTCCTGTATGGTCATCTTTTTACCGTTCACATCAAAAACTTTTGTGATAGCCTTCTGTTTTTGTTTTTCCACTAAAGCCATTGCTAAAAACAGATGATATAATAAAACATGCAAACGATTCAGATCGTTTTTATAATGTACACTGTTTCCTTCAATCACCATCGTTCTGAAACATTGGTTTTGGACTTTACGTGTATTCTGTAAAATGGATCTTACCGGTCCAGC
Organism: Paludibacteraceae bacterium; assembly: GCA_024401435.1. GTDB lineage: Bacteria > Bacteroidota > Bacteroidia > Bacteroidales > Paludibacteraceae > UBA1181. Next base: position 81,308 of record JAKSLB010000004.1, on the reverse strand, counting down.
AGACAGCCCCTGATATTTTGTTTCAAAGTCTTTACTGTCCCATTTTGACTTATTTCTATTAAGATACACATCATAATCGTTAGCAGCATCCGGATTACCACGAAGTTTATGTACTGTCGTGAATGTCATAAAATTCTTAATGGATGATCTTACAGAAATATATTCATCATCAAGGTCCCTACTCCAACCTTGTTTTCCAATCGACATCAGGACATCTATAAAGTGATTATTAATTTCTGTGAAAAAGAGAGTGATTCGTTCTGGGACTTCAATTGCTTGTGGATCAGCAAAGTTATATGTGCGAATATCGTTCACTAAATTCATTGCTGTCTCCTATAAATTATCTGCAGCTTTATCTGCAATATCCATACCTCTATTAATCATCATGTATTTAAATATATCGTCGAATGTCTTACTCCAACGTTCCTGTGATGCTTGCTCTTTTGCTTCTTTCTTTTCTTCACGTTCGCGCTCGTCTGCTTGATAAGTCAAGACAGCTGCAACAAATGTGTCATCATCTTCTGATCCATAGATATTTTTTAGAGTGTAAACAAAATCTGTAGTATCATTAGTTGTGTCTACTTTTACTACAGCAAAGATAAAGGACTGTCCTGGTTCTAATTGTGCAATCGATTCTTTAACCAAAATAGGTTTAGGAAATTTTCCATTAAATGTAGAAGCAAAAGTAGAACCAAACATATTTTTCAGTGTACTGTCTAATAGAGTCTTGTGTCCAGCACGAATACCAACACCGCTTAAGCCTAGCTTAAGTAATTCTGACTTTAATAACAAAAGCAACTCGTTAATTAATGCGTCTAAGTCATTGGTGCCCCTGTGTCGTATCCCTCTGACAATTGCGCTTTTTAGTGCAACGAGGAATTCCCAAATTTTTGCACCTTTTGCACCACACATAGGAACTTTTAAATGGTTTTCTGTAAGAAGGTCTAATTCAGTAAAAGACTCTCCATTAGTCTTAAACAGTTCTACTGTGTCCATTACACAGGAATTCACGGGAGACGAATTCCTGTTTTCCAACTTAAAGACCATATATTTAATATCAGGCGCTTCGCTTGTACTTAAAACTTCACAAGAAATTTCTAATTCTGCAGTTCCAAGCTTCAATGTAAGTGGTTTATCTGGATAGATTTTCCTAACCAATGAAAAATTTTCGCTTGTCATATATAGCCTCCAAATTTGGTAAAACAAAGCTAATTGCTTATCATAATTACAGGATTTGAATGACTTGAAAACAGTCTTGACAGTCCAGTACCAAAAACTAGTTTTTCATAGCTGAAATTTTTTGAGTCAAAAGCCTGTAATATTAAAATACAAGTCTGCGCGGAGGTATTTTTCATGTATCCGATCACAATTAAACCTATGACAAAGCAGGATTATGATACCAATTTACAGAAAATAAATGCTAACAGAAAACTGAATCCTGTCGAACGTAAACTCGCAATTAATCTTTTAAATCAACGGTTTAAACAAAATATTGAATACTTTAAACCAGACGATACAGGATTCTCCCAAGCAGATCGTGATTCGAGGGACGCTCAACGTCAGTCTTTAGAGTGGAAAGCAAAGAGATGGGGTATGTCTGATGTAGACGCATCTAAGAAGACCTCAGACCAGTTGCTTAAATTTATTGATTTCAAACTGCAGGAAAAATTCGGTGGTCTTTATGATGAGTCTGAGGTTGGTTCTCCAGATTTTACTTCACATTGCAGAAAAGAGACGTGAATGAAATATTTTCATAAAAATGCAGTTAGAAATATCTGTAAACATATAGTTACCCAGAACAAAAGAGAGTTTTTGATTGAGACATTCAATCATAAAACATTTGATGTATTGCAGAGAGCTTACATCAGTCACAATGTTGTTCCTGCTATTGCAGTAGATTCTACAAGCGATAATGAATATTTTGAATCAGCTAAAGAAAAAGGTTTACAGTTTAACGTATATAAAATGTTTTCACGTCATCTACCAGAACCTGTATATGCGATACATGTACAACATGAGAATTATGTTCTCAGATTCTTTACAATATTTGAATCAGATCTACCCACACGTAACGATTTATTTCATTTTATGAAAATCATAGAAAAATTATATCATGATGTTGGTTCTTACTATGAAGAATTCTTAGATCTGAACTTAAAACGAATAGCTGTAACTGAATTACATGAAACAGTTTTAAAAGACATTATTCCTGAATCTTGGCATCCTCTGACAAGTTATAATGACAAAGGTATCACATATAAATTTATGTTAATGGTAAATGACAAAGTCATTAAAACTAAACCTGTATTTATACCTTATAATACTGAAATCAGTTCTGTTGTAAAAATAATCAGCGAGGAAGTTTCTCGCATAACTAAAAAGTTGGAGACTTTATGAAATTCGAAGGTACAAAAGTTTTTGGTTTTGAAGCTGCAGCAGTCGGTATGAGACTTCCTATGAACCTGTCTTATACTGACGCACAAAACAAAGCTGATACATCTATCAGTGATATCGGTGAAGATGACTGCAGGGTTATGGGGAAACTCATTCATGCTGATCATACCTATAACAGTAATCCCAACAGTAAGTTTTTACGTATGGTCCATGTACAGGTTTGTATAACTGCGCCTGTGTATTGGTGGGCTGAGTTTGACACCTATAAAATTGGTGTAGTAAGAAACTCTTCAAGTTTTATGCATAAAGGTACATCACGGGAATTCACTCTGGATGATTTTGAAATTGACACAGAATCTCTCGATGATTCTTCTCTGAACAACGCGCCCTTTGCAGATTATTGGAGAACCACTATTTACGATCTGAACCTAGTCCGTTCTAAGTATCTAGAAACTAAAGACATGAAGTACTTCAGACAACTTAGACAAATGATTCCAAGCAGCTACTTGTATACCTCTATGATCGATTTCAACTATGCTGTTATTCGTAACATCATTCAACAACGTAAAAATCACCGTCTAAAAGAATGGAAGGTAGATTTTATGGACTGGTGTAAACAGTTGCCGTATGCAGAAGAACTTCTTTTCAAAGGGCGTGAGTTATGAAGACCTGGATCACTTTAGCAGTTCTACTGTCAAGTTTAGTTGCAGCTCTATATCTTTGGACTGGTAGTTTTGAGGAACATTGTAGAAAAGAATGCCTTCCATACTATGCTGACGGTACAACCGATCTCGCTCAGTGTATTGGTTGGTGTTTGGATTCATACTAAGAAAGGAAACTACAATCATGAAAGACCACGTTTATCAAATGAAAGAAGTCCGTAATCAACTTCAAGCGATTACAAAACAATTAAATGATATCATTTCTTTTCATCCCACAATCACGGAGTTGTATACTATTGAAAATCGTTTAATACAGCTTCAGCAGATGTGTGAAACAAAGAAACCGGAAAAATTTCGTAAAGTTAAACTTGCTGATGTGAAAGCAGAACTTGCAAATTTGGATATAGACTCAGATGAGTTTAAAGAACTACGAGACAAACATCGTATTGAGTGCTGTATGTGTCTCGAAGACGATTGTGGTTCTAATGAATATCCCTGTAAAGTTTGCACTCACTGCAGTCATTTTAATCCGACACAATTCTGGTGTGATACACACCCAAACTACATTCTGGAGAGATGAAAATCAACTACCCACGACCTTAAAAGATCGGGGCTTGTGAAAAGCTCTAGTTGATTAGCCTAAGTGATAAGTAGTGTTACTACTTTGAACTACGTTATTTAAGAATATATAGGTACCAGTGGATATTTAGTCTAGTCCACTGCTCTACGGCATATGGTTAAACAGTTCTGAACGGTAGGAACAGTGCTGTATGCAAAAACCTTTTATAACATTGGCGAAGACTACTAACTCTTAACGGAGGTAAACTTTATGCTAGTTTACGTTATTAACTGTCATGGAAAAGTTTTAATGCCATGTAGTGTAAGAAAAGCAAGACTTCTTCTCAAACAGAAGAAAGCAAGAGTCTTGAAAAAAGAACCATTTACAATTCAGTTATTGTATGGTTCTAGTGGCTACAAACAGGAGATTTCTCTTGGAATTGATGCAGGTTCTAAACATATTGGTTTAAGTGCTACTACTGATAAAAAGGAATTGTATGCAGCAGATGTTGAATTAAGAAATGATATCGTAGATTTGATTTCTACCAGACGTGAAAATCGTAGAACTAGAAGGAATAGGCTTCGTTATCGTCAGGCTAGATTTAACAACAGAGTGCACTCTAAAAATAAAGACCGGTTAGCACCAAGTGTTGAACAGAAAATAAACTGTCACTTAAAAGTAGTTGAAGATGTACATAAGATACTTCCTGTTTCTAAAGTGATAGTTGAAGTTGCCTCTTTTGATTTTCAGAAGATTAAGAATCCTGATATCGAAGGGAAAGAGTATCAACAGGGTGAGCAGTTAGGTTTTTGGAATGTAAGAGAATATGTCTTAGCAAGAGATAGTCATGTATGTCAGTGTTGTAAAGGTAAATCTAAGGATTCAATTTTGAATGTACATCATATTGAATCAAGAAAGACAGGCGGAAATTCTCCTGATAATCTGATTACTTTATGTGAAACCTGTCACACTGGTTATCACAAAGGAACTGTAAAGTTACCTAAAAATATTAAAAGAGGAGTGTCCTTCAGAGACGCCATTTTTATGGGAATTATGAGATGGGCTTTTTATGAGAAGTTAAAAGTTATGTATCCAGATGTTTCTATGACTTATGGATACATAACAAAGAATACCCGAATAGAAAATAACCTGCCTAAAGACCATTACATAGATGCTAGATGTATAAGTGGCAATCCGTTAGCTGAACCTTTAGGTTATGTCTGGTACTTAAAGAAAGTTAGATGTCAAAATCGTCAGATTCACAAATCTAATTTTCTAAAGGGTGGCATTAAGAAACTTAACCAAGCCCCTTACCTAGTAAAGGGTTTTAGGTTATTCGATAAGGTAAAATTTGACAATCAAATAGGTTTCATCTTTGGCAGACGAACTTCTGGTTATTTTGATATCAGAACTTTAGACGGTTATAGTATTCATAAATCAGCTAGCTGCAACAAATTAATATTAATATCCAGAAGAGGTGGGTATTTACAAGAAAGGAGAAATGTCGCAATTCATCCCCTAGCTTAAAAAGCGTCGAGGTTTCCTTGCGACAAATATTATGAAAACGATCAGGATGAGTGAGTATTAAATGGAATCAAAACGGGGTATGTATATGTGCGTTGACCATCTAAAGGATGGTGCTTGGGTTTTCAGAAATCAAGATGGTGATACCTTTAGCTGCTACGGTAACGGTTTCGTACTAGGCTTGTGGTACGAGTATCGCAATGGGACCTTGCAAAGAGTTGAAATCGACTGAAAGGAATCAGCAGTGGAGCTGAAAGAACAACATCAAGATATTGAGGTTTAACTATGAAATTTGATGATTATATTGTGCGCAGGAATTTACGGATTGACTATCGATATGCTGAAGCAGAGCTACTAACTGCTAAAAAGTCTCTTACAGATAAAATTACAATCTTAAAAGAAAAGAGAATTCCTATTAATATCAGTAGGTTGCATGAATATGCATATTATCTCGGGTGTAAAGAAGTTTATAAGAAATTATCCAAACAACTCAAAGAGTTAGATATTTATTTGAAAAATCGCTCACGTGAGTTGAATAAAAAGATGCAAGAGAAATCCGAATGAGGGCAAGTACACTACTTATAGCAGAAGCTAATTGCTATTTTGATAAAATAAAAGAACAATTAGATCCAGTGCTCACATCTTCAGACGATATTACAGATGCAGTTCGTTCTCAGGTTCTTAATGCATTCTATGTAGGTTATGTAAAAGGACTGAGTTACACTAACACCAGAGATGCAAAGCATAACTTAAAAGTTATTCGTTCAAAAATTTCTTCTTATAAAAGCTATGTAGCAGAATTGGAAGATCAAGCTGCAGCTTTGGAAAAAGGAATCGAGAAATTTGAACAGGTCGAGTTTTCTCCTTCTTGGCATAATCTAGAAGAATCGCCAAATGATTTACCTGAATTATACGGTGAGAGCCGGGTTTTAGTGAAAACTAAAGATTCTATGACAGGTGAAATCTTTGAAAAACCCATAATTGCAGAACATAGAAACACCGGATGGTATCAAGACGACTTTGCTAATACAAAACTTAGCAGAGAAACCACTTTGTCTGAGGTTGTAATCTGGAAACCTATCGAATGATTTTATCGAGGGCTTAAAAATGAGCTTTGATGAATACATAGAGAAACAGATTGAAGATGCTATCTGTATAGGAAGTAGGATCCAAGAGATTGAACTTCTTAAGTCATTGACAGCTGACGGAGATAAAATGAAACATCACGACTTGGTACAACTTTATGGGCAAAAATTAGCAGAGCTACAGCTATGGGCTCAAACTCAAGGAATGAGTTGTAAGAATTGTAAGCATGGAGACAATGCTATGACTAGCGCCCCATGCGAATCATGTTGGATGTGTACATCATTCACCCCTAGTCCAGAATGGTTAGAGGAAGAATGCGGAGAAAATAAAGATGAGCAAAGATAACCTGAGTCTGCAGGAAATTATTAAACTGCAAAAATACGCAATAGATTTGATAAATAAAACTCAAAGATACGAAATTTACTGCGCTAATTGTCAGTACGTCAACCGTAGTATGCGTAACGATCCTTGCATTGATTGTTCTGGTTACAGCAACTTTACACCAACATCAGAATGGAAAAGCCAACATCCGGATATTGAGGTGTCGGAATGAGTATTCGTTTTTATGTAAATAACATTCAACCATTTTGTGGTTCATTACGTCCAAAACATACTGAAAGTTTTCTCATGAAAGAAGGAATTAAGTTTGCAGAGGATGATGCAAATATTATTGAACCACAAATCGTTAATGATGTTCAGGGGTTATTAGATGCAATTAGTAATGATTGCAAGGATCTAGGTATTGAATTCAATCCTGAACTGGATGAAATACGAGATCTTTCAGAAGTAACTGTTGAACAAATCTGACGCGGAGAAAATTATGACTGGATTAGAATTACTCAAGTGGCTCCAAAAAGTCCCAGAAGAGAATCTAAAGAATGAGATTCTTATTTCTGTTGATGTATCAACCTGTGATGATGATTACGACCACAGGATTTTCGCTATGCTTGGTGAAGTTATTTATAATGATCCAAGTCAGATTCCGTTTATCTGTGAGAAAACCTATGACAACTATGAAAGATAATGGAAAGCAACAGTCTAATATAAGGAGAAAAAGATGAAGGTATTTATTTCACAACCAATGAAAGGTTTAACCACTGAACAGATTAAAGAAAATCGTGATATTGTTATTAATAAGATTTTGTCTGAGCATCCAGATGCCATCATTATCGACTCAATAATCGATATCAGTGAACCACATTCATCTGTGTGGTATCTCGGAGAGTCACTGAAAATTTTAAGTGATGCTACTGTTGCATATTTTATGGACGGATGGGAGAATGCAAATGGATGTTGTGTTGAGCATGAAGTGTGCTGCCGATATAATATAAACATCTTACATGATTGAGAAGTAGATGATTTATGAGTCAGAGATTTTACATAAACGGTTTTCAACCTTTCGGTAACAATGAGATCGGTAAAAGAACTTTACAATTTCTTCAAGAGTCTGGTATCGAGATGGATATGGATGATGGTATTATTGATGAGCAAGAAATATCCAATCCACAAGGTCTGTTAGAAGCCGTAACATACGACTCTTTGAGTATGCTGAAAGATGGATTGACGCAAGACACCTATGATGATGATCTAAAGAAGATCCATCATTCGTGGAGTGAGGTAACTGATAAAGACATTCTATGCCATGAGTACTTCTCTCCTACATATTTTAAAGATGCACTATATAGGAATGACGAGCCATCAAAAACAGCTTACTGGCGATCCTATTTTTACTTGTCTGGTAATAGAGCTCTGATGCCAGGATTGCTTTATGTTAAATTGCTAGAAGTATGTGATGAAAAGGATGATGGCCTACATCTTAAAGCTGGATGTAAAGTCACAGTGCGTATGTACTGATGATATATTCTATAGTAGTAAATAAAGGAGATAACGATGATCAAAGTCGCCCATACTGAACTATTTCCTATTCAATTTGTCTTCAGCGATACTGAAGCAGACTTTGAGACATACAAATTTTTCGATAAAGACGGTAACGTATTTGTTCTGCCTAAGTTAGACAAGCAGCAAGTAGGATGTGCCTTTTTTGCTTTTCGTGGACGGGTATCTTGTGTATGTATCTGTCTCAACAAAAGTGACATGGATAATACTAGTGTTTGGGTGCATGAGTCTTTTCATGCGGCACAGATGACTTTGGAATATCTACATATTCCGTTTGTTCCCTTTGCTTCAAATGAGATTTATGCATATACGGTACAGTATATTTTTCGTTGTGTAGAAGAGTTTGTTATGTTGGTTAAAGCACCGGCTGATCGTGCTGAGTCACTAAAAAATGAACATCCTGATTGGCTTCTATTGGAAGATTTAGATGCAGGTCAACTACCCTTGTCTAAAGACTAGAGGATTTCTTCGAGGAATTTTTATGGATACACAAATTTTAGCAAAGTATTATGACAATTTACAATCTCTCTGGAAGCAAGAAAAAGCGATACATGAGGCTGAAGTCGCATTATGGGAAGAAATGGCGGAAAACGGCATTTGTTGCGGTAATTGCACAAACTATAAGTTTTGTCAATTTAGCAGTGGGAAGCTTGATGGTTATCCAAAATGCTTTGTTGAGAAAATAGAGACCTAAAATGTCAGTTATAATCAATGATGTTAGCCGCGTAGAGCCTTGTACGAGCATTTTACATTTGCTGAGCACGTCAGCTTGGATGCGATTGTAGATACTTACATGGCTTGTAGAAAGTTGAAAACTGACTATAAAATGATGACATCTTTAGTGATTGCTCTAAAACGTAAAATGTTGGAGCATCGTGAGAAGGGTACTGTAGAGTATTGCCATTTGTATTTTGGACTGTGGGACCACTTAGACAACTATTGTTATGACACCCTAAAAGGTGATGAGCTAGTATATTTCTTGGAGGAAACCGATGCAATTAACTGATGAAGAATTTGAACAATTAATAAAACAATATGCACTTGCGTTTATTATTCGTATTGTTAAACATTGGAATGAACCCGACTTGTTAGATAACATTATAACTAAATACAAGGACTTAGAATCTAAAAGTAGCAGTAGACTGTCAAGTGTATCAGTCCGTGACCTCTTTAAAGCTATTGTTGAGAAGGTATAAAATGAAGGAACAAATGTGGTGGAGACAATGGACACAAAATTAGCGAAAATTGAAACGATTAAAGACTTGATTGAATTTCTTGAACAGTTTCCAGCTGATAGTAAAGTAAGTGTCTTGCATACGGTCCAGGCTGGTGGCATTGATGATTGGTCATCCTATGACGATTATATAGATATCGGCGGCGCCACGTATTACGAGTATGATAATTCGGTAGTGTTATGGTAACTGGAGAAATAGAACAATGACTCAAACATATACACGTTATGTTGTCCAAAGAAATGATGGTTTCTTTTGGATGGGCGGCAGAAATAATTTCTTTATTCCTGACATGATCGGAGCTAAAATCTATACCACTAGAGATTCAGCTGAAAAGCAATTGAACAATACATGGTGGTGGACGGACGAATGGCACAAAGAAAACTATGTCATAAAGGAAGTGACTATTAATTACGAGGTAAATACATGAATGTCACATTATCTGAATTAGAATTAGATAACTATGCTAAATACAGAAAAGAGAAACTTAAAGAAGCAATAAAAATCTTAAAATTTTCAGTGAATAGTATGCCACTTGCAAAGAAAGATGACTTCCTAAAATCGTTGGATGAGCTATTTTCTGTAGAAGACGAAACTGTCCTTTGGAGTCATAATGATATTGTTGAAGATGATGACTTCTATTATTTGATAGAGGTAAAAGGCAGAAAGTTGAAAAAGAAAAGATTTAAAGCAAAAGGAGATTAACTAAAATGACTAACTATATTAAAGAACTAGAAGAAGGTTTGTATAAACAATATGAATGCTGTTGTCATAATTGTATGCATTATAATGACAATCATGAGGATTATGACTGTTTAACAAATCCAAATCACGTTGGAGTATGTGAGTATTATAAGCCATGGGACTATTGTACTACTTCACCTTATGAAAGATTAACTAAATTACTGCATGACTTAGTGGATAGACTACATTCGTATCCGACTGATACTGAGTGTAAAGAAGCACTTGAATACTTTATTACATATCAAATCAAAGAGTAAAAAATGGATTATTACATGAATATCTACACCGGTGATGTCCGTACCTATGACGAATGGTACTACTGCAGTACTGATGGCATCATGAAGAATGCTGTGGATGAAGGTGAAGCCGTAGCAGTTATCCAGAACAAAAATGGCGACTGGATAGAGGTACAACACGAATAAAGTAGATTGTCTACTTTATCACCTATCAAATAAAAGAGTCTTAAAATGGAACCAATTAAACTAAACTTAAATTTGGTCACAAAAAGTGATCAATTAACAAAGGAGTGTGTTATGGAAAACATGAACAACAACAGTGGTCTCAACAATTCTATCAACATGAGCGAGCTCTTAAAAATGAAAATCGCTACAAAAGTAATGGACGAGGGGACTATGGATCCATGTAAACTAATGATGGTTCAGAAGTTGTCTAATGGTGAAACGTTAAATATTAACGACATCATTTCAATGAAACTTCAATCAAAGTTACAAGAAAGCCTGTTAAAGGATGATGAGAAAGATTTGTCTATTGAACAAATTATGAAATTTCAAATTATGCAGGATTTGATTGCAGGTAAGAAAATTGATATCAGTCAACTTGTTATGATTAAATACTTAGACAAATTGGTTTGACAAAAAACATCAGTCAAGGTGATTGTATTTTTAAACCAACCATGAAATAATGCAGATATTGCTGCAGACAATGTGCACAGCTACTTATTGTAGTCAGTCTGCAGACGTAGAGCCCACGACGGGCTCGTAGTTCTTGACGGTCTCTACTATCAAAAGACCGTCACTCTTATTCCACCCGTTTTAGATTCAGGAGACCTACGATGAAAAAAGATCAGATTAAACGTTTGATGACAAATCTTGCAGATACTATTGCTTATTTAAGCTGGTTACAGCCAAAACAAGCTCCAGACTCAGAGGTTTCAAAAACTGCTGCATCTTTACGACAACAGTTACTTGACACGCTGAATTCTGTTGTTTCAACAGAAGAATTAAATGAATTTATGAAAACCGCTCAAAAAGATATGCAAGTGATGCTTGACCATGCAAAAAGAAAATGAACTTACTCTTGATGACTTAATCGTATTTTATAAAGAAATTACACAATATGATGATTTTGATCCCGTAGAAAAAGCTAAAGATGACTTTAAATGTATAAATAATCCAGGTTGTAAAATTTTATATAAGAAAAACGAACATGGGTTTGTTGTTTATCAGGATCAGTATCTGAGCTATTATATCGGATCACTTTATATTTACCCCGAGTTTAGAAACCAGGGCTATGGTGCACAACTTATATCGGAGCTTCCTACAGATAATCCGTTAAGTTTGTATGTGTACACAAAGAACCCCGCGCTCAGATTATATCAACGTTTGGGTTTTAAAATTATCAAAGAAGAAAACAAAGCGTACTACATGGTTCGAGGGATTAACTTATGAAAAACAAACACAAACTATTTATGGATATTGCAAAATGTTTTGCGACACAATCGACATGCTGCAGAAAACAAGTCGGGGCGGTCCTCGTAAAGAATGGTAGAATCATTTCAACGGGATATAACGGTACTGCTGCAGGACATAAACATTGTAATGAAATCGAACGCTTTTCATTAGCAGATTGGAACCATGTCAATTTGGATTCTTCACTTTCAGCAGAGCATCACAAGTTTTCAGTTGAAAATGAAGTACATGCAGAACAGAATGTTATTGCATTTGCTGCTAAAAACGGTGTTTCTACTGATGGTTGTGCGCTTTATATCACCCTTGCTCCGTGCTCTGACTGCAGTAAACTTATTGTCGCTGCAGGTATATCTGAAGTTTATTTTCTGGAAGAATATGACAGATGCTCTTCCGGTGTAAATTTCCTGGAAGCTTCAGGGTTAACAGTTAAGCAGCTGTCAGACTGTGAATAATCATGAAAGAATACATTTTAGTGAAAATCACAGAAGAGACTTTAATCTTTGAAGATAAAGATAAAAATGTTCGTGAATATCCTGTGAACATTTTTACTGCACATAAAATCGTTCCAGGTATGAGAATGTTTATTGATGATATTGGTTGTGGATTAGAACGCATTCTGTTTCCATACCCAGAAGAGGAACAAATAGATGAACCTGCAACAACTACTTGAAAAGATTGCTGAATTATCTAAACAAATCACCAATCTTGAAAAAGAACGCAGACAGCTTGTCAGAGAGAATGCTATATTCTGTAACAACTGCGTCCATTTTGTTCAAGCATCTTCAGCACCAAATGTGCGTTCCTGTAATTGTGAACAAAATAACTGGCCATGTTGTGGGTTTCAACCGACTGAAGCATGGAGAGACTCCAAAAGAGGTGTTTAATGTCGTACGAACAATCTTTAACTAAAAGAACTATCATCTGTGAAGATAGAAAACGTATGAAAACAGTTGTTGAAGAAACACTGTTATATTTAACTTGTCATAACCAGTGGTTGTGTTCTGAGATGTCATCAAGTAACTGCAGAATGCTGGCACACGAAGATTTTGTAGATTTACTCAATGATGCTGTGGAACATCTTACAGAACTGACAGAAAATCCCGGTGATGACGAATATTATGAGTTTCAGCATTTTGTTAATCAATTGAAAAAAGTAGATGCAGAAACTAATTGGGACTTGACAACTATCCTGTATGAAGCGGGTTGAAAGGAATTTATTATGGAAAATATTGAAGAAATTAACAAGAAACTCAAAGACCTCATTTCTAGAAAACAGGAACTCGGTGAAGTCTATCGTCTCAAAGGGGCGGTCTTAGAAAACCACACCAAAGAACAGATTGGAGAGCGCGTATCCGATCTGATTCAATGTGTAACAGACTGCTATGAGTTAAGTGGTGAAATTCCTAAACGGTTCTTAGCTACTGATGCGACCTTCGGAATTATAAAAGGAGACCGTAAAACTGAACTGGGTTTTATGGATGAAGCTAACTCCATGTATGCATTTGACGGGAAAAAGTTTGAATGCAAGGGGATGGATGCATTTCTTTTGCACCATTATCGTAAAAATATGATTTCTGCATTTGAAGAATTTGAAGAAAGATTTTTACCGTATGCAGAGAAACTTATTTCTTACTATGAAAGAACTTTGGACGAAGTAACTGTCAACGAAGATCTAAAAGAAAAGATTTTCAAAGACGGAAAAGAAGCAGACGTCCATGAATGATACTGATATTTTGAAAATTAAAGAGTTCACGGATTACCTGAGGCAGATAGCTGATGAAATCTCTAAGGGTGGCCATATTGAGAACAAAGACTACTATCAGATCGTAGAACAAATATCTGATATTAAAAGTGCGATTCGTAGTGTTGAAGTTGCAGTGAATGATGCATGCGAGCGCTGATATTTTTGATGCTGATATTCCTATCAGCTTGTTCTCAACCAAAACCGGTCAACTGTGAGATACGACATTATTCACATGATGTCAGTGATACTGAAGTTGTGGCAAGTACTGCACGATTATTAGAAAGTTTTTACTCCTCATATAATAACGTGCAGCTTGTCCGACACCCTAGTAAACAAAACCCCGCATTGACTGTTTATAGTTTGTTTCTGCCTGAAGATGTGGATATGGTAATTGAAACACACATCACAGCTTGTACAGATCATTTAATCTATGAAGTATTTTATTTAGATAAAACAGGTATTCGTTGTAAGTTCTCAACAGGTTTTCCTGCTGATAACAAAAATCTGCAACGAAAAGCTGTTCATAAACTTGTCAACAATTTGCCAAAAACTAGTTTTTGAGGTATTTCATGAATGAAAATCTATTTACCTGCGTGGATATAAAACCAAATTATGTGACTTTGCACGCGGAAGATTATGAGACTTCACATCATTGTGTTGTTACCAGTAAAAATATTGATTTTAAAATCGGATCTCGGTACGAGGTTTTCCACGTAGGTGATTCAATAGATATTGTTTATTTTGATACACCTGAAAAGAAACCTGAAAAACCTGTTAAGAAAACTAAAGAGGTTGTAGAAAAATCTACTGAGAAAAAGAAATCAGTTGTTAAGAAGGCACCTACTAAAAAGGAAAGTCCTAAGAAAACAACAGTAAAGAAGAAAGATGTAAAGGCGCCTGTAAAATCTGAAAAGACAAAGATCGCCTCTAAGAAAACTAAGACAGATGCAAAAACTGTTAAACCTGCAAAAACAACTAAGACTACTAAGACTGTAAAGAAGACAAAATAATGTACACTCTATATATCGATGGAAAGAAGCAGATCACTATCGAAGACGAACAGTATTCAAATAAAACTTTAGTTCAGTTTCTTGAGTACTGGTACGCCGTAATCCAAAAGAATTTTTGTCAGAATGACAAAACATGGAACTGGAAGCATGAGGAAAATATATGAATACTGATATGAAAGATATTTGTAGTATATCTATCAAAGCGCTAAACAACTGTGAAGTTGGATTAGCGGAATGGTGTATTATCTATCACACTAAATTACCTGACATCAGTACGTTGTCTTGTTTACTCGAAAACATCGAGGATGAATACAGCGTTGTTGCAGAACTTTTATCCCATCAGGATGAAATGAAAACTATATTTGCTGAAGCTCACATTAAAGAAATTCTTGACAGGATTAATACTTGTCGAACTGCGATTTCTAACTGTCAACTAATGATTCAACGGATAAAATCTTTTATTAAGGATTAAACATGTTTGTCGTATTTGAGGGTTTAGATGGGGCGGGTACTACCACACAACTTAAACGTGTTTCTGATAGACTGGAAGCACTGGGATATCAGACACTTATCACTGCAGAACCTTCTGATGGAAATATTGGAAAATATATAAGAAAAATATTGACAAAAGAAGAATCTGCAGACAAGCAAACTTTAGCACTATTGTTTGCAGCTGATCGTTTAGATCATATCTATAATGTACTGAAACCTGCATTAGAACAGAATATAATTGTTCTCTGTGACCGGTATGTTATTTCATCCCTTGTTTACCAAGGTGTTGATTGCTCTGATGAATGGGTGAAAGCTATCAATTCACAAGCAATCAACAGTGATCTTACCCTGTATTTCTCAGTAACAACTGAAGAGGCTTTTAATCGAAGAAATCATCGTGGAGGAAAAACAGAACTGTTTGAAGAAAACAGTTTCCTATCTATGGTAAAAGACCGCTACGATAAATTTTCTGATTCTGATCCTAATACATGTGTCATAGATGCAATGCAGTCTATTGAACAAATAACCAACGATTGTGTGAATGCAATCTTAAACAAACTATCTCTAAAAGGAGAACAACTATGAAAGAACAAAGCTTTAACGTAACTCTTGCTGATTGTCTAGCTGTTTACAAAGGTACACAAACATTCTCTTTCCCAGGTGTTATTACAGACTTAATGTGCATCTGTGGTAAGTATATCAGTAATATTGAAGCACTGATGAACCGTCGGGAAAAGGGTGAAAATTCCCGCATAATTTTGCGGGAAATTGATGCTGAAGTGCGGTCTTGTGCGGAATGGGTTGATTCAGAAGAACTGCAATTAAACAATATGATCCAGACCCGCCGCAAACAAAAACGTAACTTCAAAGAATTGAGACAAGGTCTTGAATTTCTTAGTGAAATTCGTACTCTGTTAGCAGATTTTAAGGATAATACAAAACCTAAAAATCTGACAATAAACGTCTTATCTAACCCAGAAAATTTAGCGCAAAATCTTGCGGGAATTATGTCTAAAGAACAAACTAAATGGGAAGAGCTCTGTAAAGATGTTCCTGTAGAAATCAAGGTTCTTGTAGTAAAAGGTCTCACAGGTAAAACCTTTGATGCTGCTATGAAGTTACGTAAAACTTTGTGTAACTTACGACGCGCCCAAGATGTCACTATGTGTACAAGGGCGCTCTTGGAAGAAGCTAAAGACCTGATAGAAAAGGTAAATGATATGACAGCTGCAGAGGCTGCACTACACATTTGAAATAACTTTTACTCATAGGGGAAAGTCTGTCATGTAGATAATCCTACGTGAGGGGCTTTCCCCTTTTTGTCTTCATGACGTGGAGAAAAACTATGATATATGAATTAGACGTATATTTAGATCAGATATCCCGTCTTATTAAGCTTGCAGAGGTCAATAAAGCGATTTACGAGGAAAACAGAATCAAATCTATTCTACGTACATGTAAACAATCTGACAGGTTTCTGAAGCTTCAGGAAGCGTTTTCAACTATAGACAAATCATATCAGATAGGATTCAGGAACAAACGTTTATACATGGTTTATGAAACGTTTATAGAGGACTATCCCATACATATTATGTCTACAGCAACGCGCCCCTGGAAAGATTATGCACTGTCTAAAATAATAAAGGGTTGTATAGATTGTTTACCAACGCTACTGACAGTCGAGCAGTCAAAAATAAAACATACATATTATTTTCATAAGATCAATCAGTATATATCTGAACAGAATAAACCGGATTATGTTAATTATTGTCATAGCTCCTGGTTTCTACGGGGACAGCTTATAGGACCCGCCCCCACAAATGATAATGAATATGAAAAGATGTTATCTGTTGTGCATAACATACTGAAATAAACAGGAGTGATTCATGCTACATGAATTCAACAAGGATATATTAAAGAAAGCAATTGATACAGGAAAGAACGCTGTCTTTGCGTACCCCGCAGGAAGCGGCAAAACATCCGCTATATGCGATTATTTAGTAGAACAGGTAAAAACATCCAGACTCAACAGAAAAGTCATCTACGTGGCGCAGACGAAGTCTTTATTGGATCAGATGAAGATGAGTCTCATTGAAGCAGGGATTCCTGAACATCTGATATTCAATTATCATTCCTCAAGTATTGATTACAAACAATGCTGCAGTAAAGACCACTTGGATAAACTACAGGGAAAAATTAAAAACTCAACTATTATCCTGATAACACATGAACGCATGAAGTTTGAAACCGTGCTGAACTTCTTCTTTGAAGAACCTAAGAACAGATTTCATGCAAAACCTTTAGTGTTTCTGGATGAGTCTATTGAAGACTGCAATGTCGCGTGTATGTATACACGAACGCTGAAGACTATTCTTCGTGATAGCGGTATTATCACTAGAGAACAGAATCATCGTGATTATCTGGAAACACAGCATGTTCCTGAAGAAGCATATAGAAAAATCAGAGACTGTTTATTGGAACCAGATGAAAACGGACACCTGTGTAATTTGGAGGTATTGGGAATAACGCTTGCAAATGACGTAGGATTCAGTTCTGGGTCCGACATGGCAAATATACGTGTCAGACAACGTTTTGAGAATCTGTACGAGATTATAGCGTTTTCTATAGCAAACGGGAACTGGTTGGAAGTAAACGGACAATGCTACATCAAAATACCGATTGCAATACATGAATCCTGGAAGGAAATCAGTCAGGTTATCATTATGGACGCTACAGCTTTTGTGAACCCATCTTTGTGCAGGGATTTTGAAATACACAGGTCTATTAATTGGAATGCTGAACTTATTGAACATTACGTGTCTGTCAATAAAGATAATACACGTACAAAACTTGAAAAGAACCCACAAACAGCTATTGACTTTCTAGAAAAGCTTGATCTACGTAGATATCGTAAAATATATCTTGTAACTTTTAAAGGAAAAGTTCTTGACACTGTTGAAAAACATTTAAAGGATCATTATCCTGATTATAAGATTGAATACTTTGATAACAAGGAAACACAACAATTTCTTGATACAGACATTGATAACACAACAGATGAACTTTATTCTGATTCAGACAGTAGTAAGAAAATTATCTATATTACAAATTTTGGACAGACTAGAGGATCAAACAAATTCAGAGATTGTGAATGTGTTATCCAAATTGGTGATTATCGAATTCATCCTGATGCATTAAAAATTCTAAATATGGTTTATGAAAATGTAACATCAAACACATTAGCTTTATCTAACCATATTCAAGAACTTTATAGAGGATGTATCAGATGTGATAAGAAAATGACAGCTTGTTCTTTAATTGATCCAACATTTTATAATTTTCTAACACAAGAACTTCGATCTTTAAATTTCAAGTTTAAACCAATAGAAGGATATTCAGTTCTTTCAATTAACTTTGGTATCAATACTGATATTGTCAATTTTTTGTTTAATGCTAAAAACAAAAAACAGATTCTTCACAAAAAAGATCTTTTAGACATTTGTCAATCTAACAGATGGGAAAAAGTAGTTATTAGACTTTGTAATCTTTTTAAAAAGTATGAAATTCTCAGAGGACACCTGTTTTCTAATTTTTTAAATGAAGAAGACTTTAAACAAAGTTTAACTACTAGAAAGAATGGTATTCAAACTAAAGATATCGACTTAATTCTGTTTTAATAAGATTTCCCTCATTTTTAACCAATTTTGATGCTTTTTAAGAACATCAAATTGACTAAAAAATGACCTGTTTTATAAGTTATCAATTTTATTGATTTTTCTTTCAAAAAAGATTTCCCCTTTTTTTGTCTTTTTCCTATTAAAAAGAATATATATAATATAAGAAATAAGGGAAAACCTATATGATCCAACTTGGTGCCCGCGGAAAGTTTTTGGTCTGGGAAAACTACGTTTCCCTACATTGTAGGTATATGTAGGTATAATAGAAAATATATCTCTATAGACCCGAATCTAGAAAGTTTCTAAGTATACTCTGTAAGTTGTTGTTAATATTACAATTATAGATTAAGTGTTACATCAAAATCGTTAGTTTTGAAAATCACGATTTTTCTCAATTTGTAACAGGAAAATGGGAGAAATGTAACAGATTTGTAACACACTTCTTTAACAATATCATAGATTTAAGCCTTCATTTTTGAAAATTTGTAACAAATTTGTAACAGAGATCTGAACAATTTGTAACAAAAAATTTCATCATGATATTTTAAGAGCTGTAGATACATATTTAGAAACATTCTTTCTTTGTAGTGTAACTATATGTAGTTATTGAATAATTTACAATTTGTTACATCACTTTTGGTATTTTTCAAAAACAGTAAAAAGTCATTTTTGTAACAAATTTGTAACATGAAAATTTAATAAATTCATGCAGTTAACCTATGATTTTTGGCACCTTTGTAACAGTTTTGTAACAAATTTTACATCATTAGAAAGTGAGATAATATGATAAAAATATCTTTTTATGATGACGAGAAGCATTTTTGTGCAGTTAATAAAGATGATTTGGTGTTCGATTTCATTAAACCCTATGTTGATCGCGGTATATTTAAGATCGATCAGGATAAGATTGTTTTCCCATATTCTATCCTAGGTCTTCTGAAAAACATTTTCGTTTCTACGTTGGTTGAGTTTGATACGAGTACTGTCGATGCATACTATGAAAGAAACCACGAGAACTTCGATATATCGGATAAAATGTTCTTACGTGATGATCAATACGATATGATAACAAACAACATCGTAAAACACTACAGGGGGATTGTACAGTGTCGTACAGGTATGGGTAAGACGGAAACAATGATTTACCTTGCAAAGACCTGTAAAGTTCCTGGTAATAAACTTATACTTACTAATAATAACCAGGTTGCAACTGAAATTGAAATGAGGTTCAAAAAATATGGGATCAATCCTGATGATTTGAACCTCCGTATCTATAATCCGATTTCCCTGATGAATTCCAACAAAGCAAAAGACCCTGAGTTGAAGGAATTCTGCTCCAAAGTGTCTTTTGTACAGATCGATGAGTTAGAGTCAGTCACAACGTCATTAAAGGAATTGCTGCAATACTGTCCATATAAGATTCTGTATGGATATTCAGCATCACCTGAAAAGGTCAAAGGACTTGATCTACGTAGCCCTGATTCTATTTTGCAGGTAAACGAGGATGCAGTTGGTGTTTTGAAGTTAGCGGGGTTTGCACTTGCATATTCAGCTCCAGAAAAACCTCTGACAATCAATATTGTTGAAACATATCTTGCAGACGAATGGTTTCCACCGTGGGTTTATAATAATGACTCACAGGGAGCATTGGTTATTCAACAGAAATTATCACAGGGAAATCTTTTTAAGAAAAACGTGATGTTTAAAGTTCTTGATCAAATTGTATTGCCCAATACAGAACAGATCCTGTTTATTCCATTTCGTTTTATTGAGCACGGCGATCAGTTGTTTGAACATTATAAGAATACAAAGTATCGTATTGTACAGTGGGACGGTGAAAAGATACGATCAAACATTCCTGGAATGGAAACATTAAAACAGTCGGACATAAAACAACTGACAATCGATAGAAAGTTTGATATCCTCACCGCATCTGCCGTTGCAAACCGAGGGGTGGATTTTAGAAACATGAAAGATATTTTATTGTTTATTCACACACAGTACAGCAATGTCATACAGAGTATAGGGCGTCTGAGTAGGGAAGCTGCTCAGGAAAAAGCCAACATATGGTTAATACACAATCTTGATAATAACACTCCGTTTTATTCTAAAATGTCAACTGCCAGATTTAATAGAATCAAGGTTGCATATCAGAATGCAGAGATTATTATCAAGAAATGGAAAATTTGAACGAGAACCGACAACGAGGTAAAAAATGTCTAACAATAAAAGATATAATACAGATTATGATTTATCAGACTTAGCTTTAGAGGGAAAAGAAAGCGCCCGTGGTGAGTTCATAACTGTTTGTCCGATATGTCAAGCAAACAAAGAAGCAGCTGAACCCGGACGTATATATGACAAAAGAAAGCTGTATATAGATCCAACCATGTCTGTAGGGCACTGCTTTGTCTGTGAAACCGTATTTCTTGATAAAACAGGTTTGTCTAAATTGAAAATGCAGAAGACGTGGGTGAATCTCTCAGTGGATGAACCTGAATTCATATCAGTTCCGTATACCAGACCCGATCAGAAAAATGTGGAATCTTTAAATTATCTTATCAACAGATGTCCACAACTGTATCGTGATTTGGACTTCAATAAGATGGGATTCTGTTGTTCAAATGAAAAAGTGGTTATTAAGTTCATTTTAAAAGGACAGAACTATTACTATCAGCTTCGTTATGTAAATCCTGAAAAGTCAAACAACGGTGTAAAATATTATATGCCTGTGACAGGTGACTTGGGAAAACCGCTTTATTTTGCAGGCGGTAGTTATAATTCATTTGCACCAACGATTTTAGTTGAAGGTGTGTTTACCGCTCTTGTGGAAAAGCTTTTATTGCCACAGGTGAACGTTGTAGCAGTCCTTGGACATTATCTGACACCCTTTCAGACAAGTATGTTAAAGTCTCTCGGAAACTTCGGTCCAATCTATGTTCACATGGATGAAACAAAATTGTCAGAAACACTTATGAGGTCCATGAGACGTGATTTTAAGAATCTTCATGTGATAGCAAACTACTCAGATAAGTTGGATTCAGAAGAATTGATCAGATACAACAAGATCACACCGGATGATTATCGCAGTTACCTGATGAATGAGATGTCTAAAGCAAATCGTGTATTACGTGTATTCTAAAAACTAGTTTTTGAAATGTGAAATTTTTTGAGTTCAAATCCTGTATACATAAAAGAGATAGTGTGAGGGATTGAAATGAGAATTGTAAAAGACATTCGTTGTATCTATTGCAACGAAATATGTAAAGCAAATCATTTATCCCGACATCTTCGTGCACATCATCAAAAGACAGTTCTGGACTATCTGCTTAAATTAACAAATATGGATTCTCCACCTCTGTGCAGTATATGTAATGAACGTATCGTTGCTTATAATGTATTGGGGTGGAAGACCATATGTAAAGATCCTTCATGCAGACGAATAAACAAAGGACGGAAAACCACTGTAAGTAATCTTGAAAGATCTAAGAACGGTAGTCACCCTTTCTTAAGTAAGAACCGAAAAAAGACTGAAGACGGTCTTGATGTTCTTGCTTTAAAAGTCATGGCTGTACGTAAAGAACGAAGAAATCTTTGGTACAAAGAAAATCGTCCTGTAGATGAAAATGGAAAAGACCTGCTTGCACAGAAAATGTTAGTGTCAGGAAAATGTAGTTTGCTGAGAGCAAATCGACCAAAGGATGAAAACGGTAAAGATTTATATGCAAGTCTTGCAGCGCGATCCTCAGTGAGAAAAGGTACACATAATTTTCTGAAAGCAAACAGACATTTCGACAGTGTAACAGGAAGGGATCTTCTTTTCAAACAAAGAGTCTTGAATATAGCTGATTTGAATGAAGAATATTTCCGTACACACCTTGTAAAAGACGGTATTTTTCAGATGGCAGACTGTATATCTCATTTTGGGATAGCTCCATCGACTGCAAATGGGTATAAAATACGTTTTTTAGGACACATGCCCGAGTCTGAAAAGGGAAAAGGAAAATACCACGAAAGACAAAACGAGGTGATGACGTATCTACAGTCATTAGGTGTAGATGAAATAATATCAGATTGCAGGTCTATCACAGAAGATAAAAAAGAACTCGATATCTATTTACCGAAACAGCAAATAGCAATTGAGTTTGACGGATTGTATTGGCATTCCAATATCGATCCAAACTATCATGTGAACAAGACAAACGCCTGTGAAGCACGGGGAATACACTTATTCCACATTTTTGAAAACGAATGGTTAGATCCGATTAAAAGAAACATATGGAAGTCTGTATTGACTAATGCGTTAGGTTTGTCAAAACATGTTTATGCAAGACAATGCGAAATACATCAGGTAACCATTGGTAGTAAAGATTTTCTCGTTGAAAACCATTTGCAGGGACACTGCATATCATCAATTAACTATGGATTATATTTAAATGATGAACTGGTATCTTTGATGACGTTTGGAAAATCTCGTTTTGACAGCAACTATGACTACGAACTTCTGCGTTTTTGCTGTAAGAAAGGATTAACCGTAATAGGTGGAGCAAGTAAACTTTTAAAACATTTCAGGGCAGATTACCCGGGAACAATTGTTTCTTATGCGAATAGACGGTGGTCTAAAGGACATCTATATGAAACATTGGGTTTCACAAAATGTGGTATAACAGAACCTAATTATTATTTTACAAAGGACTGTTATACATTGTTGTCTAGATATACATGCATGAAACAAAAACTACCTGGTCTGCTCGGAGATGCTTTTAACAAAAATCTAACTGCATATCAGAATATGGTCACGAATGGATATCGGATCGTATACGATTGTGGGAACATCAAATACATTTTAAATTAAAGAGGTTAACGTATGCAAAATTTTATTGGTCAAGTAAGTCCTATGGAATTAGTAGTATCCTTGTACCATCCAAAACTCTTTCATTTTTACAAGTCAGGAAAAGCATTTCTTGACAAAGCATTCAAGGGAAAGAATTCAGAGTTGGATGAACTGACTGCGATGCTATACAAGAATTTAGGTGATGTTGACTCTGGTCTTACTGCTGAGGGATTTAAATTAAAATGTGAATCCCTTGGATACTCAGCAGATGCAGTGAAGATGTATACAGACACATTTCAAAAGTATTGTGATCTGGAAAACGATGATTATCGTGCACTGCATGACCGTATTAAAAATTATGTAATTAACGAGGCTATTAAAACACATCTTGATAAATATAATAACGATCATGATGTCGAAGCATTTATTGACAACGTTGCAGGTTTAAAAGTTACGGATTTAAGCAGCGATTTCAATGATGAGAAACTTTTCTCATCCAGTCTCTTCGGAGATATTGACATTGACTCCGTCAGTGAAGAATTCAGTCAGGGTGTTATCAGAAGCTCTCTCGATGTTATCAATTCTTCAATGACACACGGTGGATATTTACGTTCTACATGTGTTGTTTTTGCAGCTCCAACAAAGTGTGGTAAATCAATGATCGCAATGCAGGAAGTCGGAGAGTTTCTGAAACAGGATCAGAAAGTTGTTTATGTTGCTTTAGGTGATCTTAAACAATACGACTTATTGACACGTATTGCATCACAGATAAATGACAGACCGATCGCATATACTGAAAAGAACTTGAAACATGAAGTTGAACTTGCAATTAAGAAAGTTCCTCAATTGAAAACCAATTTAGATATTCTGTTTTTAGCTCCAGATAAATTTTCTGCAGAAGATATCGTAAATTATTTACACGAATCCTATGCAAAAGACGGAGTAACTAAATTACATGATTGGGCAGATGTGATAGTTATTGATTACGATGCAAATATTAGGACCTCCTTTGCAGATAATATGTATAAAAAGGGTGAGGAAGCATATCAAACTCTTTACCCTCTTGTAAATCCTAATAAACTCGTAATTATTCTTGCACAGACTGCAAAACCAAGTTGGGTTAAGGATATTGTAGACATTACAGAACTGGGTGAATCTTCCAGAAAAGCTCAGATCGTTGATATGGTAATTACGATATCCCACCCTCAGTCAGAGAACGGTGCAAACAATGTGGGTTGTTTGAATTTGTGTGCTAATCGACGGGGTGGTATGAAATCAAGTTGGTATATGAGAGATATTTCAGGACGTTTCCGTGAAATCGACAGCGATACATATAGCTTATTGAAAGCAGCTACAGATGCAAAAACAATGATTCCTAACATTGAGCTGTATAGTGATCAATTGAACGGAACATTCTTTACAACCATTAGAGCAAAAACAGAGAAACCTACATTCCAAAAAGCATATGATGAGGCAGATGAAATTCTGAATTGTGATGAGTAAAATAGTTATTGATGTACCAGCAACAGTTGAAGATGTAGAAAAAGAACATAAGATGTCTGTACAGCAGACACGATGTACTTTTAAAGAATTAGAAATTATTGTTCCTGTAAAATATGTTGAATCTGTTAATAAATTAAATACAGGTGTAGTTCGTTATACTTCTACAAAGGACAAAGAAACTGGAAGAATGTATAACAAGGCAGTTCCTGGAGTTATGTTAACTCCAGAGGCACGTTCAGCGATGCACGATTATTTCTCTCAATTAGAACGTTATGCTCCAAAACACATGCTTCCAAAGATGGATTGTGTGAATTTGGATATAACCTTTGGGTTCTATATTTCCGGGAAGACTTACCGTCGTCGCGACAACGATAATATGGTCAAAATTTTTTTTTAGACTGCCTATCACACCATCTGGGATTCAATGATAACCAGGTAATCACGATACATACATATAAACGATGTCTTAATCCGCGGTCTAGAACGACACACCAGGAATATATTTACGTGAAAATCAAGAATCACAGTAAAACTGATGATGATCTGATTATTGAAGAACAGTCGTTAAAAGAACGTGTAGGTTTGCACTGGGAATAAGTTTTTGGTATGAAAAAATTTTTGAGTTAAAATCCTGTATATAATGAAAAGATAGCCTCGTAATGGGGTGTGACGAAAGAGAGTATGGATGTATGAGTTTTGATTCCAAATTCTGTACAGCACTTATACGAGGTGCAGACACATTTACATATTTTGGTTTCGATTGGCAGATTGAAAAAGATGCTGACAATCGGATTCATCTGAGTTCGGATTTTTGGGACAGGGGTCCATTAAGAACATATTTGTTTCAGACTGTTAAAGATAATGATGGACAACTGTTACAACGTGAAGATTTTTTAAATTTTAAAAGCGCGACATTGATTGACGGGGATCTTGAATATAAGATTTTAGCTACTATTGCGATGCCACTAGAATACAAGATGCTTCTATATTCTTTATTAAAGCTTCCCAGACATGATGCGCGTAAAATAATTGATAAATTAGAAAGGGACGAGGCAGATATTTATGACAAGTTAGTTGAATATGTTGATTTGTACGAGGGGTCACCGCTTTTCTATGAGGATACGGAAAAGCGTATCGAGAAATTGAAACGTAGACAAATGAAAAAGTCCTTAAGATATAAAAGCAAAAAGAAATTTGCATTTAAGTACTGAGTTTGTCGATTAAAACAAAATTTAACTTATTTATAAAGGGTAACTAAAATGACTGCACATGATACTACTATGATGTCCGATGATATGAACATTGACTTCACTTCTTTCTATCAACCAGCTCCAGATCCGGAAACACGGACTGCAAGCAATGGTACCAAGTTTGAAAAGAAAGAAAAAGATGAGACACGTAAAGGTCAAGTATTGGATTGTACCAATCCACATCGTTTGGGTATGACACTGTTCTGTCTTATTCCAGACAAAGTTTTGACTATTGTTAATCCGAACGAACCTGGTGTTCCACGTCTGTATCGTCGTATTCAACGTGGTTTTGACGGATCTATTGTACAACCTGATAATGAGAAAATGCATTTATCAGTACAGATTCCACGTACAGAGGACTTCAAATGTAATCTGTTAGCATCACAACGTGATTGTCTTGCACACTTACAGAAATTAGCTGGAAGTTTTGTAAGACTCACTTCATACGAGCAAAAAGATAACTATCCTGAGGTTGCCCGTATGATTCGTATTACCAACCCACAACAGATTGTTTATACCTATGGTAAATTATTGAAGTTTATCTCACAATCTGAAGGTGATGTCCGTGGTCCTGAGATTGGTCAAGTCCGTGTATTCAAATTTGCAAAAGGACAGGTCGGTAAGAATGATTTTGCAACTGCTTTGAATGGTGCTATTCAAAGTCGTTCAGATGCACTCGGTTCAACTGCATGGATGGGTAAATTCTTTAATCGTTGTGAAGGTACACACGAGAAAGCAGTTTCACTGCGTGTATCACAAGCTGAAGGCGCAATCCGTTCATATATGATCAATACTTCATTTGAAGACGTTGCTCCGTATGAGGTAACCGCTGAAGACTTGTCTATTGCAGAAAACCTTGATCGCCGTGTATTCAATATTGAAGAGTTTGATGACGAGTATTATCACAAACTGACTTTAGCTTTTGATAATATTCAAAATATGATTAATTCAGCATTAGCATAATCAGTAGTGTTGAAAACGTCCCGGCTGACTGTAACAGTCGGTCGGGACTTTCTTTTTAAAACGGAGGTTGTACGTGATAAATTGGGGAATTATCGACGGAAATTTCTTTCTGCGTCGTAACTTTTCTGCAGCAAAAAACGCAAAAACCCTCCTCGAAGACGGACATATCGGATTAGTAAAATCATTTTTGTCAACTATTTTTAAGTATCGTACTGATTTGGGTTTTGAAAATGTTATCATTGCATGGGATAAACTTCCATATAAGAAATTAGCTGACATCACGGAATATAAACAGGATCGTCATTATGCGACAGAAGAAGACGTTGCAAGACTGGATGAATTGATTAAAGAAGCTTCGGGGAAAAACCTTGAAGAGTTGGAAAAGCAACGTGAAGCTTTAATATATGATATCCAGTGTGAAAAAATATTCCACCATGCAAAGAATTCACTGTTATCAAATTTGTCAGATTCTAAAATAATTAATTTAAGACTGACAGGATATGAAGCGGATGACATTGCATATCTTACATCCCGTCATCTGTCTTCAAAAGGTGAATCCTGTATATTGGTATCTGTTGATAGTGACTGGTTAACATTCTTACAACCCAATGTTTCTTTCTTTAAAGAGACATTGCATCGTTCCAGAAGAAAAGGGCAGTTGTATACATTTGATACCGCGCCCGATAAAGAATCTTCTGAAGAAATTGGTTGTAGCTTGTATGAAGTGGGAAACTTAAAAGAAGTTTACACGGGCGGACATAACAATGTCTCAGGTTACAAGCATAAATCCGTGTCATTTGTTGATTTTGCTAAAGGTATGTTGACAGAAAATGTAGAATTACCTGAATTCGAGTATTTTAATAAGCGTGTTAAAGCATTGAATATCAATAATTATGATAATACAGATATGATAAATCTTTTGGAATCACGTCTGACAGATAAAAACTCAGACCAACATGCAAAAGATTACTTGAAATATCTGGGACCGTCTTTTGTGAATAAGTATGAATCATTGGGCGGGCCTAAAGTGGTAGGAGGGTTTTTATTATGATATATCTAAAAAGTGACGGAACAGAAACTTGTCATGCATTAGTGGAATTATATAAAAACGAACTTATTGCTTTAGGTGATTCAGTGTTTAACACAGGTGAAAATGTTAAAGAGATCTCTGATACCAATATTACGAAAACAAGGGGATCTACAGTAATTGATTTCACCTTTATGCACAATCTGTTAAAAGATAAGATTAAAGATATTAACAGGGTGAATTGCTTTTCAAAGATTGAACCTGTTGCAGATTACATTTCATCAATGGCACAGGGGATGGAATATTGTATTCTTGTTCCTAATTTCGATCAGAATGATTCTGCATCAGTTAGATCTAAAGTGATAAACGAATTACGGATGGGCGGGGTAGGAAAACTGCGTATAACAAAGCAGGAATCCTTTACAAACACACATCGTTCAAATCCGTATATGTTTAAACTTAATAACCGTAATGTGAGTCTATTATCATTGGATAAGATGATAACAGATAAACTGAAAACTTGTTTCGATAAAGGAGAAAACAATGGCTAGTTACAAATTCTTAAGAATTCTCGGTGGTGATCCTGAGGGCGGGTATGTTATTAAAATTGACAGAACCACCAATGAAGGTATGACCTTTAATTCAGATCATGTTTATGAGATTTCGAAATTCATGACAGAGCAGGGACCACAGGTTGGTGTTCAACGTATGGATACTTTACCGTTTGTTGGAGAGAAGTTCAAAATCAATCCTGCAGTTATTATTTGGGAAACTGAAGTCCCTGAAAACAGCCCCGTAATTAAGTTTGTAGAGGGTTGTAATGCAAAAGCAGCAGAAGAGAAGACTGGGTTAATTTTAAGCTAAAAACAAGCGCGCCGATAGTGCGCTGATTGAAACCTACAAACATTCCTGAACAAGGAAACAATTAAAGGGAAAATCATGCTGAAAAAATACTATTTATCTTCAAATCCCTTGTCTTTTCCTCGAGAACACGATGTAGAATACCTGAACAGTATAGATGATCTGATAGAGATAAAAGAGGCACTGATTTATTGTGACAGTGAAGATGTCGTTAAAAACATTCGTAAGTACGATGACAAAGGTATGCTACACTTAGGTTGTCGCGGTGCGAATGTTTCATTATTGTGTCAAGCTCCAGTGTTACGATTTGGTGAAGGTAATTATCTTATCTGTTCTAAGAGTTGGAATGATGTGAAATTTTCTGATTTCTTGAATTTCAAACCAAAGGAACCGCTGAAATTACCTGAGACACATTATCTGAATATCAGTGAACTTACTGATGATGAAGCTGCACGGATATTCTCCGAGCAAATGCAGACAATCTGCAGCGCGCCCGCTTTAGGTATCGATTTCGAAACTAACGGATTTCCAGAGGAAGATACATTCTTTCCCTTGGGACTGTCTATCTGTGATACTGAGAATTCTTATTACTATGATTTTGAAGATTACCTCGGTAATAAAGATAAATACGAGAAATTCTATGATGCATTACGCGTTTTCGTGAGAGACAATGCATATAAACTGTATGCATTCAACGTATCATTTGAAATTCGTTGTTTTTACTTTATGTACCATCAGTTCTTCAAACTTCAGGATACACGGGCATGGTGTATTATTGATAATATGAAGTCCAATTTGAAATATTGTGCACAATATTATCTTGAAGTTGCATCATGGGATGATTCTGTTGATGAAGAAATGCGTGCTCTTCAGGAATCGTTCGAATTACCGATAGATGAATTCAAATATGAGTATAGTCTAGGTGCAAATTCACAATATCCGTATGTGAGATCATTGGTCGAGTATAACAAAGATAATCCTAATTTTATTCCAAGATATGAAAAATATCATGGAAGTACCTGGGCGACTGCAAATCAGAAAACAGTGGGAAAGTACTGCTGCTATGATAGCGTTATGGACGTTCATATCTATAATGTTATTAAAAATTACAAGCATGTCGACCATTATTATTCAGATGAATGCTATCAGGTGTATCTTTTTAACCAATATTTGGCAACAATCATTGAGTTATCCGGTATTTTCATTGATCCAAAGCTTTTAGAGGAACAACGTGACACATTTCAACGTATAGAGTTCAATACAGACATCTGGTTGAACAAAGAAATGGTCAAATTTAAGATTCATGATCTCAAAAAGCACATTGGAGACCGCATTCAAGTAAAATTGAATGACAAATTGATTTATTTAGTTGATGAACTCGGTAGTTATATGTTTATAACCTCCGATAGAGTCAAATTAGGTAAAGAGTTTGTAAAATTAGTCCGTGGAAAACCCGATTTATTCGATAAATTGGTCACAAAATACGGTGATGAACTGTATTATGTCGTAGATTCATGGGAAGACGAGGAAGAATTCAAGAAAATCTTACGTCAGAGGAAGGTTTTTCAAGAAATCGGGGAAAAATTGTTCGATGAATGGGATTTAGGGAACATTTTTCATGATTTTAATGAACAATATATCAAAAGAACTGATTGTAACAGGTTAGCTCTTGATAATTTGACGTTTACCGAGGAAGAACTCCGTGAATTGTTAGCAAAAGGTGAGAAAAAATGGAAAGCAGTCATTACAGATGCCCCATCTCAGTACTATGCTAAGAGATTTATTGCTGATCTCAATGAAATTCACGATGAAAAAGAGTTTGAACGTAGTTTGGAACTTCGTAAATATGAAGCTATGTATGAACGCATGGTTCCATGTTTCAAAGGTAAGACTATTTACGATCCGATTGACGAGAAATTGTCCTGGATGAAGATCTTCGAATTCAATGCACCGACAGTAAAAGACCTGACAGGTACACTTTTACAGGGTTATTGTCAGGACAGTTATGCATTGTTTGCAGGTTTTACTGAATTAACCAAGAAACAACCTAAAATTCCATACACTGAAGCAGTGTTTAAGCAGTATTGCACCCAAATGGGTAAGAAAGACTTAAAACACATGGAGGAATTTTATGATTTCTATTATGAAAAAGTTCCTCAGTTTATGGATAAAGTTGTCAAAGACTGGAAGACCGGTGGTGAAAAGACAATTTCAGTAAGAAAACCTGAAGACGCAGATATGGAACAGATGTGGTCCGTGAAGAATCCTCCACAAATGGCAAAAATCTTTCCTCCATACAGTATTCCGATGGAACACCAGATAAATCCGTGGATACCACGGGATCAGGTTGACACCTATACATTAGATGATGAGTTTGAATATCCGGTATTCGAGATGCATAAGTTCATTGGTATGTATAAACTAAATCGTGTCATCATGAAAATGATGTCTACCAGTGAAGCCACGATTGATATGGACTCCAGAAACGTGACTTTGATGGATCATTCACGTGGACTTAGACATAATGGACCGTTGGACTATGACAAACTTATTAAGTATTATGTCAAAATTCATCAGAATATGGCAAAGAGCGGTCGATGGATGTGTCTTACAGGTGACACACTGGTAAAAATGAGTAGTGGTGAATACAGAGAGATTCAAAATTTGTATAATCACATTGGTGAAAGCGTTGTTTCTTATAACATTGAAACAGGCTTGTTTGAAGATAAACCTCTGTTAAAATGGAAGTTATCCCACACAAAAGCTGTAGTATATAAGATCACTTTTGATGACGGCACATCTGTTAAATGTACATCAAATCATCGCTGGTTGGTCGGAGATAGATATGTTTCTATTGAAGACGGACTTTGTGTAGGATCCTTGTTACAAGGGCTTCAGATTACAGACATATCTTTACAGGATTCAACAGAACCTGTGTTTGATGTTGAAATCGAGGATAATCATAATTTTATGATAGGAAATCCATCATTAATATCGTTTAGACTCGGGGGTGAACTTATTGCCTTAGAAACAGATGCTTTAATAAACACAGAGGAACATGGGTGGATTACAGCTGTTGATTTACAGTCATCAGACCATGTCCTAGGATGGAAATCACAAAGTAATTTGTCTCATGGCTATTTGTGTTTAGAAAAAGACAAACAATGTAGTTGTATCCAACACATATCACGTCCATCAGTAATTTCACATAACTCTAATGTGCATAGCGTATTTCCTCCATCTGAAGATACGAGAGTTATTTTACAAACAAAAATGGGAGATCATTTCTTACTGAGACGTAAAGATGATCAACTATGTGATTCTAATATTGTTTATCGGATTGACGGTCATAACTTTAGAGCAAGTGATGAAGTTAAGTTGTCCGATGGAACAATGAAACTTGTTCAAAATCTTGTTGAAGCAGATGAGTTTGATCAGGATTGGTTAAATGAAATGATTAAACAGGATCAAGAACGTACTGGAAACATTAATTGGAAGTTTGCAGACATCTGCTATTCGCAGAACAAATAAACAGACCTCTTTTGAGGTAGTTAGGATGACGTATGTCGGTATTAGTAATTGAAGGCGTGACAGCAAGTGGAAAAACAACCTTGGTGAACAGACTGTTGGAGAAACACCCTGAGTGGAAATTAGCTCCAGAACCAACTCCACCACCAGTTGAAGAAGGTCAAGACTTATTAGAAAGACAAGGAAAGATCTTTCAAAGTTTTATGGATCATTGTCTGAAACTGATTAATGCAGATGAGACTTATCTGCTAGATTATTCACCAGCAGGTTGTGTTGCTTTTAGTTTAGCATTAGCTAAATATGAGAACAACGATGATTATCTTGGACAAGCTGCCATGTTTAATGATGTATGTCAAAAATATGATTGGCATATCATTGCATTTTTAGATCCGACCCCTGAAGAGGTTAAAACCCGTCTCAGAAGACGCGCACGTCGTGGGGATGACGCATGGGATCCTTTATTCTTGGAAATCCTGTGTGACGAATACAAAAAGTATTTTAAAGATATCCCTGTCTCCGAAGTCTATAAAGACGAGATCGCTAAATTAAGGGAAGAGATTGATCGAGAAAAAGTATTAAAACACATGCACGATAAATTAGATTGAGGAGGACATTATGCTGATAGCAATAGCAGGGATTATTGGAGCAGGTAAATCTACTCTAGTAAACGGATTGGATGGACATAAATTTTATGAACCTGTAGAATCAAATCCGTACCTGGAACTTTACTACAAAGATATGAATCGTTGGTGCTATCCGATGCAGACACACTTATTGTTTGCACGATGGGAAATGATTCAGGAAGCATATTGGTCTCAAAAAGACGGAAGTCGTTCGATCTTAGATCGCAGTATTTATGAAGATTGGGCATTTGCATATCTCGGTTACAAAGCGGGTTATATGTCAGAATTGGAATATGAAACATATTGTCATATGCATGAAACATTGTGCACAAACAGTATTCCATTCCCAGACATGTTAATTTATCTGACTGCACCAGTTGATGTATTAGTGTCTCATATTAAAGAACGAGACAGAAACTGTGAAGCAAATCTTATGACAGATTATCTTGTCAGTCTGCAGGGTGCATATGATATTCTTATGCCTGAGATTGAAAAGAAGATTCCTGTAATAAGAATCGATGCGAGTCTTCCGAAAGAAGAAGTTTTAGCTTTAGCAAACAAAGCAATTCAGGAAAGAGAAAAAGAACTTCAAGGTGTCGTACATCCACGATATAAAGGTGGTATGTGATCGTCAATAAGTCATTATTTTCCTGTATATATGAATACAACCTTTCACCAAAAGGAGGAAAATAATGCTTTGCGCATACTGTGGAAAAGACATCTTAAAGAAACTGCCTCAGCACCTGATGGTTGCACATGGCAAAACTTTACGTGAAAATACAATTCTTATCAACAATCTGGATCCTGAAAACCTTCCTAAGTGTCCGTACTGTGGGATGGACGTTATGATTGATCGCATCGTTCATCCCACTTGCTCAATGCTATCCTGTATTGAAAAACAGAAAGCTGTAAACAGACACAACGGACAAGTTTTGGAAAACCAGAGACGTGTTAGAGAAGGTACCAGTAATCTACTTAAACAGAATCTGAAGTATGATGAACAGGGTCGGTCACTGATGCATCTGAACAGTTATCGTTCACGTATGATAAACGGTAATCTTCAAGCTAAGACCTCAGCGTTGGAAGAACGTGTTTTCAACTATATTAAATCGTTGTATCCGTTTGCTGTATCGCAATTTGGTATTCCTGGTTCACCTTCCAATCATCCATATGACGTGTTTATACCTCAATTACGTTTATTGATTGAGGTTGATGGTGCATATTGGCATGATCCTATTGAAGATAAACGATGGGACGATTTAGCTGCAAGCTATGGATATAAAGTAGAGCGTATTTCATGGGATGAAAATCAATACATATCAGATGATGAGCTGAAGATGCTAATTGATGGAATTCTCAGTAAATACATCAGTAGACACAACTTTTCAGTGCAGGAAACAAGTTATATGCCTGCCATGCCACCTCAGTCTATGATGGACGAGGAATTTGGCGATTAACCGTAAACATAAAGGGTAAACTTATGAAACGTGAATTAACAAAAGAAGAAAAAGAATTAGCTGCTAAAATCAAAAAACTTTTTGGTAAAAAGATGAAAAAGGGTCTTACTACCAGAGAGATCGCTGAAGTTGCTTTTGGTGAGTCTAACTCAAGTACCATTGCAAAAACTTCTCTTATTCTTAAGTCTTTAGCAGCTGATGAGAAAAATGGTTTGAAATATACTGCTAACCCTGAAGGTAGCAAACGTCCAGGTTTGTGGTCCCGTTCTGATGTTGAACCAGCTTTTGAAGGTGCTGTTAAATCCCACAAGTCAACCAAGAAAGCTGAAGAAAAACCCGCCGTTGAAGAGAAAGCTCCAAAAGCTGCTAAAGTAAGCAAACCAAAAGTTGATGATAAAGATGCTTTGATCACTGAACTCGAGGGTTTGACAAAACAACTGATTCAACGTGCTGCTGATGCAGATCCTAAAAGCAGCAATCTTACCGAGATTGTTGCGGCTATTCGTGAAATTTATGACTGGTTGAACAAGCTACAGGATATAAAAGATAACTGGGATACTGTGGATTCTGATAAGCTTATGTCTAAGACGTTAAAGGGAGCTGTCAAGAAATTAAAAAATGCTAAAAAGTTGGTCGGTTAATAAACATAACTATGTAAGAAACAAATACTAACGAAAGAGAATACCTATGTCAAAAATTACTATTGATTCTGTAAAAGCATTTGATTGTGATATCAATGAACAGGTTTCTGAAAAAGAAATGATCCGTCGTAATATGATTCTACAAGTCAAAAAACAAATTCAAGATTGGGAAGAATCATTAGAAAAAGATGATAATAAGAAAATCACTTCAGCATTTAATGATGTAATTCTTGTTCAAAAGAGTATCTTAGATACAAGACTTACTATTAACAATATTATCTTAGGTAAAGTTAATGATGCTGAAATTGAACTGAATATGCTTCAAAAGAAAATTCCCAATTCCAAAAAGAACCTTTGGAATGTTGTTTTCTTTGAAAAAGTCAGAGTTAGTTTGTTGTTACAATACATTCATCAGCGTATTGACGAAAAGAATCTGGTTGCAACACCAGAAGTTGTGGAATAAAAGCACACAGATATGGGATGTCCTGGGAAAACCTGGGGCATCCCTTTTTTGTTCTGAAAACTAGTTTTTACTATAAGAAAAATTTTGAGTTTAAATCCTGTATGTATAAGAAAGACGTCGTTGCTGTTACACAATAGTGTGTAGAGAAGACGTTAGAGGAGTTTACTATGAAAAGTGTTCAATTTGAGGGGTTACAGCTTCATCATGCTGCGTTAGAAGAGCGCAAATGTGGAAACCAGGTGGATCTTGCATTTGTAAGTTATCCGAAGGATCCGGAAGCAGATCCATGCGTGATTACGATTTCAGGGTTGCTTATGGACGAGGGCTTCAAATATAAGACAGGACACACTTACACCATCTGCTTTGACAACACTGCAGATGATTTTACTGTTATGTGTGTGGACGCTATGTATGATGAGAATAACAATCTTCGTTATGGAGTTATTCTACGTAAAGATAATTGTACTGCAACAAAAAGTTATACTGAAGTCACTTTTCAGACGGATCAAATTGTAAACCTTGGAGATCATTTCTCTATGACAGTTGTTGATGTAAGTGATCAGGTGGCGACAATTAACGGGTGTTTTTGTAAAGTTGCTAATTGCTGAAACTTAAACAGAAACCTGAAAAGCTCTGTACACACAAAATACTACGAGAAATTTATGATATGAGCGAGAAAGTTTGTTTTTATTGTAATGAAAAGATCCATAATTCTTGGTTCAGAAAACATCTAGCAACTGTGCACCAAAAATCAGTAGAGGACTATGCAATTGAATCTGCAGGTTTAGATAAAGATAACTTACCTAAATGTGAGATTTGTGGAATAAATCCTGTACGGATAGAAGGTTTTAATGTTCGTAAATATTGTTCCAATGATGAATGTAAAACTAAATTTTTACAAGACATACATTCGAAAACTGCCACAAAAACACTGTTAAGACTTTCTTCTGAAGGAAAGAATCCATTACAGAAACAAAATAGACCGTTGACTTCTGATGGAAGAGACTTATACACGGTCAATGCAAACACCGTATCAGTAAAAAATGGAACGCATCACTTCTTATCCAAAAATAGGGTTTTGGATGAAGACGGAAAAGATATCCTAGCACAAAAAACCATGAATACGAAGCGTCTGTATGGGACTTTTAATTGGAGCCGACAAAATGTTTGGAAACAAAAAGATATGAGGGGGAACCCCGAAGAGTTTGCGGATAAACAATTTTTAGAAGAACATTTTTTATCTAAAGACGGCGAATTTGATCTTTATGCCATGATGCGGTATTTTAATTGTACATATGACGGTGCTTTAAAAGCAAAGCAAGAAGCTGGAATAGAAGCGATCAACACCAATCACTGGGATAAACGACATGGTGAACAGTCTGTCAATGATTTTCTCGTTACGTTGAATATTCCTTTTGAAGGCGCGAGTCGAAAACTGATAAAACCTTATGAATTGGATTTTTATTTTGAAGACCGTTCTTTAGCAATTGAGTATGATGGTATTTACTGGCATAGTAATATTGATAGGGATTATCATCTTAATAAGACACAGCAATGTGAGGAAAAAGGTGTACAACTCCTTCATATGCTTAATAA
Organism: Paludibacteraceae bacterium; assembly: GCA_024401435.1. Taxonomy (GTDB): domain Bacteria; phylum Bacteroidota; class Bacteroidia; order Bacteroidales; family Paludibacteraceae; genus UBA1181. The sequence continues at coordinate 43,833 of JAKSLB010000004.1, read as the reverse complement.
CGAGTGGACAGATAAATCAAAAAGACCAATATGGGAATCAGTTATTCGTTCAAAGTTAGGATTGAATAAAACGATTTTTGCTAGAAAATGTACGGTATGCAAAAACATTGATGTAAAAGGCTTTCTAGATGAGAACCATTTACAGGGCTATATTCCAGCTAAAATCACATATGGATTAATGTATCAGAATCAGCTTATATCGGTCATGACATTTAGTGCACCAAGATTTAACAAAGCTTTCCAATATGAACTGATTAGATTTTGTAACCTAAGAAATATAAATGTTATTGGTGGTGCTGGTAAACTGTTAAAACACTTTATCTGTGATTATCACCCGAAATCTATTATTTCATATGCTAATCGTAGGTGGAGTAATGGAAGGCTTTACGAAAAATTAGGTTTTACAAAGATTGGTGAATCCGAACCAAATTACTTTTACACGAAAGACTGCTTTAAACTGTTGTCTAGGTTACAATGTCAAAAGCACAAACTTCCTGAACTGTTAGGTGATCTTTTTGACGAAAATCTTACGGAACAGGAAAATATGCTAAAAGCAGGATATCGCATTTTGTATGACTGTGGGAATTTAGTGTATGGAATGAACTTAGAAAGGAAAGAACAAAACCATGAAAATTGAAAAGACAAAACTCAGGGACGGGTACATAGCGGCATATTGGGACATAAGTCAGGCAGAACCTTACTTATAATAGGTCGGGGTTCCTAAGTCATCTAATTGCTGGAAACTCCTTATAGTCTTTAGTACTAACGAACTCATCAATCGTAGTGACAATCTAAAGAATTGGACAATCAGCAGCTAAATAAATGAGGTATGAAAATGGGAAGGAAAAGAAAAGATAATACAGGTGGCATAACAAAAACTTACAGCTGCATAATTTGTGGCATTAAAGTAAAAAATTCTGCTCAATTGATTTCACATGCATTACAGTCACATCAATTAGATTTTATACAGTATACATTGAAAAGATTAGGTTTAACTGAGATACCCAAATGTCCAATTTGTGGGAAAGACTGTAAATTTTCGTATCGTGCAGGTGGTTACTTTAATCCCTCTTGCTCTAAGTCTTGTAGCCAATCTCTAGCCAATCGAAGAGCAATTGCAAATGGTACATATCATTTCTTGCATCAAAACGCTAAACTTGATGAAAATGGCAAAGATATTATGAGATCAAAATCACAATATACATTGTCAAAAGAAGGTAAGCATAGATTTTTAAAAGCAAATCTGATAAAAGATGAAAAAGGTCGCTCAGTATATCATGTAAGATCAGCTCAAGATAAAGCTGTTTTGTATGTTGGTATATTTAAGAAAGAAAACTTATTAAAAATAGGAAAGTCAACTAACTTGACTAGTCGACTAGATAATTATAAGTTTGCAGGTATTATCTTTGATAAAATCTATTCTTATGATGGAGTTTATTCCGATATTAGTAAAATAGAATCTGATATCCATAAACAGCTCCGATGTTACAGTAAACCATTAAATAAAGAGTCATATCCTAACAATGATTTTTTCCGTTTAGGTCACTCTGAGTGGTATGATTTAAAATTTAAAGATGCAATTCTTAAAGAAATACAAAAATATTTTGACTGATTATCAAAATATACCTCATTTAGAAGTTCAACGACTATCCCTTTTGGGAGTACAACCAAGTGGTTGGAAATGGTGACACCTAAACTCTTAGTATTTTAGGTAAGATATAGTCTGTTCTATATGGAAACATATAGCTGAATTTATTCAGAAGTAAGATTAACGACCTTACTTGAACATTAATTAACGCGATCAATTTGTTACAGATCAGAAGACCCACTATTTCGTGAACTATACGAAGTAGGAGGAGATGCTTACAAAGAACTAGCGACTCGACGTTGGTTAGCATCTAACGGATATGACACTGCATTTAATTCACCGGATCGGGCTAAAGTAGATAAACAATGGGTAAAAGAACAGCGTACTTTGTATAAGACTCTCATTCTTTCTGGAATTTATGGACAAAGTATCAAAACTCTATCTGAGCGTGCAGGTGTTTCTTTTGATGTTGGAAAAGAAATCTGGGAAGGTTTCATGGGTCCAATGAAAAAAGTTACAGAATTCCGTGATATGAATATTGATTATGCTCAACGTACGGGTTACATTAAAACAATTCTTGGTGAAAAAGTACCATGTGAACTGGATCGTTTGTTTACTACTGCAAACAATTTTGCTGTACAAGGGTTCACTGCTATAACTTTAGCTGCATTTTTCTATAATTGTATAGAAAGAGCGATGGATTTTGGTATAGATGTAACATCCAAAATGGTAATTCATGATAGCCAGACGATTGAATTTCCCATCGGGAGACTCTTTCATATGGATTTAATCTGTAAGAAACATTTTAGACAAGCATGTCGTAAATATTTTAAAGCAGATTATAAATTTGACTGGGATTTGTTGTTAGATCTTATGAAACACATGCCCTATGAGTTGGATCTCACGACAGGTATAGCAAGTTTTACCATTTGGTCTGAAAAAGTGGACTATCTGTTGGATCATCTCGCATCATCGTATAAGTTTAAAGTTATTCAACGCGATGAGTGGGAAGAACCTCATACGGATGGTATTGATGCGATCATTGGAAAATGTAAGAACAAATATCATACGATTATTAACAATGAACGTTTCAGACAGTTCAAACAGACAAATCTTAAGATTCAACTGACTGAACGTCTGAAAAATATTGATTGGTGGTATGAACCGCTACCAGCTACATTTTCAGAATATGCACGTCAGATCAAATGGTTGGATGCACCAGGAATTCCTATCAAAAACTAGTTTTTCGTACGAAAAAATTTTTAAGTTAAAATCCTGTATATATAGTAGACAGGAGTAATCGTAAAGTAAAAAGAGGGTAAGACAAGATGAAATTGAGAAGCACTTACCTGTACCAGGAAGACGTCGCGCAGATTATTGACTGCGAACTCCCGATATGTATGTTTAATAATCGTCTGATATTGATATCAGGCAGCGCGACGGATCTCCTGGGTAGTTATTTGATAAGTAATCTGGTTGCACTGAAAAAGTTTTATGATTTGAATTTTAAAATCATAGTTATACCTTCAACAAAAGAATATTTCGGTTGTTCCTGTATCAAAGGTGTAGATCATATATCTGACATAAATGAATCTGTAGATTTCATTTTTGATTTAGATCATCTGCATACTGAGGAGTTGACACAACGTTTCTCAGATATGGTTATCAATTATGTTTACGTGACAAGTGAACAAACTGTACCTGTATTCAACGGTAATCATACGATTATAAAGTATGAAGGTTTGTTTGGTTTGCTGCATACGGATTCAGATGCACAGACACTGTTAGAAAATGCAGTGAAGAACAATATGTTCGATACAGATAAAAAATCATATTTTGCAATGTCTGCAGAGTATCTGATAAAAGAAATCCTTTTATATGGAATCAATCCGTTACAGAGTTGTAAACTGATATCGTTTGAAGGTGAAATTATTGTTGAACATCTTAACAATAAAACAGATTTAACTGAATTAGAACAAAAATATCTTTCCTGCAAGGACTTGATGCAGAGAGATATTGATGAAAGTGATATATGGGAATGATGTTAAATAATAAAACTATAAAACTACAGCAATGGAAAATCCATAACAATATGGGTGATTTTGAGTTTGTATTACTTGTTCTTATGAATAAGAAGAAAACTGACTTTTCATTAGGATTAGTATGTAACAAACCTATCTACATTTTTGATAGAAGTATTTTCAGTACAGTCTCTGAGGATTTCTATAGGGAACTGCAGAAAGAAATGTTAATGTCAGGGCTCGATGAACCATCAGCTGTTGATTTATTGAGGTCGGGGATTGTATCAATGATATTCGAGAAAATTGTAGACTGGTTTTTTGGTGGAGCTTTAAATCCATTAGAAGTCAGAATGGGAAAGAAAAACGAACCTGAAGGTTCAGAATACGAAACCTGTGAAACGGGTGAACCTATTCTAACTGTTATGGATGTTATGGAAAACCTGGAGAAAAGTAATGCTGGAAACACAGTGGAATCAGTGGATACATCAGATCAAGAAGATGTTAGCTGCAAGGAAGATAACAGTAGCATTGAACAACAAGCAGAAAGCTCTGATGAATCCAAAGAAATTACATCTCCTGTCACGGAGGAATCCAAGATCGAGGAAACTGGTTGCAAAAGCAGCGCTCCTGAGATGGAACCAATTATCAGAAATGAATTTGAGGAAACCATAGTCATGAAGACAGAAGTCGTAGATAAATCTTTAGCTATTCCAGACGGTTTAGACAAACTGATTGACGATGTATCACTGATAAACCGTAATATTAGAAAGATTGTCGATTTGCAGAGATTGGGTCAGTATACTAATTTACAGGATGACTTAATCAGCAGTCTGCAACAGAAAACAGATGAACTAAAAACTCTTTTAGCAAAGACATTGCTGTGGATGTAATAATGTCAAAGGATCATTTTTTAATCAAATCATTATGGACAGATTTGATGGAAACCGTTGATAGAAGTGTCTTTATTGAGAAATTTGCTGATTGGGTTGATGCTGGTGGACCATCGTTTGATAAAAACGGTGTGGTTCAGTTGTCAAATTGTCAGAAGTCACAATACGGAAACGAATTGTATATCGTAGATTTTGGAAACAACCATCAATACAGTTTGGACATCATAAATAAGATGTCACATATGACAAAGCGGGATCTTCTAAAAGAACGTGAACGTTACATTAAAGTTCTGCATCAGGATGCAAAGCAGTTATTTGTCAAACAAACAGCTGCTGCAGACGCATTGTTTGCAGGACCTATTAAAAATTATTTTCGTAAGGGTAAACAGGGGAGACGAAAACCTGTGAAAACCGAAATCTGATTTGGGTAGAAATCCGTGCTTGATAATTCCCGGGATTTCCTCCGATCTTGTCCTTTCTGCGGAGATTTTCCAATATGTATTGGAACAGGGAATTATCATTAAACTTTTTGTAATTAATTGCTTGACAGTTATCAGTCATACAGTTATAGTAAAAAATACTGGAACGAAGATCTTATGCATGCTTAATCTTCAAATCCCAGTGTATTAACAGGCGTGAAGCTTGTTAGGATGATACGTCAGACTGGTCATTTGATATGTACACCAGATATCTTGCACGACGACATCCTGTAAAAGGGGAACCCGGGAAACCGGGTTCTTCTTCTTTAAATCTTGACGGTCCGTAACCCACATATAGGTTTTTCTCTCCTTTCTTCCTGTATGTGGGTTTTCTTTTATTTATCAGGAACCAACAATTAAAAATAGGTAATAATCATGAAAGTTTACAAACGAAACGGTGAGGAGCAGGATTTTTGCTTAGATAAGATTATCGCAGCTATTAAGAAAGCAAATAATTCAGTCAGCACCTCAGATCGTATGAAAGACAACGAAGTCCAAAAGGTAGTATCTACTGTCCAGGAATATCTGACAGCTTTTAATTCAGTTAAAGTTGAAGACATTCAGGACTTGGTTGAAAAAGCTTTGATGAAGCACAATAAATATATTGTTGCAAAGTCATATATTCTGTATCGGAATGAAAAGCTTACCAAAAAGAAATTCACTGAGAATGAGGAAAAGGTTCTTAGTATAGTCTCTGGTGGAAACTCAGAGATGAGAGCCGAGAATGCTAACAAGCACATTGATGTAAACTGTACTGTTAGAGATTATATTGCAGGAACACTGTGTAAGTCGCTTGCAGAGAAAATTCTTCCTAAGAAGATTGTTGAAGCACACAAAAAGAAATGGATTCATTTCCATGATATGGATTATTCACCTGTAATGAATCTGACAAACTGTTGTCTCATTAATGCAGATGATATGCTTCAAAACGGTTTTCAGATGGGTGATGTTTACATTGAGAAACCAAGACGGTTTTCTACAGCTGCAAACTTGCTTGCACAAATCAATGCTCAAGTAGCATCTGCTCAATATGGTGGACAGACTGTTTCCTGGGCACATCTGGTTCCATTCGTAGAATCAACGAGAAACGCGTATAAAGCCCAATTACAGGATTTCTTTGCAGAGACACCTTGTTTTATCAGATGGGTAGTAAAACCCTTCTATAAGCGATTAGCAGAGCTTTTTACACGTCATGATATCTATACTGGAATTAAAACCTATCAGTATCAGACATTGAGCTGTTATACATCAAATGGTCAGACACCTTTTGTATCGAATGTTCTTAATTTGAGAGAAGCTGAAACAGAGCAGGAACAAAAAGATCTTGCAGTTATTATTGAAGAAATTCTCAAACGAAGACTTAAAGGTGTAAAAGATAAATCTAAACAGTTTGTCGGACCCTTGTTTCCTAAACTGTTGTATTTTACCTGTGATGGGTTAAACGTAAACTCCGAGGATCCATATTATTATCTGACAAAGTTAGCTGCAAAATGTATTTCATTGAGAATGCAACCTGATATTATGTCAGAGAAACAGAATCGTGAAGTGAAAAGCGGTCAGATGATCGCGTGCATGGGGTGTCGCTCATTCCTCGCACCTGTATGGGAAGAAATTTCCGTACCTGCGACCACTAAATTCCATTGGCAGCTTGTAGAGGACTCAAATGTTCAATACCAGGGCGCCCCTGGTAAGAACTTTGATTACAATAGAGGGTTTGGAACATACTCAACTATCCCTACTAATGCTGCACCAGGTGAAGTTGTTATCAATTTCCGAGGAAATTCAGGATGGGTCAAATCCTACGATGCTGGTACAGATGAATTTTTATTAATAGTTCCAAAGACTTATGGAAGGTTCAATCAAGGGGTTGTGACCATTAATCTTCCTCATGCAGCACTCACTGCAGTGGAACATGCTAAATCAAATCCAGAATTAAATCTTGATGATGAATTCTGGAAAGTTCTTGATGAACGTTTGGAGCTTTGTCATGAAGGTCTTTTGGAAAGATGGAAATCCGTTCAAAGAATCCAAGCAAAGAATTCTCCGATTTTGTGGATGCATGGCGCTATCTGTAGATTACAACCAAATGATTATCTGGCAGATTACATTAAGACACGTCAGAACGTTTCACAGACCTCTATTTCTTTAGGATATGTCGGGCTGTGTGAAACATGCTGGGCTATCAAAGGTGTAAGTAACACAACCGATGAAGGGCGGGCTTTCTGTAAAGCTGTGTTAAGTCATGTAAATACAGTTCTAACTAGTTGGAAATTAAAGGATAATTTAGGATATGCCGCCTACGGTACCCCGGAGGAACAACTTACAACATCTGCAGCAGCTGCTCTTCAACGTGATTTTGGGTTGATTGAACACATCACAGATAAAGATTATGTAGTTAATTCTTATCATGTTGATCCACGAGAAGATATTGACGCATTCAAGAAACTTGAGATTGAGGGTGAATATTTAGCTTTGTCCTCTGGTGGTGCAGTGTCATATGTTGAAACACCGGATTTGGAAAATAATCCTGAAGCTATAGAAACACTGATCAGGTTTATGCATGAGCACATTATGTATGCAGAAGTGAATCGTAAAATTGGTGTCTGTTACAAATGTGGTTTTCAGGGTGAAATTCCTTTAACAAAGACCTCTGATGCTAAGTTCATATTTACTTGTCCACATTGTGGAAATACAGATGACAACGAGATGAATATCACAGCTCGTTTATGTGGTTACATTGGTAAAGTAAATGCAGGTGAAACCACTAAAGGTCGTTTGGATGATATCTACAATCGGACATTACATCTGGAGTAAAACATGTGTAATTATTCTTCAGTGAAATATAACTGTGCAACAAACGGTACAGGTGTCAGAACAGCTGTTTATTTGTCTGGATGTTCCATACACTGTCCTGGATGTTTTAACAAAGAACAATGGGATTTTGCTAATGGAGAAAAACTCACAAATGAAGTCATAGATAAAATTATGGATTCATTAGATTTTTCTTATATTGATGGATTATCTATTTTAGGTGGTGAACCGTTAGATGAGAAAAACGTGACTGGAACACTTCGTTTATGTCAAGCTCTGAGAAAACGATATGGAAAAACCAAAAACATCTGGGTTTGGACAGGATATCAGTTGGACGACGTAAGAAAACGCTGTAAAGATATTCTATCAGAAATAGATGTCTTGGTTGATGGTCCGTTTGTTTTAGATGAGTCACACACTAAAGCAGCATTCAGAGGTTCCTCAAATCAACGTATTCTTTTGCAAGGGAAAGACTTTTAGTTATGCAGGAAATGTTGATTAATGACGAAACCCAAATCCATGTAAAAGTATTCTATAATTATCAGATCCGATGTTTGGATATAAGGTTTGATAAAACATTCTATGTCCATAAGGAGATTGTTGAATCTATTAATTATTATTTACAGCAGTTTGCTCTAAATAAAGTTATTGACGATAAGATGATTTTTGACGTCTGTACGTGGATGAAGAACTTTTTAGACTTATCTTACAAGATCGGTATTCTGAAATTAGACCCGTTTACAGGTTGCAAAACAATTGAGAGCAGTTATTGAGTTAATCAAATCCTGTATATAAGAAAGGATGTGCTATGGATATGCGTGATCTGTTAGCATTATGGTTAAGTGACATGGGAATGTCCGTTAATCCATTAATGACTAACGTACAATTCATTTGTCTGGGTGACGATTATGATGATGATGAATCAGAAGATGATTCAGACGATGAATCTGTTACTGAAAATGATTTAGACGAGGATAGTGAAGATGAATCATATCTGCTCGATGAAAAGATCATTGAAAATCTTTCAAATCGTGACGATGTGGAGTCATTGAAACAAGCAAACAAAACTTTAATCAAAATCGCTTCATATTGGAAGAAGCGTTGTTTGAAATTAGAGGAACAAACTAATGATTAAACCTATGGGAACAAACGTAGTAGTAAAAGTTGATAAAAATGAAACTGTCACTAAAGGTGGAATTATCTTACCAGGTTTCAACGAGGAACCTAAAGACACAGGTACAGTTATCAGAGTCAGTATCAATAAACCGTCACAGTTAAAAGAAGGTGATCGTGTCCTGTTTGCTCGTGATTCAGGACAGGATTTTGTCACACCGGATTGTGAAGAAGGTTATCGTTATATACTGATTGCTGAACGTAACATTTTTGCTACTATCATTGACGAGTAAAAGGAATTAAAAGTAATGTTAACTAAAAAAGAACAAAAAGCTATTGTTGACGCTCATAAACATGGTAAAACTATTCAAGTCAAGGAAAATCCCCGGGCTGAATGGAAAGATATGGTTTTACCTGTATGGAATTTTGACAAATTCGAATATCGGGAACGTCCTGTAAATACTAAAACTGTACTTAAATAGAACACTCCGGTTGAATTAGAGTCATTTCTACCGAGGGGGCCCCATAAAGACTCCCTCGGTAGTTTCTTTTTTCATAACTGGAGGTTAAAATGAAGAATTACGAGAAGCTTGTAGATTATTTCAGTGATTTTTTAGAAAAAGTCACACCTGAGAACAGAGAAAAACTGATTATCGCATACAAACTGGTTGATGACAGGTTTTATGACTTACCTGCTGCGTCAGGGAATCATCATAATGACCTGCAGGCCTGTGAACATGGTCTTTTGTATCATATCTACGAAGGATTGATTGCATTGGATCAGTTTATCAGAGCACGATCAGATATTATAGATAAATTTGCAAAAGATCCTGCATATGAAGGATCAAATCCTGCATCTGATTTGTTTACCGCATATCTAATGCATGACATTTGTAAATTTAAAGCAGATCCATCAGGATCAAACTACGAACATGATGAGGACGGATATCATTTTGCAAAGATGATTGGATTTAATCCTGTTGTGTGTGAGATTATTCGTTTTACACACGGACAGTGGTCTACTGCAGCGCGCGTTGCAGGAAAGACTATCTTCGGAGCAAGATATCAGGAATTAGCATGGTTGTCACATTATGCAGATATGGCTGCTTCAACAATGAAAACCATGAAGTTCGTAGATAAAATAAAAACTTTTGATAAAACTTACTTTTCCAACAACCGTAACAAAAAGAAAACAGGTGATTCATCCATAGATAAAATCTGGTGGACAGAATCCGCAGTAAAGGAATACTTAAATGATACAGATAGAACCGAGTCTGGTACAGAAGAGGAAACCTATTTTTGAGATATTTGTCTTATGCACAATATGCATGATGTTCTCATCTATAGGAGGAGCTGTCACATATTTTCTGATGAAAGATCATATGGTAAGTCCTATGAGGGACTTTTCCACAGAAGTTCCTGAATTAGAAAATCTAGATAACAATGCATACGGATTTATGCCAAAAGAGATGTCAGATTATATACTGTCACTCTGTTCAGAAATGAATGTTGACTCTAATTTGGTATTGTCAATTCTATTGAATGAAAATCCGATGCTTGATCCTACAGCTGTAAATAGAAATAAAAACTCTTCTGTTGATTTGGGTTTGTTTCAGCTGAACTCTGCATATGTATGGACGTCTTTTAAGAAAAACTATTGGAAGTTTGATAAAGATGTCGAATATGATCCATTTAATTATAAAATCAATGCATATATTGCTATCAGTCATATTAAACATTTGTCTGATAGAATGCGTGTGTTTGATGATATTGTAATGGCATACAATTGTGGTGAAAACTCTGTTATGAAAAACAGAATACCGGAATCAACCAAAGAATACTTGGCACGAGCTAAGAAGAATTATTATTTATTAACAGCAACTCAACAACGGTTTGAACGGACACATTATCCGACTTCAACTGAGAAAACAATGTTGGGTGAGAAATAAGAGGTATAGAATGGCGAGTTCGTATAAGAATCTTTCAAATGAAGATCTATTGTTTGAAAAATATTTAATTGAAGTACGGACTCGATCTATTCAGTCTCAACTGGATAACAAACCTTCCGAACACTTCGTGATCAACAAAGTAATGTTCGATATCCTGAGCGAGGAAGAAAACAACTTAAAAACAGTTAATGCAGAAATTGAACGAAGAAAACTGTCGGACAGGGATTTGTGGACAGGTGAGAAACTTTCGACCCAACAGAATAATGAAACTTCAGAAGGAGGTTGAGATAGATGAGCATTTCGGTAACTTACACCAGTGCTGCAGAAAATGCTAAAAGCACTGAAACAGAAATTGTCTTTAAAGCCCTTTATGTGTTAAATGAAGGCATAACAACAGAACCAACAATAACTGACTTGTCCTCTTGGGGTGTATGTACTGGATCCAGTACTACAACTGACGGACAGTTTAAGGGTAACTTTACAAATAACAAATCTGACGCATACGATATTTTAAGCGTTGCGATAACATTTGTTGTTTCAGGGGCAGAAGAACTTTTTGCATGGGGTTCTATTTCAAACGGTGATATTTTAGTAAAACCGGGAGAAACAAAAACTTTACAGTTTAACCCCGGTGAAGAGTACAAGAAACTTGTCAAAAAGGGTTCAGATCCCTCTGCAGGACTAGTTGCAGGTGATGGTATCGATATCACTTCAAACGTTGTTAGCGCAAAGATTGATAACGACTCTATCAAAGTAGATTCCGAGGGCGCCCTTTATGTTGCAAATAGCGGTGTTCTGAAAGAAGACTTAACTGCGTCAATTGCAATCGGTTCAGTTTATGTAGGGAAGACATATCTTGCAGGTACGAGCCTTGAAAAGGTAATCAGAGATATGCTCACTGTATCTGGTGATCCAACCCTGATGCTTCATATTGATCCTGATAAGACCTTGTATGATGCTGTTACTGAAAGTATTGACAGCATTAAATTGATTGCAGAAGTTGTCAAAGAGTCTGTGGATATTGCACGTCTTGACTTCTATGTTAATGATGAGATTGTTCATACAGTATCCGAAGGTATTCTCGAGGGCGGCGTCTTTGAGTATGTCTACACTCCAGAAGAACCTATCAAGACAACAACTACTTTTGCTGCAACAGTTACAGATATGCTGGGACATGATGCTGACCAAAGTATTTTAGTAACAATAACCGGTAAAACCTATAATGGTACAACTCCTGTTATTGTATCTGAAGTTACGGAAGATATAATCAAGTCACTGCCTATGTCTGAGCTTAAAGAAACTAAGACTTATGAGTATTCAAATATTACCATGGACTATGGACAGATTTTGTACTGTTATCCAGCTTCATTGGGTGATTTGACCTCAATTATGGATATCGCTCACAATTTTGAGTATATTGATTCCTTCACCAAGTCTGTAGTTACTGTTGATGGTATTGATTACAATTGTTACCTTTTAACAAATCCTGTCGGTGCAGACGGGGTTACTTTGACATTTAATTGATTTAAATTGGGAGACTTATAATGTCAGTTTCAATGTTGGATAATATTAGTTATAAAGGTCAGTTACCTGATAACGTCCGTTCACAATTTGCAACAATTGCTGAAATGGTTGCATACAACGAGAATTACTTACCAGATATCTATGTCACATTGTGTGTAGAAACTGGTAAACAATATATGTTTAAACGTGACAACGAGGTTGATGCTGAACTTGGTAAATGGCGCGTTTTAGAATGTGAAGTTAAACGTTCTGAAGAAGACGGTAATATCATCGAAATAAAAGAAGATGGTATTTTTGCATCTATTGACGTTTCAGCTACTGACAAGAACCAAATCGAGAAAAAAGAAGATGGTCTTTTCGTTGCTCCGTTAAAAGTTTCACGCGAGGAGGGTAATACCATTATTGAGAAAGAAGATGGTATCTATTCTCCAGTTTGTGACGTAAAAGTTTCCGAGGAGACAGGCAACCAGGTTGAACTTAAAGACGATGGTTTGTTTGTTGGTCCTTGTACAACAAAAATTTCTAAAGATACTGGCAATATCATCGTAGAAAAAGAAGATGGTATTTTTGCTCCAGCCTATGAATTGAAAATCTCAGATGAAGCAAATAATCAAATTGAAGAAAAAACTGATGGTCTTTATGTAGGTCAATGCAAGATTTCTGAGGAAGCGGGTAATACCATTATTCGTAAAGATGACGGTCTCTATTCTCCGGTTTGCGATGTTCAAATTTCAAGAGACACTGATAACCAGGTCGAATTGAGAGATGATGGTCTTTATGTTGAGAAATGTAAAATTTCCAAAGAGACCGGTAATACAATTGTTCGTAAGGACGATGGTCTTTACTCACCTGTTTGTGATGTCCAAATTTCAGATGAAACAGGCAATCAAGTTGAGTTGAAAACTGATGGTCTCTATGTAGGACCTTGCACTACTTTAGTTTCTGGAGAAACCGGTAATACTATCGAGTCAAAAGATGATGGTATTTTCGCCGCCCAACCAGACTGGAAAGTAGCAGAAGAGGATCAACCAGGTTACATTAAGAATAAACCAGAGTTACCTTCTCCAGCATCTGACGAAGATGTTGACCCAACAAACCCATCAGAAAGTCATGTTATTGCTTCTCCTAAACAAATTGAAGGTATGATTCGAGGAACTTATCCACAGGCAAAACCTACAGATTTGGATCCAGAAAATCCAGCCAATAAACATGTTATTGCAACACCGCTTCAGTTTAAGTCTTTTATCCAGAGCTTAGATCAACACCATGCTGAAGCTACTGGCAGTGATATGGACATCTCTGGTCCAAGTGATAAATATCTGGTGATGAAACCTACACAGATCAAGACTATGATTGAAGCTCTTGACAAAGATCATACAGATGCAACTGATACAGATATGAGTCCTGAAAATCCGTCAGATAAACATGTCATCGCTTCACCTGCTCAGATCAAAACAATGATTGAAGCAGTTGCTCCAGCTGATGAACAAGCAACTGATGCAGATATGACTTATAATAACGCAGCTAACAAATATCTGGATGTTAAACCGTCTCAAATTGATACTATGATCAAGAGCGGTCTGGAAAACCTCAAAGGTAATCTTCAGACTGATGATGAGGATATGTCCTATGATAACCCGGGCGCAGACTGGGGTACTGTAAAACCGACCAAACTTAAAGAGATGATGGATGACGGTATCACCGCCCATTTGACAGACCTTGAAGCTCCAGATGAGCAAATGTCATATGAAAATCCAGGTGAAGAATTCCTCACAGTTCAACCAGTTCAGATTAAGAGTATGATTGACGAGGGTTTGTCAACAAAACAAGATACCTTGACTCTTGGTAAATACATGAAGTTCGAGGACGATGGTAAACTTAATGCCGATTGGTCTAAGTTCCCTACTGCAACAATCAATGATTTAGATCCTGATGCTCCTTCTAGCGATCCTGTTCTTATGTCAGCTATGCAAGTGCGTGATTTTGTTAATAAAATCATTCCACAAGCAGATGATGATGATATGATTTACACTGATCCGTCTGATACATACTTATGCATGACTCCTGTACAAGTACGTGATATGTTAGATGGTGGTCTCAGTTACAAACAAGATGTTCTTACTGAAGGTGCTAACATCAGTATTACTAAAGATGAAGAAGATAATACTATCATCAGTGCTATTGTTCCTACTGGAAAATCCATTGTTTCCGGGGATGAAGATCACTTGACTGTTACATCAGATGATGAGAGCACTACTATTACTCCTGTAATAGGTGACTTGATGTCAGAAGATGAAGGTCTTGCTGAGACAAGCAATGTTAAATCCTATGTCGAATCTGCTATTAGCAATATCCCGCTTGATTCTTACTATTTCAAGAGAGAAGAAGATGGTACTTTATCTGCTCATACCGTAAGACTGGAAGATGCTCAAGGGGAAGGTAGTATTGGTGTAGCAGAATCCCAAAACACCAGAGAATTTATCGATGGTGCTATTGAAGCTGCAGTTAATGATCTCAATATTAGAAAACAGAATTCATTGAGAGAAGGAGCCTGTATCTCATTAGATAATGAGAGTGATTACACCACTATCAGTGTTAAAGTTGATGAGTTACCCTTGCCTGCAGTTGATGAAACTTATGTTAGCTATGACGAGAATCAGAAACTCAGTGCTCATCTTGTAAACATCGAAGACGTACACACCGGTGGTGGCAGTACTCCTGCTGAAATGACCGGCATTCCGATGCATGAAGAAGAGCCTATGGGTGAAGAAATTCATCTTACTTCTACTGATATCATCATTACATCTGAATCTGGCTACCAACAATTAAGGGGTTGGAGAGCTGATAACGGCGATATGTATTACTTTGATGATGGTTCAACAATCGAAGTCGGTGACAACTTAACAATTTTTGAAGACTGGGGCGGCACTAACTGGGATACCTTCAATGTTACCTCTTATACTCCAGGTGAATCTGATGGTCCTCATGGCTTAGTCGATTCTGTCAACTTGAAAACTTATATCGACGGCGAACTTGCTAAGAAGCAAGGCACAATGATTGCAGGTACCAACGTTACTTTCAATGAAGAAAGCGACGGCACACACATTGATGTTGATATTCCAGCAATCACCCCAGCTGTCGACAATGATTATGTTACTTTTAACGACGAAAACGCTCTCACTGCAAACATTATTAAACTTGAAGACGTTTCAGGAAGAGCCACCAAAATCACAGGTAACCATAAGGACAGATCTGGAAACATTGGACCAGATGAAGTTGCAGTCTTTGTTGGTACTATTGAGACTTCTGAGGGTGAACTGGACGAATGGAACTATGATGGCACTGCTTACTACTTTGCACATGGGGTTATCATTGAGCCAGGTGCTTCACTGCATATTCTCAATGATGAAGGGGAAGACGAAGGAAACACTTTTGTTGTCAAATCTGTGGACGAAGTTGTTTATGAAACAAAAGGTTTGGCTGATGTTTCCAATTTGAAATCCTACATCCATTCTTATGTAGATAAAGCAATTAAAGACGCTCTTGATCAATTTAAAGCTTCACTTTTGAGTGATAATGTAAGGTATTGATATGGCATTAAAACTTTATACAGAAGAGAATATCCAGAACATTGCTAATGCAATTCGGGAAAAGAATAAAAGCTCTGAACTGTACAAAGTTAATGAGATGGCCGATGCAATTCGCGCTCTCTCAACCGATATCAACTGGGAATGGGTCAGACCAGGTGACTGGCCTGACCTTGACCAGTATGCTGAAGTATTAAATCTTCAGTATGAACAATTCTATCTTGGTACCTGGCAGTTTGAAGATGTTAATGCGGCGGAAAACTTTGTAAGTCTCCGTTTACAGAACACATCAACAACAAACTGTTCAGGTATCTCGGTTGATTTGGGATATTTGGTAGATGGTAACTTTGTATCGTTGTATCATGAAGAAGGTCCCAGTGCTGCTGGTACCAATACAACCTTTGTACGCTTCTATATCAATGATGTAGTTCCAGAAGGGTCACGGAGACACTGCTATGTTGTACGTGCAGTACCTACAGATCCGTCAAAACCCTGGGATAAGATTATGCGTCTTGGAGCGTCCCCTTCAGGTGTGTACGAGCGAGGAAATCAAGTCTGTGAGGCTATCGTTAAGCTACCAGGTACAACGGTAGTTGTTTCACAAACCGGTGTCTATGGTGGTACCAATTTAAGACGCATCAAATTCATGAATATGAATTTTGCAACTATGAGCGGTGTCTTCCAGAACTATTATGTAACAGTTGAGCAGATTGAGTTTGTTGACTGTGATTTTTCAGCTGCTACCGCATGTATAGGTATGTTTAACGGTTGCTTGTCATTAAAACGCATTGTATCTAATACACCGATGATTCACAGTGGCGTGACAGACATGTCTTATATGTTCCAGTCATGTCGTAACTTACTGTCTATTGACTTTGGTGACTGTGATTTATCAGGTATTGATAAAGCTGCTTATGCTTTTGCAGCATGTACTAACTTACGTACAGTTGATAACATCAATAACATGGATGCTGCTACAGATCTCAGTTTTATGTTTAATGATGCATCTTCAATACTGAGTATTGATTTAAGTCAGTGTAATTTTCATAACGTAACGACTTTGTCAAACACTTTTAATGGCTGCGCCTCGTTGAGAGAGCTGTATCTACCTCTTGATATGACGGAATGTACTAGTTTGTATAAGACGTTCTTTCGTTGCTATTCTCTTGTTATGATTGATCTTGGCATGATAGACGGAAGCAAAGTTGGAAGTACAAATGACATATGTACAGGTTGTTCACAGCTTGCTCATATCCAAATCCCTTCTAACTTGAGTCAAGCTACAGTTTTGACATTTACAGATGCTAATAGATTGACGCATGATACCATTGTGTCTGTCTTTAATAACCTTGTAGACCACTCTTCAGATGAAGGGACTTATCGTGTTATTCTGGGTAACTTTAATTTGAGTAAGCTGACAATAGCTGAAAAGGGAATAGCTACACAGAAGAAATGGACAGTGACATGAAAGTTATTACGACAGTATATTTTATACAGCTTATTCCAGATGAAGGAAAAGCTCTTACAGATGGTGAGTTCATTGCTGAGGGTGAAGTTTACTTACCGCTTAGTAGCAATAAAGATCTCTGGTATGAAATTGATAGAGTTGAGAAGGAAGAAGAGGAAATCTAATGACTTTGAAGCTTTATACTGAAGAGAATATTCAGAATATTGCTGATGCCATTCGTACCAAGAATCAGAAGACTGATACTTATAAAGTGGACGAGATGGCAGATGCTATCCTGGAGATTCCTTCTGGGAAGGGCACCTGGGAGTGGACTCGTCCAGCTGGTTGGCCAGACTTGGATGCGCTGGAGGCTGCTACTAAAGAAGACCATGAATGCTACTACCTCGGTACATGGGTCTTTGATGACATTGCTGCTGAAGACAATATTATAAGTTTTCATTCTTATATTGAAGAAGTTGTCCATATTGAAATTGGATATATGGACGATGTTGTCTTTGTTCCATTGTATGAGAATAATTACAGTACTTATAACCGCTCTGTGCCAATTAATGTCAATGACGTTATCGGAGAAGAAGACCGCAGATTGGTTTATGCCGTTCGTGTTACACCTTATAATCTTCCCTGGAAGAAATGCATATACTTAGGCTGCACTGTAGGAACATACGAAACTACAAGACAAGCAAATAGGGTTGGTGAAGTCATTGCCAAACTCCCGAATATCAAAATGTCTAGTGGAAGCTATTCAATCTGTGGTAATTCAACTGAACGACTGAAATTGATAGGTGCTGAGTTAATAAACTCTACTCTTTATCATTCTGCATATTCCGGTTTGCAACAGATCGAGTTTGTTGATTGTAATTTCGGAAATATTACAACATATAACCCCGGCAGTGGTAGTTATGGTAGTTTTGGAAAATGTGACCGTGTTAAACGTATTGTTAGTAACACCCCAATAGTTACTGCTGCAGTTACCTCTACAGCCTATATGTTTAAAGATTGTCGTAGTCTGCTGTCTTTGGATTGTACAGGATGGGATTTCTCAAATGTCACAGCTGCGAATGCCATGTTTAGTGCATGTAATGCCTTACAAGAAGTCAAGGGCTTACAATTTAGTAATAAGCTTACGACATTATCTAATGCATTCACTAACTGTGTCAGTTTGAAAGAACTTGATTTGTCTACCAGCGATCTGAGCGGTTTAACAACCTTGTCAAAAGCTTTCTCTTACAGTACCAACTTAAAGAAATTGGTGTTCCCTAGTACTTTAGGTGCATCTCTTACATCTATGGCTAACATGATAGAATATAATAGTTGTAGTCTTAAGACACTGGATCTGAGTATAATTGACGGAAGTCATATCACAAGTTCTGGTTTTACTGCTTTCATACAAAACAGTTATGGGCTCAATTATCTGAATATCCCGTCTAACATGTCACAGGTTACTTCAATCAGTGTTTCTTCAACGGCAAGCCTCACACTGCAGAGCATATTGGACATTATGAATACTCTGGTAGACCATTCTGGTGAAAGTAGCGGTACGATTTACAGGTTGACATTGGGCTCGCATTACTTAGCAAAACTTACCGATGAGCAGAAATTCATAGCGACAGGTAAAGGCTGGCAACTATCGTAATTTTCATTGGTAATATAAAGACTGAGAGAATAGTATGACTTTGAAACTTTATACTGAAGAAAATATTCAGAATATCGCTGATGCCATTCGGTCTAAAAACCAAAAATCTGATTTATACAAGCTCGAGGAAATGGCGGATGCAATTAGAAATCTACCAACTGGTGGAGATAAACTTTGGGAATGGACACGCCCGGATAATTGGCCAAACCTTGACATCTTGGGGCGGGCTATTAACGAACAGTATGATAGCTTCTATCTCGGAACATTGATATTTGACGATCCAGACTCTGATAACAATCTTATCAGTTTTCAGACTACTAGTACAACAGAACTAAGTTTGGAAATCGGTTATGAATCTGAGAACCAGTTTGTATTACTGAAAAGCATTTCGTTTATAAGCAGTATACAGTGCTTCATTAATAACGAAATCCCTGAGGAAGACAGACGCTCAATATATGTTGTTCGTGTTGTCCCTTCTTCAGGAAAATCCTGGGATGGGCCCTTATATCTGGGTTACATGCCTAATTCTACTGAAACCCAAGGGCGAGGTGCAAACAGAGTTTTTGAAGTAATTACCAGACAACCTGGGTTATCTATGTCAGCGCCCGCGCCATGTAGTAGTGTTTTTACACAACGGGTACGGTACATAGATATGGAAATGCTGGGATCGTCCTTCAATAGTGTTGTGTACAGCAATGTTCTGCAGATCGAGTTTGTAGGTTGTGACTTCAGTAAAATTACAACCTATAATGGTAGTAGTGGTGGTTTTAGTAAATGTGCTAGTTTAAAACGATTGTTCTCTAATACTCCGCTGGTGACAGCTGCTTGCACAAACACAAGTGGATTGTTCAATCAGTGTAAGAACCTGTTGTCAATAGACTGCAGTGATTGGGATATGTCAAATGTAACTGTTGTTGCTAGTATGTTCAATAACTGTGTGAATTTACAGGAAATTAAATTCTTGCAATTAGGGTCTAAGATTACATCTGCGTCCAGTTTCTGCGCGGGTTGTAGCAATCTGCGTGAAATGGATCTAAGCAGCACAGTGTTAACTAAGGCTACTTCAATTGCATATCTGTTCTCAAATTGTACAAATCTGGAACATGTGAAAGTACCATCATCTACTTATGCATCAACTAATATCGGATATATAGCAGAAAACTGCTATAAATTACGAGAATTAGACTTAAGCGGTATTGATGGAACTGCGCTTAAAGACAATATGATGACATCCTTTATTTCTAACAATTTCCTGATGGAAAACTTAAAACTACCACAGAATATGTCTCTAGTTACACAGTTAAGTTTGAGCTCTCTAATAAATCTGACTGCTGCGAGCTTAGCAAATATTATAGCAGACTTGGTTGATCAATCGGCGAGTACTGCAGCACACACACTAACAATCGGAGCTGCAAATAAGAACAAACTAACTGAAGAACAGTTAGCTGTCGCTGCATCTAAAGGTTGGAGTGTGGTTTGAGGCAAAAAATGAAACTGAAAAATCAGACTCTTAGTGGTGTACGGACCGGTATTCTTGACGATTTTGAGTATATTCTCTGGTCTTTGCAAAAACTTCCAGAGACCTTGCATGATTATGAACATGGAATCATACAGCATACTTATTTTGACAAAGCGACTGCTCCGTCAATTGAGGCTGATATCAAGTTACTGATTCCAGAATTGGAAAATGTATCTCAAAAACTACAAGATGCATTGTCTGCAGTAGACGAATTTACAGAAAATTTAAATAATTATATTGGAGAGTAAGACATGGCTTTGAAACCTCTTAGCGAAGTGCTTACTATTGTCGAATCCGATGATGCTAATAGAATGTATATTATGCAAGTAGGTGGCGGCAGTAGCAGTTCAAGCAGTTCAAGTGGTAGTAGTTCCGAATCCTCTTCATCTTCTGAAAGTAACGGCACGACAGTGCCGGAAAATTCAGTGGGAGAAGTTGATTCAGGTGGCGGTGGTGGAGGCGGTGACGTCTCTACAGATTTGTTGATGACTGGTGTTTTGAATGGAAACGAAAAATTTATTCGTTATTACCAGGGTGAAATCACTGTAGCTTGTGACAACACTGTTGCAAACAATGTTTGGTTGAGACCCGTCAACTATTTCCCTGTCAATGTCCGTTCTTTAGATACTGAGATCAGGAAATTCCTGAAAGAACAGGGAAAAGAACTGTAACATAACAATTAAGAGCTCACTTGTTTTTGATAACAGGTGAGCTTTTATTTTTCTGGGAAAAACTAGTTTTTGAAACGTGAAATTTTTTGAGTTTAAATCCTGTATATATAAGAGAAATGCGTGTAACCACACGTTAGGAGAACTAAGTTATGTCAAAAACTGATGAATTTCAAATACTTGAAGGACTCACAGCTATACGCACGAGACCAGGAACTTACATTGGGGATATGTCTAATGTATCTAACATGGTACGTGAAGTTATTGATAATGGTATAGATGAGTTTCATAAAGGTGTGAATGATACAGTCTATATAAAGATCGAAGACATTAAAACCAGTCCTAAAAAGAATATCCGTTGTATTGTCGCAGATCGTTCTAAAACAGGTTTTCCTTTAGATGAAGCAGAGATTGGAGGAAAACCTATTGGTCAGACAAAAATGGATGCTTCAGTCAGTCATCTTCATGCAGGAAGTAAGTTTGATAAGTCTATTGCAATGAACGGTATGAACGGATGTTTTACCGGAGACACTTTAATCTATGATGCAGACAATAAACATGTTGTCCGTCTGGATTCTTTAGTAGGAAAGCAAAACATCAAGGTATTATCTGTCAATAAAAACGGGCGGGCTCAAATAGTAACAGCAGATGCTGTAGTTTTGACAAAACATGTAGATGTTATCTGTAAAGTTAAAATTGGTCAGACCATAATTAAATGTACAACAGATCACAGGTTCATGTTATCAAACGGTATGTATAAGAAAGCTGAGGAACTTTGTACAGGAGATTGTTTAAGATCCTTTGGAGATGATTTCTATGTATCTTCTGTTACAAAAGAACAGCTGAATACACAGATTCCTGTCTACGATGTCATGAATGCAGGTGACAACAGCAATTTCATGCTTGCTATTGACGGAGGACCAAAAGGTATCTTTGTTCATAACTGTGGAAATAAAGCTGTAAATGCCCTTTCTGACGATTTCTTGATGATTACGAAGGTTATCAAGAAGACAACTAAATTCCCCAAGAAACTCAAATATGACGGGGAAAAATGGTACTATCTTCATTATAAAAAAGGTGTGAAAAAAGAAGAAGGATTTGCAAAGAACCTTAAAGAATTAGGTTTTGAAGATTTAAAGGACTACACAACAATTGTATCCTTTATTCCTGATTTATCCATCTTTGAAACAGCAAACTACAGTCTCCCAAAAGGTTTGGATTACACACTAAAATTAGCTGAACTGACAGGACGAAAACTGAACATTATATTAAATGATCAACCCTATGTATCTAAAGTGGAAGATCTGAAATATAAGTTTGATGTCACAATGCCCGGTTTATATAAAGACGGTAAGAATCCAAAAGTACGAATTTTTGGTTCATTCCAATTCAACGGGGACATTCTGACAAAGAACAATGTTGGTTGTGTCAATTCACTTGCTGTGCACCAGGGTCTGCATATTGATATGTTCAGAAAAGCATACAAACTAGCAACACGTGAATTATTGGGTGATGCTGGTGGTATGGAAGATAATGGTGTTGATGCAACAGTGTTTATCTTAGCTAATGAAGTTGATTTTGATTCACAAAGTAAAACCAAACTGAGCAGAATCCCTGATTTTGATAAGAATGATTTGACAGTCCTGAAAAATGAACTGAAATCAATTATGAAATCAGATTTGTCGGAGTTTGAAGATAACTTTGCAAAGATTCAAAATCTCCGTGCTAAACGTGGTGAATTAAACAAGAAACAAACACTTGCAAATCTTCTTGGTGATATGGACGATAATTCCACAAAGAATACGAGAAGGGCTGACAGTTATAAACCAAAACGTCTGAAAGACGCATGGACATCAGATAGAAGTAAAGCTGAATTACTTGTATTTGAAGGAAACTCCGCTCTTAGTTCAAGTCACAAAACACGAAACCCAGAATTCCAAGCACTATTTCCAATGCGTGGTGTCTGTAAAAACACAATTGGAAAAGACATTCTTGACGTACTTAAGAATGATGAGATGAACGATTTGTTCAGAAGTATCGGGGCGGGTGTTGAAGGATTCAGTAATCTTAGTAAGATAAGATTTAATAAAATCATATACTTCGGTGATTCCGATGAAGATGCTAGAAGAATTGTCGCTCTATTCGTAGGTGCATTTGGACAACATGCAAAGTTTTTAATTGATGCAGGGAAACTGTTTATTGGACAGACTCCGTTTTATTTCCAAAATGGAAAAGCGATTTATGCTGAGGACGGTGATGTAGATAAACAACTTGATAAATCAAAACCGTTTGAACGTATCAAAGGTCTTGGTGGTTTGGGTAAACATTTCCATGACGCTGTAACGAATGTTAAGACAAGACGTATTGTTCAAGTCACAAATGAAGATTTGGAAGAAGCTTTGGAAGTTTTAAGAAGCGGTCCGAAGAAAAAAGAAATTCTTTTGTCAACTAAAATTGTTTCAACTGATGTCTGGGTAGAAAAGAAAGGTAAATAACGATGGCACGTAAACAACCAGTCGTAGAAAAAGATTCTATTACAGAATATCCAAAACAGAGCATTAAAGATATTGTCGTAGATGGATACACGATAACATCAAAATACTTTGCTGAATATCGTTTAATTCCACACATCATTGATGGACTTAAACCTGTATACAGACGTGTACTGCAGTCTGCATATGAATGCTGTAAAGATAAGTTCATTAAGACCGCCACATTGGGAGGTCATGTCATCGGACAACTCCACCCTCATTCACTTGACGCTACTGAGGAAGTCATCAATGAACTTGTAAATGCAGGACTTCTTATTGGTGACGGTGAATTTGGATCTAAATATCTTGATGGAACTATTGCAGAAGCAGCTTCGTCCCGTTACACATCAGTTAAACTTAATCCTGTTCTTAAAGATGTGTTTGATAAATTACTTCCGTATATTCCCAAAAAAGATGGTGAACTGGAAGCTAAGGAATATGAGTATTTACCACTCCCACTTCCATATATGCTATTCAGGGGCGGGTTTGGACTTGGTCCCGGGTTATCAACAAAGACACCAGCTTTTACAATGAAATCCATGGCAGAAGCTCTGAAAAAGAATGATCCTTCTAAATTGAAATCGACCTATGGATATACATTACTAGATAAGAATCAGTCTTTTAAACGTATATGGGAAACCGGTAATGGATTTATGTACTATAAGTTAGATACGGGTACGGAAACATTAGGTGATACTAAAGGTTTTTATTTAACAGGATCTGCTCAAGTATTCTTTCCAAAGTTGACTGTTCTTGAAGGTTGGAAGATGGAAGGTCTTATCACTATTGATGAGGTCGGACAAGGTGTTTCCAAACTATTCATAAAACGTAATAAAGGTGTATCTACAATTACTAACGATGAAATATATCGTGCAATTGAAGAAGCATCTGAGTACAAGGATACGATTATTCTAAAAGTCATTGCTCCAGATGGTGTTGTTCATCCTATCGGATTACAAACATGGTTAAACTACAGTTACAATAAGTTTTTGGAACTTGTGGACCTGTACAAAGAAGATAAGATAAAAGCTATCCAGAAGAAGATTGACTTAATGAAGGATCTTGATGTGGTTAGAAAATATATCATTGACCATATTAAAGATTCAAAATGTACACCTGAGATGATAGCTAAAGCTACGAAGAAAGATATCAGCGTTGTCAAAGAAATTGATTCCTGGACAGTTAATAAACTAAGAAATACTGTAGTTGCAGACGAGTTAAAGAAACTGAATGAACAGATGCATGAAGCAAAACAGTTTGACTGTAATGCATATGTTAATCATGTTCTGAAAGCTCTTGATGAATCCTGTATGTAAAGGAATCATTATGGAAGAGGAAATTTTTAATGAGGATAACCCTTTTATCAGACCCAGTCCAGAAGACATTGAATATTATGGGTTAGATAAAGGTAAACAAAAAGTAAACACAGTCAGTACTGAAACAGAGGACAAAGATCCTGATGATACTGACGATTATGACGATAGTGAGATGGAAGACTATGGTGAAGAAGATTAAAAGACATATTAAGAAAAGACCTTCAAAAGTTGTTCTTTTAACTGAAGATGAAAAATTAAATCTTGAACGTGAACGTTTGTTTGCAACAGCATTCAGCAAACAGCTTGGTGTTATTCTTGGAAAACATGTTAAGAAATTGACAAAAGGTAACAATGCAGAAGCTGTAGAATCAGATCCGTTTACTAGGTTTCTGAATAACATTCAGTTAATGTTAATCAAAACCTATGAACTTGATGCTCAAGAAATCATTGATTGTGACACATCATTGCTTCCTTCAAAACTTACAAAATTGGAAGTCAGTACTGATGATAAGAAAGCTTGTCAGAAAGCAATGTCATCAATGTATATCTCTGATGAGATTCTGCGTGGATTTGCCACTATGCTTGCTCAGAACGATAAAGCAGAAGATGCTGTCTATGTACAGGGTCTAGCAAGAGATCTGTGTAACGCGGCGCGCTGGTTGGGATGTACATTTAATATTACTGACAACTGTCTTGAAGAACCTGAGTGTTTGGAGAATTGACGCACTGAAATCCTGTATATATGAAGGAATGAACCTTCATCAGGAGGATTTTAGTGATGATTCAGCATTCTGTTATTGATTTTTATAATAAGTTAAAAGACTACGGATATTTCTCCTGTGGATATGACGGTCATAAACATTTCCCCCAGAATTCAATGGAATGGGACAAATGGAACATTGTTATGAATCCTGATTTGTTTCATCAGATGAAGGGCGGGTGTTGTTGGGACTATTGTATCGCACAGGAGAAGTTCTTTAAAGACAATCATATTCCATGTTGGTCTTATAATATCTTATGTGAACAGACACCGTTTGAAGTAGAGAATAATTGTACACCTACAACACATACATTCACAATCTTCAGGGGTGACGACAATAAGTATTATTATTTTGAACAGTCTTTTAAGAAACACCCGGGGATTTATGGTCCACATGAAACTTTAAATGAAGCTTTGTTATGGACACTGAAATGGTTGATGAAAATGAATCCAAACCATGTTCGTACATTAGAATTGCATAAACACAATCCTTTGTGTACTAACACTTATGGAAACGATTCATATGCTTATTATAATTATATGAAACAGGAACCTTTGCTGTGGCAGGACGGTGAAAAACCTGAAATTTTGTTAACAGCAGTTTTGTGATTGTGAGAAAATGAGATGAGAAAGCTTGCAACAATTAGAAAAATAGAAAGTATAGAACCTATACCACAAAAAGATCGTATTGTGCTCGCACATATTGACGGGTGGCAGGCAATTGTTACAAAAGATGATTTTAAAGTTGGTGACACAGTTATCTTTTGTGAACCAGATTCAGTTTTACCCAAAAAACCTGAATTTGAGTTTCTCTCCAAATACAATTACCGTATTAAAACCATCAAAATGTCAGGAATCATCTCACAGGGATTGATTCTAAATATGTCTCTGCTGTCCAGTCCTAGTTCTTTTGCTATCGGAGACGACGTAACTGATTTGTTAGGTGTTACTCAGTATGAACCACCTATGGATAAAGATCCTAGACCGAGAACACAACGACAATCTTTTATTGACCGTATTCTTATGCGGTATTCGTGGTACAGAAAGCTGAAAGACAGACTGTTTGGTCTTGGACATACGGATTTCCCTGACTTCATCAAAAAGACAGATGAAGAACGCATTCAGAACCATCCTGAGTATCTTGACTTGGATTGCTTGTGGATTGGAACTGAAAAGCTTGACGGTTGTTCTGCAACATATTTTCTGAAAAAGAAAAAGTTCTTGTGTTTTAATTATTACGAGTTTGGAGTCTGTTCAAGAAATATCAGACTTAATAAACAGGATGATAGTGTTTATTGGAGAATGGTTGAACAATATAATCTGAAACAGACAATGAAACGTATGATTAAAGACGCTGACTGGATGGTATTACAAGGTGAATGCATCGGACGTGGTATTCAAAAGAATATCTACAGACTGAGTAACAACCAGTTACGTATTTACAGTGTAATCACACCTAAAGGACGACTGAATTCATCTGACAGTTGGGATATCTGTAATAAATATCAGTTACAGCATGTACCGCTGTTAACAAATGCCGCGGGTGTCTCCTTAAAGGGAAAGACACCACAGGAACTACTTGAAAAAGCAAACGGTGATACTGTGCTTTGTGCTGAACCTATTTTAAGAGAAGGAATTGTCTATCGTTCGTTAGACGGTGAACGTTCTTTCAAAGCAGTTAGTCCGAATTATCTTTTGAAACATGACGAGTAACAAACATGCGATCCAAAACAAACGACAACAAATTAACAGGTACTGCATATAGAGCATACTGGTCCCATGTTAAAGATCTGAAAATCTTATCTGCTGAAGAGGAAACACGTTTAGTGTATGCATGGCAGAAAGACAGAGATATAGAAGCACGGAACATATTGGTTGTTCATCTGATGAAGTCATTAAGTCAAGTCATTAAATCATGGCCTGAACAATATGATTCTCTACGAGATAAGATGGACATTATCCAACAGGAAGCACTCTATGCTATCAAAGCTATAGACAAATTTGACCCATCAAAAGGTGTTCGTTTATCATCTTATGCAAAACATGGTGCATACAGGGATTTATGTAAAGAACTTTCTGCAATAAGACCCGGTATGAACAGATACGCAGAGAATGTGGAAACATTACCTGTATATGTTGTCTATCAAGCATACAACTACATATATTCACGACCAGGAACTCTTGGTGAACATCGTGAAGAGTTAGCTAAGATGCTTGATATTGAAATGTCTAGTGTTTACAAGATTGAAGAATTTTGTGGACAACAGGCGATTTCATTTGAGATGGACTGTGGAGATTTTTCAAAAGAAAAAGAAGAACAGGAGCATCTGTTAGCACATGTTTGTACAGATACACGTTTAGCAACCGAACCAAATGAGATTGCAGATAAATGTATCACAAAGATTGATAATGAACGGATCCTGAAATGGATCAGACGCGCAGACCTTTCCAAGTTGGAAAGAAAAGTCGTCAATGAAATACTGAAGGGACGTTTTGAAACAGATGCAGATATTGCACGTAAGTTTAAAGTAACTAAACAGAATGTCAATTCAGCAAAACTAAATGCATTTAAAAAATTAAAGAAAGTTTTATCCAAAAAACTGGAGATTGTTTGATGTACGAGTTAAAACAAAGAAACAGAATTAAAATCCCAGGTAAACAGGGAACCTATTATGTTTTCGATAGTGAAACATTAAATGATGGTACTGATGTTTATGAACTGGAGCATGAAATCTGTAGATTTGATGTAGAACACTTAATCGTAGATGCTGACCTAAATGTTCTTATGGAAACATGGTCAGGACTTGATGAGTATCTGGATAGTATCAATGAAGAACAAGAAGACGAATAAAAAACATACAGGAAGCAGTAGGACAGCTGACAGTGTTACTGCACTGAGACTTATCATTGGACTGGATTCCATGTGTAAAGATATAGTAAAAGAAAACGGTATCGATGAAGATCATATAGATTCATGTTTAAAATTACTTCTCTATACACAAGAATTCCTTGCAGACTATTTCAAAATTTCATACGAAGATTACAACCTTTTACATCAACAATTACGGTTGAGAGCAGACGATCCGACAATTCCAACAGTATAACTTAATTAAGACCTCTTTCTTAGGACTCCATTCCTAGGTGAGAGGTCTTTATTTTTCTGACAAAATTTATCACAGATTTGGCACTACAGAAAGACAGTTATCGGACATTTGGCTCTATATAGAAAGAACTTATGAGAACTTTGGCGCTTTAGACAAAATTGAGTTAAAATCCTGTATATATGAAAGGGAAGACCTTGTGTTTTCTTTTTCAATGTAGGATACCTTGGCAAGGTATCATTCCAATTCAATACATTGACCTGTTAACCTAGATGGCAATAACAGGTATATTGACTAGACTGGACTGCGAAGTGCAAAAGCACCAAGCGATTGTTCTTTGACAACTTTCTCTAAACCGATGATCATAGGAGCGCCCCTGAGGGGCGATAAAGGTCTGTTTTAACTATTTTAAGTATTAACACTAATAAAAAGGAGTTTACCATGAGTAATTCAGTTGTAATTAAAACCATCGACAATAGTTTTGAAATTTCCCCAGATGTTTCAAGAAACCTTAATTTGCCGTACTGCGGCACTGTTTTGGATTACATTGAAGCCATTGAGAAACAACCAGGTTACTTTTACCCCTCTCAAATAGAGGAGCTAAAAGGGCTTGGTTTGCAAACTGTCCTCTACGTGGAGGATGATTTTTATTCGGGAGTTGAAGAGGCTTTGCTCCTTGAGCAGGGTCAATTATCAGTATCCCAAAAGGATATTGATGATCTCCAGCTTCGCGACGAACTAACCCCTGAAGAAGAGCTTCTTCTCGAAAGATGGGCAGAGGACAAGTGCGCCCTGCTATCGATCGGTAGAGAATTGTTGGAGTATCGGTGGTACTGGTCGGAAGACCAGGAAACCGAGAAAATTTTTAAATAACCACTTTAACAGGTGGGGAGCGCATACCTAAACATCACGCTCAAAACAATCAACTTAAAAAAGGAGTTCTATTATGTTTTCTATGAAAGAATGTCTGGACCTCTATCTTAATCACCAAAACGTTCCATTTGTTCGGAACATTATCAATCAAATTAATATTGATGATGACACAGACATTGAGGACGTTTTGAATAGCTTCTACAAGATTATCAATCACATCGGGGATGACGATAGTGAGAAATAATCTTAAACATTTAAGGTCTTTCTTCTTTCAGAATGAACAACGTAGGATCGTAGTTAAAGAATTCCAAAAAGACGATGGTAAAATCGTATATGGAATTATGAAGCTGCATCCTACGTATCATTCTAAAGAACACATCAACCGTATTTTAAGTGAATACGGTTTCAACAAAATAAACTAAAAGACTTGAACTAATAAGTCTTAAATAAAAAGAATAGGAGTACATTATGATTCAAACTAGCGGCACTGAAAAATCCTTCCAATTATTAGTTATGAACACCATTCACAATACTTTTCGTGGTGAAGATTCACCATATGAAGTTAAACGGGATATCTTAAAACCAAAATCCAAACCATGGAGAGATGCAATTGAAGCATCACCGATCTCCACAGTGGTTCCTCCTATGGAGGTTCATGACACACTGTGTAATGCTCATTTTACAGTCGGTTTACCACAATGTAAATTGAGTGTCATAGAGGAAGGTGAAAATCTTCGTTTAAGAATCTTCATTAAAGTCGCTTATCTTTATGGTAAACACGTTCTATTATCAACGATTGAATTGCTTGATGGTATCGAACCTTCATGTAAAATCTATGTTGATAACTATGAACCTGTAACACCAGAACGTTTAGGTGACTTACAACGTATTTATGAGGAACTTGATGAATTATTCATCATTTCTCATGCCAAAGACGATCAGATTGCTTTGCTGAAAGAAATTTGTTCATTGAATTTTTATGTCACCGATGCTAACAAACTAGCATACATCAGAAGAGGATCTGATGTTGTGACAGAGGAGAATACTGATGAATGAAAGGTGTTTACAAAATCAAAAGCTAAAAGACGTGATAAAATCACTTGTCAGTGATATGTTGTCAAGAAAACAACTTAATTGGAAACTGAGTGTAGTTTCCATTATTACTGACGGTGAGAATAAACAGTACAAGGGTGTATTCACATATCAAAAACACCATGTCGCTGTACAAAACATTTCTTTACCTATAGATCAGGATTTATTTAAAGCTGTAACAGAATTAACACAGGTATTAACAAAGTTACAGGTATTCAACGAATCCAATTTCACTTTAATTGAAAGGTAATCATATGTTATTATTAATGTTTCTATTGTCAACAATTCTCAGTGTACAACCGTCTACAGGAACTGTTAAATTTATCAATGACCAACGTGCTAGAATAAATCTTACATTGGTCAATGATAGTGACATCACGGTAAACATGATGTTTGTCACTTGTACGTATTATCCACCAGATAAATCAGATAGGATTTTGACGGAGGATTTTTACGTTCCAGTTAAAAATGTCAAACCTGGTGCAACAGTAAAAACATCATTGTATACACACGGACAATTAAAAGCCGCGGTGTCTGCTGATGCATATTACTGTGAGCAGTTTTTGGGTAAGAATGCTGACTATTGCAGACAGACCGCCCAAGTAAAAGAATTACCTCTTAAAGTAGAGGTGAAAGGATATATAGAATGAAAATTAATAAAGATACAATTCTTCATTTTAAAGAAAATCTTCTTCAACGTCAGTTTGTCACTTTAACAAGTGATGCAGGTGTTCAAGAAGAGATCAAAAAAGTTGTTTTTGATGATGAAAAACTGTCTCCGATTGATGCTATGATGAAGCTTCAATCAGACGGTTGGGAAATCATTAACAACAAAAAACCAGTTAAGATGTTAAAACGTGTTAAACATTTTGACAATGTTGTTTTGAGGAAAACCACGTCATTTTACAATATCAGTGTTTGTCTGAAACAAGACCAAACCTGGGATGTTATTGACATAACATTCAACGGGGAAGGTCCTGTAGTAACAATGCAGATCCGCGATAATGAATTCACTAAAGGTGTTATTCATGTGGAAGCCCTGCATCAATTAGAAGGAAACATTAAATCGGTATTTGATGTGGAGAGGCGGGTCTATGCAGAAGTAGACCCTACATTAAAGAAACTAAAACGTCTTGAAGAGGTGATCTATACAGAAATAGAAAGAGCTTTAAAAGACAATAACTTACAGTGGGAGGTAGTTAAAGATGAGTCATTAACACTGGAACATATAAACAACATGGATATAGCTTTTAAAGCACCACCAACAGTTAAAAAATATTCATTTATCAAATTGAATTTTAATGTTGATTATGCTTCAAGGGATATTTCCAAAATCATTGATAACTTGCATCTTGTTGAAGAAGCAGATGCAATATTACAAAGATATCCACACGGAGACATAGGATATGTAGATGCTGAAAGATAGAGACGGTATAATCTATCGGACCATTAAGATAGGAAATCTTGAATGGTTTCTTGATAACTATCAAAATACGTCTATTAAACATCACTATCCAGATAACAATCCTGAAAATCGTTCTAAATTTGGTTGTCTTTACAATTGGAGGACTGCAATGAAAGCCGCCCCTGAAGGGTGGAGACTTCCAACCAGGAATGAAATAAAGGACTTGACAAATCTTGTGGATATCACAAACAACGTTCTACCAAATGCAGGTATCTATGATTACAGTTTGAAACATACCTGCATTTTTCAACAGGGGACTGCGTTTTGGACCTCTGAAACCTATACACATCGAAACGCATACAGTTGGTTCATAAACAACGATTTGAAATACATGTTGTGTACAAGTATGAACGATTGTTTAAGTGTCAGATATGTAAGAACAATATAAAATCAATTAAAAAAGGAGTTTGGAGATGGGATACTATAGTTGTAATTATAGTGGTTCGTTTGAACGAATTGTAAAGTCACTATTAAACGACATGGGTGTAAAACCTGAAAAGATTGTCACCCGCGGTGGTTCACATGTGTGGACACTGGTCAAAGAAGGAAACACATATAGAGCTTCAGTCTTTATGTGTGTAAAAGATAAAGACAATAAGTGTTATTATAATGAGGTTCCGGTATCGTTTGGTCCTACTGTAGATGATATGCCAAAATCATGGTGTAAACTACTGGACTATTCAGACGGATATACTGGATCATACTGTAAAAGAATCAAAGGAGAAAAACATGGAAACGTATGAATGTTCATGGTTCACAGGAAAAGTTGAAAACGGAAAGATGAGCTTAACCTGTGATGGTGTTGAAATTTTCAAATCATCTCGGGTTTCCGAGTTTCAGTCTGACTGCAATTGGCTTAATAAGAAACTTACTGAACAGTTTGCAGAACAGGACCATAAAATCTATATGTCACCATATTACTATCATGACACATTAGAAAAGAATGATAGATCACTGATTATGACATATTCAAATAATCAGAAGGTGCCATATATCAATTCTGACAATCTCTTATTAACAGGAGACCCCTTTAAAGAAGACGGTTGTAAAGTTCTGAACTTCTGGTTAAACCGTTTTGGTATCAGAGTAGAACCGACCAAGCAGTTTGCATACGATAGACTTAACATCTATTATAACAATGAAGAATTTCGTTGTTATGAATACGGTAATGAAGTTCAACTAAATGGGATGAAACCTGTAAAGATATACAGAAACAAATTATCTCATGTAGCTGTATACATCTACACATGTTTGTCATTTTACAGGGATATGTTAAAACAGGGATTACCTGAAATGATCCGAGTACAATCCCATAAAAGACGTAAACTTGCAGATGTTCAATTGACAGTTGCAAAAACCGTTTGGGAGGAACTTGGATTACCGGGCGTCCTGGATGTGGATCTACATCATACGAACACGTTTCATGTTAACTATAATGATTATCTTAAATTTGATATTGATATCAATACGACAATATCAGAGCTAAGACAAAACATTTATAACTTAGCATGTACGATCGTTCTATGCGCTGATAATCCATATCTTAGGATCGGGGCCGCCCGTTCAAGAGCTATCAGAAAAGACTCTCAGAAGATAGCACCACATCTTAAAGAGTTTAAAAAGAAATACAGACTCAAAGATCCGTGGGAAAAATAAATAACCACTCTACAATGACTTACAACGGGGTTTTATTGTGAATACGTTAATTTATACATATTTGCAGTAAAGCCCCAAAATAAGTCATTCTAGACACAATATACGAGGACTAACAATGAAAATTAAAGATATACCCGGAAAAGGGTATTTTACAGCTGTATCCAGTGATGACGTATATTACCCAGGGATCATTATTGAATTCCACCCTGAGAGTGGGGATTTTGAGACTAACCCTAAATTGCTGTTTGAATACAGTCCAGACTTTGAACAGATGATTGCAAGATGTTGGACTGATGGTGAGTCTGAAGATTACCAACAATGTGTTTATTTCGAACAGATGATAAAAGGAGATGCATGATATGTTTGCAGCGTTAGCTAAATATTACGAGAATCACTGCACTATGTTACCACATTGTCAGAATGTTTTAATTGATTTCTATATTGAACTTGATCGTGAAGGAAATCTAATTACGATTAATGATCTAAGATCAAAACAGAACAAACGTTTGTTGGGTCGACCCACAGCTTGTTATGTGAGACAGGGGTGTAAATCTAATAATATTGATGCAGATTTTCTATACGGAAATGCCAAGTATTTATTGGGTTATGTAGAAAAACCTGCCAAAGATACACCTGAACAAAAAATCCAGAGAGATTTATCACGTGCAAAATTATGTTTAGCCGATTTTATTCAAAAGATAAAATGCAGGTCTTATCTTACTGCAGATGATTCTATGCAAGCAGTTTTGACATTTTTGGAAAATGACCCGTTATCTAAAGTTACCGAGAAATACCCCAATACGGATGAATCGCCTGATCCTATTTGGAAATGCCTTGGTAAATCAAATCTCACATTTCATGTGGACGGTGATGATTTGCCCATTTGTTCACGGTTTCTAAATCAACGTGTCGCTGAAGATGATGCACAGACTGACAAGGATGTAGGAATATGTTCTTTTTCTGGAAAAATAGCACCCATAGCGAGAAAATTTGATGCAATTCTTTTACCGGGAAACGGGACACAACCAGGTCCGTTGAGTTCCTTCAATAAACCTTCTTTTTGTCATTATGGGCGGACTCAAGGGGAAAACGCTTCTATATCAGAAGAAATGTCTCTCAATGGTATGTACGGACTAAAGTTGCTGTGGAAATCTAAAATAAACAGTTTTCATCTAAAAGATAGCGATGTAACACACTTCTTTTGGACGGAATCTGGAAACACAGAAATAGAGTCTTTATTAACCAGCACTTTTTTTGCAGACAAAACAGATGAAGATTCTGAAGAACAGAATGCAATAAAAGAAGCTAATGAACGAGATACGATTCAAAAAATTAGAAGCGTATATATGTCATTGTTAAACGGTGAACATCCTGAGATTGCAGATATGCAAGTGTACTGTTTAGCTATAAAAGGGTCTCCGTCTAGAAACGCGGTAGTAGATTGGTATGCGGGTGATTTAGCTACATTAGCAGAAAACATTGTACAATATTTTACCGATTTAGAAATAGGTGTATATGATAAACCACAATCTAAGTCGATTTACAGTGTCTTAGCATCCACAAAGAAAGAATTTAAAGATCCTGTAGTTCCTCCACATTTAGGTGAACAAATACTGGATGCGGCATTACATGGAACACCATTTCCTGAATCGTTGTTTGTAGGATGCTTAACAAGAATTAAAGCTGGGTCAGCATTAACAAAAGACCGTAGAAAGGAGCCAGCATTAACAGCAGCCCGCGCAGGTGTTTTAAAAGGATATCTTAATCGTCAAAAAAGAATTTATCAACAAAAGGAGTTAACAATGAGTTTAGATGAAAACAATAACAATGTTGCATATTTATTGGGCAGATTGTTCTTTTTGCTAGAAACTTCACAGTATCGAGCTACGCGTGGTAATGGTTTCACATCAATGATGAGTATGGCAGCTGCACAACCGAGCACCGTTTTTCCAGGTATGTTAGAGAAATATAATAGTGTGTATCGGGCTAAATTAAATGGGGCTTACGTGAATGATATAACAGAATTGGTCGGACGGATCAATAGTTTCCCTGTTTTTCAAAACAATGACCAACAAGGTGAGTTTTTCATCGGTTATTATCACGAAAGACTTAGCAGAAAGTTAGATATCACTAAAGAAAACGACAATAACGACTAAAACATTTATTTTGATCGGAATGAATCGATCAGTATTTTATTCAAACAATCATTTTATGAAAAGGAGTCTTATCATGACAACTATTAACAATGCTCTCTGTGGTTTACTTCTCGTTGATTCTTATATGTGCAACCCTCAAGGAAACATGAATAATGACAACGCGCCCAATATTTTACCAAACAACAATCATGGTTTTATTACAGCTCATGGTATTAAACGTAATATCCGAGATCGTCATGAGAATGTTCATCAAAATGAACCAGGACAAGAAATCTTCTGTAGCTGTTCTGCAAACACACGCGGGGTATACATCAATGATTTGATTGATGAAGCCCGTCAGGATCCTTCTGTTGTTGAAATAGAAAAAGAATCAAAAACACAAACTGAGTTAGCTAAACAAGCAGCTGCAGCAAAAGTCTTATCTACAAGATTCTTTGATCTACGTATGTTTGGCGGAGCTTTGTCAACCGGTAGTTTTGCTAAAAACCTAACTGGTCCTGTTCAATTCAGTCCAGCTGTTAGTATAGATCCAATTCAATATATCAACCAACCGTTATGTCGTTGTATGCTAACAAATGAACCTAGCAAAAACGAGGGATCCAACTTTATTAAGACTACAGAGTGCGGTAATTATTTCTTTGTTCCTTATGCTCTCTATGCAGCACGGTTCTATGTATCTCCTATCCAAGCATCCAAGACCGGTGCAACAATGGAGGATCTTGAGTTATTAATGGATGATATCAAGAGCATGTACTGGGATAGACATACCTCATCAAAAGGTACACGTCGTGTTCGTGGATTGTGGCTATTTGACCTGAAACAAGCTTGTGATCCTGATTTAGTCTTGGATGCAATCAAAGTTCAGAAAAAAGCAGGTGTTAATATTCCAAGTTGCTGGGAGGACTATGAGGTCAAGGTATCTGATCCAATCAACAAAAATGGTGTAGTTATGCGTGATCTTTTAAAAGCATAATCGTTAATTTTTAAATCTATATACATATAGCTGGAGGCGGATTGACCTGCAAAAGGGTTTGTCCGCCTTCAACTATATGTCTCTAACGCACTGTATTATTAAGTGCACGGGTGACAAAATTCTATGACAGATATTGCACATACACACGAAGCAGATAGCAGAACACAATCCATATATGAGCATTCTATTGGAGTTTCTCAGTTAGCTGCGCAATTTGCATCAGTATTCGGTTCCCAGAGTTATGCAGAGTATTGTGGAATACTGCATGATTTTGGAAAATTTAACCCAGACTTTCAAGAATATATTTTACATAAGAAATCTGAAAAAATCGATCATTCTTCTGTAGGTGCAATTATTGCACAAGAAAAATTAAAAGAAATTGGGACTCTTTTAGCATATTGCTTAGCAGGTCATCATTCAGGTTTACCCGATTATTCTTCTGAAAATGGTGAAGGAGGTTCTTTAAAGCAAAGATTACAAAAACACGACTTATTAGAAAAAGCTCGGGGAAATCCTTTGTCTGAAACAGTTTCAGTTGTACCACCAAACTTAGGAAGTCCAGGACAATATAACAGTAATACATTACATATGTGGTGTCGAATGTTATATTCTTGTTTAATTGACGCTGATTGGTTGGATACAGAACGATTTTGTAACATTGAACAGGCAAAAACAAGAGCTTTTCATGGGGCGTCTATCAAAGAATTACAGCAAAAATTTACTTCATATATGAAAGGTTTTTCAACATCAACAGGAATAAACGATATCAGAAACGAAGTTCTACAAAATTGTCTTGATGCTGCCGAATTAGAACCTGGAATATATACTTTTACTGCACCTACAGGTGTTGGAAAGACACTATCCAGTTTGGGTTTTGCATTAAAACATGCTGAACTTTGGAAAAAGAATAGAGTTATTTTTGCTATACCTTTTACCAGTATTATCGAACAGACTGCTGATGTTTATAGGAAGGTTTTAGGAAAAGAAAATATATTAGAGCATCATTCCAATTTAATCACTGAAAACCTAACAGATCAAATGAAAATGGCAACAGAAAATTGGGATATGCCTGTCGTTGTTACAACAAATGTTCAATTACTTGAATCGTGTTTTTCAGCAAAAAGAAGTCAGTGCAGAAAACTACATAATATTGCAAATTCTGTGATCATTCTTGATGAAGCACAAATGTTACCACCTGAATTTTTAAAACCGATACTGTCTTTATTTCAGTGTTTAGTGAAAAATTTTCGTTGTACGATTGTTTTGTGTTCTGCAACACAACCAGCACTCATTGGTGAGATCGGCTCTGGACAAGCTGTAATAAAGGGATTAAGAAAAGAACAAACAAAAGAAATAATCCCAGATGTACAGTCTTTGTTTAAACGAATGCAACGTGTATCTATTTGTTATGATTACAAAAACGTAACTGATTGGAGAACACTTGCAGATACATTAGTCGAACACCAACAAGTATTATGTATTGTCAACACAAGAAAAGATTGTCAGGATCTGTATCGATTAATGCCTTCAGGAACAATACATTTGTCTGCAACAATGTGTGGCGCGCATCGCAGTAAAGTTATTGATGAGATTAAAGAAAAACTTAAAAACGGAAAAACAGTTAGAGTAATCAGTACACAAGTTGTAGAAGCAGGTGTAGATATTGATTTTCCTGTTGTCTATAGAGCGATTGCAGGATTAGATTCAGTAGCACAAGCAGCAGGACGTTGTAACAGAGAGGGAAAATTAAAACAGGGAAAAGTTGTTCTATTTAACTCTTGTACGATGCCACCTATTGGTTTACAGCGGTATGGTGCACAAGCAACTAAAAAGATTTTACGAGGAATAGATGAATTTCGTATTGAAGCAGATCAGATCAATAAATACTTTATTGAATATTATGCTCAAATTCAATGCTTTGATAAAAATCAAATTCAAAAACTTTTATCCTCAGGTAGTCTTGGTCATATTCAATTTAGGTCTGCAGCAGAAAAATTCAATTTGATTGAAGACGATGAACAGCAGTCAGTTATAGTTCCATATGGAGACTGTATTGATTACCTAAAGACTTTTGAAAAAGGTTTTTTTACAAGAAATCTTTTAAGAAAATTTCAAAGGTACACAATCAATGTTCCAAAAAAGATGTTCGAGTTGTTGTTGAAAACAGGTGGTTGTAGGAAAATTTTGATAGATGGTCAAAACGATATAGAAATATATGTTTTAGACCCGTGTTATTATTCAGAAGATTGTGGATTCGAAATTATTAACAGTAACACTATTGGAGAAAAACAATGAAACACACAGATACTTATGAAAACATTTACAAGAAATTTTTAAAAGAAAAATATGAAGGTACACAATATGAATCATGTTTTAAATCAGAAAGAACAGGAGACTATCAAATTTCCAAGACGTATTGTATGGAAGTTTCAGGACCAATGGCTTTGTTCAATAGACCTGAAGCAGGTGGAGATAAAAACAGCTATGATGTCATCACACCATCTGCAATAAAAGGTATATTTGAACATAGTTTTTGGAAACCTGCAATCATGTGGGAACCTGTAAAAGTAGAGGTTTTAAATAAAATTCAATTTACTAATTTTACCAGTAGATTGCAAAACAATAAAATTTCTATAAGAAACGTACAAAAGTGTCAACCAGTCGACATGTCAATCTTAGACAATATCTCGATGTGCAACCACCGTGTCTTAGTTGATGTTAAATACCGTATTTATGCAAGGATGACCTATATACCAGTAGAGTTTAGACAAAATCAAGCACAGACTGATAGATCACCGCAGACTGAAAACCCCAAAAAATATTTTGATATTATTGAATGTTGTAAACGTTTAGCAAACCCATATTATGGAGAGAAAGGTTATTTTGGACAACGCGAGTACACTGCAAGAACCCGCTATATACCACATCATGATCTCTTTCCAGAACAATTGCTGTTTCCAGCTATAAAATACAATCGAGATTTGGGTTGGATGTTCTATGGGATGGATTTTGCACAGTCACCTTATAAGCGGGCTTTCTTCAAAGCACAGCTAGTTGACGGTGTCATGCATATTCCACGTTGGGGTGAAGAAGGTTTGTTGATTGAACCCTAAGATTTAACAACAATCAAAGTAAGAAGATATCTTTTAACTTTGATAGAAAGTATTTTCGTATGTCACACGATGAAGAAGATTTTATTGCTATATCTGGTTTACAACATTTTGCTTATTGCAAACGTCAGTGGGGATTAATTCATTTAGAAAAAGAATGGGCGGATAATTTTTTAACCTCCGAAGGTCAAGTTAAACATGAACGGGTGGACTCCGGTTATCACGAATTTCGTAAAGGGTTAAGACAATTTTCAGGTTTATATCTTAAAAGCCAAGAATTAGGTCTGTATGGTCGCATGGATATTCTAGAAATCGAAGAAACAAATGGGCCTCCAATATGTATACCAGGAACGGGATTAACAGGCAATTGGCAGCTAAAGCCAGTTGAATTTAAACATGGAAAGCCAAAACAAACTGATGCTGATTTACTGCAATTATGTGCTCAAGCTTTATGTCTAGAAGAAATGACA
This sequence comes from Paludibacteraceae bacterium, assembly GCA_024401435.1. Lineage (GTDB taxonomy): Bacteria > Bacteroidota > Bacteroidia > Bacteroidales > Paludibacteraceae > UBA1181. The sequence continues at coordinate 3,080 of JAKSLB010000004.1, read as the reverse complement.
GGTCTACCTGTGACAGAAGGATCAATCTTTTATTGTCAAACTAGACATCGAACGGAGTATGTTTTTACACCTGAAATACGAGAAAAAACTAAAGCTTTAGCAAATGAATGTCATATTTTAATGAACAGTAAAAAACTTCCTAGTGCAGAACATGATCAACGTTGTTTTGCCTGTTCATTAAAAGGTATTTGTCAACCTAATGTCACACGAAACAGAAAACTACACCAGTATTATCAAAAACTTTTTGAAGTGTCTGATTTGTAAATCGGAGGTACAAGGAAATGAAGACAATTAAAAATACGTTATATGTTACACTGTCTGGATCCTATGTACATAAAGATGGGGAAACAATTACTATACACAAAGACCACGTACAAAAAGCTTATTTTCCCATTCACCAAATCGGTGAAATAGTGTGCTATGGATACAGTATCAATGTGTCGCCTTATCTCGCAGAATTTTGTTCAGAAAAAGGTATTACTATTACCTATGTGGATGGTAGAGGAAAATTTTTAGCGCGTATGCAGGGACCAATTAAAGGAAACGTTTTGCTCAGACGGGAACAATATCGCATAGCTGACAATGCTGAAAATTCATTAGAGCTTGCAAAATGCTGTATTGCAGCAAAAATACAGAACCAGAGAAATGTTTTACTGCGTCATTTGAGGAACCACAGCAATTGTGAAGGGAGCGCATCTGTCAAAGCCGCTATTAAAGACATGGAGCAATCAATACACCAGACAAAGAAAGCAGATACAGCCGCTTTTTTACGAGGAATTGAAGGTGATGCAGCAGAGAAGTATTTTAGTGTTTTTAACTACTTGATACTGAATAAAGACCCTGCTTTTAGATTTTGTACCAGGAATAGGCGACCACCTTTAGACAGAATTAATGCTCTTTTGTCTTATGCATATTCTCTTTTAGCACTAGATGTTCGTTCAGCATTGGAATGTGTAGGGCTTGATCCATATGTCGGTTTCTTACATACAGATCGTCCCGGACGAGCCAGTTTAGCGTTAGATATGATGGAAGAATTTAGAGCTCCTATTGCTGATAGGTTGGTGTTAAGTCTCATCAATCTTAAAAAGGTCGATGCTAAAGATTTTAATGTACTACCTAGTGGAGAAGTTGAGATGAATGAATGTACAAGACAAACTTTTCTGTCAGCATGGCAGAAAAGAAAAACAGAAGAAATTATTCACCCTATTTTAGATGAGACTATGCAGACAGGCTTATTGTACATTGAACAAGCACGATTGTTAGCAAAATGCATTCGTGGAGACCTAGATTATTACCCCTCATACATATGGAGATAACATGTTAGTTCTTATTACATATGATGTATCAACAGAAACGTCTGAAGGTAAACGTCGATTAGCTAAAATTGCAAAAGCATGTAAAAATTTTGGATTACGAGCACAAAATTCAGTTTTTGAATGCGAAGTTGATCCATCCCAATGGGTCATTTTGAAAAATAATTTATTAAAAATCGTTAATGTTCAAGAAGATAGCCTAAGATTCTATTTTTTAGGATCAAATTGGGAGCGAAAAATAGAACATTATGGTATAATGGGGCCCATAGACATGCACGGATTACTGCTCTTGTGATTACGCTAACCTATGGATCCATTAAAATCACTAGGAGGTTAGCGAAATGTTGTAACATATTAATATAATTTAATTTTTTAAAACATTGTGCTTTACAAGTTAGTTTCTTAAAAGAAAAAGTTTTACGTTTAGCGATTTTACTCTTGTAAAGTTTTGTTTTTACATGTATTAAAAAGCATACAGTAACGCCCCCGTAGGGGCGTATGGATTGTAAGTTTTTGGCGGCGTCAATATCTTCTGCATTGAGGTGGTAACGCCCCCGTAGGGGCGTATGGATTGTAAGTACATAATAGTATTGGTTAAGTTATTGACTTGGTAACGCCCCCGTAGGGGCGTATGGATTGTAAGAATCGGTTGTTTAGGTTGTTCTTCTGATTCTGGGTAACGCCCCCGTAGGGGCGTATGGATTGTAAGTTTTAGAAAACCGATCTAGAGACTGTTCAATAGTGTAACGCCCCCGTAGGGGCGTATGGATTGTAAGATTCATCTTACTTGGATAATTTCTCTAAAATAAGGTAACGCCCCCGTAGGGGCGTATGGATTGTAAGGTAAATTGCCAAGCTTCCAAGGAAGCAAGCTTGTAACGCCCCCGTAGGGGCGTATGGATTGTAAGAACTGTTAAGTATACAGCATCAGCCATGGTCAAAGTAACGCCCCCGTAGGGGCGTATGGATTGTAAGCAAGGCTACTAAGACTCTCCCAGTAAGCTCTGGTAACGCCCCCGTAGGGGCGTATGGATTGTAAGTTCTTCAGCTGGTTTGATATAGGTTCCTGCGCCATGTAACGCCCCCGTAGGGGCGTATGGATTGTAAGTTCTTCTTTGTCGTTGGAAACAGATTTTTTGAAGTAACGCCCCCGTAGGGGCGTATGGATTGTAAGCCCTTTCACAGAAAATATTTTGGCACTCATGGAGTAACGCCCCCGTAGGGGCGTATGGATTGTAAGCATATCTACAACGGAATCAAAATTCCGATTGAAGTAACGCCCCCGTAGGGGCGTATGGATTGTAAGTATTTGGTTGTCTCTGTATTTTCGGAAATTAAGTAACGCCCCCGTAGGGGCGTATGGATTGTAAGAAAATCAATGAATGAAATTAAATCATAATGTTTGTAACGCCCCCGTAGGGGCGTATGGATTGTAAGACACCGTGGAGCGCTGAAGCCCAGGATTCGTGGGTAACGCCCCCGTAGGGGCGTATGGATTGTAAGTCGGCTTGTTCAATCTCTGCAAGTCTCTGTAATGTAACGCCCCCGTAGGGGCGTATGGATTGTAAGTTCTAAATTTTCTTTTGATAGCCGTATCATTTAGTAACGCCCCCGTAGGGGCGTATGGATTGTAAGAGCTTTCTTCGGGTCTGGAATTTGTCAAAAAGGTAACGCCCCCGTAGGGGCGTATGGATTGTAAGTTCAAGTATTCTTGGAAGATCCGTTTTGCGTCCGTAACGCCCCCGTAGGGGCGTATGGATTGTAAGA
>JAKSLB010000039.1 GCA_024401435.1 Paludibacteraceae bacterium | reverse complement strand
TATATTAGAAGAAATAGATTATCTAGTTACCAAATAAAATAAATTTATCGAGTTAAAGGAGAAATAAAATAGAATTTTTATAGTACATTGAAAACTGAATATGGTTAGTGGTATTATTGCAAAAGAGGTGATAATATGATAGAAAGTCAAATACAATATATTGCATTAGAAGAAGAGCGAAAAAAAGCTGAATATATGCAAGATAAAGTTAAAAAAATGTGTGATAAATGCGATAAAGAGTGCAATAAAAATGTAATACAACAACGAAAATGTTTTTTTAATAACCACTAACAATAATCGGTTGGTGGTTTTTTATTTGTAAAGGAGAATTAAATGCAAGATATAAAAACAATACACGAAAGCTGGAAAGAATTAAAACCTCATATAGGTCAGTTTACATCTATGCTTGATAATGTGGCAATGGGTGCAAAAGACATTGATGAGGCATTCAAAAAAGGCTATGAAAAAGGCTATAAAGATGGCAAAGAAGCAGACATTAAAGAACAGTTAAAAGAATCATATCAGAAAGGATATAATGAATGCCACAGAGATATGATTGGTTGGGTTGATTCAGCAATTAGAACATTAAATTGTTTAAAAGGAGAATAAATGGCAAAAAGGATGTGTTCCTGTTGGGTTGATTATCCAAACGAATCACACAAGAAAAAGAATGGGAAATGGAAATGCGTTGATTATTATGAATGTATTTATACAAATTTGAATTCAACTTATAGATGCAGGACAAAATGCAGAATGAAAGATGGATTCGGAAAACACGGAAAGGAGATTGAATGACCGCTAAAGAATATCTAAACCAAATATATATTATTGAGGCAAGATATGAAGCCAAGAAGGAACAGGCAAGAGATATGCGATTGTTGGCAACAAGTGCAGGAGCAATTCGATATGATAAAGAACGAGTGCAGACAAGTCCGACACCAGATGGATTATATACAACAGTATTAAAGATTATTGAATCGGAGAATGATGCAATAGATTGTGCAAATCAATTGTTCAATATCAAAGAAAAGATAATATCTCAAATCATAAACCTTGATGATGCAAACTATATGAGGATTCTTTGTTTAAAGTATGTACATCATAAGAATCTTGGAGATGTTGCAGATAGAATGCATTTCACATATCAATACACAAAAGAACTTCACAGACGAGCATTGGATGCTTTTGAAGAAACATATCCAGAGATAAAAGATTTGTAAAGAACCTACCAAAACATACTTTTGAAAAGTATATAATATTAAATGGAAAAGCACAGGGAACAAAAAGCCTTGTGCTTTTTTACCTTCTCCCCTATATTCATCAACCGATTGGAGCAATCAGATTTCAATTTGGTTGTTCTGATTGGTTGGAGAACTTTAAAAAGATTTTATCATCATTATTTTTTTCATATATCCTTTCTTGTTACTTTGGACACATTATATCAAAGAACAACACATCCATTGATTCAGAGCCTTACGAATGGTGCAAGATGTTGCGTAAGGGAAAATACCTCCAAAGATGAAAGGACAAACAAAGGGGAGCAAAGAAAATGGCAAGGGCATTGAGAGCTGACAAGGTAGGACAAAATAGAACCGCCTATGACAAGAACAAAAAGAAAATACTAGCCACCCAAGAGATATGCGGTATATGTGGGCAACCTGTGGACAAAAGCATCAAGGACATATTGAATCCTTTATCTCCTGTTATTGACCATATCATCCCAATATCCAAGGGTGGACATCCATCGGATATAAACAATCTGCAATTGGCTCATAGATGGTGCAATAGACAAAAGGCGGACAAACTGATTGACATCAAGTCAAAGTTTCAAGCAGAAACAAGAGAAGTAAAGAACGATGATTTGCCTCTACACTACGATTGGAGTAATTACAAAGCAAATTAAAGTGGAATAAGACGATTTGTGAATGTATGGGGGCATACCACCCCATATACACCCCCAACGCCACTCCACCCCGCCTTATAGTGCAAAAAAACACAGAGTAAAGGAAAAGCAATGAACAAATTAAAAGGATTTGCATATTTAAAGAACAAATTGAATCAGAAAAGACCGAGAGTTTTGACAAGATATGATTTCTATGAAATGAAAAATCTTGTGCTTGATTTGGACATATCGACACCACCAGATTTGAAACATATGATGTCATCACTTGGATGGTGTGGAAAGGCGGTTGACAGTTTAGCTGATAGATTGCAATTGGCAACAATCCGCAATGATGCATCTGATATGAATCGAATCTATAAATTGAACAATCCAGATGTCTTTTTTGATTCTGCAATCAAATCGGCTTTGATTTCATCTTGTTGCTTTGTTTATATATCAGCTGATGAAGATGGATTCCCAAGACTTCAAGTAATAGATGGAAGCAATGCAACAGGCATTCTTGATTATGTAACAGGGTTATTGACGGAAGGATATGCGGTCCTTGAACGAGATGCAGACACAGGAAATCCAACAATCGAAGCATACTTTGAGCCATACAAGACAACAATCTATCGAGTGAATGAAGAGCCTGTTGAATATCCAAATGATGTTGCATATCCGCTATTAGTGCCTATCATTTACAAACCAGATGCAAAAAGGGAATTTGGACATTCAAGAATCTCTCGTGCGTGTATGGACATTCAGAATTCTGCAATACGAACAATGAAAAGAAGTGAGATTGCATCTGAATTTTATTCATATCCTCAAAAGTATGTCACAGGCTTATCACAAGATGCAGAAGCATTGGATAAGTGGAAAGCAACAATGTCATCAATGATTACATTCACAAATGATGAAGATGGAAATCATCCGCAAGTCGGACAATTTCAAACCGCATCAATGACACCACACACGGAGCAATTGAGAATGTTTGCATCTTTATTCGCAGGAGAAACAGGATTGACATTGGATGATTTAGGTTTTGCAAGTGGCAATCCATCAAGTTTTGATGCTATCAAGGCATCACACGAAAACTTGAGATTGTGTGCGAGAAAAGCACAAAGGAATTTTTCAAGCGGTCTTTTGAATGTTGGACTTGTTGCGGTATGTCTACGAGACAATACAACATACAAAAGAGAAAAATTCTATGAAACGAAGATGATCTGGATGCCTGTATTTGAACCAGATGGCGGAGCAATGAGCGGAATCGGAGATGCGGTCATCAAAATCAATCAAGTGATTCCAGATTTCTTTGATAAACAGACTCTAGCGGACTTTTTAGGAGTTGAAGTCAATGAGTAAATACGATGAAATGCTTGAAGATTTCAAAAAGTGGGTAAGCACAGATAAAAAGGCTCAAGCATTATGGGAGAAAATCAAGCAAGGAAAAGCAAATTGGATGGATGCCAAAAGATATGCAATTGCTATTGGCGGAAAATGGTCTGATTTGCTTGAAGATAAATTCGCAGATGTTGAAGATTTTAGGGAATATGTTGAGGACATTCAAAAATCACTCAAAAAGGCATATTCCGAATCTGCATACTATTCAAAGAGTGTGCAACAGATAACAAATGATGATGCAAACATCGGCATCAAGGTTGTTGAACCAAGAGCAGACCAAGAAAGAATTGAAAACTTCACAAACAAATTGATTGAAGGTTCTGCATTGTGGCTTTTGGGGAGTGATGCGATTGGAAGCATCACAGAATCGGCAATATCTGACACAATCGGCACAAATGCCAGAATACAAAGTGATTTTGGCATTAAAGCATATATTGAAAGAGACACGCAAGGAAAATGTTGTGAATGGTGCGAATCTTTAGCAGGTCGATATGTTTACGGACAAGAGCCTAAAGAATTCTATCAAACACATAAAGATTGTTCGTGTGTGTTCACTTATTCGCCTGTGAAGATAAGAGGGCGAAGATAATACAATTTATACCTATAAGGGAGCAAATCGAATATGGAAGAGAAGAGGAAAGGGAGACAGACTCCCACAGTAGGATATACTCTTGCCTACAAAGACACAAACGGAAAAGAAGCGGTTGAAATCTATGAACGCACTCAAAGAGAGTGTATGGAATGGCAACAAGGTCTTTTATATGATATGTTAGCGGTCAATGATGATGGCTTATGGACTCATACAAAATTCGGTTTTTCTGTTCCAAGACAGAATGGAAAAAATGAAGTGATTGCAATGCGTGAGATGTACGGACTAGCAAAAGGGGAAAGAATCCTTCATACCGCACACCGCACAAGCACAACGCACACCGCTTGGGAAAGGCTCTTATACTTGCTAGAAAAGGCAAATATAGACATTGATTCGTCTTTTCGTGCATTTGGAAAGGAGCATATATATACCGCCTCTGGTGGTCGCATAGAATTCCGAACAAGAACATCCGTTGGCGGTCTTGGAGAGACATTTGACACTCTCATCATTGATGAAGCACAGGAATATCAAGATGACCAAGATTCCGCATTGAAATATACCATTGTATCAAGCGAGAATCCACAAACGATATATCTTGGAACTCCACCAACACCATATTCAAGCGGAACGATTTTTCCAAACTTACGCAAACAAATACTATGCGGAGAAAAAAAGAACTCTGGATGGGCGGAATGGTCTGTTGAAGAAGAGACAAAATGCGACAATGTGGATGCGTGGTATGAAACAAATCCATCTTTAGGCTATAAATTGACCGAAAGAGCCATTGATGATGAGATTGGCGGAGATTCAATCGATTTCAACATTCAAAGGCTTGGTTTGTGGATTACATACAATCAAAAATCCGCTATTTCAAAAACAGAATGGAATGATCTGGAAGTTTCTGAATTGCCAAAACTTAAAGGAATGTTAAGTGTTGGAGTTAAATTCAATAAAGATGGTTCATCAGCTTCAATGGCTATTGGATGCAAGACGGATGATGAAAAAATATTTGTTGAAGCAATCGGATGCCATTCAATGCGAGATGGTGTTGATTGGCTATTGGTATTTTTAAAGAAACTAGAAGGAAACTATTCAGAAGTCATTGTTGACGGAGAAAATGGCTTTGAAATATTAAGCAATGCAATGAAAGATGCAGGACTTAAAAAGCCGAATAAACCATCCGTGAAGGAATATATACAAGCAAATGCACAGTTTGAACAAATGATATTCAATCAATCATTGATTCATATGTCTCAACCTGCATTGGAACAAATAGTGACTAATTGCGAAAAAAGGGCAATTGGTTCATCTGGTGGCTTTGGATATAAAGCAATCAAAATGAATGCCGATGTATCAATACTTGATGCGGTTATACTTGCATCATTTGGAGCAACAAGGCAAAAAGAAAAGAAAATTCAAAAAGTTAGTTATTAGGAAGCACATTTTGAGGGAGACTCCTTCGATGTGTTTTTTTAATATAAATAAAAATTACGCACACCTTATGCGGAGAAAGAGGGAACTATGTCAGAAGAATTCACACCAATCACAATCGAATCACAAGAACAGTTTGATGCAATGGTCAAAGACCGATTAAGCCGACAGAATGAAAAGCATTCAAAGGAACTAGCAGAAAAACTAGGAGAAGCAAAGAGCGGTTTTGAATCGCAGATGACCGAACTTCAAACAAAACTTGATGAAGCAGAAAAGAAATTGAGCGGTTATGATTCAATCATTTCTGAAAAAGACAAAACAATCAAAAAATACGAATTGGCATCGGTAAAAAGCCAGATCGCACGAGAAGAAGGCTTGTCATTTGAAGCGGTCGAATTCTTGCAAGGAGAGGATGAAGAAAGCATCCGCAAGAGTGCAGAAGCATTGAAAAGCCTTGTAAAAGTTGCACCTGCCCCAATGGCAACAAATGAACCTCGTGGACAGAACACAGAAAGCGGAGCATACAGAGAGATGCTCAAAAATTTATAAGTTAAAAGGAGACAAATAAAATGGCAGTATTATCAAAAGGAGCATTATTTCCAGAATCAGTAGAATCAAAAATCTTTAGCCTTGTAAAAGGTCATTCATCACTTGCTAAATTAAGCGGACAGGAAGCACTCCCATTCGTAGGCAAAGACATCTTCACATTCAACTTTGACAAAGACATTTCAATCGTTGGAGAAAATGGAGAAAAACCTGAAGGAGATGGAGTTGCAGATGTTGTGAAAATGACACCTGTTAAGGTTGTATATCAGATGAGAGTATCTGATGAATTTATGTATGCATCAGAAGAATACAAAATGAATGTATTAGAAGCATTCGCAGATGGTTATGCAAAGAAACTTGGTGCAGGTTTAGACAAAATGGCTATGCACGGAATTGACCCTGCAACAGGCATTGCATCTGGTATCATCGGCAACAATTGCTTTGATAAAAAAGTTACAACAAACACAGTATCATACACAGATGCAGATGTTGACATTGATTCAGCGGTTGCACAGGTTGAAGCAAGTGAGTATGTTGCAAATGGTGTTGTAATTGCTCCATCTGTTAGAAGTGATTTAGCAACAAAGAGAGGCACAGACGGACAGAGATTATATCCAGATTTTGCATTCGGTGCAACACCTGCAAATCTTGGTTCTATGAATCTTGATGTCAATGCTACTGTATCAGCTAATGGCTCAACAGACAAAGCAATTATCGGAGATTTCCAGACCGCATTCCGTTGGGGTATTGCTAAACAGTTACCTCTTGAAGTCATCGAATATGGTGACCCAGATAACACAGGAAAAGACTTAAAAGGCTCAAATCAGGTCTTATTAAGAAGTGAATCATTCATTGGTTGGGCAATTATGGATGAAAAAGCATTCTCGATTGTAGGAGCATAATTATATGAAATATATCAACCGAAACAATGGAGCGGTTATTGATACAATTTCAAAACTTGGTGGAGTTTGGGAAGCCGAAAAGGCTTCTCAAGCAAAACCAGAGAAGAAAGAAACCGCACCAAAAAAGACAGTAAAAAAGGACAAATAAAATGGCAAACTACGCAGATATAAATGATGTCATTGCTTTGTGGAGACCATTAAGCACAGATGAAATTGCAAAAGTTGAATCATTGCTTCCAATCGTTTCAAATTGCTTGAGATACGAAGCGGAAAAAGTTGGAAAAGATTTGGATGAAATGATTGCAGAAGATTCTGCATTGGTTTTTGTTGCAAAATCTGTGACAGTTGATGTTGTCAAAAGATATATCAATGATAATATTGACCGAGTTTCTATGTCGCAGATGTCTGAATCTGTTGGTGGCTACACAGTAAGCGGAACATATCTTTCAGCAGGTGGCGGATTGTTTATCAAAAAATCAGAACTTGCACGATTAGGCTTGAGAAAGCAGAGATTTGGAGTGATTGATTTTTATGGTAATTAAGGGCGAAACAATCAAATTATATATCCAGACTATAACAGGACAAGACGCATTCGGAGCGGACATTGTAACAGAAGAAGCAATTGAAATTCCGAATGTTGTTATTTCTCCAACAACGCAAGAAGCAATTATCAACGAGTTGCAATTGTATGGAAAACATTCTGTATATACTCTTTGCATTCCTAAAGATGACCGCAACGATTGGGATAATAAAACAATCGAATTTTGGGGCAAAAAATATAGGTCATTTGGAGCAATAGAACAATATATGGAGCATATGTTGCCTTTGGAATGGAATAAGAAAGTAAGAGTTGAATTGTATGAGTAGTATGAAAGTTACAAAAATAGAATTGCATTCAAATGGCATCGTTGAGCTGATGAAATCGCAAGAAGTGATTGCTTGTTTGCAAGGTTATGCAAACGATGTGGCATCAAGAAGCGGTGGAGAGGTTCAAAATGCCTATATTGGAAAGACAAGGGCGAATGTATCAGTTATGGCAGATAACACCGATAATGCGTTGTTAAAGTCATTATAAAGGGCAATAAGATGATTGAAAAAACAATATTAGATTATTTAAATGCTTCACTCAATGTGAAGGTTTATATGGAAAAGCCACAGAATCCACCACAAAAATTTGTATTGATTGAGCGGACATCTGGAAGAAGAAGAAACTTCATCAATGAAGTGACATTTGCGATTCAATCCTATGCAGGTTCATTGTTTGATGCTTGTGAACTTAATGAGCAAGTGAAAAATGCAATGATTGGAGATGGCACAACATCATTTGGAATCGCAATGGAATCTGATGATGTATCAAAATGCGAACTCAATGCAGATTATAACAACACAGACACACAAACCAAGTCATACCGATATCAAGCGGTCTTTGACTTGGTTTTTTAGTTAAAAGGAGACAAACAAAATGGCATACGATGCAACAAAAGTTAGCACAGGAAAACCTGCAAAAGCAGGTGCAATTTATCGTGCAGATTTAGGAGCAACACTCCCAACAAACACATCAGATGCACTCACAGGATTTACACATCTTGGATATGTATCAGATGCAGGAGTTACAAATTCAAACTCTCCACAGAGCGATACAACGAAGGCTTGGGGTGGAGATATTGTCTTGAATTTACAGACAGAGAAAGATGACACTTGGTCATTCACATTGATTGAAGCAATGAATGATGATGTGTTAAAAGCGGTTTATGGTTCATCAAATGTTGATACAAGCGGAAGTGAAACAGTTATTTCTGCAAATTCAGATGACCAAGCGGATGCATCTTGGGTTATCGATATGATTCTTAAAAATGGCAAATTAAAAAGAATTGTACTTCCAAATGCAAAAATTACCGCATTAGGAGACATTGTATATTCTGATTCCGATGCAATCGGATATGAAATCACATTGTCTTGCGTTCCAGATGAAAACGGAAACACACACTATGAATACATCACCAAATAGGAGATATAAGAGATGATTAAGGGAGAAACAAAAAGCGGTTTTAAGTTTGAAATTGATGAACGAGTTTTGAAAGATTGGAGAGTCATCAGACTTGTTGCAAAGATTGAAAAGAATGAAAATCCAATGGATACAGTTGAATACATTGAAAATGTTGGAAATAAAATCTTGACGGAAAAAGGATTCAATAAGTTGTTAAAGCATATTGAAAAGCAGAATGATGGATTTTGTTTGATTGACGATGTAGGAAATGAAATTGCAGATATCTTTGCACAAATAAACTCAAAAAACTTAATGCCCTCATCTACTTCTTAGGAATAGATGAGGATTCATTGATTTGTGACTTTGCCGAATATTACAACATTTATGACTACGAGCAGATGCCACCAGAAAAGGTTGGCATCCTTGCTCTTGGTTTGAGAGAAAATTCAAGGATAATGCAAAAGATAAACGGAGAAGATTTGACAATTGATTTGTTGATTCAAGCATCAATCCTTGATAGATTATCATTCCTTGCTTGGACAAAAACAAAAGATGCTCAAAAAGGGAAAAATCCACCTGCATCAATTGTTGATGTTTTGCGAGGTAAAGACAAAAATGCAAATAATGATTTTGTCACGTTTGAAGATGGAGAAGAATTCTTCAAAATGCGTGATGAAATCTTGAAAGGACAATAAATGGCAACAATTGGAACAGCCTATGTGCAGATTATGCCATCTATGGAAGGAATAGGAAAAAACCTTGAATCTTCTTTGGGTGGTCAAATTTCAAATGTTGGGGCATCAACAGGAAGCAAATTTGCATCAGGATTCTCAAAAGCGGTCAATGTTGGTGCAATGGCTATTGGTGCGGTGACAGTTGCGGTTGGTGCAACAGTTGGAGCAATGGGAAGTGCTATTGCAAAAACCGCTCAATATGGGGATGAAATTGATAAAAATTCTCAAAAATTAGGCATATCATCAAAAGCATATCAAGAATGGTCTGCGGTATTAGAACATAGCGGAACATCTATTGATTCAATGAGCACAACATTCAGAAAACTAGCAACTGAATCACAAAATGCAAGTGCAGAACAACAGGAAGCATTCTCAAAACTTGGCTTATCTATGGAACAAGTCAAATCTATGAGTGCTGAAGATTTATTTGCATCCGTTATCACAGGATTGCAAGGAATGGAAGAAGGAACAGAAAGAACCGCACTTGCAACAACACTTCTTGGAAGAAGTGCAACGGAACTTGGTGCATTGCTCAATACATCTGCAGAAGAAACTCAAGCAATGATTCAAGCGGTCAATGACTTGGGCGGAGTAATGTCGGAAGAAGCGGTCAAAGCATCTGCACAATATCAAGATGCATTGCAAGATTTACAGACAACATTCACAGGATTAAAAACAAAATTGACCGCAGATTTTCTTCCTGCAATGGCTGATGTTATGAATGGTCTTGCAAAGGTCTTTAGTGGTCAAAATGGTGGTACAGAACAAATACAAAAAGGAATTGAATCAATTGCAAAAAAGGCTCAAGAGATGATTCCGAAGATGACAGAAGTGTTTGAAAAGCTGATGCCAACGATTGTGACAGTTATAAATTCATCATTGCCTGTGCTTATGGAAGCAGGTGGGCGGATTTTGATGACTATTGCAAATGCTATAATTTCAAATCTATCAAGCCTTGTATCAACAGGTCTTTCAATCATAGTCGAGATTTCAAATTCTATTGCTCAAGCATTGCCAACACTTGTTCCAACAATCGTCAATGTTGTTTTAGAAATTGTGAATGTATTATTGGACAATGTAGATTTACTCGTTGATGCATCTGTTGCAATCATTGAAGGATTAGCACTTGGAATTATAAATGCACTACCAACATTGATTGAAAAAGCACCAGAAATCATCATAAAACTTGTCAATGCATTAGTTGAAAATATTCCAAAACTGATTGAAGTAGGCTTGAAGGTTCAAACAGAATTTGCAAAAGCACTCATCCAATATATGCCTTTAGTATTAGCAAAGATACCATCATTGATTGTTCAATTAGTACAGGCATATATCTCATATGTTGGAAAAATGCTTGAAGTTGGGAAAAAATATGTTGAATCAATCAAACAAGGAATTGAAAATGCTTGGAGTATTGTCACAGGCATTGCAGGAAATTTGATTGAACAATTAAAAAATGCATTTTTAGGAGTTGTATCAAAATTTGCAGACATAGGAAGTAAGATTGTAGACAATATCAAACAAGGAATTGAAAATGCTTGGAGCAAAGTTACAAATCTTGTATCAAATTTAATTTCAAAAATATCTGTCAATATTCCTGTTAATGTTAGCACACAAAATTCAAGCGGTGGCAATGGAAACAAAACAAAAAGTTTCAATGCATTTAATTCATCAATGACAACAAACGCAGATTTGATTGGTGGATTTACATCTTCAAGCAATTCAGAAATCACTCAAATATTCAATTTTGGTCGAGAGGTTGCAAATCCAATTGAAATGGCAAGAGCATCACGAATTGAAGCACAATATGGATTGTTGAAAGGAGTTGCAATTGGATAATAAAGTAATTATTAAAATCATTAGAGATGATTTAAGACAATTTATAATCGACAATGAATATTGGCACATACCAAGCATTGACGGATTGCAGAATTTCGGATTCTTTGAAAATGATTTGACCTTAATCAATAATGCGGTAACAGATGGAGCAATGATTGCATCTCATAGAATGGGAACAATTGACAGAACAATCCATTTCAACAACAAGAATCCAAGAAAAAACAATGAAGCGGATAGAATGGAAATTTTGAAATTCTTTTCAGCTAATCACACCTATAAAATCTATGTGACTTATTTAGGTGTTACAAGATGGTGTGAAGGTATGATTCTTAAAATGGATTTACCAACGCAGAATATCAATTGGAGACTTGATTGTGTTGTAACATTCTTATGCAATAATCCATATATGAAATCATATGATGATTTTGGAAAAGATATTGCATCAGTTGTTCCTATGGTTGGATTTCCATATTTAAGCAGAATTGACACAGGAAAACCATCTGGATATTTTGCATTCAGCAAATATGTTGTATTAAACAATGACGGAGATTCATCTGCACCATTTAGAGCATTTTTCAAAGCAAATGGAGCGGTTTTGAATCCAAAATTGATTGTCAATGATTATTATGTGCGAGTAATTGACACATTGATTGAAGGAGATGAAATCGAAATGGATTTCGGTGCAATGCCACCAACAATCAAAAAGAATGGCACAAATTGGATTGGACATTGCGATAGAAATTCAAGTTTTGACAAAATGATATTAGACATCGGAGATACAGAAGTTTCATTTGATGCAGATGATGGCTCAAATCTTTTGTCAGTTTCAATCTATTTCAACAAGTTATATTGCGGAATTTAAGGAGAGAAAATGAAATCATTTAATATTTTGGCATTAGATGAAAACTTTCAAATCATCGGCATTGTATCATATACATCTTTGCAATGGTCAAGGAAGTTTCACGAGAGCGGAACATTTTCTCTTTCTGTTCCGCTTGGACAGTATAAAAACAATTGGAAATATATCTATTCTCCAGATAGAAAAGAAGTTGGAGAAATATCACAAATCAACTATGTATCAAAAGATGGATTCAATCAAATGTATGTGAGCGGATATTTCCTTGAAGAAGAGTTGAATCGAATGATTGTATATCCATATACAAAGTATAATCAACCACCAGATGGTATTGCGATACTCGACCAATTCCCATCATCAATATATTTCAATCAAGAAGCTGATTGGATAAATCAAACAGGAAATGCATCAAATGTTGCACATAAATTTTTCAATTCGTTTAAAACTATCAGTTTTAAAAATTTTGATGTAAACAATCCAAACGGAGAACAAATCATCAAATCTTTCACATTGGACATTTTAGATGGAACAAGCGAAGCAGGAACATACAAGACAACAGATGACACAAGAAATGGCGAATATTTAGGCGAAAAGATTTATTCAATATTAAAGCCAAGCGGAGCATCTTATCGTGTTCGTTTTGATTTTCAAAACGGAAAGAAATATTTTGATGTAATTATTGGAAAAGATAGAACAGAGGACAACGGAACAAACAATCCGATTATTTTTTCCACAAAATACGGAAATATCATAAATCCAAATATTTTGATTTCAAATAGTGATTATAAGGATTCCGTAATACAAGGCGGAGAAATAACAAAAAGAGGAAATAAAATCGGAGAAATACAAAATCCAGATGAAACAAGCACAATTGCATTGGCTAATACATCATCAAATGCAATAGGCAATTTTTGTTATATTGATGTAAGAGTGAACATTGATGATGATGTTTGGTCAAGACAAGGATTTGGAGATTTTCCAGGTTTCAAACGAGTTGCAACATATAATGCAATTGATGAATTAAAAGACAGAGGACAAGTCATCAATGTTGATTTTGATTCTGTTGAAGGTTCATATGAATATATGGTTGATTTTGATTTGGGAGATTTAGTATCAATTGAAATTCCAGAGATTGATTTATCTGCGGATGCTCGATTGATTGGTTGTTATGAAACTATTCAAAATGGTGTATGGAATCTTGCTTTAGAATTTGGAACACCGATTTTGAGAAATAGATAAAAGGAGATAAAAAATGATAGGATATCCATTTGATTCAAAAGTCACATATGACGAACTAGGCACACCGATTTATGACAGAGCAATTTCATCATTGCCTTTGAGAAAATTGATTCATTCGCTTTTTAGTGATGGAGTTTTACCAAATCCAAGCACAAATCTTCAAGTTATGCAGGGAGATGGAATGAATGTCATTGTCAATCAAGGATTTGCAATTGTGCAAGGTTGTATGAAGTTAGAAGAAACAAGCCGAACACTTGCTGTTCAATCATCAAGTGCGACATATGACAGAATTGATACAGTTGTATTGCGTTTAAATGATGACCAAGAGCAAAGGACATTGGATTTAGCAATACACGAAGGAACACCTGCATCAAATCCAATTAGACCAGATTTGACACGCACAGGCTCAATATATGAAATTGGATTAGCTGATTTATATATTTCAAAAAACACCGCAACAATATCTCCTGCACGAATTACGGACACAAGATATGAAACATCAAGATGCGGTATAATTTCAAGCATTTCACAGTTTGATACAACAACATTATACAATCAGATTCAGAGTGATTTAGCAGGATTCAAAGAAGAAGAACAAACACAATTTATGGATTGGTTTAATAATCTTGTATATGTGCTTGATGGAGATGTTGCAGGACATTTGCAGAATGAAATTGACGCAACAAATACAAAGATAGGTTCAACACCAATACCAGCAACATTAGGCGATTCTATAACAGGTGCTATCGTTTCGTTAAATGACACAATAGATGCAAAATTAGAATATTTAGAAAAAGTACCAACAAATAGAGATGGTATATACTATTCAAAATTTGGGAATATTGTAAATGTTTATCTTTCAACATCTGCCCTAACATTAACAATTGGTTCTTCGATTGCAAAATTACCAGCGCCAGCATTTGATGTAGACCAGCAGATATGGATTTCTAGTGGTAATGCTTCTGCATCAAAGATAAGATGTAGAATTGGTGTAAATGGCGATTTAAAAAATTATGATGCTATGAGTAATTTTTCGATAAGAGATTCGTTCACATATATTTGCAAATAATTTAATAAAGCAATTTAATCTGTAATTTAATTTAACGATACAATAAAAAAATAATATACAAAAATTGCGGTGCAAGATTATTTCTTGCACCCTTTTTAGAAGGGAATCAAATGGACATAACAACAATATTCACAACAGTTTTATCTTGTGGAATATCTCTTGCAATTTGTTTAATCAACAACAATGTGCAAACAAACAAGCAGAAAGCTGAAAATGAAAAGCAAATTGCATTGATTCAATATCAAATTGAAGAATTAAAGAGAGAAATTGAGAAATCAAACAATGTCAAAGAAAGAGTCACTAAAATTGAAGGAATGGCTCTTCTTTGGGATGAAAAGTTAAAAATGCTCAATGCAAGAATGAAAGTTGTTGAAAATGATAAAAACCACGATGACGGAAAGTAGAAGGGAGATTTGATTTATGATGATTTCAAACAAAGTTTATGATGTGATGAAATGGTTTTGCTTGGTGTTTATTCCTGCATTTATCACTTTTTATGGTGTAATAGGAACAACTTGCAATATTCCATATACAGAGCAAGTATTGATTCTTTTGAGTGCGTTTGACACATTCTTTGGTTCAATTCTTGGTGTTTCATCTATGAAGTATAACGAGGATAAAAAGAATGATTAAGGGTGTAGATGTTGCAAAATACCAGGGGAATATTGATTGGGCGAAAGCAAAAGCATCTGGAGTGCGATTTGCTATATTAAAAGCAATTGACAAGAGCAACAAAGCAGAAGAATCTTTTGAGAGAAATTATCAAGGATGCATCGCTAATAATATTCCTGTTGGTGTATATAACTATTCATATGCTACAACAAAAGAAAAAGCAGAAGAAGATGCATTGGCAATGTTGGCAACAATTGCAGGAAAAGAAATCAAATTGAAGGTTTGGCTTGATGTTGAGGATAATTGCCAGAAGGTTTTAGGTAGTTATCTAATACAGATTATAAAAACATATCAAAGCATCATTGAATCCGCAGGATTTGAATTTGGAGTATACACAGGTTTATCATTCTATAAATCATTTATCAAGCCATTTGACACTTTGAATTGTGCTTGGTGGATTGCTCGTTATCCGTCAACCGAAACAATGCTAATTGAACAAAATCCAAGCGAATCAAAGAAGCCTGACATCGGACATCAGCTTTTTGCTTGGCAATATACAAGCAAAGGCATCATTGATGGAATACCTGCAAAGGTTGATACAAACATTTTATATGATACAAGTGCAATTCCAAAAAATGAAACAGGATTGACAGGAAATGGATTGGCACAATATGCAATTGGCAAACTAGGAACACCTTATTTCTACGGAATGAAGATGGAAACATTGACCAATACCAAAGCCGATACAATGCATAGATTATATCCAAACACTGTGACAGATGCATACATCCAAAAAGCGAAAGACAAAGGATTGATTGGTAAAATTTGCGTTGATTGTAGCGGTTTAATTGGGGCATATAGGCGAAAACAAATCGGCTCTTCACAATTATATCAAACCGCATCAAAAAGGCTTGATATGAGTACAATAAGAGATTGGGCGGTTGGTGTTGTACTTTGGAAAAAAGGGCACGTTGGTGTTTATATCGGCAATGGTTTTTGTGTCGAGGCAAAAGGGATAAATTATGGCACAATAAAAAGCAGAGTTTCGGATACAAATTGGACTTGTGGTTTGACATTTGATGATTTATCCTATGCA
Organism: Paludibacteraceae bacterium; assembly: GCA_024401435.1. Classification (GTDB taxonomy): domain Bacteria; phylum Bacteroidota; class Bacteroidia; order Bacteroidales; family Paludibacteraceae; genus UBA1181. The sequence goes on along the minus strand of JAKSLB010000039.1, from coordinate 12,019 downwards.
TACGATACAAAGATTGAAGCTGAAGGAAAACAATCAAATCCATATCCTGTGCCAACAGTAACATTGAGAAAAGGTGCAAAATCTGATGCGGTCAAATGGTTGCAATTTGAATTGAATGAAGCAGGATTTGATTTGGTTGTTGATGGAGATTTTGGAACAAAAACGCAAAAAGCGGTTATTGAATATCAGCAATCTTGCAAAATTGAAGTTGATGGAATTGTTGGAAAGATTACAAGAGGAAAACTTTTGGAATCTTAAAAAGGGGATGAATGATTGGCTCATCAAGTGATTTGGACGAATAAAATATTAAATATGTTCATTGAAAAAGCAATGTTGAATGAAGAAGAAATATATATACTTCAAAGCAGATGCAAAAACATCACAATATCATCACAAGCAATGCATCTTCATTGTTCTGAATCAAGAGTGAATCGAATCATTGCAAACCTAAAGAAAAAATATGATGCGGTGCAAAAGGAATATCCAGAAGATTTTCCAATCCGCACATCATAAAGATTGAAAACAGGGCATCCTTTTTGGATGCTCTTTTTTTTATAAATAAAATGTTATATTATTTTATAAAGAGGTGTATGAAAATGATTGATGAAGAAGAATTAAAAAAAATGAAAGAAAAACAAGATAAAAGCAAATTGATATTTATCGAAACAGAAAACGGAATTGAAATCAAAATTGTTGAAAGTGAGGATGAATGATAACAAAGTGATATTTTTTTGAGAGAAAATCGAAAGATTTTCTCTTTTTTTGTTTATTAAAATATATGTATTGAAAGGTGGTGCATATATGAAACAATTAAGAATTTTAATATTGAAAATTGATGATGAATTGGAATCTGCAAAAGATTATGCAGAACGATACATTGAATTGAAAGCAGAAGGAAATGAAAAGCATTCAAAGTTATATCTTAAAATGGCACAGGATGAAATTGAACATTCAAAGATATTATATGATGAAGCGGTTGCATTGTATGACCAATACAAAAAAATATCAATACAAGCTGATATTGAAATTTTGAAAAAAGAAAATTCTATATACAATGAAAAGATAAAAAGAATCAATCTTTTATTGAGTTAAATTTGACACTATTTGACACGATAATAAAAAACAACGTAAAACAGTATATCGAGATAGGTTCAAGTCCCATCTTCCGCACTAACGAAAACAAGCCTAATTCCTTGTAAAATATAAGGATTTAGGCTTTTTTCTTTGCTTTAATTATTACGGATAATAATATAATATTATTGAAAATGATAAAAAATTTGACACGAAATTTGACACGAAATCAAGAATAAAGTTTTGACATCTGGTCCGCAATTCTTTTTTGCATTTCAATGTTTTTGTCACTCATTGCGTGACGATATACAGATTTCAAGGTTGCATCTGTTCTCCATCCACCTGCAGACATAATATAAACATCTGGAATGCCTATTGCGTGAGATGATGATGCGAAGTAATGCCTCAATTTATGCAATGAAAAATGTGGGATGTTTAGTTTGTCTTGTGTAGCACATAAATATTTATATATTGCGTTAGGATAACCATTGAAAATATATCCTCTTTCACGGATTGCATCAGCTAATTCATCAGATATATAAATTTGTCTTGTTGATTCTGTTGTTTTGGTTGTTTTAATTACCCAATGATTGAATTCATCTAATACAAGAGCCTTATTGATTGTCAAAATATTCCCATCCAAATCATCAACATTCAATGCACACATTTCCGACCTTCTCAAACCCATTGCACACAATTTCAATCCGATTTCGTATTCGCTACCCTTTGAGAATTCAAATATTCTTCTGACATCATCATCAGATGGTATATAAGCCTCATTTTTGACCTTTTGAGGAAGTGTTGTTGAAATATCCATTGATGGTCTATAAATGTCAAATACCGCCGAAATAAAGCCATTTAGATTGCGTGTTGTCTTTGGTGCGTGATTTGCGGAATATATATTCACAATCTTTTGTATATCTTCCATTTTGATTTGCTCAATGTCTTTTTTTAAAAACCAATCTTCAAATGCATTATTTAACAATGATTTATATGCTTTGATTGTTGTTGGAGATAATATATTCCTTTTTATCTCGATGTAATCATACGCACAATCAAAAAATGTTTTTCCTGCTTTTCGTGACATTTTCTTTTCTTGCAATTTATCTGCAATCAATTGTTCAGCTTCTCTTTTGTTTGGCTTATATGCCAATGTAACAGAATAGCATACACCATCAATTGTTTTTCTTACACGATAAGAGCCAGAAGGCAATTTTGAAATGTTCATAAAATCACCACCTATTCAAATGTTTTTAATATTGCAATTACTTGTTGAATGTTTTCTTTTTTGATTTTCTTGCATTCAATGAAAAGGTCATAATATTCTGGAGACTCTTTCAAGAACAAATCCAAATCACTTAATTGAGCATCATTATCTGTTTCATACATCTTTTCAAGATATTGCCAATGTTCATCCGAATCCCCTCTTAATTCGTGAACATAAACATCAAGAGCGAAGGCAAATTTGTTTATCATATAATCAGAAAGGTTGACTTCTCCTTTTTCAACCTTTGAAACCATACTTTTTCCAGAATATCCGACTTTGTGAGCTAATTCTTCTTGTGACATTCCCTTTTCTTTTCTAAATTTCCTTATGTTTTTGTAAATTTGCATATTTTTGAAATTATCCATATCAAACACCACCTCTCAAAAGTTTACTATGATTATATTTTAAGCGAATGTATAATATTTTTCAACAAATTAAAAAAATATATTGACATAAGTGTAATATGAGTGTACTATTTGTTTTGTCGAGGTTGAATATAACTACACCTTGATAAATTTCGAGAAAGGAGAAAGCAGATGCCAAACATCGAACTATTAAAAACGAAGATTGATGAAAGTGGAATCAAACACATTGCTATTGCTACAAAATGCGGAGTAAACAGGGCGACACTTTACAACAAGTTAAAAGGCAAAGGAGAATTCACAACAAGTGAAATCGTCAATCTTTCGAAGGTGTTGAATTTGAGTAAACAGGAAACATTTGAAATTTTTTTATCCTAAAAGTCCACTCACACTACACCAATAAGAAAGAAGGGAGAAGATGCAAACAGTAACACCAAAGCAGATTGCAAAAGAAAGAATCAGAAAATGGATTCAAATTGAATCAATCAAAAATGATATCAATCAAGAGGATATTGCGAGAGTATTGATGACAACACAATCAAACATTAGCCAAAAGACAAAGAATGGAAGTTTCAAGGCATATGAGATTGTATTGCTCAATCAAAAACTAGGATTTGAAATATCCAACATTTGAAAGGAGAAGGAAATGAAATTTGAAACAATCAAAACTATTGCTTTGATTTTGTTGATTTCAAAATACATCAACGAATTGAGCATCTGGGAAGAACAAATCGGAACACCAATAATTGCATTTTTGCTTTTTGCTTTTGTGTTCCTCATAAAAATTGAATCAAAGGAAGATGGGAAGAGTGGAAAAAATGATGTTATTAGCAATCATAGTGCTGATTATAAATATTCTATTTTTCGGAATTAGCATCATCAATGCAGAAGAATTTGATGATGTTCCAGAAATATTCCAAGTTGAAGCCACCGCATATTGTGACGGAGAAATCACATCAACAGGATGCAAAGTTAGAAAAGGCATTGTTGCAGGGAAAAAAGAATGGGAAGGAAAAGTTGTTGCAATCTACAAATCCGAATGTGACGAAATCGGAGAATTCATCGGATTCTTTGAAGTGTTGGATTGTGGCGGAGCAGATATCAAAAGCGGAAAAGTGATTGATATATACAATCCATCTCGTGAATGGTGCTTGAATTTTGGAAGGCAAAAAGTATTTATACATTTAATTGATGGAGAAGGATGAAATGGATGAAAGAATGAAAGAAATAACAATTTCGGTTGAATCATATAAAAGAATGGAAAGAAGGCTGAAAGAATTCTATCTTTTGCAGATGTTCATTTTGCCACAAACACCAATTGATGAATTGGTTGATTTGACCGCACGAGATTTTAGAGATGCAATTAATGCACGAATTGAAGAAGGGAGAAAGATATGAACGGATTGACATTTGAAGATATTCAAAAGGCAAATGCAACGATTAAAACAAAAGAAATAAAAGGAAAAGACTATGCAGAAGTAAATCAAAGAATTAAAGCATTCAGAATGTTATTTCCAACAGGAAGCATTGAAACAGAAATGGTATTTGATGATGGTGCAAAATGCGTATTCAAGGCAACAGTTAAAACACCAACAGGAATGCTTCTTGGAACAGGAATGGCATTTGAAAAAGCTGATTCAAGTTTTATAAATAAGACTTCATATATTGAAAATTGCGAAACCTCTGCGGTTGGTCGAGCATTGGTAATGTGTGGGATTGGAATTGATACAAGCATTGCATCCAAAGAAGAAGTTGAAAATGCAATCAACAATCAGACATTCACAAAAGATGAAATAGAAAAGACCGCAAAACAAAAAGCGGAGTTTTTAAAGTATATCAATGAAAACGGATATACAACAGAACAGATTGATGCTATTTGCAAACATTACGGAGTTGATGCATTGCAGGAATTAAAACCAGAGCATATTGCAGATTATATGAAAGCATTAAAAGCAAAGAAAGGCGGAAAATAAATTGAATAAAACAATTCTAATTGGTAGATGCACGAAAGATGCAGAAGTTAGACAAAACAATGAAACAAAGGTTGCAAGATTCACTCTTGCGGTTGATAGATACAATTCGGATGCGGATTTCATTTCTTGCGTAGCATTTGGAAAAAATGCAGATTTTGCAGAAAAGTATTTGACCAAAGGAAAGAAGATTTGTTTGGAAGGTAGCATCAAGACAGGCTCATACACAAACAAAGATGGAGTAAAGGTTTATACAACAGATGTCATTGCAGATAGATTTGAATTTGTTGATTCAAAAGTTGATGAAGGCTTTGCACAAATCAATGCACCGATTGAAACAACAGAAAATGGCTTTATTAACATTCCAGAAGGCTTGGAAAATGAATTGCCTTTTGTCTAATGAGAGTGACAGGAAGATTTCACAACATCGGTTATACACAAGACAGAAAAATGCTAATCACATTTGAAGTTGAAGAACAAAACAAATGCCTTGATGAAGCTGATGCAATTAAGGATGAGAAGTTGTTGATTGATGTTGTGAAATACAGAGAAAAAAGAAGCCTAAATGCAAACGCATACTTTCATATTTTGATTGGAAAGATTGCAGATGCATTGACATCAATTGGAAGTCCAACAAGTAAATCAAATGTGAAAAATAGAATGATTACTTCATACGGACAACAATGGATGCTTGATGATGGAGAGCCTTTTGTTTACAAAACAAATGCTCCGCCAGAGTTTATGCAGGAACGAGAAGAAATACACGCAAAATTCATCAAACAGACAGATGCATATTTTTATTTGATTTATAGAGGTTCAAGCACATACAACACAAAAGAAATGAGCCTGTTGATAGAAGGAACAATTCAAGAAGCAAAAGAACTTGGAATTGAAACAATGACACCAAATGAAATTGCAGAAATGATGTCACATTTTGGAAAGGAGAAAGAATGAAAGAATATAACGATTTATCAGGTGTTGTCTTTAAGATTCTTGGAGCATCCAAAGATGCAAGAGACGATGACACCGAACTATATATATTAGTTTGCAACCATTACAACCCAGAAGCAACAAAAAGACCATTTGGGGAAGTTTTAAGACATCGCAAGGAATATGGGTTGCCGAAGTTTGAAAGTGTCTCCAGAGTACGCAGGAAGATACAAGAAAACAATGCAAACTTGCAATCTTCTGCAAAGGTTCTTGATGGCAAATTTGAAAAATATAAAAAGGTTAAGGATTGGGCGGTCAATGAGTAAATACAAAAATAAAAAGATAAAGACACCAGATGGAACATTTGATTCAAAAAAAGAATTCAGAAGATGGCAGGAATTGAAGTTGATGGAAGCCGAAGGGAAAATCAAGAATTTGAAAAGACAAGTTGAATTTGATTTGATTCCTGCACAAAAAAATGAAATAGGAAAAGTTATTGAAAGAAAATGTTCATATAAAGCTGATTTTGTTTATGAATTTATGGATGAAATGGTTGTTGAAGATGTCAAAGGATTCAAAGGCGGTGCAGGATATGGAGTGTTTGTTATAAAACGCAAATTGATGCTATGGATTCATAAAATCAAGGTGGTGGAGATTTGAAAAATGAGAACTATTACAGTGTTTATGGGTGGATGATAAATGATTTACATCTGGAAGGAACGGAAAAAGATGTTTTTGCTTTTCTGTATGGATTTGAAGAAGGATTTGAAGGTTCAATTCAATACATAGCTGATTCGATAGGAGCAAAGAAAAGAATGACAAGATATGCTATTGATTCGCTTGCAGAAAGAAAACTAATAATCAAAGAAAATCGAAAAGGAAAAACATCAAGATATACTGTGGCAAAAATTGCCACACACCGAGGCAAAAATTGCCACACTACTGAGGCAAAAATTGCCACCAATAATAATATACATAAATCTAATTATAAAAAAGGCATATTTACAGATTTTAATCAAAGAGTTTATAACTTTTCGGAACTAGAAAAATTGATAAGGAGTAATTAAATGAAAGATACAACAAAAGACCATCACGAAAAGCGAATTGCTAATTATTTACATTTGCAATATATAGAGAATGCTTTTTTGCCAGAGAGTTGCAAAAGAAGATTTAAGCATCAATCATATCCAAATATAAGGAGTGAATCAAATGTGGAGAGTAAAGAACAAGACAAAGGCTTTATCATTTGAAACTTTGTATCAAGTTGCAGATTATTTAGGTTATTCATATTCATACACCGCCCAAAGATACAGAAGAGGGCAAGATATACAAGGATATACCATTGAAAAGGTTTTCAAGCCTAAACGGAAGCAATACACATACACAGAGTTGATGGAGAAAGTTGAAACATTAGAAAAAGACATTGCAAGACTTCAAGAAGAATTTGAGTTGATGCAATACAAGATGATGAAAGGATATTGAAAAAATGGGAGAAGTACAAAAGAAAAGAAAATTAAAATGCGAGATATATCGTGATTCGATGCAGAACTATAAAAAGTATGCTATACCACCTGCACAATTGATTATTGCAGACGTTCCTTATAATGTCGGCACAAACTTTTATGGCTCAAATCCTATGTGGTATAAGGGGGGGGACAATAGAAACGGAGAATCGAAATTTGCAGGAAAGTCTGCATTCAATTCTGATTTCAATTTCAATTTATATGAATATTTCCATTTTTGTTCAAAGATGCTCAAAAAGGATGATACAAAATCTGTTGCAAGAGGCAGAAGTAGTAATTCGCCTTGTATGATTGTTTTTTGTTCATTCGAGCAGATGTCAACATTGATTGATGCAGGAAAGAAGCACGGATTCATTCATTATATTCCGCTTGTTTTTATTAAGAATTATTCGCCACAGGTTTTGAAAGCAAATATGCGAGTAGTTGGAGCAACCGAATATGCTCTTGTTTTATATCGTGATAAACTTCCAAAGTTTAGAAACGGATTGAAAGTTGATGAAGATGGAAAGAATATCAGAGGCACAGGAAGAATGATTTTCAATTGGTTCAAATGGGAAAAGGACGGAAAAGATATCCCAAAGATTCATCCATCTCAAAAGCCTGTGAATGTTATCAAACAATTGATTGAGATATTCACAGATGAAGGGGATGTTGTGATTGACCCTTGTTGTGGTTCTGGTAGCACATTAAGAGCATCGGCGGAACTTGGAAGAAGTGCATTCGGATTTGAAATTGACAGAAACTTTTATGAAAGAGCAAAGAATGAAATGCTCAAATTCGAGAAGTCAGACCAAATGGATATATTTGATTTTATTGAAGATTAAGGAGATTAAAAATGACAGAAATAGAAGCATTGGAAATGATGAAAAAAGAAGTAAACACAACAGATTCAAAAACCGCTATGTTATTACAATTTGGAATCAATGCACTTGAAGAAAAATTGGCACATAAGACATTGAGCGAACAAAGACAGGATATATACAACAGAGTGTGTTCAGAATTATGCGAAAAGAAGAAGATGGCATCAAACAAATATGAATTGATGGAAATTTGTGAGACTTGTCCTCTTCTGGATTTGGAGAAATAATGGGCGGATTCAATATTTTAAAGAAAGATGCAGGAATAGTTGTTTATAAGCCAATAGGATTCAAAAAATATCAGCTATGCATCAAAAAAGGAAATACATTGAAGCATATAGCGGTCATTAAAGATGACAAGTATGCGGAAGAATTGAAAGCAACATTGATTATGTTGGGAATAGGAGAAGTATAAGATGCCGACAATACAAGATGCAACAGGAATCGATGTGGAAGGAGTGAAACGATGAGTGAATTCAAAAAGGCTCATTGCTTGTTTGAACAAAGTGGAACATTCAAGAATGAATTCATAAAACTTGGAATACCTGCGGAAGATTATGACTTGCAAAATGAATTCGGACAAACAGACCATATCACAGATATATTTGAGCATATAGACAACGCATATAGGGGGGGGCAGAGCCTTTTTGATGAAATACACCAAGATGAAATCATAATGGCATTCTTTCCCTGCACATACTTTGAATGTCAATCACAAATGTTTTTCTATGGAAGCAATTTCAACATAATAAAAAAACCAATTGAGGAAAAATGTGAAATAGCAATGGAAAGACACAAAAAATTGAGTTTGTTTTATGAAACACTTTGCAAATTAGTGATTGTATGTATAGAAAGAGGATTGAAATTGGTCATCGAAAATCCTTACAGTCAACCGCACTACCTGAATACATATTGGTGCGTAAAGCCAAAAATAATCGATAATGATAGGACGGAAAATGGAGACTATTACAAAAAACCTACTCAATATTGGTTTATAGGATTTGAACCAAGAAACAATCTTGTGTTTGAACCTCTTGAATATGTAGAGAAAAGGACGATTGCAGGAAAGAGTGTTGAAGGTGTTGGAAAAACAACCGCCAGATCAATGATACATCCTCAATATGCTAGTAGATTTATAAAGCAATATATTCTGGAAAATTACAACAGTTTTGAAAATTACAAAGGAGAATAAAGAAATGATTGAATATTATATGGATTCAGAATGTGTTGGTTGTGAAAGATGCGTGAACTGTGGCAGAAACGAAAAGCAACCAATCTTGGAAAATCTTGTTTGTGATGTCTGCAATGAAAGTGAAGATGAATTGTATGAATCAAATGGAAAGCACTTTTGCAAAGAATGTGCATTGAAAGAAGCAGGATTTGAAAAAATAAACGAAGAGAACTTCAAGGAGTATATCAAATGATGATACAAACTAGCAAAGCAATATGCAAATTTTGTAAATATTCCGTATCATTATCGAGTTTTGACAATGGTCTTGGAGTTATGTGCGATTATTTGAACAAAAAGAAAGAAATGCGAAATTGCGAAATTGGATATTGCGACAAGTACGAACCGAAGAAAAGGAGAAAAAAATGAAAATACATTTGCAAAATAGCAAAGAATGCTTCTTATGCAAATCAACAAGTAATCTTGAAAGACATCATATATTCGGCGGAGCAAATAGAGATATTTCAGAAAAATACAATTGTTGTGTGTGGCTTTGTCATAAGCACCACAACGAACCGCCAGAAGGAGTACATCACAACAGAACGTATGATTTGATGTTAAAGCAAATAGCCGAAGAAGAATTGGAAAGAGCATTCGGAGAAGAAAGATTCAGAAAGGAATTTGGAAAATGTTGGAAATGATAAAAGAAAAGGAGTGCATCCATTGCGTGAACTTTTGGGATTGTAAGGGAAAGCCAAAGAAAGAAAAAGGAAAGCCTTGTTTGCATTACAAAGAAAATCCAAACAATCCTGGATTGAAAGAAGGTGAGTAAATGACAAGTGCGGAAATATTAAGGAAAGCAGAATATTGTTCAACTTGCGAACATTACAAAGTCGATTATGCCGAAGCCTATGGCGGAAACATACCTATTCACTATTGCGAAAAAGAACAGGACTTGCAATGGGATGAAGAAGAAGAAAGTTATAATTGCCAATGTTTTAAATGGAGAAAGGAAAAATAAAAATGGATTTAGCAGAAATGTTAGCAAGTGCAAAAGAAGAAGGAATAAAAGAAGGCATGAAAAATGCTATTGATGAACTAGTGGCTGAATGTGAACGATTCAAAAATCAATACAAAACTTTTTATTTTCAAGATTTAGTTGATATTTCCCAAAAGATAAAAGTTAAATATGAAAATAAATAATTTATGATAGGAGATTAAGAATGGCACATTATGAAGAAACTGAAATAGGAAGAGTATTAGTTCAAGATAATCCTGTAACAGAAAAGATATTTAGAGAAGCAACAGCAGAAGAAAGGGCATCTATAAATAATTATATAAAATCTATATCACACGAACTTATAACACTTGATGTGGAAGAAATTGAAAATGTTCTAAATATTCGTGATGATGGTAAATATTGTAAATTTACAGACAAATATTTAATTAATGTAACAAGAAGATAAATACAGTACTTAAAGGAGAAGAGTATGACTTGTGTTGAATGTAGAGCAATACGTGCCGACCAAATGAAAGAATTTTTTTGTGATAATAAAGAAAATTGCAGAGAAGCATACCAAAATGGATATAACCAAGCACTTGAAGATGGTTTAAATGCAGATAGTATTAATAAATTTGTTGTTAATGCCATAACGGAATTTCAAAAATTTTACAAAGAACATGGATATCCAACACTTGGAGATATAATTGTTATTTTGAGTGATGTGGAAGAACAGTTAAAGGAGCAGAATAAATGAATGAAATTTCAAGAAAAGAATTGATAGAAAAGATATGTCTTACAGATGCTACATATGATTGTGGTCAAGGTGATTGTTCGTCAAGTTGTAGCAAATGCGATGATGTGCTTAATTACTTACTTGATAGATATGATAAGCAGATAATGTCAGATGCTATTGAAGAATTTTTATTAAAAGCAAAGGAAAAGAAATATCATTCAAATATTACAAGAGAAAATTGCGTTGCAATCGCAGAATTAGATTGGATAGCAGAACAGTTAAAGCAGAACATAAAATAGAATTTTCATTGGAGGTAGATATGGCAAAAATTACAAAACAGATTTCTGTTGATGTTCAAGTTAACGGAAAAGATTTAGCAGACTTGTTTTGGGATATGGATTCTGATGAACAAGCAGCATTTTACTATAGACTATTAGAAATAAGAGAATCTATGCCTTACAATTTTATAATGCAATTGGAATCAATTAGACAAGATTTAACGAAATACGATTCAAGTTTTGCCATAAATGGTTTCAATAAATTATTTGATGATTTTAATTCATATCTATCGAAGGATGGATTGGAAGAAGTAAGACAATAAAACATGGATTTCATAGGAGAAATAAAAATGGAATTTGAAGTAAAAAGAAAAGTAAAAAAAGAAGTTGAAGAAACGGTTGTGGTTGATTTGCAGAAATACTATTCATTGCGAGTTATTCGAGATATGGGAAGCGACAAAAAATGCGTATATGAAGAAGAATTCATTGGCTACATACCAGACGAACAGGATATAGCTGAAGCAATAATGAAAACAAAAGACAAATATAATACAAACGTAAAACTTTTTGTAAGCATAAACGAGAATTATAGATTTGTTGAAAAGGAGTGGCAATAAATGACAATAATAATGATTGAAGCAACAGCAGAAGAATTAAGTGCAAACAAAACAGTTATGGATACCATAAATGAAGTTTTAAATAAATTTTCAGAAAGATTAGTTGGTGTTAATAATATAGATTATTCTGAAGCATTTAAAACATATTGTGATAAACAAGAAGAACTAGAAGAGGAGAAATAAAAACGGAAAGGAGATTGAATGACCGCTAAAGAATATCTAAACCAAATATATATTATT
>JAKSLB010000038.1 GCA_024401435.1 Paludibacteraceae bacterium | reverse complement strand
AGCATTCAAGACATCGATCTTTTGACAATTTTGTGGTTAATCTGTTAGGTGGAATAGCTGCCTATTGCTTTTTTCCGAAGAAACCATGTATCAACATTATGAAAACCATTGATAATCAACTTTCTTTGCCTTGAAAATTTTCATCGAACTCACGTTAAGATAAAAAAATATACCATAAGTATTGCTAAAAATAAGACTATTACACAAACTGTTGTTTTAATAAATCTATTCATTACATATACTAACTGCTAAATTTTTGTTTGTGATACACGTCATTAAGAATAACAACATACAAGAACAATTTTTATTCTAGAATGTTTTTTTGACTCTCGTAAATTATTGTATAAAATCAAACTTTTTAATTCTAAGCCCACCACAATTAATCAGTAAACTATTACCTCTCAAACATTTGTTTCTATAAAACACTTGTTCTCCTAATTTTTCCCACGTATGACCACCATCGAGGCTGTATATAGCAATATTATAATATATATGTTTTGAAACGAAACCTACTAATACATCATTGGAAACTAATAAAACATCCATGCCCTCATATCCACTCAATCTAGATATCTCAATAAGCGATTTCTTTTCGATGTCATACTCATAGACATATAAATTATTTTGAGAGTCCGAATCAACAATGATAATTCTTGAGTTTGATAATTTTTCGATACAACAAGGATCTTTCATTTCAAAACATTGTTTTATTACACTATCTGTCCATATTAAAAAGGAATTTTTATTACCAGAAAATCTTTTACAAGAATAAAATGTATCATCAATACAAATAAGATTCAAAGAAAATTTAGGAAACTCGCATTCGGTTTTATTTATTACCTGCAAAGAATCATTCAAACTAAATACAACTTTTTTCTTATTCTTATCTCTTAACATTAATTTTAACGTATCGTTTTGTTTCCAGAAAAAACAAGGACGAGTATCTTTACATTCGAGTAAAGAAAATATTCCATCTTTTATGTTATATCTGAGTAGAGAATAAGCATGAACGTCATTATAAATATAAGAATAAATATTATCATTATCAACGAATGGTTTACTATATGGATAAAACCTATACCCTTCCATAATCTCTTGTTCGACCCACGTCAATCCTCCATCTTTCGTATAAAAGGCATATGCTCTATCTCCAAAGACCACCCCATGAAGAGAATCAGTAAAATGCATATACCAACCTTCTATTAAATTATCATTAGGTTTAATTTCAGATTGAGACACACGATTGTTTCTTCCACAAGAAAAAAACATAAATAGCATGGAAAAAACAAAATTTAATATGAACCATTTATTTGACATTTTCCTCTATTTTTAAATCCTTAATTAAATTACGAATTTCATCACCCATATCTTTAAATTTATGTAACAAAGTAGGAGAAATTGACGGATCTCGTTTTATTTTATCTACAAATTCTTTCCAAATAGCACTTTTCCCATCTAACCCTTCTTTAACCCTTTGTTGAAAGACAGTTGGATTATCCTTCCAATATTTAACCAAATTTTCAAAAACGGAACAAGCCTGATTTATACCATCTGCACTTACTAAATCAACAACATCAGGAGTAAGAACAATCATAAATAAATCAACTGTAGATAGAGTTACAAGAGGAGCTTTCCCCTTTTCTTTCATATATGCAGGGACATGTGATTGAAAAGCAAAAGTTTTAAATTTATTTGGATCCCTTTCTAATTCAGCACCATCTTCATTCTCAGAGTTGCACAATCGTTCTTCCATTATTTCTTGTAAATTAAGTAAGGTTTCACTACACCATACTTTCCCGTTATCAGATAACTTATTATAAGTTTCACTTTGGAAACGCTTACAATATTTTTCTCCATAATTTTTATAATAATCAGGAGGCTCCATGCCTGGATTTCTCTCTTTGAAATTTTTATACCTATAATCATAATATTGAGGACCTCCTTTCACCTCAAATGGTGGTGCATCTTCTGCTCCATCTACATCCACCATCATCACCGGATTCCCCTCACAATAATTATAAGAACTCATATCAGGATACTTCGCAAACAGCGGATCCACATTCATCCACCTTCCCAACCTCGTATCCAGCAACCGATACTCCGTAGTGTAAACACCACTAGCCAAATCTTCCTCCTTCTCATGACCGGTATAGCCAAAACGATAATCACCCGAATTCCAACTCCTTCCCGGCTCCGTCATACCATACGGATAGTAATCCGACAAACTAACGACCGTAGGTTCGTTTGTGTCGGATGCCTCATCCGAAATCACCGCCATCACGTTGCCGAGGTGGTTGGTCAATTCGTAGTGGGTGACAGGTGTGGGTTCACTCGCATTGGCGACGTTCAGCGCCAAGTCACGCTTCTTCATGCCGAGGCGACCGGCGCCGTAGAGGTGCTGCTCGACGAGGGTGAGGGTGCCGTCGCCCGTCTCGCCGCGTTTGCGCTCGTAGATCGCCAAGACGTTGCCCTGCGGGTCGCGCACGTAGTAGGTGGTCACAAACTTGTCGCCCGTGGTCACATTCTTGTTGGTGACCTTCTTGGCGATGCGCTGGCCCATGGCGTCGTAGTCGAAGTGGAGATTTTTTTTATCTATCATATGTTTTCAATTCTCGCAGACAAATTCGTCAAGATATTTTTCTAAACCACTATCACCATCTATACATATCGTTCTTTTTTCCCAATCCAATCCCATCAAATGATATACATCACAATACACTTTACCTTCAGAAGAATAAAAGTGAAAACGTAGAAACATATCGTACCATGCTCTAAACTTAAAGAAACCGAATACTTGGTAATATGAATCATATTTCATAAGAAAGCGATGCTCGCCATATTCTTGACGTATCATAAATATGGATTCATTACCAGTATAAGCTTCCTGTCTCTCATATCCACAACATAAATCGCTTTGCTGATACAAATTGATTGTCAATTCTTTTCTTAGTGCCTCATCACCAGTAATCCATACAATATCGAAAGGCACAAAATAGTACGCACAAGCCATAAACGGGAAAAACATGCACAGAACAAAAAGTTTTATTCTATTCTTATTTTTCAATTTTATCATATTCTATATTTGCATTTAGTTGATTATCACCACCAAACGTTTTTCCGTCATACAAATCCACTTCCTTCACAACTGTTTTTTCTGTCTTCATGCCAGTATAGTAGTCCTCTTTTTCATATGTTAAAGACTTATATATAGCCAATCCTCCATAACTATACATCCATATATTATCATCTTCATCAGGGAACAATGGTTTATCCCATTCATCCTTTTTGTAACTAGCCATCGCCTTGCCTCCAAATGCAGCACCATACACTGGTCCTTTAGGATAATCATCGCTGTTTTCTCTCGACATATATCGTTGCATCCAACCAGAACCTTCACAACCATAGATAACCATAAGACTTTCGTTTTGATCGAAATTAAAATCAATTTTACACCAAGAAGGCATATTCATCTGGTATGGGCCACCTTTCCCAGCAGAACACGTTCCACTAGTAAGTTTGGGTGCAATTGGTCCATCACCAAAACCCTGATGAGAATATGACGCAACCTCTACTGTCTTTCCATAACCTTTTTTATTTGCGTTATTAATAGCCCATTCAACCTGCTTATGCAGATCTGCTAAATCCGAATATTTAACAATATAAATATGATCTTTTTTCGGATTAAAATCTTCTCTCTGTTTAATTTCGTTTACCTTTGTTTTAGTCGCAAAAGAAAACAACGAACCATCGTCGACAAAAAGGACAAACCAAACTCTCGACCCATCAGGATCTACCATCATCACCGGATTCCCCCCGCAATAATTATAAGCACTCATATCAGGATACTTCGCGAACAGCGGATCCACACTCAACCACCTGCCTAGACGAGTGTCTAACAGACGATACTGCGTCGTGTAGACGCCCTCTGCCACGTCGTTCTCCTTCTCGTGACCCGTGTAGCCGAAGCGGGAGGTGTTGGAGTTATAACTTCTCCCCGGCTCCTCCATACCGAACAGATAGTAGTCCGTCAGACTCTCGATGGCGGGCTGGGTGGCGTTGTTTGCGTCGGGTGTGATGACTGAAAGGACGTTGCCCAAGTGGTTGGTCAGCTCGTAGTGGGTCACATGATGGATAGCGATGAATTTGTTATTTATCCCCATTTAGGATTTCTTCAACCACTTTTATGTCGACATCCAATAATTCTGCTATTTCCGATGGGTTCTTACCCTTCTCTTTTTGTGCAAACACTAACCTTGTTAATAAGGCGAGTTCACCTTCTGCTCGTCCTTCTGCTCTTCCTTCTGCTCTTCCTTTGTTCTCAGCAGAGACCAAAGTGTTGTACATGTCGCGGGAGTTCTTCAAACTCTCTTCATAGTCGTATCTTTCCTCCTTGGTGAAGGCGGCTATTTCGGCAACGGAAAACAGCTTCTTGAAGATTCCCTCCGTCAATGCGGCAGGCTTGTCGGCAAGTCGACAGAGGTTTTTGATGACATAGAGCCATTTGTCGATGAAGGTTTCCAGTTCATTCTCCTCCTTTCGGAACTTCGGCATCTCAAGGAAGATGAAGTTGAGTTTGTCACTAAAATCTCGGTTCTCGTCGTCTTTCAGCTTCACCTTCGTTATCACCTTGTCGGACATGGAATCGTCCATCTCGAAATTGAGGATACCCACCACGTATACGGGCGACAAGCGATAATCCCATGGCATATCCATGGAACCTTTCCGTCCCTGCTCGCGTATAGCAAAGGAGGAATAGTAGAGAGTACGGTCCTTAAAGTAGTCTTGTTTGGCCTTCTGCATCTCCACGATGAAGCGGTCGCCCTTCCTTGTCTGGCAATAGACATCGTATATGGCGCGTCGCTCACTGGTGCTTTCACCCAACTGTTCCGTGTTCATGTAGGTGAGGTCTTCTATCTCCTTCTCACCTTCCAGGTTAAGCAATCCGTTCAGAAAACTGATTAGTAGATCTTTGTTCGCCTCTGTCCCGAAGATCTTCTTGAAGGCGAAATCCGTATAGAAATCTATGTAGCGACTCATCGCTATTCCTGGCATACACATGGTGGTAGTTGTTTTTTATTAGTTTATTGCAAAAGTAAAATTTTCATTCGATTTCACAAAATGTACTTTATGAATGGATTCGTGGATTTGTGTTTTTATAAACAATTTACTTTTCTCACGGCTTCGCCCTTGTCAGTGACAGGAGGGTTGACTGACTTTTGCTGTTTTTTCAACTTTTCGAACTTACTTCGTGTTTGCTAAGTTAGGTTTATTTTTCTTATTCATCAAGTGGCTCGAAATTAATTTCCTTTTTTTTTTACCATATCCACTTTCTTTTAATTTTTGTATATCAGATGGATCATCAAACATCCATTGTAAAGTATTTGAATTTTCATCATACACAAAACCAGTCACATGATCTGCGATATATTTCAACAACTTGTCACATTTATATATGTTATGATTATATCTCATTAGTTTCCTTCGATTTATACAACAAGATCCTAATTTAACATCATGCTTGCCATACCATTCTATAACTATCATAACACTACCAAACCCGAACTTTTTCTCTGAAAGTTCAGTTTCATCTAAACACTCCTTAAAATCTTTAATATTTTTCCCCCTATGAATAATCGTTATCTCACTTTCGGAAGATTTTAAAACAGATTCTTCTGTAGAATAAACAGATGAAGGCACAGTAATCTCAACTATACTATCATTGACCACTTCCCCTACAATATAAGGAACTTTATAAATTCTTATTTCTTTGATACTATTTTCATTTGCATTTACAACAAAGAAGTTCAATAGCATAATAAGTAAAAATAATGTTTTTCTCATAAGCCTTATTCTCTGGTTTTTAACTTTATCTCAGTTTGATTTGTTGATCCTCTCCCCCTATCTATACTAGGACCTGAAAAATCTTCATATATATCATTCGATTCCTGAGGATGTGTTCCTCCATAATAACGGAATGTCCCACCATGTGAATGATTTGTTCGCTTATATTCGCCAAAATAATCAGCCGCACCACTTTCATGACCCTCAATAGTAAGTCTCTCTTCTAAATTATCATAGTCAGAATCATCAGTATAGCAATTGTTATAATATTCTGTAGGGCTTTCTACCACATGTGTTGCATGAGTTAATTCATGATCTAATACTAGAGATGGACTTTGACTTCCCCGATATAATTACCATCTTTATCAACCAATAATGCGCCAAGAGTTGGACACCATAGCACATCAAACGCATTATCTTTTATTCTGTACCTTCAATTAGCGAATCTTTGAAGTGTTGGTTTTGCTTTTCCAGGAGCATCTTCAGATATTTCACTAACTTCAGAAATAGCAACATTACTTCTTGATAGCATTAAAGTTTGAATATTACTTCTACTCTCCTCATAACCATATAAATAGTTTAAAGTTTCAACAACGGTTTTAACAAACTCATTATCAACCTCCACCTTTGTTGTTGGACCCGAATATAAATACGTTTCTTCGTGTCCTCCCCACCAATACTTTATAACTAATGTGTCTCCATTATTATCCACAAACGCCACCGGATTCCCCCCGCAATAATTATAAGCGCTCATATCAGGATACTTCGCAAACAGCGGATCCACACTCATCCACCTGCCCAACCTAGTATCCAACAGACGATACTGCGTCGTGTAGACGCCCTCTGCCAGGTCGTTCTCCTTCTCGTGACCTGTGTAGCCGAAACGATAATCGTTGGAGTTATAACTTCTTCCCCCCATCTCCATTCCGAACGGATAGTAGTCGGTCAAACTCTCCACCTTTGGCTCGTTAGAACTGCCGTTATCTTCATCTGTGATGACTGCTAAAACGTTGCTCAAGTGGTTCGTGAGTTCGTAGAGAGTCACAGAGGGTGTGGATTCGTTCACGGCACTGCCACTTAACGCTAGATTACGTTTCTTCATACCGAGACGTGATGCGCCGTAGAGGTGCTGCTCGGTGAGGGTGAAGATACCGTCGTCCTTCTCGCCACGCTGGCGCTCGTAGACGGCGAGGACGTTGCCCTGCGGGTCGCACATATAGTAGGTGGTCACAAACTTGTCGCCCGTGGTCACATTCTTGTTGGTGACCTTCTTGGCGATGCGCTGGCCCATGGCGTCGTAGTCGAAGTGGAGTTTAGGCTTGTTGCTCTCCTCGGTGCGGACCACGTCGGAGACCTTGCCCGTCACCGTACATTTGTTATACAATAATCTTTGACAACTAATCCATCCTATAATATTCTGACTCTTTTTTTGCTTGAGCTACTAGATTTTCTTAAATTGGCAAAGAATTCAAAATCACGACATAATTATAGATTATCTACATTTATATTTTCGTGTGTTAGGTTTGTTTTTCATTTACCTATTCGCGCTACGAATTCTAATCTTTTTGTCTATCTGTTCACCCTCGTCCAATCTAAATCTCATCAACTCCGTGTGACTTTCATCTTTGATTACTATTGAAATAGGAACATTGGGCACATTACATACAAAACGCCCATCCTTATCACTTCGCCCTATTTCTTTTAGCAATTGTCGATGAAAACAATTCTTCACCACACCATACAAGTATGCATTAGGCAAACATTTGTTTCTCCTTCCTTTTATCCATCCACTATATTGGCGGGTCTCGACCTTCTTTATCTCATAATAATGGAGACAACCCTTGCTAAAATCCAAAGGTTGGCAATTGGGTATAGTGTCTATGGCAAGCCATATTGACAACGAATCAACGCCTCGCCACACAAGATAATTCCGCAATAACTTTGCACGATTCATACTAAGTCTTGGATTAACTAATTTCCAATAGGAAGTCCCATACCTGGTAATAACATACGAACAATTACTATCTCTTTTTGCGAAAGAAGCGACAGAATCAAGCATTCTCTGTTGAGTTTTGGAAAAAGAATCTGTTTCCATCACCCAATTTTCATGCTCGCTTTGCCATCTATTTAATCCCATATCAATCTGAGATGACAGAGTAACCATAGTGTCAGATACACTAAAGGTTGTCTCATCGTACCACCAATGTGTTTTTTCTTCCTGTTGTCCTTGACAGAAAAAAGATGCAAAGCATAATAAACACACCACAACTATATGAATTTTATTTTTCTTCATTTCTTATATGATATATTGGTGACTCATGATGAGTATTAGAAGGCGATTGAGCCTTGAAAATATCATTTTCTTCATACCAATTATTTATTTGAATACCATTTTCACCAGGTTTCTCTAATATTTGCTGTATACCTTTCCCATCAGCAGTTTTTAACAAGATGACAGAAAAATGATCAGCATAATACGAAACCTCGCCTACTTTATCATGCTTAATTTTATTTTTGTATTCGATTTCTGCCAGGGCATACATTTGGTCTTCGGGTATCCTTTTGCCATGTTTACTTACATAATCGGCTTGAAGTCTGCCACTTGATGCTATGGAACCATAAAAACCAGAAAGGCTTAACTGATATGTTACCATATCACCCATTTGCGCATTTTCAGTAGTTCTATTATTTTCTGTTGTAGACTTTTCAACAGCAATACTCATACTCTCATAGCCAGAATCATCATTGTAATTAGGAGACTCAATTCCATTTACGCCCAATGATAGTCTTGCACAATTCGTATTATCGGCAGTTACCCCTCCAAAAATTTATTGATTGCAGTAAAAGACTCTATTCCTGGCAAATCATCTGAAGTAAAAATCCGCCCTTTTTTGCTATGGCAACTGAATGATAAAACTAATATTTACTTACAAAAGAACAAAACGTTTTATATATTTCTTTTCTAAGTTTATCACAGCGAAAAATTCTTCTGGAAACGAATCGAAAACGATATGCATTACATCTTCTCTATTATACCTAAAGTCATCCTTCAGACAAATATAGCAACGAACCAAAGCCATCTTTTCACCTGTGACTGACTCATAGCAATATATTTGTTTACTATACAACTGATAGTCAAAACTTCTATATTTCATCGTCCTCAATTCCACACAAATTAGACTATCTATTATTTCTCTATACTTCAATTTATATTCACAAGAACTTTGGAATTTCGTATATCGAACTTTCTTACCATACCAATCTTTATTCAGTTTTCGATATGATTTGTCAGATTCCTCTGACATACACCAATTATAAAACATCCTAACATCGATTTCATTAACATTCTCCACCAATAACCGATCAACATAAACTGTTTGTATAGAATCACAATACCGTTGATTAGAGGAAATCTTTAAACATGTATCTTGATTAATTTGCTTCAATACAGAATCCATTGGAACAGATATAACCGAAACTGACATTCCAGGCAACGAGAACATCAGTGACATTAACACAACAAAATATCTCATCTTCATTCTCTTTTATACTCCTTTTCTACTGGCTTATCTGGGTCTGGAAGCGACACTTCATCTTTAGACTCATTTAGATTTGATTAATCCTTTTTCCTTCCGTTATCATTACCTGAATTTTGAAGAGGATTATAATAACTTCCTCTAACTTTCATTGTTTCAATCCAATCATCCTTTCCTATTATTTGAGTACCATGTCGTATAGCCTTTTGCTGAGGGAAATTTTTATGTTTTAAATATGTGACTATAGAAAAAGTATCACCCATAATAACTACATTTAAGTAGTTGCAAAAATTTATATCTTCATACTTTTTTTTTGCCTCCTCCTTAATTTTAAAATAAGTATAACTAACATTATATTCTGACTCAGATTTTATTTCTCGTAAACTGACAATTGAATCTTTTGTAATATAAGATTCGATATCATCTTCTTGTATATTTATCGTCGCCGGTTGGAGATATGTTCCAACAGTTTCTTTTGAAACAGAAGTTTCATTTTCTTGCACATCCCGCCATTCAACATCAGACATCCAATGGGAACGAAAGCATAATATTGATTTATCGTCATAATAAGTACAAATAGTATAGTAATGCCCCAGAGAATAATAGTGGGATCTCAATATTGCAATTTCGTTATAAGGTTCAAGGCACACATAAGAAACTTTTTTCTCTTTTACATATGAAAGTAATGAATCATGAGTCTCAGAATCAATTTCAAGACACCGTCCAGTTCCTATTATATTGTTTTTTCGAATGACAAAAATCGAATCTTGCATAAAAGTCGAATTTTGCGAATAGGCATAAATCGAAAAGACAAATATAATAATAAACGTTTTTATGAATTTACTCTTCATTACGTAAATAATAGCCAGAATCATTCCCAATTCCCATAATATCTCCAAATACATCTTGATATTTATTTATAAGTTCATTTAATTTATATATTCTAGGAGAAAAATCAAATCCATCTTTTAAATACACATAAACTGTACCATCTTGACTTTTCCCATAATAAATACAGCCATGCTGAGCCCCTCCAGCTATGTTCCCATATTGACTATTGCATTGAGGCACCCAATCTGGACTCTCTGGCAAAGCAATTCTTATAGCAGTCTTCATAAAAACGGCATTTTCTGAATTGATTGGTTGAAAAAATTGGCTTAAATAACTATCAAACTCAATAGCACAAGACATATATGAACTTTTCGGATATTCACCTTCTGGATCATCAATTAATTGTGGAATCCTATAATCTTTTACATAAGGATATAACTGCATCTTTGCAGGAACAATTTCACCATCAACAATACCTGAAATAGTACTTCCAAAACAATTATATCCCTCTATGATAAGGTAGTCTTCCATATTTGCTTCTTCTGGAATTGACATATCCCTGTCTCGGTTAAATTTCAAATCTCTTGTAACTGCATTGTCTAAAGTTATGATATCACCTTTTTTTAAACCTGTGTATCCTTGAGATTCCAATAGTTTGCTAGCTTCATCCACAGATACCGATAAAAATTCAGAAAGAGACTTAACATCATCACCATCTTCTGCTACTAAATTTCCGTCTTGATTAGGAACATACGTTCCAGTAGGATCTATATATACAACTGGATTATTTAAGCAATAATTATAAGCACAATACGATGGATATTTCTTCCACAGCGGATCCACACTCATCCACCTGCCCAAACGGGTGTCTAACAGACGGTACTGGGTGGTGTAGACGCCCTCTGCCAGGTCGCTCTCCTTCTCGTGGCCCGTGTAGCCGAAGCGGAAGGTGTTGGAGTTATAACTCCTTCCCGGCTCCTCCATACCGAACGGATAGTAGTCCGTCAGGCTCTCGATCAATAGAGACAGCCAAACGCCCATAAAGGGATTTTCTTAAATAGAGCGGTCTCGATACCGTCCGCCGCCACATAGCCATTCGGCTCATTCTTCACCTGACCGAACCCTTTTTCCTCACCCCCCACTTCCACAACAACGCTTTTGTCAATCTTGAAATCACCGCTTTTGACACCTCCATACTCAACCATGTGTCCCGAGGAAGAGAGCTGATTACAAAAAAAGCTCTCCCTTATAGTACCGATGTGAGGATTGATGTCAGAGAGGACATATAACAAGTTAGGATTATCGATAAGCACCTTATCCGGTTTTTGCAAATCTGTGATGGTGGACAAGTCGGAAAAGAGCCTGACAATTAGGTTCGCCTCTTCCAGATAATGCAAATAATTCAGCACGGTCAAACGTTGAAGAGAGGTAGTGGCAGAGAGTTTCCTAATATCCACTTCATAAGGAACCATCTGAGACATAACCTGTAGCAAGGCTTTGATTTTACGAGTGTTTCCGACTTCCAGCCTTCTGTGGACGGTCAGCTCCGTATTAATGATATAGTTGACCACATTCTCGACTTGGAACGGATACGTTTTTCTGTTCTCAAAATAGAAAGGATAGTAACCACCCTTCAGATATGAGGGGAAATATTCTAACGGATGACATTTGGACTTTACTTCCATGCAAAAATCATTCGGAGAGGTTAATAGATCGTCCAATGATATCTTCGGCAACTTCACACCCGCCTCGAACCAAAGAAACTCCCTAAAAGAGAGTCCCGGCATACTATATTCAACCATTCTTCTTGACAGGTCACCGCTCCCATCGTTGAGACGAATCAAGGAAGAACCGCTCAAGACTATACGCAAGTCACGATGGAGGTCATAGATTTCCTTAATCTCTTGGCTCCAATTTTCATACTTATGCACCTCATCAATGAAAAGATGCTTTCCGCCCAATTTCACGAATCTGTCAGCGACTTCGACAAGCGTATTATTGGAGAAATAACTCGTATCGGCTGAACAATAAAGCACATGACGGTCATCAGGCGAATAGTTTTTCCTGATGTATTGCTGCATAAGCGTTGATTTACCAACCCCTTTTGGTCCCTTTATGATAATCAGACGAGCAGACCAGTCAATCTCATCAATGATACCACGAACATAATCCATCGGCACCATCGATAAATAACCATCATGATATGCGTATAATTTTTCCATAATTTTTTAATTTTCGCAAATATAGTGTTTTTTATAAAAAACACTATACATCAAATTATGTTTTTTATAAAAAACATATTGTTCCACAAGATTCTCCGTCAGGCGCTCGATGGCGGGCTGGGTGGCGTCGTTTGCATCGGGGGTGATGACCGAAAGGACGTTGCCCAAGTGGTTGGATGACTTACCTAAAACCATATTTACCATAGTGACGTAAATAACAACAAAATCAACTTACGATATAGGAACAACCATAGCAACAAAATAATAATGATCGGCCAGATGGATTGGTTTTGAAAACATTTCCCCTTCCAATAACGCAGTAATATAATCATCGAAAAGGCAAAATAAATAAAATCCAACGGATAAGCAACCAACAAAGAATAAAACCAAATATCACTTCTTGTCCCACATGTGTAATATATGAATGCCATATACATATGGAACACAATGAAAAAACAGAGGATTTTAATTATATGTTTTTCTATGAATTTCAACATATTTGTTGCTTTAAAGACTATACCAACTTCGGGATCTTCAAAAGAAGACCATTTCATTATTATTTAGAAATCGACAATACTTTACCCTTTCTTCCGATTTTCAAGCATAGCATCTCTTTGGTTTGAACTGGTCCATTTTTACATTGCCCCGGATTCCATCGTGGCATATCCTCAACGAGATGTAAAAGTTCTATTTCAGACTTTGTCAAATGTTCAAATTCCTTCCCTTTTATTCTAGGACCATTCAACTTTCCATCCGCATCAACTATAAACACGATGTGGTAAGTTCCTTTCTCAATTTTCACTTTATTGGTCGACAGTCCTTTTTGACAATATGAAAGCAATGCATCTCTTCCTCCCGGGAATTCAGGTCTAACATCCACATAATCCACATACACATCATCCACATCCTCATCATCAACGGTAGCCACGCATTTATCAGCCGGCAAGGAATCTGGATCCATCTTTTCATACATTTCCGATTCACAGAACCTCAAGACCCTTCTTTTGGAAAGGATATGGGTCTGTTCATAAGTCGGTTTACTCGTCCTACACGTATCTGTTCGGAAAGGGACAGTCTCGTCAAGATAAATGGTCACACACGAATCACACCGAATGCTATCATCCCAAGGTATCTTTATATCACCGATCGTATATCTTCCCACACCTTTAAGAACAGAACGGGGATTTAGTACAACATAGTATTTTGGGCCCTTGTAAAAAACACAAAGGTCAAATGTTGAATCTTGTCGAGAAGCTACAATCCGCGAATACATAAACACACTATCATATTTCGGGTTCTAACCAACATATTTGTCATTTTCTTTTATAAAACAATCTTGTTCATAGTCGTAAACTGGAGAATAGACCACACCGAAAGGAGAGCCGTAAAACTTTAACGTTTTTAGATCATAGTCACGGCACTGTAAATTTTGTATAGGAATAGCCGTAGGGATCGCAATACGATTCACTATTTTAAATTTATGCTCATTAGTTAAGGAGCATAAAAAAGGAAGCAGACCTAAAAAAAGAAAAAGTTTTATTATCTTTTTCATGTTATTTGTTTTTTTGAATTCGCACGACATCAATCTTATAATTCTTCCAAATAGTATTTCCTTTTAATTTACCATTAGAGTCAAAATATAATCTATTTTTGTCAAAATTAGCCACATCTTTCCCCGATATCGCATTCTCCATAAACGTAAAATAAGAATTGTTGTTTTCTGTCACTCTTCCTGTTATTGTAATATAGTGTTGTGCATATTTCCCAGAATCGTGATTAATACCTACAATTACAGGATTACCTTTATCCAATTGTCCGTTTATATAATCATCCATTACTTCTTTACTAACACTATTTGTCAAAATGACATTCGCCATATTCACCCAAGTTAATTTCGCTTTGGAGCCCGTATTCAAATTTGCATTCGGATTAATTGCATGTTGCTGTTCAATTGCAAGATATGAGCAATAATTTCCCTTTTTATAACTGATTGGGGTATCAACCATCTTCGCTTTCAAATCAGCAACATATTTTGAAACTCTATCTTTGCTTCCATACGACCAACCTATTTTCTCCATACCCTCCTTATATAATTGAGTATCTAGCCATATAGTAGCTTTCGCATTATTTCCACTATAAGTAGTACTCCACCCTTCATCTCCATAATACATATGTTTGTCCAATTTATAATAATCATTCCCATTACTACTTATCTTTTGAACTCCATTGAATGAATAACCTCCAAGAGTAACATTATACCCACCATTGTCATCTTCTTGTGAAGAAGTAATGTTTGGATCATTCGCATCAAAATATTCAGCACCTTCCAACTCCACACCATCAATCACCCTATTCTCACTGAACGCATAGGAGCTATTCCATGGAAATTTGGAAGACAATGGATCAACACTGAAGAAACGACCTAAACGGTTATCCGATATACGATATTTGAAGAAGGATGCTTCTCCTCCCCACAACTCCTTTTCCTTGTCTTGTCCTTGGAACCCATACCTATACCCCTCAGCACTATAACTCCTTCCCGGCTCCTCCATACCAAACGGATAGTAGTCCGTCAGGCGCTCGATGGCGGGCTGGGTGGCGTCGTTTGCATCGGGGGTGATGACCGAAAGGACGTTGCCCAAGTGGTTGGTCAGCTCGTAGTGGACGGCTGGGGCGGTTTCGAGATATGTTATTTCTTTCCACGGCTTCGCCCTTGTCAGTAACATAAGGGTCTACTGACATTTCTCTGTTATTACAACTTTTCGAACTTGTGTTTGCTAAGTTAGGTTTATTTTCTTTATTGAGCAAGTGGGTCGAAAATGTGGCAGTATTATAATACATCAATGGGTCTATGATTAAATTTTCAATTAGTGATTGACAAGATATATTAGAACGGCAATTACTAATATCAATATAGAACATACTGAAATAAAATACGTTACGTCACTTTTGAAAAATTTTCTACAATATTTAGCGCAATATAAAACCACAGTAAGACCAACCATATAAAACAACCAGCATCCAACATAAATTATTAAGATAAGGTAAAGTATGAAAGAGCGAAACATTGTACTTTCTGGATTGGTAAATCCCATAAAATTCAAAACGTTATCTATACCTAAAGGAATGAGAATTAACAAACCAATGATAACAAAGAGTTTATTCTCAATATAAATTCGCTTCCAAAACCAAACTTTTTCGGGATCCTTACCATTTAAAAAGAAATCAGAAGGAATCGTTTTCTTCCTCATTATTAAAAATAATTCGATCAATATCCATAGGACAAAACTATTAAGTAGAAATGATATAAAAAGAATACTATGAATGTTGTAATAAACATAAATTATATAATCAAAGGAAAATAATCTGAATATAAAATCAGAGGGTGTATCTTTCACTACATATCGTGATGACAGATAGGTGGGGATAATAAGCATCAATAAATGCTCTATTTCAAAATTAATTGGGGGAAAATGCCTATGCTCATATATTATCAAAGATAGACACAAAAGTATCATCACCGTCGCATAGCCCAACACACTTTTTTTTATTATCTCGCTATAATTCATAATCTAACGTGAGTTCGACGAAAACTTTCAAAGCAAAGAAAGCTGATTATCAATGGTTTTCACAATGTTGATACATGGTTTCTTCGGGAAAAAGCAATAGGCAGCTATTCCACCTAACGGATTAACCACAAAATTGTCAAAAGATCGATGTCTTGAATGCTCAACCTGTGCAATATTCTTTAGTTCATCGTTCACTGTCTCAATGATAGCTCTGTGACGAAGAAGGACTTTGCCCGAGATGCTCATTAATGCCCGGATGCATACATATTCTAGATAGAAGTGCTTTAGACATCTGAAACCAGAGGCATGGAACATAATCACAATAAGCATAACTTCAGCACTTGATAAGCGGTTGTCTCTGTGGTACTTACGTTTTATGGTATTTGTGGTGTCAATAGCGTATTTTTCAACTATTGAATCAAAATATTTGCAGAAATCGTCTGCCAAACAATAAATTTCAGTAACTTTGTCTTCGGTAAACATGCAATAAAAGTTTGTGTTTTTTTGTTTTCTTTCATTATAAAGATACGACTTTTATTGCTAATTACCAAACAATCAATTAGTTAAAATTCATCAAACTCACGTTATATTATGTATGAAATAATTACCCGATCAAACAATTTTACCACAAGCCTTTACCATCTCAGTGAAAAGAACAGCCAATTTGTCTTGTGCTAATAACGTATTCTGCTGAACTTCTTCATGTGTCACATTACTCAAGTTTGCATCTACACCAACATTTGAAATTACAGAAACGCCAAAAACAGAAAGTCCAGCATGATTTGCTACAATCACCTCTGGCACAGTCGACATTCCACAAGAATCGCCTCCAATAATACGGAAATAACGATATTCCGACAATGTTTCAAAAGTAGGACCTTGCGTTCCAACATACACCCCTTTCTTCAATCCTAAAGAAAGACGTTTGTCTATCTCGTCTGACAAAGCAATCAACTTCTTATCGTACGCATTACTCATATCGGGGAAACGAACGCCCAACTCTTCTATGTTAGGTCCATGCAAAGGATGTTCAGGGAACAGATTGATATGATCCTTAATAATCATAATATCACCTGGTATGTAATCTGGATTTAATCCTCCTGCCGCATTCGACACCATCACAATCTGTATGCCCATCTCCTTCATCACACGAATAGGGAATGTAATCTCTTGCATCGTATATCCCTCATAATAATGGAGTCTACCTTGCATTGCCATCACTTCAACACCCTCTAATGTACCAAACAACAACTTTCCAGAGTGTCCTTGCACAGTACTAGTCTTAAAGCCTGGTATCTCTCCATAAGGAATGCTATCCACTACATTTATTTTCTCTGCAAAACTACCCAATCCCGTACCTAAAACAATCGCTATACGTGGGCGTAAACGAGTACGTTCTTTCAAACATGCACCCGTACGTTTGATATCTTCCAACAAACCCATAATTCAAACACATTTAAAATTCAACAATTCTTTCAAAATTCATGAATAGGGGAACCCTACCCTTTAGAAGAGATCATCTGAGAAAAACATCTGTTCTTTTCCAAATAACTCCACACCTTCTTATCAAAATCTTCACCACTTTCATTTAAGAAGGCAATATACAATGGAATATAATATATATATTTCTTTAAACTATCAGGGAAATCAGGATGATTCATCATTCGAACAGCATCCTTCTCTGTCGTAATAATCAACTTATTTTTCTCCTTCACATCACGGAAAACACTTTCTATCTTTTGAAAATCAGTTTTCGAAAAATTATGATGATCAGAATAATTCAACGTTATAATATCTTTCATATAAGTACGCACATACTCCTCAAATGGTAATGGAGAGGCAATACCCGAAACAACAACAGCCGTATATTTGTTCTCCAACCTACTTTTTGTAAGTGCACAATTCACGTTCTTCGGATACAAAGGTACCAAGTCACCATATTGCAAAGTGGTAAAATACAAAGACTGATAAGGGTATACACCCAAATTCTTGCGAATAATACGATATTGAATGGATGGAAGATCTGCAGGACATTTGGTAATCACAATAAAATCAGCACGGTCCTTTGAGCCTATCGGTTCTCTCAACTCTCCCATCGGCAAAAGATGATCTTCCGTAATCATTCGATTATAATCCACCAATAAGATCGACAAATCAGGAGTAACATAACGATGCTGATATGCATCATCCAATATAATCAAATCTGGTTTGTTATACGATTCCTGCAACATGTTTTCAACGCCTCTACAACGATTGGCATCAACAGCCACCATGATATCAGGAAATTTATTCTTAACTTGATAAGGTTCATCTCCCACTTCAAGAGGTTTAGAGTCTTTGGTCAACAACTGATATCCACTTGTTTTACGTTTATATCCTCTACTAAGAACACCTACGCGATGATCTGTCTTCAAGATTTTAATCAAATATTCTGTAAAAGGAGTTTTTCCCGTACCACCGACAGTAATATTACCTACAGATATAATGGGCACATCAAATTTCTTTGACGGCAAAATACCTGCGTCAAAACACAAATTGCGAATAGTCACAACCAACCAATAGATAGCTGAAAATGGCCATAGCAACAATCTCAATATAAGCGGTTTTTCTGTCTTCATGGTCCAATATGTTTTTTTGAAATAACCCTTTTTAAGGCTTAAATCAAGACATTCTCTTCTATTAACAAAGTCGAAATTGTTCAAATATAGTTTTTTTTTATATAAAAAGCAAAGAAAAATATTTTTTTGATATCTTCTGACAACCTAATTTCATATCTTTGTTTAAAAAGATTACTTATTTTAACAGAAAGAACGATGTGGTACAATTACTTGATTCCTCCCGTTGTTGGAGCTGTCATTGGTTATTTCACCAATGAAATAGCCATTAAGATGCTATTCCGTCCTTACAACCCTAAATATATTTTTGGTTGGAGAATTCCATTCACACCAGGCATCATACCCAAAGAAAAAAGCAGGATTGCTACAGCAATCGGCGAAACAATCAGCAAGAATCTGATGGATCGTGACACAATGGCAAAGAATCTGCTTTCAGAAGAAATGATAGCGAAAATCGAGAACGGATTTGATTTGTTCGTTGAAAAACAAAAAGAAAACACAGAAACTATTCAAGATTTTTTGTCTCATTATATAAGTCCAGATAATGTGACACTTTCTAAAGACAACTTCACTCAGCAATTTTCCAAAAGCATCAGTCAAAAAATTGCCGAATCGAACTTAGGTGAAGACATAGCAACCAAAGTTGTAGAATATGCCATGGAACAAACAAAGAAAGGATTATTAGGCATATTTGGCGCAGATAAATTCATCGGTCTACTCTCTAATCCAACAGAAAAATTACTTGGAAAACACATTGGAAACATCTTAAAAAACAATGCAGAAGAGATAACAAGACCAATGGTTGAAGGACAAATCAATCATTTTTTATCCACTCCAGTCTCTGAGTTCTTGGCAAATCGAGACGAAAGTATTACTAAGATAAAAGAGATGATTATAGATGCTTATAAAAGCGTCATTTCAAGTCAACTACCACGCATGCTTGAATCAATTGATATCAAAAAAATCGTAGAAGACAGAATCAATGAAATGGATATCCAAGAAACCGAGCAACTAACCTATAGCGTCATCAGTCATGAATTACGTGCCATCGTATTACTAGGTGCACTTCTTGGTGGAATCATCGGACTTGTCAATATCATTTTTATATAAAAAAAGCCTATGTAATGGACCGTTACATAGGCTTTTTTGCATTTCCTCAAAGGATTATCTCACCTCAATAGAATATGGCATCATTGCTTGATCAATATCCAAACTTTGCAATTGATCTAAGATTTGTTTTTCTCTCGTTAAAATTTCCGAGTGGAACATCTTTTCATATCCCAAATGAGGAAGTTCGCCTAACTGTTCCCAAGGACTCTTAATTTCAGGATAACTTACCACTGAATAATTATCATTCAGATGTGCGAGTTGTGCCACATACACAACAGCATCATTTAACGTACCCAATTTATCAACCAAACCAAGATTTAAAGCATCCACACCACACCAAACACGACCTTCAGCAATCTTTTCCACATCCTCTTTAGCCATCTTCCTACCATCAGAACAACGAGTCAAAAATACATCATACACTTCAGCCACATGTTCCTGAAGTATATTTTTTTCCGTCTCATCCAACGGACGTGTGAAATTAGCCAAGACATCAGCATAAGGATTTGTTTTCACCACCTCATGTTTCACGCCCACCTTATCCATCAATTTTGAAACATTCGGAATAACACTGAACACTCCAATGGATCCTGTAATCGTTTTATTATCAGCATAAATGTAATCAGCACCTGACGATAGATAATAGCCACCAGAAGCAGCATAATCACCCATACTAACAACAACAGGTTTGTCTTTCTTTAAAATTTCAATCGCTCTCCATATCTGTTCTGCGCCATAAGCACTTCCACCAGGAGAATTAACACGTAGAACAACAGCTTTTATAGTAGAGTCTTCCCTTATAGAATTAATCTCTGATATAGCTTTAGAAGAAGAAATACCATCAGTACTACCATTATCAATCTCTCCTACTAAATAAAGAACAGCTACTTTTTGCGAAGACAATGAAGCCATAGTCTTAT
Organism: Paludibacteraceae bacterium; assembly: GCA_024401435.1. Taxonomy (GTDB): domain Bacteria; phylum Bacteroidota; class Bacteroidia; order Bacteroidales; family Paludibacteraceae; genus UBA1181. The sequence continues at coordinate 8,280 of JAKSLB010000038.1, read as the reverse complement.
CAATTTCCAGATTAGCATAGTAATCGGTAGTTGATATAAAAGGAACCGATTCTTCAGCAGCAATTGACAATCTTGATTTTATAAGAGAATTAATTTCATCAGCATAAAGCAAAGCATCCACCATTTTATTCTCCACCGCCATTCTTGGCATCTGAAATGCCATCATCTGATCAGCGAAATTGTTCAAAGAATCAACTGAAATATGACGAGATTGTGATATATCATTCAGCATAGAACCCCACAAAGAATTAATCATTTGTTCAGTCTGTTCTCGATTAGGAGCGCTCATAGAATCATTAGAATATTGTTCTGTAAATGACTTATAAGTTCCCACCTTAATGACCTGCATATCTACACCCAAAGTATCTAACAAATGCTTATAAAACATAGAAGAAGCAGCCACTCCTCTAAAATCTAACACACCTTGCGGATTCAAGAAGACAGAATCAGCTACCGAAGACACATAATAAGCACCTTGGGTATAAGTTCCCGAATAAGAATAGATAAACTTACCCGAAGTTTTAAAATCAATTAGTGCATTGCGAATCTCTTCCAAAGAAGCATAGCCAGAAGCTAGAATACCTGGTTTTATATAGATTCCCTTAATACGATCATCAGTTTTAGCCGCTTTAATAGAACCTAAAATATCTTCTAAAGATGGAGTAAGATTCTCACTTGATAATAACTTGGCATAGATATCATTTTGATTTCTTTCTTCTAAAGAACCTTCCAACGAAAGGTACAAAACAGAATTAGAAGAGACACTAGGTGTACTGGTAGTGGATGAAATCATAGCAGCACCTATTCCCAAAAGAATCAACGTTAAGACAACCGATGAAACCACAATGGCACATAAGCACGCGAAAAAAGACTTAAAAAAACTCATAATGGGAAATATGATATGTGTAATTATGCTTTATATGCTGTAACAACAGACATAACAAGATAAAGCAAAATGATAAACGGAAAGGCTGCCAATTGAAAAACAATTAACAATAATGCCGAAAGAATAAGGAAAATAAAACGAACCTTATTATCACTCCAAGACAAATTTTTAAATTTCAATGAGAACATTGGTATTTCTGCCACTAACAAATAAGAGAAAATAGCAACAAGAAATAAAATCACCCATAAATTATTCAGAATAGGCATAAACATTTCTCTTCCCAAATAAGAAGGAACTGGCATCATCGGATCAGTAATCGACAATAACGATGCAAAAAAGATAGCATTAGGTGGCGTAGGCAATCCAATAAACGATGAGGTTTGACGAGTATCTACGTTAAATTTCGCCAATCTTAAAGCAGAAAATACAGCAATAAAGAAAGCTAAAAACATCACCCATTCACTATCAGAAATATTATCAATGTGTTTAAAGATAATCATACTTGGTGCGAGACCGAAACTGACAACATCTGCCAAAGAATCAAGTTCCTTACCTATTACAGATGATGTATGAAGAAGGCGAGCCGCCATACCGTCGCAAAAATCAAAAACGCCAGCTAACAAAATGAAAAGCAAAGCCCAAAGGAAAAAACCATGAAAAGCTAAAACTATTGAAACACAACCTGAAAACAGGTTCATGCATGTGATCGAATTTGGAATATGTTTTTTTATTTCCATTTTTCGTTTAACAATTAGGATTCTTTAATTTAGCAATAATGGTACGATTACCAACAACAGATTGGTGCATATCAACCATTATCTCAGCATCCAAAGGAAGATACAAATCGACGCGAGAACCAAACTTAATAAAACCAAGTTGTTGATTAACGTTACATTCTTCTCCTTCTTTTGCATATGTAACTATACGACGAGCAACAGCACCTGCCACTTGTCTTACCAATATTTGAATTTTGCTAGGCGTTTCAATCACCACAGTTGAACGTTCATTCTCAGTACTTGACTTTGGTAAATTAGCACGCATAAAGTTTCCATCATTATGAACGTAATACGTAATCTTTCCATGTGTAGGGAACCAATTAGCATGAACATTAAATACACTCATAAATATAGAGACCTGCATACGACGTTCTTTCAGGTATTCATCTTCCATTGTAGGCTCAATAACTACCACTGTTCCATCTGCAGGAGCAACAATCATTCCATCTTCAAAATTCTCAAATACTCGATTGGGATCTCGAAAAAAATTGACAAGGAAAAAGAAAAAAACGATTGAAAACAATGAAAAATAGAGTAAGCCATTAGGGCAACCTGCACCAAAAATGATCCATAAAATCATATTTAACACTAGAATAACGCCTAAGACTTTCAACAAAAATTTCTTTCCTTCTTTATGTATTTTCATCACAATTCAAAAAATTATCAAGCAAAAATAATATTTTTTTTCGATTATATTGTAAGATTTTTTAAAATATATTAACAATTCAGCAAAAGGAAGGCTACCATACAAAGCGCTGGAGCTGCTACTAATGCACTATCAAAACGATCTAACAATCCTCCATGACCTGGCAAGAAAACGCCTGAATCTTTTACGTTTAAGCTTCTTTTCATCATAGATTCCACTAAATCACCCAACACACCGAAAGCAAATATTAAAACTGAAATACCAACCCATGACAAGAACGTATAAGGTATAAAGTTTGTCTTGTAGAAAATAAAACCAGCAAGTATGGCAAACAAACATCCACCAGCCAAACCTTCCCACGTCTTTTTAGGTGAAATTCGTTCAAACATTTTATGCTTTCCAAAACACATTCCCGTCAAATAAGCTCCTGTATCTGATGCCCAAATAATAATGAAAAAGGCCATCAACAATCGTTCACCCGACACTGGTGTAGACTCTACAATAGCCATCAAAGAGAACGGTAAAGCAACATATAATATTCCAAACAAAGAAACTGCCATATTAAATAATGGTTTTTCTTGTTTACGGAATAATTCGACAATCATCAAAACCGAAACATATATAAAGTTAAGTGAAAGCCACACATAATTCGCATTATAAAAGAACACATAAAACACAGTAGCAAAAAGTAATGCGCCACCAGCGACAGACAAAGGAACCAACACTGATACATTTGATTCTTTATTAACCAATGTATAAAATTCTCTTAATCCTATAATAACAAGGAGTAAAAATAGTGCTCCAAAATAGAAATCAGACATCCATACACAAGCCAACATGGCTGCCACAAATAGAAATCCTGAAATTGCTCTCGTTAATAAATTTTTTATCATACCTTATTTATATTATATATATTAGAAACCATCTTCTGAAAATTCTTCGTCTGTCACTTCTGAATCCTCTTCATCCGATTTTTTCTTTTTCTTCTCTTTCTTTTTCTTCTCTTTTTTTGCTTTCTTAGAATCTTCTTCCGCATCACCTTCTGCATTTTCTTGCATCGATTCTTCACCATTTACCGCATCCGATGATGCTGGTGTGGAAACCGTTGCAGGTATAGAAACGGGTGCTGGCTGTGATTCTTCTGCAGGTGTACTCATATCTTCACTATTCAACAAATCCATAGCCTGTTCTTCCTGTTCCTTTCTGGATTTTTTAGACTTTTTGCTCTTCTTACTCTTCCCAGAATTTTCTTCAGTAATTTCTTCTCCTTGAGATGAAGATGCATCATCTAAATTCGTTGGATTTGCTGTCGAGACTACTGGCGGAGTAGATATAGGTGCTGATCCTCCTGCATCGTCTTCTGACAGAATCGGCATATGAATAGACAATGAGTCGGTCGCATTATTGTTTTTCTTATCCTTATTCTGTTTCTGCCACTCAGCATAACGAATCATCTGATCCAAATTTGTCATAGAAACCGGATCGGCTGCCATATTACCAGTCCTATCCAACCTACTCATAGCATTTTCCGCCTCCGTCGAATCTGTCTCATCACTCCATATAGCCGCATCCAACAAATTATGGATACTATCACGAACAGATGCAGAAACAGCATAATTATCACCTAATGCAATCAAACTATCTTGTACTCGTGTCACACTATCCTGAGCAGATTTAAGAGCGATAATTGCATTCAAGGAATCAGTCAAAACCTGAGCTTCCATTTCCAACGTATCTTGAACAATCAAAGAATCAAAATCAGATGCATTTAACTGTTCGATAATACGGCGCTTATTAGAAGTATAAAACTTAATATTTCCCAAAGAACCCGTACGAACTCCCGCACTATCTTCTTTAATATTAGACGGTTTAATTCTTGCTATAATAGAACGCTGGCGAGAATTTTTATATTTCACCTTAATTTCTCCAGTTGCTAAATATTCCAAGTTCAACTCTGTAATAACAGAATCCAAATACTCTGGCACAGGATAATAAGGCATCATAACAGCCACCGAATCGACTATCTTGTTAAAATCCGTATGACGATATTTAGTATTTCCCACCAATTTCATCACCCTTTGTGCTACCCAACGAGTAGTATCTACCCGATCATAGAATTTTTTTCTATGGAAATAACGATGATCAAAATAATGGATAAAGAAATCTAGTTCATATCTGAACTCAAATTTATCTCTCACGTAGATAACATCATTTAAGTAACGGCAATTAGGCACTTTTATTTTTTGTAAGACAAACTCTTTCTTCTTGTTCTTACCCTTTCTTCCCTTACCGCTTTTCTCCAATTCCTCAATATCACGAATATTCTGTAATTCTTGTTCCAACTCAGCAATTTGTTGCATCAAAAGCACGGAGTCAATTTTCGAAGTGACTGGAATAACTGTATCTTGTGCCTCCGTATGAATAGAATCATTCTCATCGTAGTTATAATCCGTAGAATCTCCTTCAAAATCAGGAGCCTCCTCGTATAGTTCACCATCTTCTAACGGGAATTCGTTAGAATCGAAAACAACTTCTTCTTTTTCATTCTTTTTATTCAATCGCTCCAACACGTCCTCAGGCAAATCAGCATTGTCACGTTCACCAGTAACCATATCGAAGTCTCCATCCAACATCAATAACGAGTCTCGCTCATTCTGATCAGCCATCAACATTTTCTGCTCTTGCATCTTCTTCAGCATCTTTTTTTGCTTGCTGGTCAGATCCATCACATTATCCTCTGCATCTTCTTGTTCTTGACGAAGGCGTTCCTCCTCCTCCAATTTAGCATACTTGATGGAATCCTTTTGAAGTTTTAACTCATATTTTTCTCTCGCACGATCTCTCTTATCCTGCTCTTTTTCTATAGCCTGACGTTGTTTTTCTTTTTCACCGACGATTTTTTTAGCCAACTTAAGCGTAGCCTTTTCTACTTCCTCCCGCTCTTTACGAACTTTCTCTTTTTCCTTTTCATCCGCCGTGTTAGAAGACTCCAATTCTTCTTGTCGTGCTTTCAATTCAGCCTGACGTTTTTTATATTCACGCAAACGCTCCTCCGACTCACGTTCTTTCTGTTCGCGTTCTTTTATTCTTGCTTGTGACTCTTTTTTCTGTTCTTGTCTACGTTCCATTTGCTCGCGCTTCTTTTCGCGCAATTCCATGGCTTTTGCCTTTTCTGCTTCTTTCTTTTCCTGCTCTTTGACACGTTGTTCCTGACGCATTTGGATTTGCTTACGTTTCTCCTCTTGACGTTTAGCCTTCAAACGATTCGCAATATCCTGTTCTTGAGTCTTAAGTTGTTGTTCACGATCACGCTCACGTTGCTTCAATTGCTCCATGTAAGCACGTTTCTTAGCAGCAGCTTCTCGTTGTTGCTGTTTACGTTGCATTTCCGCGTTACGTTGCTCTTCTTTTCGTTTTCTTTCTTTCTCTTTTTGCAAGCGCATTTTCTCTTGACGCGCAGCTTTTTGCTCCTGTTCACGTCTTAACCTTTCTTGTTGAGCAGCCACCTTCTGCGCATGACGTTCCTGTTGTTCCGCCATACGAGCTTGAGCAGCCTCTTGACGGAGTCGAACAGCCTCTGCACGCTGTGCCGCTAAAGCACGTCGCTGTTCTTGTATCTCTTGCTGACGAAGAGCCATAGCCTCTCTTTCACGCTGACGAGCTTCCTGTTCTTGTTGTCTCTTCAACCTAATGGCTTCTTGATTTTTTCTTAAAGCCTCTTCGTACTCCGCCTTTCGCTGTGCTTCTAATGCTTTTTGATTTTTACGTAATTCATCCTGTTCAGCTTTTTTCTGAGCCCACATTGCCTGCTCTTGTTGCTGACGTTCTAAATCACGTTTGTTCTGAGCTTCACGAGTTTCTCTTTGTTTCGCAATTATCGCCTCATATTCTTTTTGACGACGAACATTCTCTTGTTTCTCTTTTTGTCGTGCTGCCTCTATCTCCGCCTTTTTCTTATTCCACAATTCAGTATACTGATTCTTCATCTCCTCCTCCTGACGGATTCTCATCTCACGAGCCTGACGTTCCAATTCAACAGCCTTCAGATAATCTTGCATACGCTGTTCTTTCTCAGCTTCTTTCTTCTGTTGATTTTCTTCTTCTATCTCACTTTTTTTCTGTTCCCAAGCTCTTCTCTGCTGTTCCTTAACCTCTAATTCACGTTGCTTGCGAACTTCACGCTGTAATTTTTCACGTTCAGAAGCTTCCACATTCGCTTGCTGACGTTTCTGTCGTTCCAATTCTTCTTGTTGCTGTTTAGCATCCAATTCCTTCTGCTTTGCAGCCCAACGTTCTCTATCGAGTTGCTTTAATTCGGCTTCACGACGCATTCTCATCTCACGAGCCTGTCGTTCTTGTTCAAGAATCTGCTCGTACTCCTTAAGCTTTTGCGCTTGTTGTTCTTTTTCCTGCTGTTTCTTTTTTTCTGTCTGTTGTCTCTGACGTTCCCATGCTTCTCGCTCTTTTTGCTTACGTTGCTCTTCTCTTGCCTTTATCGCATCTGCCTGACTCTGCTGACTTTGCTTCTGAGCTTCTGCTTCCGTCTTCTTTTGATCAAACTCCTCCTTAGTAGCTTCTTTCTCCGCTTGTTTTCTTCCCTTCAAACGTTCCGCTCTCACTCGCTGCTCCTCTCGGTAGCGATCAACATCCGTCTGTGCGTACATCGACTGAGCCGCATAGAGAACACATGCAAAAAGTATGAGCAAAAAACGTTTCAAAATCTGACTTATACTAAATTATTCATCAACATTCATCTTCACATTATCATCCATCATCACCCGATTTTCTTATACTACGTATAAAACCAAATTATCGGAAATACAAAGATATAAAAATCAATTGGATTTGACAATTAAAAAGCTAACAAAATTAATATTTTAATTAGCTGAAATACAGATAGTTATCTACAAAACAGCCGAATAATTTCGCATCTGCTTTTCTAATTCACGTTCTTTTCCGCCTAAACATCGGTCAACAAGTTGATGAAATCTATCGCTATGATTCATTTCAACAGTGTGACTTAACTCATGAATTAACACCAACTCAATCAACTCCTCAGGCAACATTAGCAACATCGACGACAAATGAATAGACCCGGCGGAACAACTTCCCCAACGAGAATGCATTTTGCGAATTTTACAATCCTTATACCGAAAGCCATGTTTTTCAGCCAATCGTGAAAGCCATTCCGGAAGAATTCTTTTCGCCTCTATCGTTAATGCATTTTCAATAATAGATTTTACGATGAATTGGGAATTTTTTGAACTTAAATCCTCCCCTTTTGGACAACGAATAAGCAACCTTTTTTCTGCTGAATTCAAACTTCCAACAATACGATTTCCTTCATAAAAAGCATACTCCACATCAAACGTATAAGTAGATATTTTCGTCCCAAAATCATATATTTTTTTTCTTGCTTCTACTCTCTTCAAATTTTCCCGTACCCACTCTCTGTTCTTTTCTAACATAGACAACAAACTTTCCTTCATCCCATAACGTGGTGACAAAAGCACAACTCTCCCCTCTGATAAAATTTTTATCCCATAACGCTTAATCTTAGCGTTACTTCTCACTTCAATTTCTCCAAACTCCTCGTCTTGTATAAACGACTCCTTTATTGCCATTTTTATCTTCTTGTACTAATATTCATAATACTTAAACTCAAATGTAAAGATAATATTTATTCTCCATTTTAGACAATCATCTGTTACCTGTAAAATCACACCCTCAAGTTGCGTAAATTCATCATTCTAAATTTCAACTATTCTAAATTGACTATCAAATATTTAGCACGATATTTCAACAATGTCATTTCGTTTCAACTAAAAAAATTAGATTTTTTTTGAATAATATTTTGTCAATACGAAAACTTTCTCTACCTTTGCAACCGCAAAACAAAAGCAATGGTGCCATAGCTCAGATGGTAGAGCAAAGGACTGAAAATCCTTGTGTCCCCGGTTCGATTCCTGGTG
>JAKSLB010000037.1 GCA_024401435.1 Paludibacteraceae bacterium | reverse complement strand
TCCGGGGGATTCCTTTCTTTTTATACTTGTGTCTCTTCTTATTTCGCTGTTTGTCGGAATTTGTGTTGTATCATTTTAGTTTTTTTTATATTTTTGTCATTATATATGATAATGGATAATAAATCAAAACAATATCTTCTTGATCAACGCTATTTGGCAATGGCTAGAATCTGGTCAATGAACTCTTACTGCCAACGTAGGCAAGTAGGAGCTTTAATGGTTAAAGATCAGATGATTATTAGCGATGGCTACAATGGTACGCCGTCTGGATTCGAAAACATATGTGAAGATAACAATGTAACGAAGCCGTATGTTCTACACGCTGAAGCAAATGCTATAACTAAGGTCGCAAAAAGTAATAATAGTTCTGCTGGTGCAACTATGTATATTACAGCATCTCCTTGTATCGAGTGTGCAAAATTAATTATTCAAGCAGGTATAAAGCGTGTAGTTTATAGTGAAGAATATCGCAATCGTGATGGTATTGATTTGCTTGAACGTGCAGGAATTGACGTCCTTCATGTTGATGATGATATTATAATTAAATAAATGAAAAGCAAATTTCTTTGGACTCCTTTGTTGATGGCTTTGGCAGCAATAGTTGGAGTTTATATAGGTAAATATGCGGGCCGTTCGCAAGCCTTGCGCATACTTCCAAATAGTGGTAGAGAAATGTATTTGTCTGGTTCTACAGACAAAATGCAGATGATTCTCAATCTTATCCGTTCAGAATATGTAGACAATGTCGGACTGGACACACTTGTCGAAAGCCTTATTCCTTCGGTTTTAGAGAATCTTGATCCTCATTCTGTGTATATTCCTGCAAAAGATTTTGAGCGAGTTAATAGCGATTTGAAGTCTGATTTCGGTGGTGTCGGCATTCAGTTCTCTGTTTCAGACGATACGGTTAATGTTGTAAGCGTGGTAGCAGGAGGTCCATCTTCTTTGCTTGGTGTAATGCCTGGGGATAAGATTATTAAAGTTGACGGCAAATCTTTTGTTGGAGACACTATTACTAACGACCTCGTAATGCATACTTTGCGTGGAGAAGTTGGATCTTCTGTCGATATAGCGGTCAAACGAGGTGATATGACGCTCGATTTTTCGATTATTCGTGGCGTTATTCCGATGACAAGCGTTGATGTTTCTTATATGCTTGACTCTGAAATAGGTTATATGAGAATTGATCGTTTTGCAGAAAAGACGTATGAAGAGATGTTGAAAGGAATTGCGAAGTTGAAGGCTGATGGTTGTTCGACTCTTATTGTTGATTTGAGAGGAAATTCTGGCGGACTATTGGATGTCGTTATAAAAATGTGCAACGAATTCCTCGCTGCTGGCGAGTTAATAGTGTATACAGAAGGCGCCCATCAACGACGTGAAGAGGCGCGTGCCAATGGTTTGGGAACATGCCAGCAACTTGGTGTAGCTGTCCTTATTGATGAATATTCTGCTTCAGCAAGTGAAATCTTTGCTGGCGCAATTCAAGATAATGATCGAGGAATTGTTGTTGGTCGTCGATCTTTTGGAAAGGGTCTTGTTCAGACACAATTGCCACTAGGTGACAATTCTGCTGTCCGTCTGACAATTGCACGATACCATACACCAAGTGGACGTTGTATTCAACGTCCATACGACGAGGGAACAGCAAGCTATTATGATGAGCTTTTTCATAGATATGAAAGTGGGGAGCTTTTTGAAGCTGATAGTGTAAAATTTGATGAAAGCCAAATGTTTGCTACAAAAAACGGAAGAACAGTGTTTGGCGGTGGAGGAATTATGCCTGACTTTTTTGTACCTCGCGACACCGCAAAGGCATCAGATTATCTCTATCGAATGCGTGCAAAGGGCGTTATATATAAATATGCACTTGAGTATGCGGACAAACATCGCAGCAAGTTGTCTAGTATGTCTATTGATGAACTGATATCATATTTGAAAATGACAGATATGATGCCTGGACTTATGAATTATGCTTCTTCAAAAGGTGTGAAACAATCAGTGTTGTCAGATGGTGAATATCAGATTGTTAACAATGAAGTTAAGGCTTATATTGGCCGGAATATAAAAGATAATGAAGCTTTTTATCCGATATTCAACGAGAGGGATCGAGCAATTCTAAAAGCAATGGACGAAATTCGTAAATAGCTTTCGTAGACGCATGGAAGAGGCAGGGTTGTTAGGTTTGTTTATCGCAAGTTTTTTGTCTGCGACAATTTTGCCTTTTAGTTCAGAAGCAATTCTTGTTGGCGTTTTGTATGCCGGCTTTGATGTCTTGGGGGTAATTGTTGTTGCGACATTAGGAAATTGGTTGGGAAGTATGTCTTCCTATGCATTGGGATATGTTGGTAACTGGCAAAGAATACAGCAATGGCTGAAAATATCGGAAGAAAAGACATTGAAATACAATTCATTAACCCAGAAGTATGGTTTTTGGTTAGGTCTAATTGTGTGGGTACCGGGTATTGGAGATATTATCGCCGTCTGTTTGGGGCTGATGCGTACTCCTATACTGCGAACTTCCGTGATGATCTTCGTTGGGAAACTCTTTAGGTACGCTATTATAGCTTTTATGACTATAAAAATGGTGGTGCAGCATTAATAAATGCCGCTTGCCGTTGTATTTTTGTGCGTAAAACTGTATTTTTGCGAAATAATCGGGCTTCACTACCTCTTTGTGTGGGTGAAGAGGCGAAGCTGTGTGCATATATAAAATGGATATGAAGAAAGTATTGTTGTTCCTGTTAGCCATTGTTGGTCTGGAAGTTTATTCTCAAAATATTAATTTCAAAACCATGGATGTCTCAAAGATGTCTGACGGTCAGATACGCCGTATTTCAACAGAAATGGCAGCTAGAGGTTATAGCTTTGATGATATTAGAGTCTTGGCCAAAGCTAAGGGGGCTTCAGAAAAACAACTTGATGACCTTGAAAAAAGACTTCAAGATTTAAAGTTGGGGCAAAAAAAAGGACTTGATAAAAGTATTGCTTTAGATAAATTTGAGGGGATAGCGACGGAGAGTGAAGAAAGTGAAAAGGCGTTTTTTTTACCAACTTCTGCGGATTCTCTGATATTTGGTTTTAAATTATTCAATAATGAGAAGTTGACGTTTGAACCAAATGTTAATATGCCTGTGCCGGAAGGTTATATATTGGGCGTCGGAGATGAATTGATTGTGGATGTGTGGGGACGTTCAAGTATGTCGTATCAGTTGAAAGTGGCATCAAATGGTTGTGTTAATATTCCTATTGCGGGTCCCGTTAATGTGCTCGGTTTGACCGTTAAAGAAGCGTCAAATAGAATAGAAGCGAAGTTGAAGACGATATATAGCGATTTAGGGAGTGGAACTTCTATATCGGTTAAAATGGGTAGTCTTAAGACTATTACAGTGAATGTCATGGGAGAGGTTTTTGCTCCAGGCACATATACAGTATCCAGTGTGGCATCACTGTTCAATGTTTTGTATTTGTGTGGAGGTCCAAATCAAAATGGTTCATTCCGAAATGTTCAGTTGTTACGTGGAGGTAAGCTTGTTGCTACATTAGACGTATATGATTATCTTTTAAATTATAAAACCGATGTTAATGTGCCTCTTTACAGTAATGATATCGTAATGGTCCCAACGTACCAGAAGCGAGTTGCTGTTGGTGGAGAGTTTAAGAGAATAGGATATTTTGAGGCAAAAGAAGGAGAAACCGTTGAAGATATAATTAGATATGCAGGTGGTTTTAAACCGTATGCGGTAACTGACCATATCGGTCTTTTGCGTGTCGGAAAGTATGGCAAAGAGTATAAAGATGTTGTCGATCCGTCGTCTGTATCTGTAATGAATGGCGATAGTTTGTCTGTTAATGCTATAAATGTTGAAAGAGTAGATAATACTGTTGAGATTAAGGGCGGTGTATTTATTCCTGGAAACTACGAATTTCGAAAGGGTATGAAACTAAGCGAGTTGTTGCATAAATCTGGCGGCTTGGTTGAAAATGCTTTCCTGAATCGTGGTGTAATAACAAGGCTAAAACCTGATTTTACATATCAGTCATTGAATTTCAATGTTGCCGATTTGGCGGCGGGTAAATATGATGTGGAACTTAATGATAATGATGTTATTACAATTTCCACTATAGATGATCAAAGAGAAAAACCGATCTTGACTATTAAGGGTGCTGTGAAAAATCCGGATGAATATGATTATGCGGAAAATATTACAATCGGAGATTTGATATTGCTTGCGGGCGGTTTGTTGGATGATGCGTCTGTTTCAAAGGTCGAAATTGTCAGGAGATTATCTTATGACGTTGCGGATACAAGCGAATATTCAATAGCATCTAATCATTTTGTTTGTATGACAAAAGATTTGAGTATTGATAGTAAGGATAATGATTTCCGTCTAGAGCCTTTTGATGTAGTGACAATACGGAGATATCCTTCGGCGCAATTTAATGGAACCGTGACAATTACAGGAGAAGTCCTGTTTGAAGGCACGTATGAAATGGTTAATAGAGAAGATAACGTTTTGAGTATGATAGAACGTGCTGGCGGTTTGACAAAGGCTGCATACATTGATGGTGCAAAATTATTTAGACGAGTCAGGCTTTTGGAAAAAGAGAAAAACATGAGAATTATGCAAGCCATGATGCAGAGCGAAGATACAACTAAGATTAACATGCTTATGTCGGATGAAGACTCTTATGAACTTGTCTCTATTGATTTGAGGAAGATTTTCTCGGATAAAAAAGCGTTGAATAATCTTCGATTGTTGGACGGTGATGAGATTGTTATTCCAAGTAAAATGCAAACAGTCAAGGTTGGAGGAGAAGTTCTGAATCCTATTGCTTTGACATGGACGAAGAAAATGAGTGCTAGAAAATACATCAATATGGCGGGAGGCTTCTCGACCAAGGCAAAAAGGGGGAAAACATATGTAATTTATCCAGATGGACATGCAGATGCAACAGGTCATTTTTTGTGGTTTAAGCATTATCCAAAAGTTGAACCTGGTTGTGAAGTAATGGTGCCGACTAAGCCAGAACGTGAAGGTATGACGCCGGCTCAAGTCGTAAGCTTGTCATCATCTATACTTACGATGATTGTTGTTATATTAAATTTGACTAAATAGGACAGAAACAATGGAGGAAGTTCGTGATAATAAACAAGATCAAATTGATATTGTTTGGTTGTTGAAATACCTTTTTACCAAAAGAAAGTTCATTCTGAAGGTCGTTGGATGTACAACATTATTTTTTGTACTGATATGTTTATTCAAGCCCAATAAATATACGGCTACGGCATCTATTATTCCTGTCAGTTCTAATACTGGTGTAGATTTAGGTGGTCTGAATTCATTAGCTTCTATGGCAGGACTTACTACAGGGAAATCGAAGAGTGGCGTCGATATTGTTACTCCAGACTTGTATCCAAAGGTTGCTCAAAGTACGCCTTTTTTGTGCGAAATAATGAACATTAAGGTCCCATGGGCAAATATTGACACATTGATGAGTGTTTATGAGTACACAAAATATGATTCTATTCCTTCTTTTGGTGAGTATTTAAGAATGTATACGATAGACCTGCCAAATACAATAAAGATTTGGTTTAATGGAAAAAAAACAGGTCCAAGTATAAACAAAAAAAACTTGCCGTATGAAGTTTATGATAAATACGAATATAAAGCGATGTCGAAGCTGAAAGAGATGATTAAGGTTGATGAAGATCCAATATTTGAAACAATAGAGGTATCTGTAGATGCTGAAAGTCCGAAACAAGCATCTATATTAGCTTCAAGTGTTGTAAATACATTACAAAGTCATGTTATTGAGCACAAGACGCGCAGAGCTAAGTATATGCTTGATTTTATCCAAGAAAGGTATAATGAGACGACTTTAGAATATGAGTCTGTCCGTCAAAAATTTTTCGATTATAAGGATTCTCATAGGGATATGATTAGCGAAAGAGTAAATGTCGAGTATCAAAGACTATCAGATCAATACGATTTGTCTTACTCAATATTGAAATCTATATCATCCCAACTTGAACAAGCGAAATTGGCATTCATGGAAAATACTCCGGTTTTTTCTATTGTCCAGCCTGTTGTGCTACCTGTTTCAAAGTCCGGTCCGAAAATGATGTTGTATATTGTCGTTGGTATAATGTTGGGTTTCATTACATCTATTGGTTGGCTAATAATGCGTTTGGCATGGTGGCAGGTTTTTGATGAAGAAAGATTAAATAGGTTGATTCTGGAACATAAATAGTTTTTGTGCACCACAGATCTTGTCTGTGATTTTTCAATGAAATACGATTATCTGATAGTTGGGTCGGGACTTTTCGGCGCTGTTTTTGCGTATAGAGCAAAGATGGCAGGGAAGAGAAGTCTGGTTATAGATAAGCGCTCTCATAGGGGGGGGAATATCTATTGTGAGAACATTGAGGGAATCAATGTTCATAAATATGGTGCTCATATTTTCCATACGTCGAATAAAGATGTGTGGGATTTCGTGAACTCAATCGTTGAGTTTAACCGATATACCAACTCGCCTGTAGCAAACTATAAGGGTACACTTTATAATTTGCCATTCAATATGAACACATTTAATAAAATGTGGGGTGTGGTTACACCTACAGAGGCTCAGGCAAAACTAGAAGAGCAGAAAGCTGATGTGAAGGCTGCATTGAATGGTAGAGAGCCACAGAATCTTGAGGAGCAGGCACAATTGCTGATAGGGAAAGATATATATGAGGCTTTGATTAAAGGATATACTCAAAAGCAGTGGGGTAGAAAATGTACTGAACTGCCCGCGTTTATCATTAAGCGTCTGCCTGTCAGAATGACATTTGACAATAATTACTTCAATGATAAGTATCAAGGTATTCCTATTGGGGGGTACAATAAACTAATAGATGGGTTGTTGGATGGTATTGAGGTGAGATTAGATACTGACTTTTTTGCAAATAGATCAGAATTAGAGTCTATCGCAGAAAAGATAGTATACACAGGTCCAATAGATGAATATTTTGGATATAAGTTTGGAAAGCTTCAGTATCGTACAGTTTCATTTGAGATGACAGTTGAGGATACATCTAATTATCAGGGTAATGCTGTAGTGAATTACACAGAGGCTGAGGTGCCTTATACCAGAATAATAGAACACAAGCATTTTGAGATGTTTGGTGCGGAGGTGGAGGCTTGCCCCAAGACGGTTATTAGTAAGGAGTATTCGGCGGAATGGGAGTCTGGTATGGAACCATATTATCCAGTTAATGATGAAGTAAATAATGAATTGGCTGAAAAGTACAGAGAATCAGCGAGGAAAGAAAAGAATGTAATATTTGGAGGCAGATTGGCAGATTATAGGTATTATGATATGGACAAAGTTGTGGAAAAGGCGTTGGTTTGTGAAGTATGATGATTTGTGTCGTTCTAGCAAACATATGCTCATGATTCTATAATATGTAGTTAAGCAAATATTTTTTTTTAAAAGCAAGAATTGGTCGTTTAGTCGGTAGTTTTTGTCAATCATATTACTGATTAATGTCCCAGATTAAAAAACTTGATATTGTTGTAATATTTTTCACGAGTGTTATTGAATAATTATGACAATTGGAGACTGTAAATTGATAGAACTCCCAAAATTCCTTGATCAGCGTGGGAATCTGTCGTTTGTTCAGAATAATGCGCAAATTCCTTTTGTGATCAAGAGAACATATTGGCTATATGATGTCCCTGGTGGTGAGTGTCGTGGTGGACATGCTTATCGTGAGACAGAAGAGTTCGTAATCGCAATGTCTGGATCCTTTGAGGTGACTATTGATGATGGCATAGAGAAGAAGACTTTCCTCTTGAATCGTTCGTATTATGGACTCTATATACCAAAAGGATTATGGCGAGAGATGGGAAATTTCTCCACAAACTCTTTGGCGTTGGAATTAGCCTCTACGAACTATGATCCAGAAGACTATGTGCGTAATTATGAAGTTTTTTTAAATCTGAAATCAAATGGCGAAATATAATGTGTTTGATTGTACAATGGTGGAACTTGATCGCCACCATAGCGATCGCAAAGGCAATCTCACAGTTGTAGAGAACGGAAAAACATTACCATTTGATGTTAAGCGCGTATATTACCTTTATGATGTACCAGGGGGAGAAAATCGAGGGTCACATGCTCATCGTGACCTTAGTCAACTAATTGTAGCTGCTTCTGGATCTTTCCGGGTTACACTTGATGATGGTACTTGTAGGCGTTCATTTTTTCTTAATCGTCCATACCAAGGGCTTTTGGTGAAGCCTGGAATGTGGCGTGATCTTGAAGATTTTTCTTCTGGTGCGGTATGTATGGTCCTTGCATCTGATGAATACAATGCGGATGACTATATTCGTGATTATAGCGAATTTATAAACTTTAGAAACGAAGAGTAATTATGATTCATAGGTTAGCTGATTGTATGTGCGAAAATGTACCAGAATCAACTAATATCTGGCAGTTTTGTGTAGTGCTACCTCATGCACAGATAGGTGAAAACTGTAATATTTGTTCACATTGTTTCATTGAGAACGATGTGAAGATTGGAAACAACTGTACCATCAAGTGTGGGGTGCAACTTTGGGATGGTATAGAATTAGAAGACAATGTGATGATAGGTGCAAACACAACCTTTACCAATGATCTTTATCCTCGTGCCAAAAATAAGGATTGGACACTCCTCAAGACAAGAATATGTCGTGGTGCATCTGTAGGAGCAGGATCTACTATTCTTCCAGGTTTGACTATTGGTGAAGGAGCTATGGTCGGTGCTGGTAGTGTTGTGACAAAGAACATCCCAGCAGGTGAGACTTGGGTCGGAAATCCTGCACATCCACTTAACAAGAAAATTTTGGTATAACAATGAACATCCCATTTCTTTCATTAAAGGAAGTGACAGCTCTTCACGGTAAGGAAATTAACGAAGCTGTATCACGTGTAGTAAACAGCGGATGGTACCTTCAGGGAGAGGAAAATAAAAAATTTGAGCAGCACTATTCTGAGTTCATTGGCAGCAAATATACCATAGGGTGTGCCAATGGACTTGATGCGCTTATTTGGATTTTCAGAGCTTACATAGAGATGGGAGTAATGCATCCAGGAGATGAAGTTATTGTCCCTGCTAACACATATATAGCTACCACTTTGTCTATTACTGAAAATGAACTAGTTCCTGTCTGTATCGAACCCAAGACAAATACACTGGAGATTGATGATGACCTTATAGAGTCGGCTATCACTCCTCGTACAAAGGCAATTGTTATTGTGCATCTCTATGGTCGTATTGCTTATACTGAAAAGATTGGTGAACTTTGTAAGAAGTATAATCTCAAACTTATTGAAGATTGTGCTCAGAGTCACGGCTGTAAGTTTACAGATGGTCGCGTGACTGGTAATATTGGAGATGCTGCAGGACATTCATTTTATCCAGGCAAGAATTTAGGTGCTCTTGGTGATGGTGGAGCCGTTACCACTAATGATTCCAAACTTGAAGCAACTGTCCGCGCACTTGCGAACTATGGATCTCAGAAGAAATATATTTTTAAATACGCTGGTCGCAATAGTCGTTTGGATGAGATTCAGGCCGCAGTTTTAGATGTGAAATTGAAGTATTTAGTTGAGGATAACGCAAAGCGAAAAGTTGTAGCTCATTACTACTATGAGCATATCAATAATCCTCTAATTACTCTTCCAGACCTGCTGCCAGATGAGCAGAATGCTTACCATCTTTTCCCTATCATTGTAAAAGGCAAGGATAATCGTAATCGCTTGCACGACTATTTGGAACAAAATGGAGTCGGTGCAGTGTGCCATTATCCAATTGCCCCACATAAGCAAGAGTGCTATGCAAATGAACAGTGGAACACTCCTCAATTGTCACTACCTATAACTGAACGATTGGCAGACGAAGAATTGAGTTTGCCAATAGGCCCTGCTATTTCGTTGGAGGAAGTGGCAGAGGTTGTTAGGTTGGTGAATGAATTCAAATAAAGACTTGTGTTTAGTCATAAGCCATGTAAAGACTTGTAAAAAAATATGTATTATTTAGATCCCAAAGTTGAAACTTTGTATCGCATTTTTGATCAGAATGCTCGCAAGGATTATATTCGTCTTGATTTGAATGAAAATCCAGGAGGACTTCCTCAGGATTTCATAAATAAAGTTTTGTCTTCTGTTGATGGCTGTTTCGTCAGTCAATATCCCGAGACTCTTCAGTTTACAGAGAAATTGGCAGGTTTCTTATGTACCGATATTAGTCACATTTGTTTGGTTAATGGTTCCGCTGAAGGTATCCGTTATATAATTCAAGCATTTACTTCACCAGGAGGTCGAGTGGTTGGAGTAGTTCCTTCATATTTCATGTTCCAAGTATATTCAGAGATGTATGGTCGTGAATTTGTGAAAGTTCCATATAACGAAGATCTTTCAATGGATGTTAACAATATTATTGACGCTCTTACTGATGATACGCAGCTTCTCATACTTCTCAATCCCAACAATCCAATGGGCAATGTATATTCTGATGCAGAATTTGAGACTATCCTTGCAGCAGCTCGTAAGCATGAGATAACGGTTCTTGTAGACGAAGCTTATCATTACTTTTATCCAAAGACGTTCATAAAGTATGCACTCGAGCAAGAGCATGTATTTATAACTCGTACATTTTCTAAACTGTTCTCAATGGCTGGGTGTCGTTTAGGTTATGTGATCGGATGGCCGGATGGAGTGAAGATGGTTCAGAAGATGTGTACACCACACAATACCAACGCTTTTGCTATGGCTTTTGCAGAAGCCATTATTGACAGCCCAGAGGTCCTTCAAACGCTTATCGATAAATTCAACGAAGGTCGTAGTTATATTATTGAGACACTTGATGCAAATGGTTACGAACACAAAGGGGAAGCAGGTAACTTTATTTTTATTCGAGTTAAGACAAATGCAGATACAATAGTTGCTCGCATGAAGGCAGAGTACAAGATTCTAATTAAGTCATATGAGGGAATTGGCAATTTTGGAACGTGTCTCCGAGTTTCAATTGGAGCGAAGGAGTATATGCAAAAGTTTACGGAGGCGCTTTTTGAGATAGATAAGTAATATGGAGAAAATCGGTATTGTTAGTTTTAATATTTACGCGAATTTCACAAACTACGGTTCCGCTTTGCAGTCATGGGCAGTATTCAATACTATTAATCGTATTGGGAAAGGTGAATACAACGCTGTGTTAGTTGATTATTGTCCTGAAGTACATTTGGATAAAGATATTCTTAATCCGATGAAGCATATGTTTGATCAGGATGCAGAATCTCAACATGCGTGCGAGGTCACATTGCCTGCCATTAGAGAGAACTATTATAAGTTTGAACAGTTTTATCACAGATGCTTCAATAAGACAGAAACGCATTATAATTATCAGAATTTTGAGCAGATAGAGAAAAATGATGGAATTACAAGATTTGTATGTGGAAGTGATACTATTTTCTGTACCCTTGAGTTCCAAGGATTTGATGATGGTTATTTTGCAAACTTCCCATGTATGAGGGGAAATGCAATATCTTATGCTGCAAGTTTTGGAGATGCGACATTTGATGAGGTGACATATCCTATATTAAAAGAACGCCTTCATAATTTTAAGGCTCTTGGCATACGCGAGAATCGATTCATACCATATATTCAAGAAAATGTAAGTGTCCCTTGTCAAAAGACAATAGATCCTACTTTACTACTTAGATCTGAGGATTATGATACGATTGCGGCAGATAGAATAATATCTGAAAAGTATATTCTATTGTATGCTCGTAGATATAATCACAAGATGTTCGCTTATGTTGATCGACTAGCAAGCGAGAAGGGATACAAAATAATTGATATTAGCCTTCGAGCAGAAACTCTCAAAGGGGAAAAACATGAGCCTTGGTATAAGGCTGGAGTAGAGGAATTCCTTTCTCTAGTAAAGTATGCGGATTTTGTAGTCACAAATTCTTTTCATGGTTTGATATTTTCCGTTATTTATCGCAAACAATTTGTGGTGTTTACACGAGAACAGGCAGGTAATAAGATAGATGAACTTCTTGAGTTGTTTGGCCTACAACATCGTATGATGATAAGTGGAGATGAATCCATAGCTGATATAATTGACTATGATTCGGTTCATCGTAGAATAGATGATGCAAGAGAAAACTCTCTAGAATTCTTTAAAGAATCTTTAAGCATGCTCAAAAATGACAAGTAAGGACCTTGTGGAGAATCAATCAAAATGTACAGGTTGTGAGGCATGTGCTCAAATATGTGGAAAGCATGCAATCACAATGGTTGAGAACTCTGAAGGGTTTCGTTATCCAATTATAGATGAGTCTAGTTGTATGAATTGTAACCTCTGTAGGAATGTCTGTCCTATAGAGAATATGCCAGAAAGATATGACGGTGACAAGTTTGCATTTGGTGGCTATATAAAAGATGAAAAAGTTCGTGAAGAGAGTACATCTGGAGGTGCTTTTTCTGCTATAGCAGAAATATGGTGTGATACCAATTATGTAATTTTCGGTGCGGAAACTAAAGGCCTTGATGTTTTTCATGGATATATCCAAGATAAAGTTGCACTTAATCGTTTCCGAAAATCGAAGTATGCTCAAAGTCAAATAGGGGATTCTTATAAGCAGACCAAAAAGTTCCTGGAAGAAGGCAAGAAAGTACTATTTTCAGGAACACCTTGTCAGATAGCAGGTTTAAAGTCATTTTTAAAAAATACTGATACTGAAAATCTTCTTACAATCGAAGTGATATGTGAGGGTATTCCGACTCCATTGTATGTAAGAAAGCTGAGTCAATATTTCGAAAAAAAACATGGTGCTCATATTGAATCTATTGACTATAGATATAAAGATAGTGGTAGGTGGGATTTTGAAGTGATGTTGTTAAATATTACATCAAAGTTGCATCTACGTAGAACATACAAGTATGACCGATGGTTTAACCCTTTTTGGTCAATTTGGTTACAGCATCTAATGAGCCGGCCATCGTGCTATGAATGTCGGTTTGCCAACACTTCTCGAGTTGCTGACATATCACTAGGTGATCTATGGGGAGTTCATATATACTGCCCTGAGCTATACGGTAACAATAAAGGAGCCTCTCTTATTGTTTGCAACACGGCAAAAGGGAAACAGGTGTTGTTGAATTCTTTGGGTTTGTTATATGGTCATGAATTACGGTTTGAGGATGCTCTAAGGTTTCAAGGGCCAATGAGAAAGTCTATCGCTATGAATCCACAGAGAGGACAATTTATGCAAGATGTCATTTCCTTAGACTATGAAAATTTAGTGAAAAGATGGGCCAAGAGGTCATCGTTCAAGCTCCTGTTCAATAAATATGTATTTGGAAACAATGCTCAAAAAGTATTGTGGTTCAATATTAAGAAAAAACTTAGATTAATATGACAAAAGTAATTACATATGGCACGTATGATCTTCTCCATTATGGTCATATTAAACTATTGGAACGGGCGAAGGCACTTGGAGATTATCTGATAGTAGGAGTGACTGCTGATGATTTTGATAAAACGAGAGGTAAGATAAACGTCCAACAAACATTGATGGAACGCATTGAAGCCGTTCGAGCAACGGGTTTAGCAGATGAAATCATTGTCGAGGAATATGAAGGTCAGAAAATTGATGATATAAAACGTTACGGTGTAGATATTTTTACAGTCGGTTCGGATTGGGTTGGATATTTCGATTATTTGAAAGAATTTTGTGAGGTTGTATATCTTGACCGCACGAAAGGAGTTTCAAGTTCGGATCTTCGTGCGGGAAAAAATGATTTGAGGATTGGTCTTATAGGTGAAGCATCATCTGTTTTAAACAAATTCATTTCAGAGTCCCGATATGTTAATGGAGTAAGTGTCGTTGGAGTTTGTGCTAAGAACAAAATGAATTTTTCAGATGAACTCTTAAATCTTCCGATTGTTACCGATGATTATGCTTTATTACTGGATCAGGTAGATGCTGTTTATGTACTATCGCACCCGAGTAAACATTATATACATATAAAACAAGCTCTTGAATCAGGGAAACATGTACTTTGTGAGTCTCCTTTTACTCTCAATGTAGCTGAATATGAAGAGTTGCAGGCTCTTGCAACAGACAAGGGGCTTTACATAATGGAGGCTATTAAGACCGCTTATTCAACTGCATATAACCGAATGATACTTTTAGCTAAAAGCGGCAAGATCGGAGATGTTATTTCAGTTGATGCGATTTGTACTAGTTTAAGGGATATTAACTATTTTGATCGAACTCAACTAGAACACACATGGAGCAGTATAACCTCGTGGGGGCCTACTGCATTATTACCGGTTTTGCAGCTATTAGGAAATGAGTGGAAGCAAAAAAAAATCGTAACACGTGTTGGAAGTGAAGAATATAAATATGATGAATTCACAAGTGTGACTTTTATTTATCCACATGCAATTGCTTCAATCAAAGTCGGTAAGGGTGTCAAGAGCGAAGGAGAACTAGTTATTTCAGGAACAAAGGGATATATTTATGTCCCCGCCCCATGGTGGAAGACTGACTACTTTGAAATACGCTATGAAAATTCAGAAGAAAACAAGCGATATTTCTATCAATTGGATGGAGAAGGTATTAGAAATGAAATCGTATCATTTGTTAAATCCATACAATCAGGAAATCGATACACATACATAAACGAAACTACTACAAAGAAAATTGTGTCGGTAATGGCAGACTTTTATAATAAAATTGACGTGATTGAAATCTAATCAATTTTTGTTGCATGCTTGATCTGATAAATAAGATGTTCACTTCACGATTGAAATCGATAGTCAATACTATAGCTTCGAATTTCAATGATGTGTATTGCTGTATTCTGCACAAAAGGGCGGTAGCCCGATTGAAGGCTAAGCGAGACCCAATTAATGTGCTTTTTTTTGCAATATTCTCATCTGTATGGAAGTATGACTCTTTATATTGGTTAATGAAAAAAGACAAACGTTTCAACCCAATAGTTTTAGTCTGTCCGCAAGTTAATATGGGAAGAGAGTCAATGCTAGATAATTTAGATAAATGTTATAATGATTTTAAACGACGGGGGTATGATGTAGTAATGTCTTATAACGAGAACGACGACAGTTACATTGATGCTCGAAGGTTAAACCCTGACATTGTTTTTTATACAAATCCTTATGATGGGCTTATTGATAGTCGTTATTATATCGATAAGTTTAAAAATACATTGACTTGTT
The DNA here is from genome assembly GCA_024401435.1 of Paludibacteraceae bacterium. GTDB lineage: Bacteria > Bacteroidota > Bacteroidia > Bacteroidales > Paludibacteraceae > UBA1181. The sequence goes on along the minus strand of JAKSLB010000037.1, from coordinate 14,561 downwards.
ATTGTAATTATGGATATATATTAATTGGAGATAGGTGGGGAATTGCATTACCTTTTCATCGTAGAGTGTGGAAGTATTTTACGGAATATGACTATTCGATGGATTCTAAAATGTCTAAAATCAAACTGGCGTGCAATAACAGGGTTCCTACAGGTTATTCTCTATACGATGAATTTGTTGAGCATCAACAATCTCTTCATTTAAAGCAGCAGCCCTTTTATAAAGTATCCGGAAAAAAAATTGTTATATGGGCTCCTCACCACTCGATTGAGCCAGATAACAAATTATTACATTTCTCTCAGTTTTTGTTCCTATCAGAGTACATGCAGAATGTTAGGGAACGCTTTGAGGAAAGCGTATATTTTGTATTTAAGCCGCATCCCTTACTTAAGGTAAAACTATATGAAACAGAGGGTTGGGGTAGAACTCGTACAGATGAGTATTATAATCAATGGGCAAAATCAAGCAATTCGACAATAATCGAAGGGGATTATGTTGATCTTTTCTTGTTTTCTGACGCCATGATTCATGATTGTGCATCATTTACTATTGAATATCTCTATACCCAAAAGCCTATTATGTATCTTGCAGATGAATCTCGAGGTAAACAGTTCAATGAAGTTGGACAAAAAGCTTATGGCTGTCATTATTTATACAAAACGGAGAAAGATATCGATGAATTTATAGAAAAGGTCATATTAAAAGGAATCGATCCAAAAAGATCAGAACGAGAGATATTTTATAATTCGTTCCTTATTCCACCTAATGGATGTACTGTTGCGGAAAATATGATGAATGAAATAGCAAAATCGCTTGGTATATAATAAAACTATAGTTTTTGAACATTTTACTTAATCAGGTTGTGATGTTGTAGGCAAGATTAAGATGTCAAATGACGAATGAGAACACGTCATAATATGGCAGGGACGCTAATAGATTCTCGTATTTTTCTGAATAAAGTCTTCTTGTATATTGCCTGAATCATTGTCTGGCAGGTATTGTCTGTAGTAGTAATAATCAGTGAGTATAATGACCGATTCAGTAAAAGGGAAAATTAAATCTGGAATCATATGGAACAGCATTGAGAAGCTATCTGTTCAAGGCGTTACTTTCGTGATGGGGGTAGTGTTAGCCAGACTACTTGATCCGACTGATTACGGTTTGATAGGAATGCTTGGAATATTCATGGCTTTATCGACGACTTTGGTTGATAGTGGCTTGTCAAATGCCTTGGTGCAGAAACATGATTGTACAGATAAAGATTTCTCAACAGTATTTGTCGTCAATTTGGTAATGTCTCTTTTTATATATGCATTACTTTTTATTTGTGCGCCATATATTGCCGATTTTTATAATGAACCTTTGTTATGTAACTTGACGAGGGTTTTGGCATTGCAATTTGTTTTGACAGCAGTTAATATTGTTCATCGAGCTAAGCTGACGGCTTTTGCTGATTTTAAAGCTCTTGCAAAGATAAATGTGTCTTGTTCTTTGATTAGTGGAGCGACAGGTGTGGTACTGGCATATTTAGGATTGGGAGTATGGGCTCTAGTTGCTCAAAGTTTGACAAGTGTATTCGTAGCTATTTTTCTATTTCCTATATACTCACACTGGAAGCCGTCAATCGTTTTCTACAAGGAATCCTTTACGCCTTTATTCCGATATGGTTGGAAATTGGTGGTAACAGGCTTATATTCCACCATTATCAATAATATCTATACAATAGTAATTGGTAAATACTATAGCAGTCGAGATTTAGGTTTTTACTCAAAAGGATATGCCGCTCCTAATACTTTTTCAAATATTATATATAGCGTGATTGGTGGGGTTTCATTCCCAATAATGAGTTCGATAAAGGACAATAAAGAGCAAATGCTTCATTTGTACAAGAAGAGTCTTTTTTCTACAGCTCTAGTAGTATTCCCGTTTATGACACTTATAGCATCATTATCTCCCCCATTGGTTAGTATACTATATACAGATAAGTGGTTGCCTTGTGTTTTTATTATGCAGATGTTTTGTTTGGCGCGAATGTTTACACCGTTGTCGGCCATCAATATCAGCATCCTAAATGCTTCAGGTAGGTCTGATCTGTTTATGAAGATGGATCTGTCAAAGTTTCCATTACTTCTTTTGACAATGCTTATTACATTACCATTAGGAATCAATGCAATGGCGATAGGTAGCATGGTTAATACATTTCTTTGCTTCTTTATAAATTGTTATTTCCCTGGTAAACTATACAAATACAATGCTTGGCAGCAATTAAAGGATTGGAGGTATATAATACTGTCTGTAATCATTATGAATGCGTTTGTATATATACTTATGCAGATTGTATTAAATCCGTGGTTACAAGTTGCTATAGGAGGTGTGTTGGGACTTGTTGTATATGGTATATGTTGCATATTGTTCAATATAGTAGACAAAGAGACATTTGTGTCCAAAGTTCACATGAAGAACAAAAACTGATTAATAATGTGCTCAATTTATTTTTGACAGTAACTTGCAATATATGGGAAGTTATAGAGATATAGAATCAAAGCGAAGAAACTCCAATATAGAATTATTTCGAATTTTAGCCACGTTATTGGTACTTATTGTCCATTTTAACGGATGGTTTGTTGGTGGGTTGCCGACTTCATATGAATGGTCGACATTCACTTTGCAGGAAGGTGCCCAATTGTATATACAGGGTTTGTCCTGTTGTTGCGTAAATTGCTTTCTTATAATATCTGGTTGGTTTGGTATTAAACTTAAGTTCCGTTCTATTTGGAAACTATGGTTGGTTTTGATAGGGGTATATGTTCCATGTTTTTTTATGAATTGTATTTTGAACCACAATTTCGTTGTTTGGGACTTGATTGATAGTGTTGTAGCATTTTCGCGAGAAAGTTATTATATCCAAAATTATTTAATACTCCTCTTTATTTCACCAGTAATCAACTCGTTTGTTGAGAAAAATGGCAAGCAGATAACATCTTATGCATTAGTATTTTGGATTATAGAATTTGTTATGGAATATATATTCCATAATAGGTGTCTGTATATAGAACATGGTTACTCGTTATTCCATTTCGTAACAATTTATTTGCTTGCCAGAGCAGCTTTCTTAAACAAGGATTTTCTACTCAGGGTAAAAGGTCGTCTTTATCTCCTCTGTTATTTTGTCGTTGCATTGATTATTGCTTCCGGAAGATGGCTTTTTGCATCTGAAGCACAGTATTGGACTGGCTATTCATGCCCACTAAATGTAATTGAATCATTTTGCTTGTTTTTATTCTTCGCAAAACTAAAATTTAGTAGCAATGTGGTAAATAGTATTGCTTCAACAACTTTGTTCGTGTACGTAATGCAAGTATCATCGCCCGTAATTGGATTTCTAAAAAAAATAGATGTATTCCTTTTGTGCAATTTCAGTTATGGATGTTATCTATTGTCGGCTTTAAGTGTGATTATTGTTTTTTTTATATTGGTCTCAATATATGCCAAGATGATGGAGAAGTTTCTGAACGTTATTTTTTCTCCGTTAGGAAAATATCTAGAGAACAAGACTTTGAATTTTTTTATCTATGAGTGAGAATGCTCCTTTGGTATCAGTAGTTGTTGTGACTTATAATTCGGCAAAAACTGTTGTTGAGACGTTAGATAGTATAAGTCAGCAAACATACAAGAATATCGAACTGATAGTCTCTGATGATGGTTCTCAGGATGGGACGGTTGAAATAGTATCTAAGTGGGTTGAAGAACACAAAGATGATTTCGTAGGTTCTAGAGTAATTTCTGCTGAAAGGAATACGGGTACAGTTAAGAACCTCAATAGAGGAATAATGGCTTCAAATGGATTCTGGATCAAGAGTATCGCGGGAGATGATTGTTTGTTCCCTAATGCGATCGCGGAGTATTTGGCATATGTTGACATTCATAGAGATTGCGAATTTTGTATTTCCAGAATGAAACTTTTTTGTTCTGAGGGATGTGTCTCTCAAGATCTGGTAAAGCAATGGGAATCTTTTTTTGAACAAAGTAACGTAGAACAAGAGTTACAATATAATTTGATAATAGAGCGGCTGACGTTTACTGGACCTAGTTATTTTTATACTCGAAAAATTTATGATAAGGTTGGTGGCTTTGATGAATCATACATTTTAATGGAAGAATGGCCGTTTTGTTTGAATGTCTTAAGTTTGAGTTATAAAATACATGCCATTGACAAATATTTAGTAAGATATAGGATTTCTAGTACTTCAGTATGTCACCAAAGGGTTAATAATTTAAGGAACCATATTTGGTATAAAGACGAAAGAAAATTTTTTGAAGATCGAAGAAGGTATTTGATGTTAAAAAAATGTCGTTTTTTGTTGTTGTGGAGTACCTCAATATCCTATTGTAAAGAAGGAATCCTTCAGGAAAGAAAATTTGGGAGATTAGGTTCTGCTATTTACCATATGTTGAGTCTTTTGGAGATTGGTACTTATAAAAAAATGATAAATTATTTTTTCAAAAAATAATTGATTATGTCAAAACCAAGAGTAATCGCAATACATTTACCACAATTTTATCCTTTTGAAGAAAATGATGAATGGTGGGGAAAGGGGTTTACAGAGTGGCGGAATGTCGCAAAGGCTCTGCCTAGGTTTAGGGGACATTATCAGCCACACATCCCCAATCATTTAGGTTTTTATGATTTAAGACTAAAAGAATGTAGATTAGAGCAAGAAAAGCTGGCAAAAGAGTATGGGATAGATGGATTCTGTTATTATCATTATTGGTTTAATGGACATTTGATAATGGAAAAGCCTGTTGAAGCGAAACTTAAGGATCCGGATGAGACATTGCCATTTATGTTCTGTTGGGCAAATGAAAACTGGCACAGAAATTGGGATGGAGATAACAATAAGACGCTTATAGAACAACACTATAGCAGAGAAGATGACATACAGCATTTTAAATATCTATTGCCATATTTCAAAGATGACAGATATATAAAGATAGATGGGAAACCGGTATTTGCTATATATAGAACCGCGTTGATTCCAGATCTGGAGGAGTTGGTCTCTTTTTGGAAAGAGATGGCAAGAAAAGAGGGAATGGATTTATATATAATTAGGTTTGAGTCAATGGGGTCAGGAAAAGAATATTTGACAGATTCAATGGATGCATCTGTTGAGTTTCAGCCTCAGAACATAAGGGGATTTTCTGATAATCTTGGGGTTAGAATCAGACAAAAACTTTTCAGCATTAGAAATCGTTTTAGCAGTGCGTGTAGAGCAATAATATATGATTACGAAATGTTTGTTAATCATATGTGTTCTCTGCCTGTCACTCTAGATTATAAATCATATCCTTGTTTGTTCCCTTGTTGGGACAACGCGAGCCGTAGAGTTGGACAAGGATTCATGTGTTTTGACAAGAGCAGTCCTTCTGTTTTCGGTAGATGGTTTAAATATGTTTATGAATCGTTTGTTCCCTATTCAAAGGAAGAAAACTTTGTGTTTGTCAATGCATGGAATGAATGGGCTGAAGGATGTCATCTTGAACCTGACATGAAATATGGATTAGGATATCTGGAAGAGATTAAGAAAGTAGTGGAGTCACATGGTTAAATTATTAACTATTGTAGTTACATATAATGCAAAGCAATGGATTGATCGTTGTTTTGATAGTATATTAAACAGTACTGTCAAATCAGATGTATTTGTTGTGGACAATGGGTCTTGTGATGGAACTCGGGAATATATAAAAAGTAAATATGGACAGTTCGTTTTCATTGAGAGTAAATGTAATTTAGGTTTCGGGAAAGCTAACAATTTGGGATTGGAATATGCGTTGGCGAATGATTATGATTATGTCTATTTACTAAATCAAGATGCATGGGTTTTTGAGAATACATTCGAAAACTTGATTAATATTCACGAAGCTAATCCTGTTTTTGGGATTATTAGCCCTGTACAATGCAATAGCGATCTTAGTTTATTTGATGATAGTTTCTATAAGTGTAGCCTGGATAATAATATTGTATATAAACAGATTTTTGATTGTAGCCTTTCTGAGGTTATAGAAACAGAATTTGTGATGGCTGCACATTGGTTGATTTCGCGCGAATGTTTGTCCAAGGTCGGAGGCTTTTCTCCTTCTTTCCCTCATTATGGGGAGGATAATAATTATATCGATAGAGTGAAATTTCATGGTTATAAGATTGGAATTTGTTTTAGGGAGAGGGTCGTTCATGATAGGGCGTTCCGTCCTTTGCCAATTTCTAAAGAACTCTATTTGCAGTATATACATTGTATTGATGACATGTCTAATCCTAATAAGTCAATGCCTGCTATATCCCGTATAGTATGTGATTTATTGAAGTCTGCGCTAAAATATAAGACTTTGCAGCCTGTGGTCTATATAGGTAATATTTTAAGAAATAAATCATCTATCATAAAGAATAGGTGTGTTTCAATGAAAGGATTTGCCTTTCTTAAAGTTAATGGTGGCGTGTAAGTTCATATGGACAAACTGGTTTCTGCAATAATCACAACACACAATCGCTGTGAACTTTTGAAACGCGCAATAGATAGTGTTACGTCACAATCTTATAGGGATATTGAATGCATTGTTGTTGATGATGCTTCAGATGATGATACGATTAATTATTGCAACTCTCGGAATGATATAAAGTACGTTAGAATAGAGAAGGAGGATTCAAAAGGTGGGAATTATGCAAGAAATCTTGGTATAGAAAATGCGCGAGGGGAATATGTCGCTTTTTTGGATGATGATGATTATTGGAAAAAAGACAAGATAGAGAAACAGATGGCATTGATTGAGGAGAAAAAATGCGATTTGGTGTATTGTGGAAGATTGTTCGAGATCGTGACAGAGACGGGGGTGTCTTATAAAGAAGAAATTCTTAATCCCTTGAATCAAGGTGATATGAGTAGAAGAATTCTTCATGTAATATGTACCACGACAACGAATATTTTGGCAAAGAAGTCTGCGTTGTCGAATGTCGGTTTGTATGATGAGAATCTTAAATTTTGGCAGGAGTATGAGTTGACTATTCGTATGGCACAGATAACTCCTTTTTATTATGTCGATGAGCCATTAAGCGTTTATCGTATAGATTCTAAAGATAAGAATAGATTGACGAATAAGTATTTTGAATGGGAGAAAGCTGTTCGTTATATACGAAACAAACATAGGAATCTGTTTTGTCAATTGACTCTCATAGAACGTTTAGGTGTTGAAGCCGTAAAGTGGGGAGATGGTGCGATACGCGCAAAGAATTCAAATCTTGTTATGCAATATTGGTTGAATAAGCTGTGCTTTTTGATATTTGCACTTCCATATCGATGCGTAGAGTTTACTAAAAAAGCAAAATCACTTAGATAGTGCTTTCTTTTTTCTTATATATTTCAGTGTTCTTTGTGTCGACGTTGTCTGCGTATATCGCAGAAAAGGTGAAGTCACGAAGTTTCATTCTTTTTTTCATGTTGTCTTGTGTCTGTGTTTTCGTGCCGTCATTTATTGGTGGCATGAGAAATGATAGCGTCGGGACAGATACGTCGTTCTATGCATCTTGGATGTTTAATGACGCGAAATATTATGACACTTTGTCAGATTACATAAAAGGAGTTAATACAGAATGGTTCTATGGATCCATTAATTATATAATATCCCGATTTACAGATACTTTACAGTTTTTCCTATTCTTTGTCCAAATACTTACAATGTCATTGTTCTACAGAGGTTTTGTGAGTTATTCAAAAAAAGGAGCATTGCTATGGGTTATGGTGATATTGTATATGTTGTTTTTTTATAATCAATCACTGAATCTGATACGCCAATCTATCGCGATTGCATATGTTTTTTTAATATACAATTATATCTTAGAGTCAAAATACAAGAAATATATATTACTATCTGTCTTGTCGGTTTTTATTCATTCCAGTGCTCCGATAGGGTGCATAATGATTTTATTACTGCATTGGGTGTCAGGAATGGAAAGAGGAAAAAGAATATTCATGGTGTTTGTCGGCATGTCGTTTATGGTAGGCTTTTTGGTACTGTATAGTATCGCAATGGACGCTATTACTAAGATTCCTTTTTTGTCGAAGTATAGTGCATATGCAAATGGCGGTGTGGAGGATAGGCAAGGAGTCGGGGTTACATCTTTGTTGTTTAGATTCGCTTTTGTTGTGAATGCTGTAATAGCGTACAGACTTAGGTTGTTGGATCATAGAGAGTCTGTTTTTCTGATAATTGTTTCTTTGTTTGAGACAATTATCTTTACATTTGGTATAAGATCGGTGTATGCATTTAGAATAGGACTATATCTTACACCACTTCAGTTTTATTATACAGCAAAAATCGTTAATAGCCCTAGATATACAAATGGTACTAAAATATGTATGTCTGTATTCTACATGTTTGTATATCTTACATACTTTGTATGGCTTATTTCCTATAGAAACGAGAGTGCGACATATCCGTACGAATCAGATATATTGAATATTAATTGAACATGAAACTATTATCAGTTATTATTCCGACATATAACATGGAGAAGTACTTAGACAGATGTATTTCTTCTTTTGTGGCATGTGAAAATAGGAATCTACTTGAATTGGTTGTAGTTAATGATGGAAGTAAAGATTCATCATCGGAAATTGCACATAGATACGCAGATGAATTTCCGGATGTTGTAAAAGTTATAGACAAAAAAAATGGGCATTACGGTTCGTGTATAAACGTAGCATTGCCTATTCTTCGGGGGAAATACACTCGTATCGTTGATTCTGATGATTGGGTAAGTACGGAAGGATTGAATACGCTGTTGACAAAACTCCATAGTCTTGATGTTGATATTGTATTCACTGATTATGAATGTGTTTATGAAAAAAGCGGAAAGGTCTGTACAAAAAGAATCAATGGTCAAAAAATAAATGAGGTTATATCTATTGATGATAATCGGTTGTCCCTGCTGAATGATAAAGAAGATTTGAAGATGCATCATATGACGTATCGGACACAATTACTTCTGGATAGTAATTATAGACAAACGGAAGGCGTTGTGTATACAGATACAGAGTATGTCTTTTATCCGTTAATGCGAGCAAAAACGGTGACGTTTTTTGATATTGTATTATACCAGTATATGGTGGGACGAGAAGAACAGTCAATCGCGTTGTCTTCTCGGTTGTTGCATACGAAGGATTACTATCCTATCATAAATCGAATGATGGAGAATACGTTTGCTGAAATTAGTGAAACACACGGGCGCTTATTGAAAAGATATGTAGCGTATGTTTTGGCTTGTTTATATCATAACCTGTTAGTGCTGCAGCCATTAACCGATGAGACGAGGAACGCGTTAGTCTCATTGGACGAAAAAGTCAAGATCTTTGATGCTGATGTTTATGAAATATTGAATGGGTATCGATGCATGTATTTGAGGTATATTTATATATGGCGAAAATGGAATATCCAATGCGTAAATCCTTGGCTTTATCATAAACTATTTAAATTGTTGAATTAAGTGGTTATAAAGATACTATATAGGTTGGGCCGCATGTGTATACGACCATTTGTTTCTGTAGCTCCAAGGTGGTATATGCGTCGTTTTAATCAATTGCTGAGTTTTGTCGGTTGCCGTTTAAATGGCGCTCCACGTTTTATTGCGCATACAGTTAGGTTTGATGATTTTAAAAGGATTACAATCGGGGCAGATTGTGTATTGACCGATGGATGTGTTATTCTTACACATGATTATAGTTATACGACAGGATTGATAGCTTTAGGTCGAAGGCCAGATACCGACATATCTTCTAATAAGTGTGTTGAAATAGGAAGTAATGTATTTGTCGGTATGCAATCCTTATTGCTTCCTGGTACAGTAATAGGTGATAATGTTATTATCGGGGCAAGGAGTTTAGTTAGGGGACGGTTGGAGTCTAATAGTTTTTATGCAGGAGTTCCGGTTAGGCGTATATGTTCAATAATGGAATACATGGCGCGAAGAGAACAAGATGGTGTTGCAGAATATCACAAGGACAAGAGGTGAGGGTAATAATTGTTAATGACGCAGCGTATGTGACTGGCGGTGCCGGTAATGTGGCTTTGACAGAAGCTATATTATTGGCTCAACAGAATGTTGATGTGCTCTTATTCTCTGGATTTGGCCCAGTGGATGACCGATTGATTAAAAGCGGGGTAAAGGTTGTAGTTTGTGATTCAAAAGATATTCTAACGAACAAAAATCGTATAGAAGCTTTTTGTCAAGGACTGTGGAATCGTAAGGCAAAAAGAAGATTTGAAGAAGTTTTAAGCAATTATTCTGTAGAAGATACTGTCGTTCACTACCATGCTTGGACTAAGGCATTGTCTGCTTCCGTGTTGTCTGTAACACAAAAGTGTGGTTATAAGATTGTTATCACGACACATGACTATTTCTCGTTTTGTCCGAATGGTGGTTTGTATAATTACGTAAAAGGTGTAATTTGTGATAAGTCGCCAATGTCTTTGGATTGTATCTTTTGCAATTGTGACAGCCGGAATGTTTTACAGAAATACTGGCGAGTTGCTCGTCAATTTATACAAGAAAGATATCTATGGCGACACGAAAATATCAGTATAATAGCAATATCAGAATTGACTAAAACCCTTTTTCTGAGGTATTCTAAAAAAGTTGATAACATATATGTCTTGAAAAACCCGATAGAATTGCCAGAGATTAAGCAAGAACTAGAAGGGACATGTGATGTGTTCGTTTTTATGGGAAGGTTGTCGAAAGAGAAAGGTGTTGATTTGTTTTGCCGTGCTGTGACAGATTTGGGAGTGAAAGGTGTCGTATTGGGTGATGGATATCAGAAATGTGAATTGGCGCGTAAGTATGAAAATATTGAATTCACAGGATGGGTGTCTGGAGACAAAAAGATTTCGTATTTAAAAAACGCACGAGCATTAGTATTCCCTTCTTTATGGTATGAAGGTGCTCCGTTGACAATTGTTGAAATGTTGTCGAGAGGAATTCCTTGTATTGTCCCAGATAAATGTGCTGCGAGTGAATGTGTTACGCATGGTTTTAATGGCTATCTTTTTAAGATCGGAGATATTGAATCCTTGAAAGAAAGTATTAAAATGATGACAGTAGAAGAAAGTAAACGTATGTCTCGAAATATTATCAATTCTTTTGATTCATATTCGTATAGTGAATCTGCTCATTCCTCGTCATTGATGGAAATCTATAGAGACATACTTAGTCACAAACTATAAATATAGTTGTAGCATTAGGTCGTTTTGTGAAGTCGTGGTGAACTTGACATACGAGAAGGATTGTTTAAAATGTATTTTATTTGATGTGCGTTAGGCATAAAAAATGTAAGTTTGCGGATATAGTAGTGTGAATAATATGAAGGTTGCGATTATACAGGAATGGTTGGTAACTGTTGGAGGTTCAGATAAGGTTGTAAAAGCCATGCTGGATGTATTCCCTCAAGCAGATATATATACACTGGTGGCAAAGAAGAGTGTGTGTGAAGAGTTGGGCATCCCGTGGGAGAAGGTACATACCTCATTTATACAGAAGATGCCGTTTGGGACGAAGAAGCATCGTGCATATCTGCCATTGTTCCCATTTGCTATAGAGCAGTTCGATCTCCGTGGGTATGATATTGTCATTTCGTCTTCGCATTGTGTAGCAAAGGGAGTGCTGACTAAAGCAGAACAATTACATGTGAGTTATGTTCATAGTCCTATTAGGTATTGTTGGGATATGTATAATGAATACCTTGAGGAGTCAAACTTATATAGTGGAATAAAGAGCTGGTTGGTGCGTAAAATGTTGCATTCTGTTCGAAGGTGGGATGCAATTACAGGCAATAGAGTGGATTATTTTATCAGTAATTCTGATTATGTTGGACAGCGTGTTCGTAAGACATATCGTCGTGAATGTTTGACTATTCATCCAAATATTGATATATCAAGCTTCGATCTATGCGAAGACAAACAAGACTATTATTTGGCTAGTAGTCGTTTGGTCCCTTACAAGAAGATTGACATTATTATTGAGGCTTTTAATAGGATGAAGGACAAAAAACTTGTCGTTATTGGTGGGGGACCGAATCTTTCTGCATATAAGAGATTGGCAGGTCCAAATATCAAAGTAATGGGATATCAGCCGTTTGACGTATTGAAGGAGAAAATGCAACATGCAAAGGCGTTTGTTTTCGCTGCTGATGAGGATTTCGGTATGATTCCTATAGAGGCGCAAAGTTGTGGAACTCCTGTAATAGCATATGGACATGGAGGTTCGTTGGAGACTGTAAATAAGAATAGAACAGGCTTGTTCTTTTACGAACAAACGCCAGAAGCAATAGTAAATGCAGTTGGCGAATTCGAAGCGATGGGTGTTATCCCTTTTGATTATAGAGAGTGTCGAAGATGGGCAGAGAATTTCTCAGAAGAACGATTCAAACGAGAGTTTAAAGAGTTCGTTGAAGCCAAGTATTTGGACTTTAAAAATAATGGAGTGCCTTTATAAACCGGATTAACGGATTAGACGAAATATGAATTATATAATCTTTGGTGCAACCGGGTTCATCGGAACACATTTAGTGAAGTTCTTAAAGAATCAGCATCCTGATGCAAATGTTTGGAATCTGGATGTCGTGAATCCGGACAACATAGAGAAGTCTCTTGTAGATAAGACAGCATCGTGGGCTACGGTGAAGAATTATAAACCTGCACTTAGGGAGAATGAGCAACATCAAGCACATTTTGTATATTGCGATGTTAGTATGCCCATTGAAATCCCATTCGAAGTAACCGCCGATGATGTGATATTCAACTTAGCCGCGATTCATAGAACTCCAGGCCATCCGGATAAAGAATATTTTGAAACAAACGTTCGTGGTGCGGAAAATGTCTGTGCATTTGCAGAGAAGTTTGGAATAAAAAAAATAGTGTTTACCTCTTCGATTGCGCCATATGGGGCAGCAGAGGAGTTGAAGGAGGAAACGACCCTTCCTACGCCTAATACTGCGTATGGAATCTCAAAGCTAGTCGCAGAAAAAATCCATATGATGTGGAAGGCGAAATCTCCAGGCAGACAACTTACAATTGTTCGACCTGGAGTAGTATTCGGTAAAGGCGAGAATGGGAATTTTACTAGATTATATTGGGGAATAAGGAAACATACATTTGCATATCCAGGTAGGAAGGATACAGTGAAGGCTTGTATTTACGTCAAGGAACTAGTGCAATTTATGTTTTGGCGCCTTGATAATTACAAAGAGGACGGCACTCCTGAATCTGATATCTTTAATTGTACGTTTGAGCCTGCATATACAATTGAGCAAATTGTCAACTCAATGAAAAAGACCACTGGTATGACACAATGGGTTCCATACGTACCTAATTGGATTATTATGCCAGTCGCTGCGGTTGCAAAGTTTTGTGGTAGTCCGATGGGAATTTGTCCAGCAAGAGTGAAAAAATTACAGATATCGACTAATATTAGTGGTAGAAAGCTTAAGGATTGTGGCTATGACTTCAAGTGGACTTTCGAGGAAGCTTTGAAGGATTGGTTTTCTGATAATGACAACGAATGCTTAGAGTAATAGAGTGAACGTATCTGCATCAATAGTTTTATATCGTACAATCCCGGATGAGTTGAGAACATGTTTGGGCGCATTATTGTCTAATGATGTCGATAAAGTATATATTATCGACAATTCTGAAACCAATCAATTAAGTTGCATATGTGATGTAGATTCTAGGGTTGAGTATATCTTCAATAACAAAAACATAGGATACGGAGCCGCTCATAATATTGCTATTCGAAAATCTATGAATGAAGGTTATAAATATCACCTTGTTGCAAATCCAGACATATATTTTGGACAGGATGTTATCGCAAAGATTGTTGAATATATGGATGCGCACGAGACGATAGGCCAATTAATACCTAATACATTATATCCAGATGGTCGCTTGCAGTATGTCGTGCGACTGTTGCCCCGCCCTATAGATGTAATATTAAGAAGGTTTTTCCCTCCTCGTTGGATTCGGAAAACGAACTATCGGTATTTGCTTGAATTTGCAGATCACACTAAGGAAATGAATATTCCTTACCATCAAGGCTCATTTATGTTTTTTAGAAATAGTGCATTGTCTAGAATTGGCCTTTTTGATGAGAGATTCTTTATGTATCCTGAAGATATCGATCTTACACGAAGAATGCATAAGGAATATGAGACAGTTTTTTGGCCGGAGGTTTCTATTACTCACGCTCATCGTTCCGCCTCATATAAAAGCGTTAGAATGCTTCGAATACATATAGTGAATATGATCAAATACTTCAACAAATGGGGGTGGTTTTTCGACCGCGAAAGGCGTGAATGGAATAGAGAAGTGCTTGAGAAGTATGGTGGTAAGATATAGTTTTATTACATTTGCGACAAAATAACATTAAACTTTGAAAAGCAACGTGCAAAATATAGCACTCATCACTGGCGTAACAGGCCAGGATGGCTCATACTTGAGCGAGTTTTTGTTGGAAAAAGGTT
>JAKSLB010000036.1 GCA_024401435.1 Paludibacteraceae bacterium | reverse complement strand
AAGGAAGATTCAGCCTAATTTTTTTCCGTTCAAAAGAGTTTAGCGGACACCAATATAAATAAAACAACTATTTTTGCTTACTGAATTAAATGTTGAAATATATGGCAAAGTCAACAATGGGTACAAAGTTGCAAAAAAAATTGGAGGATAAGATGCAGATTGTGGGGGAGCAAATTAAGCTCGCCTTCGTCGTAATCTGAGCGTGGCTCAAGTCGCAGAACGTGCTACTTGTTCCCCGCTAACAGTAGCACGAATAGAGAAGGGGGCATCAACTGTTTCCATTGGCATTTATCTGCGGGTTCTCTACGCCCTTCAATTGGAAGATGACATCCTACTGCTTGCACAACAGGATGTGCTTGGAAGACAACTTCAGGATCTTGCCTTAACCAATCGCCAACGTGCTTCCAAAAAACCTACGCCGTTAGGCGTTACATGTTGGTAGAAGGTTTTGAAAATAGGGCAACCAATAGGATTAATAAAAGATCCACTAAACCAAGAAACCACAACACATTATTGTTGAACCAAATATATTCATGTTTATAAGGATGTGCATAAGGTAACGACTGATTATTGGTATCTTTTACTGACAATAAGACGGAATAGTAACGGTGTGGTCTTTTGGTAACTCCCGTATTATGAGTAAAGAGAACATTTTTACCATTTAAAGTTTTTAACTCATCTACGTATTGGTAATCAACTACATCATACTTCTTGGGGATTCCTCCCTGACCGATGATCTCTAATTTAATTGTATTATCTTCAAATACAACATTTGAAACACATCCTTTGTCAACAGGGAATTCCTGAATATTTCTTATGAAAACAAAAAATAGAAAGACAAAGGATATGATAAAAATTAAAATTATAGATATATACTCGAGAATTTTCATTTTTCTTTTTTTTTAGTTTTAAAGTTCTATAATTCCTTATGTAATAAATAAAAAATAAGTTATAAAAAACTGTATGGCAACTTCAAGAGGCCAGGGAAAGTGTATAGCAAGGACAATCCCAAAGCCTATGACAATGATTTCCAGACCTTCGCCGAGTGCCAAATCGTTCCTCACGGAATATATGACATTTCCAGAAATGTTGGATACATCTCAATTGGGACAAGCCATGACACTTCGGAATTTGTCTGTGACAATATTGAACGAGTATGGAATGAGCATCTCATAAGTGAATATCCCAATGCTGAGACCTTGATTATATTGTGTGATGGAGGTGGTTCAAACTCAAGTTCGCATCATATCGTGAAACAGGATTTAATGAGCCTGTCCCTTAAGTTGAATTTAAAGATACTTGTAATGCATTACCCTCCTTATTGTTCCAAACATAATCCCATCGAGCACCGGTTGTTTTCACAAATCTCACGTAGCTGGAATGGTGAACCTCTGCTTTCTATTGACAACGCTGTTGAACGAGCAAAAAAGACGACCACTTCAAAGGGACTTTTTGTGCACGTGGCCGTTAATTCAGGGGTGTATCCAATCAAAAGAAAAGTAACGGATGATTATAAAACTCTTGTCAAACATCGAATTGTTTTTCATAAGACGTTGCCAAAATGGAATTATCTTATTAAAACGGGATAACATTTGTGTAATGTTATTTTTTTCACGTTACTAAAATCCCACAACCATAAAAAAAGAGGATATATCATAAATGTTACATTTTGATACATCCTCTTCCCTTTCATATTTTTATGATATTATATGTTATCCAACTCCAAATCTTCGTTGAACACCTCGTGCCAAGGCAATCCGTGCTTGTTCAACTCTGCCATGAATGGATCTGGATCGAAATCTTCTACGTTCCAAACACCAGGACGTTTCCATTGGCCTGTGCAGAACATCATCGCTCCAATCATTGCAGGTACGCCAGTAGTATAGCTTACACCTTGCATTCCAGTCTCCTTGTACGCCACTTGGTGGCTACAGTTATTATAAACGTAGTAAGTCAACGGCTTACCGTCCTTGCCCGTACCACTGATACGACAACCGATGCTTGTCTCGCCCTCGTAGTTCTCACCCAAATCTTGAGGATTTGGAAGAACTGCCTTCAAGAATTGAAGAGGAACAATCTTCACACCATTATATTCAACCTCATCAATACGAGCCATACCGATATTTTGAATCACGCGAAGGTGAGTCAAATACTCTTGACCGAAAGTCATCCAGAAACGAGCACGCTTGATGGAAGGGAAATTCTTCACCAACGACTCCAACTCCTCATGATACATCAAATAAGAGTCTCTTGGACCGATATTGGGGTATGTAAGTGCCTTGTGAATCTCCAACGCACCAGTCTCCACCCACTTACCATCTTGATAGAAACGACCCTTTTGAGTAATCTCACGGATGTTGATTTCAGGGTTGAAGTTTGTAGCAAATGCCTTGTGGTGGTTTCCTGCGTTACAGTCGACGATGTCAAGGTATTGCATTTCCTTGAAATGGTGCTTTGCAGCATAAGCAGTATAAACACCAGAGACACCTGGGTCAAATCCACAACCAAGGATGGCAGTCAGACCAGCCTTTTCGAACTTGTCCTTGTAAGCCCATTGCCAGCTATACTCGAAATGAGCCTCGTCTTTTGGCTCATAGTTGGCTGTATCCAAATAATTGACACCACACTCGAGACAAGCGTCCATAATGTTCAAATCTTGGTAAGGAAGCGCTACATTGATGACCAATTCTGGCTTATGTTTCTTAAACAAAGCAACGATTTGATCAGTGTAGTCTGCATCCACCTTGTCAGTAGTGACCGAAACTCCATAACGTTCCTTCAACACAGCTGCTACAGCATCACACTTCGCCTTAGTACGGCTTGCGATAACAATATCCGTAAAGACGTTAGTATTTTGTGCCACCTTGTGACACACTACGGTACCAACACCGCCCACTCCGATAATAAGAACTTTAGACATTCTTCTTGTTGTTAATGTTTATACACTCAATATACAATCCACCACCCTCTCTGAAAGAAAGCCGTGACAAATCTGAATACAAATATAAACTTATTTTATAAAAATACAAACATCTACGTTAAATTAACAAAGAAATCATCTCCTCTACGGAAACAAGGTTCTGCTCTCCGCTTTGCATATTCTTGAGCATCACCTTCTTCTCTGCCATCTCCGTCTCGCCGATGATTGCCACAAACGGAATGCCCTTACTGTCGGCATACCCCATCTGCTTCTTCATCTTGGCTGGCTCAGGATAAACCTCTGCGGCCAATCCGGCTGCACGGACCTGCTTCAAGCATCCAAGGGCATATTTCAACTCCTCTTGTCCAAAAGTAACGAAGATAACCTTCGTTGATTGCAACATCTCGGCAGGATACAAATCCAATTGATTCAAGACATCATAGATACGGTCTGCACCAAACGAGATACCTACGCCCGAAACACCGTCCATACCGAAGACACCCGTCAAGTTGTCGTAACGACCTCCTCCTGTGATGCTACCGATTTGAACATCCTTAGCTTTCACCTCGAAGATAGCTCCCGTATAATAATTCAAACCACGAGCCAACGTCAAATCCAACTCAACCTCCGTCTGAACGCCAACCAACTTCACATACTCCAAAATTGTGGCAATCTCGTCCACGCCCTTCAAACCGATTTCTGAAGTGGCAAGCACCTCGCGAATGGTCTGCAACTTCTCCTCATTCGTACCTTGGAGCAAGATGATTGGTTGCAACTTGGCAATAGACTCTTCTGGAATACCCTTCGAAGCCAACTCGGCATTGACGTTCTCCAAACCGATTTTGTCCAACTTGTCGATGGCTACCGTAATATCTACAATCTTATCTGCCTGACCAATCACTTCTGCAATACCTGTCAATATCTTACGATTGTTCAATTTCAAACAAACGTTGACCTTCAAACGACGATATACTTCATCAACGATTTGAATCAATTCCACCTCGTTCATCAATGAGTCGCTGCCGACAACATCAACATCGCATTGATAGAATTCACGGTAACGCCCCTTCTGAGGCTTGTCTGCACGCCACACTGGTTGGATTTGGTAACGTTTAAAAGGGAAACTCAACTTATCACGGTTCATCACCACAAAACGAGCGAAAGGAACAGTCAAGTCATAACGCAATCCCTTCTCTGAAATTTTATTGGTCAATTTCAAAGAGTTGCGAGCCTCCAAATCGGCTTGCTCCGCGCCAGACAAGAAATCACCCGAATTCAAAATTTTGAAAAGGAGTTTGTCTCCCTCGTCACCATACTTTCCCATCAACGTAGAAAGATTTTCCATGGCAGGTGTCTCAATCTGTTGAAAACCATACAAACGGAAAACTTCTTTAATAGTGTTGAATATATAATTACGACGCGCCATTTCAATTGGTGCGAAATCTCTTGTACCCTTAGGTATAGAAGGTTTTTGTGCCATCTTTTGAATTTTATTTTATAGCAATCACCACAATTAAGGATTGCTCTATTTTTACAAATTATTTACCACTTCACGAATACGGACCAACTTCTCCATCAATGGTTCCAACAGATCCAATCTAAGCATATTAGAGCCGTCAGACTTAGCGTTTGCCGGATCTGGATGCGTCTCCAAGAAAAGACCGTCCACACCAACAGCCACACCTGCACGAGCCATGGTTTCAATCATTTGAGGATTTCCGCCCGAAACACCCGACGTTTGATTGGGTTGTTGCAAAGAGTGAGTCACGTCCAAGATTACAGGGAAACCCAGCTGTTGCATTGTAGGGATGCCCCGGAAATCGACAATCAAGTCTTGGTATCCGAAGAATGTGCCTCGGTCGGTCAACATCACTTGGCCATTACCACTATCCACCACCTTTTGTGCAGCAAACTTCATCGATTCAGGAGAAAGGAACTGTCCCTTCTTGATATTTACACACTTGCCCGTTTTTGCAGCAGCCACCAAAAGGTCTGTCTGCCTACACAAAAAGGCTGGAATCTGCAACACATCCACATATTCAGCCGCCATAGCAGCCTCCTCCACCTCGTGAATATCAGTCACAACCGGAACTTCAAATTCCGATTTAACCTTAGCCAAAATCTTCAAAGCCTTCTCGTCTCCAATACCCGTAAAAGAGTCTGCCTTAGATCTATTCGCCTTGCGATAAGATCCTTTAAAAACGAACGGTATCTTCAACTTGTCAGAAACCTTCTTGATATGTTCTGCAATATTCATAGCCATATCCTCACCCTCAATCACACAAGGACCTGCGAAAATGAAGAAATTGCCAGAATCGGTATGTTTCAATAAATCAGATATCATATATAATTTTATTTATTTTATTCACTTTTTAGGGACAACCATCCGAAGGGCTTGGGGAATTATTTCAAGATGATACGGACTTCTCGCTCCCTCCATCAATATTCCATCCGCCTCAACCTTATTCTTATCGCTGCAAGTTATCCGCAACGAGGCTGTTTTGTAAAAACGAAGGCAGGAGTTTCCTTCCAATCTGTTTTTAAACAAGCGATACAATGACTTGACAAGCAACGTCAGACTTGGGCGAACCACAACAAAAAGATCAAAGATGCCATCCGTCGGCACCGCTTCCGGTGTCTGCTTTATGCCACCACCTGTATAAGGGCCATTTGCAACAGACATCGTATAAACCTTGTCGTCCACCACGCAGCCTTGCCCCTCCATCTCCAAGCGAAGAGGCTTAGACGAATGCATCAAGGCTCCTGCAACAACAGCTAACGAATAGACCCAAGAACGGCCTGGCAAAAAGCGGGAAATCTTTTCGGCATAATAGACCACCTGAGCATCAAATCCCAAGCCAACGGAATTGATAAAGTACTTCACTTTTTCCTCGCCTTGCTGATGATAGGTCAAACGCCCGATATCAATCATCTGAGTATAACCTTCGACAACAAACGGAATACTTTTTTGAGACTTCTTAGGTATTCCCCAATATCTGGCCCAATCGTTGCCCGTACCTCCTGGCAGAATTGCCAACGTGACATCCTTTGTATCGACAGATGAGGAAAAGATTCCGTCAACCACCTCACTAATGGAGCCGTCACCACCTGCCACAATCAAACGACGGACACCATCCTCTTCCAAAAGTTTTTTCACCAATCGGGTTGCATGGCCAGCATATTCAGTAAGGACAATATCAACATCCAATCCCGCAGATTTCAAACGTTCCTCAATGGATTTTCTTCGCAGAAAAAAACGCTTGCCACCCGCCTTGGGATTAGCTATCACCGTCCATTTCTCTATGCTTTTAACTTCCGTCATCTAATCAAACTAGAAACCTAATTCAAACAACAAAAATACAATTTTTCCTTTATACTAAAGGAGGAATGAGGATAACATTTTAAACAAAAAAAAGAGACTCACCAAGAGCCTCTTTCCCTATTTGAAATTTAAATGGTGACCTCTATAAATTCACCGTATTAAAATTTTAGCAACAAGTGCCGCATTATAAACTTTTCGGCGCTTTATGTTTTTTTCCGGCAGGTGTTGCCGCTTGTCAGTCAGCCACAGTGCTCGCACCGTTCCTTCTTTCCGCACCGATCAATACAAATCCAAAAATTACTCGGGATCAATTTATAGAGATCACCAAATGTTATTTTCCTTTCTTGAATCGACTAAAAACGCCAGGCAAATAAACGAATAAGAAATTGAGCAACACATCTTTGGGAGACACCATAAAAACTCTGCCATGGTGTTGTACATTTGTTTCAAAAGCATACATTTTTTTAAGCCAATAAGATTTAGGATTATGCTTCAATCGATCATTGTACTGTCCAAAATTTCCTAACTCAAAAACAACTTCCCCCAACTTATCCACTTTCTTAGAATTTGCATGTTCAACAAAGAACAAACAATCCTTATCCGCGTCCAAATAATCCAAAGAGAATCTTGCAAATAACCTCCAATATTTCATCAAATCTAAGTCAGAAAGCATTGACTCTAACATCTCCCGCTTCATCTCTTTGTGATATGTAGTTAGGAACAATACCCAGTCACAAATCTGCCTCAACCCTAAACCACTATTAATGAAATGGGAAGTCATGTGCAGAAGTAAAAATACCGCATTAATTTCCAATGGTAATTGGAGTGTTTCTACACCTCCCACGTTTACAGTTCTGAGTTGTTTTGTTGAGCTATTTGTCATTTCATCAAAACATTTTTTCTTAAATGGATTGATAGGCGTAGCCAATTTCCAATGAAGTTCTACTGAGATGCCATTGAGTTCTGCCTCTATATGCTTGGGAGTATTTTCTCCAATGTTTTCAAACGGAGCTTTTTTTATAAATTCATTAACGCCTTGCTCTGTTTTACCTCCAAAATACAAATCTATGTCACCCTGCTGCCTACGTTTAGGGTTTGGATAAAGAGCCGAAACACTCAAACCTTTCATTAGAACAGGTTTTTCTTCCTGAAAGATTTCATAAATATATTTCAGCGTCTTTATATGCTTTTCGTGGAGAGTCTCCATTTCCGCCACCACACCATACCACTTTAACAATGAAATTCTATTCGGCCGCTTTTCTGCAGGAAGAGAAAGCATCCCATCATAAATCAAACCTAATAAAGCTTGTTCTTTGGCCAATCTATGAATCTCCTTCCAATCTACATCTTCTTCAAAAAGATCCAAATGAATCTCTTTTTGCCACAAAGCAGCCTTGAGCAGCTCTAACAATTGTATTTGAGGTCTTTCCATATTTCTTCAGTTATCAAAACTATATATACTATTAATAGCGGGTTAAATGAAAAAACCTATTTAATCTTCCCACCACACTTCTGTCCATGTTATCAATAAAGGCATCCAATATTCGAACACCACCATCTATTGGAATGATATCATAGTCTGCAACACAAGCCGGAATCAAGCAGCTATACCCTTCTTTCAAAAGAATCCTTTCTTCAGAAGAACGAAGTTTAATGTAACACTTACCTTCTATGCACATACTGATAATAAAGCTGTCATATTTCATCAAATTCCTATGAAACGGAGCTGCAATATCCAAGACTCTCACACTAAAGAATGGGGAATCGACCACCAAAGTGGCCTTATTGTCCACCTTAGGATAGATGGTGCGATACTCCTCCTCCACCCTGAAATCTAATGCTTGAGCCGCCAAATCCGTATGCAATTCACGTTTCTTGCCATTGGCATCCAAACGGTTATAATCGAATATTCTATATGTGACATCAGATGATTGTTGGACTTCAGCAATCAAGCAACCGCCACCAATAGCATGAATCCTACCCGATGGTATATAAAACACATCTCCCCGCTTCACTTCATAACGAGCTAAAACATCGGTAATCGTGCCTTCCTCCACCCGCATTCTATATTCATCAGGCGTGATATGTTTTTTAAATCCAGAATAGAGATATGAGTTTGGTTTCGCATCAATAACATACCACATTTCAGTTTTTCCAAACTTTCCATGCTTCTGCTGAGCCATTTCATCATCGGGATGAACTTGAATGCTCAAATCTCGCTCGGCATCAATAAATTTGACCAACAACGGCAATTTTTCTCCATAACGCTGACAAACAGAAGCACCTAATATCTTCTTGGGATTTTCTTCTATAACACTGCACAAATCCCTTCCCTCGTATAAGCCATTGCTTATCAAACTAACACTTGAAGGGACTGCGCTCACCTCCCACGATTCGCCGACCGGTTCATCATCAGCCCCAACGCCCTTCCATGGTTTAAGACGATTGCCGCCCCAAACGACAGGATGAAAATTGGGTTGAAAAAGGAATGGATACAAATTTGCCATAAAATATGTCTTAAGTCAAAAATCACAGTTTTCACTGAAAATTTACCAACTACAAAGAGCACAAAAAAGATTCAGTATCTTTTGCTATTATTTCCCAAGAATAATGCTCCCTAACATAAGTAGAAATTGAAGCATTATAATTAGATGACAATGAAGATTCTATTCCTTTCAATGCATCCTCCTCAACCATAGATGTAAGAGTCAAATATTCTATTGGTATATAACTATTATCTGGGTAATCAGAAGAAATTATGATATTACATCCCGTTGCACCTGCCTCCAACAATGAATTATTCGCTGTATATCGAGTCAATGGCAAGAACAATACTGACGATTGACGATACAGATCACGAAGTTCGTCATCTGATATATTTGTCAATTTTTCAATACGATCGTCTTCTACAATTACATTCCAATTCTTTTTTTGTGTTACCACTTTAATTTGAAGATTCGGATCCAATTCCAACAATCGGCAATAGACTTTATTGGCAAACGAATAATCCCTAAGCCAATTACCTACGGTTAACAACATATGCTTCTTTCCTATACTTTCTAATGGCATGTAAAAGTCAGTACAAATACCATGAGGTATAAATTTAACAACATTCACAACCTGACTAAAAAGATTTAGTTCCGACTCTCCCACCAATATAACTGCATCAGAAGACTTTAATAAATTTCTATTTTTTTCCGACATTTGGAACCATTCATATGGTTGATGAAATGTACAAACAAACTTATTACCACGACGAGACAAATTCTTTAAAAGAGGTAAAAATGTATTTTCACCATAAATGAAATGAAAAACGACATTCGACTGAGTCATTGCCATCCATAATATACGAAAAGCATACCAAGGGAAAACCGGAGAACCTATAACATGACTCCAAAAGAACCTGCAAAGCCTTTGCAATAAATTCAAGTCTTCTTTTGTTTTAATACATTTTTCATGAAAATTTTGAACATCAATCACACAATCGTAATCTAGATATTCTTTTATCTGATGGTACCCTGCATGGCCACCCTTATGGTGTACAAAAGCAAACCCTATATATACTAATTTCTTTTTCATCAATTCAAAAATTCGGATAAAAAACAATAAGACACCTTTTTCATCTGTTCTATCTTTTGATCTACAACCTGCCAGTTTATATTAGAATTTAACAAATCAGGCAAAGAAACAACATCACCAACCATTCTATTCTGAAGATCAAACATATTTAACAATGAATCAAAACGATCAGCCCCCCTTGTTTTATTCACACAAACCACAAAAGGTTTATGAAACAAGATAGAAAATACAGTCCCATGAAATGAATCTGTTATAACATAATCAGCATTTCTAATTGCGGCTAACCAAAACTCAATAGAAGGTAATGGCTGATTCGTTTTTTGAATATCTGCAATCTGATATAACCCCAATCCATTTTTCTTCTGTATTTCAGATATAATATGATTCACTTGATTATTTTTATCTAACACATAACAGAAAAGATTTCCTTGGGTAACATTGGGTTCATTAACCAAAAATTTAATATAATCATCCACATTCAAAAGCATTGTCGGATCAAGCACTTGAGTTAGATTTTTAGGACTCCATTTAAAATTTTGAAATACTTGAAAAGCCCCAAATTCACGAACAGACACTGCATCAAAATTTTTAATAAGTTCACCACAAACATTCTGCTCATCTTCAGTGTACTCAGGTGTATCCGTTCCAAAAGAAGCTGCATACGCAACACGTTTGACATTCCATCCATTCGTAAAATCAAGATAAAAATCCTTTACCATTCCAGGTACATATATTGACCTCCAAACCTGATCACTACCAACAACAAAAGCATCAAAACGTCCTTCACATTCTTCCTGCAAATCATTTGTAGTATATAAAAATTTTGTCTGAGGAGCTATATATTTAAATACAAACGGCAAAATATTAACACCTAAATCATGAAAATCATTCTCTACATTATAAAAACACGTATTCCACTTTCTATTCATTATCGTTTTATATAATGCTTTTACAAAAAATTTCAAACGAAAGCCGATGGAAATATGTCTCAAATTCTGCCGCCGCATAATTATCGTCGGCGTATGCCCCATTGAACGCAATACGTTCATCAATGCATACGCCTGCAAATAACCGCCATAGTTATTGTTAAATGGCACTGTAAGAATTGCTATTCGCATAATCCTATATCCTTTAAAACTTTACTTGTGAAAATTTTAGCACCTTTAGCATTAAGAAACAATGCATTTCTATACCCATTAGATAGGATTGTCTTTTCAATCATTTTAACGCATAATTTTTTTAGCCACAAAATCGAGCAATGAAGCCCTCATTTGTTTGTCCATACCCAAATAAAGACTTGAAATTGCAATCGAGATTGTAGTTAAAACACAAGTAACAATAATTCTAAAAAAAGAAGGCTCCATAATTTTGTCATACAATAAAAATGGAACTATAGCAGAAACAACCGACACCAACAAACAACGAAGATGAACTGATGCAAAATATTTCAATGGAGAAAAAGACAGAAAATAACGTAAAACGAAAACACTCACAAATTCAGATAAAAACATTGTTATATTACACGCCACAAAAGCATATTCTGGTTGAGCCCCCAATTTAAGGAATATATATGCTAACGGAAATGCAAAACATAAAACTACACCTACAGTTATATTAGACCAAAAGACTTTCGCCATAGCATGAAAAATTGTCACTCGAGGTGTCTTAATTGTCTGTATCAAACATAAGACCAAAATAAGTATTAGAAAATTCACCGTATGATCAGGATATTGACCTAACCAAAACTTTAGAATCGTATTTGCTTCCAACATCAAAGGGAAACAAATCAACCACATAAGATAATAAGAAAAACAACTACTTTGGACAACTAGTTTCCACATATTATCCAAATTTCCTTCTGCATACGATTTAATAATCTGAGGCCTTACCGCAGTCATAAAATTATTACTAAACTGAGTCACAGCCCCCTGTACTTGATAAGCCACCGCCCTTGCGGCATTAACTACAGGACCAAAAAATACATTTAGTAAAAGATTTATACCTTGTCCCTGTGCCATCACCGATATGCTTCCTATCATATCAGAACCTGCATATTTGAAAATCTCTTTATACAATTGAACATCCTTACATACTTTTATATGACTTTCCGCATAATTACGAATACAATAAAAACGCATGAAAAGCATTTTTGATATTTGTAGAAAGAACAAAAGCAATGCATAATAAATAAGTTTATCAAAAGGTGAGGCAACAAGCATATATACAATTGTTAGTTTAAGAAAAACTTCAACGATACCAACATACGCATATATTTTCATATTCTCCCTAGCTATAACATCTGCATCATAAGGAATCTGTGTTATTGAAACAAAAGAGGTCAATATGGATATCTGATATACATAAAAAGCAGCATTCAACCTAACTTCTGGAATTATCATTTTTTTATAGAAAAACCATAAACCGACTGTTTCAGCTAAAACTACTATTATTAAAGCCAACAATACGTGAACTACTAATGCTACATTAAACACCTTGCTCAATCTTTCATAATCATTCCTACCTAATTCAAATGTAATATATCTAGAAGTTGCCGTACTAAGACATCCATTGAGGAAGGAAAACATAGTAACTATACCACCTACTACATTATAAATACCAAAATCTTCTACCCCAAGAGTCGAAAGCACAACTCTTGACGTATATAAAGAAACTCCCATAATCAGAAACATTCTGACATATAGGAACAATGTATTTTTTGCAATTCTTTTATTATCAGACATAAGTAACTACAAACTTATGATTTAATACCATTCTATGTTTTCCTTTATCACTTTCGCAGGACTACCAGCGACTAAAGAATGAGGTGGGACACTTTTGGTGACTACCGCATTGGCAGCTACAACAGAACCTGTACCTATCGTGACACCAGGCATAATAGAACAACCTGTACAAAGCCAACAACGATCCTCTATGACTATTGGTGCTGAGTTTACATATGTGTCATTAATAATGACATGATCACCATTAAAATCTCGAATGGAAACATTTCTTCCGATACGAACTCCATTCCCGATTTTTATTTCTTTTGCACACATTATGGTAAGGTTCACATTACAGGCACCCTGACCAATTGTAAGTTTGCCATTATTAATAATTTCAATACAAGCCCCATGCCTTAATGGATAAGTATGATTTCCATATCGTGTTATTGGTCCGTCATGAAAAACTAATTCCGTACCAGCCGTCATTTTAAGACAAGTTGGGGTATAAAAACCTTTTATCTCCGTACGACCAAAATCCACCGATGACTCCACTCTTATCTTTGCAGAAGGATGAATATCTAATGTCACATTAGGTTCAATTCTTATTTTCCCGCCTAATAATTCCGTGTTTTTTCTGTGATTAATTTGATATGTTGCAATCACAGATGCAGGATGTTTAATAAAATCTACTATATTATCAAGAAAAGATTTGCACAAACGGAATACAGACTTAACCCTATCTTTTATTGTTACTTTCTGTAAGTTTGCTTTTCTCAACGGAAAATACTTTTGGGTAATATAATCAAAATCATGAGAGTCTAAATCTTCAAACAAAGCCTCTCTGTCAACCTTTGCCGGACCTATTGGCTTTGTCAAGGCTGGATTACCTGCAAATATAGTTTCAAACGCAGTTTCTCGATAATCCAAACAATCTTTAACTAATTGAAAATAATCATTTCCCTTTTTAGAGTTCAACAATATCATCGAAGTACCAACATTACTGTCAAGATTTTTGTCAATTTTCTCTATTCCCCAATAATCAGCTATGGTAATATCTGAAATTCTAGGAAACCCTTTAAACTGACAATTATAACACGAAGGCCGACAAAATACATTAGTGTGGTATCCTCGACGAAAATCATCCTCCATAAATACGCCATAATAGGACTCTCCATTCTCAAAAGTAACCTTACGCGTAAGATTACGCCAACCTAGCTCCTTATTTTTAGCCTTGACATAAACCACCTTACTTCCATACTTTTTCTCTAAAGAGTCCAAATAGGCTCTATAAACTTTCGGAGAATTCACTCCTCGACAAATAAAATCTACTATTATGAGATTCTCATAATCCTTATTAAGAAAACTACGAAGAGCTGCCATTTGACAAGGAGTACCGCATGCTAAAACCTTCTCGCCTTTTGCAAGCAGTTGCTTTATCGTACGATATAACCCTTCTGCATTGCTTTGAAGGTACTTACTGCTACGAAGTTTATCCATCTCTTCAGGATTATTCGTCACATAATTATGAACACCAGTAAATCCTTCATTGTAAACTGCACCAGAAACATACCCCCCAGATTCTAACATTACATCTGCCAATGCAGTATAAGCACCTCCTGAAGTTGAATTCCAACGAATCCTCATATTCTTATGAATAGCAGCAATTGTATGGATTGGCTTTTGATAATCATTTTTCTTTAATTGATCCACATGTAATTGAGGACATACCTTTTCACAAAGGCCACAATTCACGCACGTATCCATATTTACCTCAGGATACCAAAAACCTTCAATGTCTGTCTTGAATGTAATACTATTTTGAGGACAAATATCTCCACACGCATTACATCCACAACATTTGCTTTTTTCTATAACAGAAATCATAAAAACAAATTCATTAGATTTGAACTGGGTGAGAGTATTGAACTCTGCTAAATAGCCACCTGTGCACCCAGCTATAACAAATTATCGTTCTGCCCTCATCGGATTTGTCAAGAAATCTTCATAAGAGATCTTGATGCCGTCTTCCAATTCAGTCTTATATTTCCAACCAAGTTTTTCTGCCTTGCTCACATCCAACAATTTGCGAGGAGTACCATTAGGGCGTGTAACATCCCACTTGATTTCACCCTCATAGCCAACCACTTTGGCAACAAGTTCAGTGAGCGACTTTATGGTTAGCTCCTTCCCCGTACCGGCATTCACCGTTTCGTTACCGCTATAGTTGTTCATCAAGAATACACAAAGGTTGGCAAGATCGTCAACAAACAAGAACTCCCTCAACGGACTTCCATCTCCCCAGCAAGTAACTTCCTTTAAACCTGCCACTTTTGCTTCATGGAACCTACGAATAAGAGCAGGCAACACATGAGAATGCTCTGGATGATAATTATCATTAGGACCATACAAATTGGTCGGCATCACACTTATGTAATCCGTTCCATATTGCTTATTCAAGAACTCGCAATACTTCAACCCTGAAATTTTTGCAAGAGCATACGCCTCATTGGTTTTCTCCAATTCACTTGTCAACAAACAAGACTCCGGCATTGGTTGTGGAGCCATACGAGGATAGATACAACTGCTTCCCAAGAATTCCAATTTTTTACAACCATTCTTCCATGCCGAATGAATGACATTCATCTCCAATATCATATTGTCGTACATGAAGTCGGCCAATGCCGATTGATTGGCCACGATACCACCCACCTTAGCGGCCGCAAGGAATACATATTCAGGCTTCTCCTCCGCAAAGAAACGTTCGACAGCCTCCTGTCTCGTCAAATCCAACTCTTTATGCGTACGAGTTATTATATTATTATAGCCCTGCCTCTGCAACTCTCTAACGATTGCACTGCCTACCATTCCACGATGGCCAGCCACATATATTTTTGAATTCTTTTCCATTATTTTACAATTCCCTTTTCAAGATATTCGGCCAAATTTGTCCTGACCTTTTCAGCAGCACCCTCAGCTGCAACTTTAGCAATATCATGTTCAACCATTATTTTCACCAACTCTTCAAAAGAAGTTTTAGATGGATTCCAACCAAGTTTTGCCTTTGCCTTTGTCGGATCACCCCACAAATTAACAACATCAGTTGGCCTATAAAAGTCTTCGGAAACAGCCACAACAACTTTTCCTGTTTTCTCATCAATTCCTTTTTCATTTACGCCAGTACCCTCCCAACGCAATTCTATACCTGCATGATGGAATGCCAAGGTTGCAAATTCTCGAACCGTGTGTTGAACACCTGTAGCAATCACAAAATCCTCAGGAGTTTCATGTTGAAGTATCAACCACATACACTCCACATAATCCTTAGCATATCCCCAATCACGAAGGCTATCCAAATTTCCCAGATATAAACAATTCTGCTTCCCTTGTGCTATACGAGCTGCGGCCAACGTAATTTTTCTTGTAACAAAAGTTTCTCCGCGCCTCTCACTTTCATGATTAAACAAAATACCAGAGCAACAGAACATATTGTATGCTTCTCGATACTCTTTTACAATCCAAAAGCCATAAAGTTTAGCCACCGCATATGGAGAATATGGATGGAAAGGAGTGTTTTCATTTTGAGGAACCTCTTCTACCTTTCCATATAACTCAGACGTCGAAGCTTGATAAATACGACATGTTTTTTCTAAACCACACGCTCTCACAGCTTCCAAAACACGAAGAACACCTGTTGCATCAACATCCGCAGTAAATTCTGGAGAATCGAAAGATACCTGCACATGACTCTGTGCTGCCAAATTATAAATTTCCGTAGGACGCACCTGACCAACAACCTTTACAAGGGACATTGAATCCCCCATATCTGCATAATGCAGATGGAAATGAGGCTGCCCCTCTAAATGGGCTATGCGTTCTCTAAAATCAACTGAAGATCGACGGATTATACCATGCACATCATAACCTTTCGACAATAAAAATTCTGATAAGTAAGAACCATCTTGGCCCGTAACACCCGTAATTAGAGCTATTTTATTCATTGCATTCGTTATTATTTCTTTATTCATTTGTTCTATTTTTCCCATTATCTTGCATTAACCATTTAAAATATTCCTCATGAAGATCAACCAAATGACTCCAAGAATATTCTGAACGTATCTTATCAAGATTTGCATTAACCATTTTTGATTTCTCCGGTATACACATATCCATCCTATTTAATAGATCCGTCACCTGTACATCTGAGTTGTAATAAAAAGCGTTATCACCTAATACAGCCTTATTAAATATATTATCATGCGCCAACATAAAACAATTGGATGCCATTGCCTCCAACAAAGAAGGATTTGTACCTCCAACGCTATGACCATGAAAATATGCATAAGAAAAATAGCGGACTGAATTTAACTTTTTAAAATCATATATTCCTCCTAAAAATCTAACCGCTTTTTCATTGCCATATTTTTTCAAAAGTTCCTTAGCAAAAGGTGTGTTAGTTTTTCCCACCAAAATTAATGGCCTCACACCATTTTCTTTGGACTTCAAATATCCCCTTATTGCCATTTCAATGTTATTTTCAGGCTCCATACGAGCTACAATCAAATAATAGTTATTGGCAAGCAAACCAAATTCCGACAATAAAGTTTCATCGTAATCATCATGAATGTCTGCCCCATAAGCCAAATAATGGGAAGATTTACCATACTTTTCTTTATAATAGTCGTGGATACCCATATTGTCAGCTATAAGATAGTGACTATGCTTTACTGCCATTTTTTCTTCCCAAAAAATGAATTTTCTAACAAGAGCCCCAAACTTAGTTCTCTTGTATTCCAACCCATCCATATTTGTAGTAATAATGGGCGACTTAATGTTTTTCACATTAAACCAAATATAAGCGGGAATTATGCTTGTATATCCAGCTTCATAAATAATATCAAACTTCTCTTTTTTTAAAGCATCTTTCAACGAAAAAAAATCATAAAAAAAAGAGCCAATACTACTACCCATCCATAATTCTGGTGAATATATATGTTTTAAATGGACACCCTTATATTCATTATCCTTGTAAGGATGAAATTTGGGGCTATAAACTGTAACATCGTGGCCCCGCTCAACCAACCCCACTGATATATATTCAGCAAATTGCTCAAATCCCCCATAATTATTAGGAATTCCTCTCGTTGATACAAATGCTATTTTCATATTTAATTACCATTAAAGACAAATTCCAAATTAAGTTTTGGAAATACTAAATTCATTTTAGACTCAACTTGCCTACGAATTTTAAAATCAGCCTCTGAATCCTTCTCTATAATCCTTATACTAGAATCATCTCCTGTTCTTTTCTTATACTCCGACACTACTTTTTTATCCGTTGCCATCAATTTCCGTTGCTTACCCGAAGCATTATTCAAATATTGATCCGAATAAATATAAACTGTATTGTTTTTTATTCCCTTCTCAAAAAAAGTAGAGAATTGTAAATTTCCGCCATACATAACATTATGTGAAATATCAATACTGCGAGCTTTTTGCTCATAACTTAATAAATGCACATTATTTTCCATATAATCTAATCCAAACTTATTATTGCCACTCATAAAAAGAAAATTCCTCCGAAATTCGCATTTCTCGTAAGTTGCATTTGACGAAGCAGGATTCAAATATCGCTCAAATCCTTGCCTACAATAAGCTATGACATTATCTCTAAAACATATATTCTTTACTTTCGAGCCAATAGTATTACTTCCCTGAATAGTTGTTCCCGTATCATACGTACGAGATATTTGGCATTTAGATACTAATACATTTTCAGAAGTCGCTTTTTCTGCCACCCAAATTTGAACGCCATTGCCCAATCTCAAAAAATAAGGAGCATAGTGCAACGTTCCGCCAATTAAATCTATTTGACAATTTTCCAATACAGAATTCTTACTTAGATTTACCCCGTGAATTCCATATCCCACAATAGACAAATCGTGTATTTTACAATTAGTAACACCTCTTACAGCTGATTCAGCCATAGAGAAACACAAATGTCCCAATTTAGAGGGATTCTCAGGCCAATAGAAATAAAGCCACTTAAAATCTTCAGTTCCATATTGCTTTTGAAGACAATCAGAAACGAAAAAATCCCCTTTCTTTTTAAGCTCTTTCTTATCCTTTACCATATTACCATATATCACATCCTTTTGATAATCATATATGATTCCAATATTGCCATAGGATATATCTGACAATCGCTGGCCATATCCATAAAAATTAGACTTGTCACGTACATTGAGCCTCCATATATTAGTCCCTACATACTCCCATTTGTTAACATCTTTCAAAATTTTGAAACCACATAGGAGTGGATTGTTACCAATGCCGTATGCACCAATCTCACAATTATCAAAACCCACGATCGATTCAAAAAAAACATCACCTTTCTTTAGCATCAACCGAACATTTTTTTTGCTATTTCCTCCTAATGAAGATATAGTCTTTATCGGAGCATTGATTGTTCCTGGATTTTTATCATTACCTTGCGAGCTAGAAATATAAATTGTTCTTTTCACATGAGACAAATCCAAGAAACTATCAGCCCATAGTTCATTAAAAGAAAATATGGATAGTAAAAATAAAATAAATTTTTTCATTTCTCCACTTTTATATAATAAAAGACTAAGTCGCCTGATGTAGTATAATAATAAGCTATTGAATTACCTATTTGTTTTGAATTTAGTAATCCATCTTTTGTTAATTCTACATTAGCCTCAGATACAGACCAACCACTCGCCGAATACTTTTCAGATCCAGCGCTATAACACCCATAAAAATTTCCACATTCAGATGATTCAAATAATCTAACCGACGAATTGACCTTCATCACAATCGGAGTTAGATTAAAAATACGATTGACACCGACACCCACTCTATTAAAAATAATTTGATTCAGACTTCTATTCAACATCACACAATCTACCACATGCTCTGTAACACTTTCTCTTGACCTCTTTTTCATAGGAGGAACAATTAACGCTTTCTGATAGTCGGAATAAAAAGCATCACTAGCCGATGTTATATGCCAAATTCCATTACTACATGTCTGCAAATCTTGATGAGTGTGACCTGACAAACACATCAATATTCTAACTCCTTCATTTAATTGGGAAAAATCGCAAGCAATTCCATTTGAACTCCATTTGGATTTAGACTGGACCGCTTCCACAACAGATTTAACAACCGCTAAATCTACACAATTAGGATTCGTAGCAGAAACTATTCCTATATGCGAAAGCATAATAATCGAATAGGATTTAGGAGTTGAAAGAATAGCCTCATTCACCAACCAAGATAGCTGCTTCGTACTAACTTGATTTAACAATCCCCAAGCTTTATCTTCATAAGCCTGAGAATCATTTGTGTCCCAAACCACATAACGTATTTTATGCTCATCATCATCAAAATAATAATAACATCCCGTTTCTTCTTGTGTGTTTCGAATTATAGATGAATTACATTGCTCAAAAATCAGCTTAGCCGTTTTCTTTTGAGAATATGTAAAACCATTTGTTTTAGAATTCTTTATTGTAAAATCGTGATTTCCCCTAAGACAATAAAGCTTTCCATAAGTTCTTATCGTATCAAAATCCACTATCTGAGTTTTCCATTGATCCTCAATACTCTTTCCATACGCAGTGATAGCATCTCCTCCCCAAACAACATTTTCAAAAGAGGTGTTTTTTAGCAAAGACTTTATAACATATGAAGTTTCACCCTCATTTTCAAAAACATGAGTATCCGTAAAAAAAAGGAACAATTTGTCAGCACCTGAATTTTGTATTTTCCCTTCTACATTAGACAAATAGGAATGATAAATTTCGTCTAACGACCTCTCTTCACCTTCACAATTAAAAAGAGCCATTACATAAAATAGGAGAAATGTAATCTTTGATTTCATATATCCAACTATTGACATTTTTTTCATAATAAAAATTGCCTTTATTGAAAAAGACATCAAGAACTAATTATTCATAAAATACTGATAATAAGTACCTTCCTTTTTCATATCCTCATCCGAACGCTTGTATGCCAACTTATGAAATGGGCACATTTGAATTATTGCATCCCATTTTGTTTGATCAAACTTTTCAAACATCATTAACAATAAAACGTGCGGCAAAGAATTGGGAACTTGAACAATCTTACCCCAATCCTCTTTATAAAAATCTTGCACAATTCCTATTAGATAATGCAACAAGAAATAATCAATCAATACATTCTCTTTCTTCCAATATTCCCATAACAAATGCCGAACAGCTAACAATATTTTATTATTAGCTTTAGATGTCATAAACCAAGAACTAATATTAATAGTCGAACCATCGGCTCCTGGTTTTAAATTTTGGAAAACGAACAAATCTGAATCCATCATATAAGATGGAATATTTCCACTTGAGCAAAAAACCGTCGAATCAATCCACGTTCCTCCGTGATTACACAAAAGTTCGATACGAAGAAGATCTGAAAAATGAGTGTGGGTTATTATTCCTTTTTTATACTTTTCTAATATCCAAGAAGGCATATTTGTATATTTGTCCAAATTATCAGATGTTATAAGGACAATTTCTCTATCCGCTAAATTATCTAATAAAGAACGATAGCAACGCTGTACTAATGCCGGAGCATTTTCTATTCCTTGCAGCCAACAGACCCAAATTTTTTTAGACTTTTGAATATCAGATTTAAAGTCATTATTCAAAGATTTGTCAAAAGCCTTTAAATCATGAATAAACTTTTTATACAACTTAGACTTAATTTTTATCTGAGCTCCTAGCCTTATTAATTCCAAAGATTTCTGTGATTTCCCTGTTAGGAACAATTGACAGATTGAATAACAAAGAACACCTGATTTCCAATAATCCTTTACCAATTGGAAACCTCCCTGCTTTTTAAATTTGTCTAAAAATTCAGACATACTCTACTCCCCTTAATTTTAGAATTTCGATGTCATGACCAACCCTTTTATCTTCTGGAGGCATTTTCATATAATCTCCATATATATGAGTTAGAAGCTGATCATACTCCTGCGGACAACGAACTTTAACAGTCTCAAAATCCAACATTGCTCCATCACCCCACCATTCACGAGGAACGACCTCTTTCTCTCTATATTTTCCTAACATACTGCCAACGAACGCACTCTCATCATAATCATATTTTCGCAAAGATTGTTCCATACGTTTTAATGTTCTATCTACATTAACAAACCCACCCAACGGAATATAATGAAGCGCCTTAATAACCGCCTTTTCATACCATGGACGACCAACTTTGTGCGTATCTACTTGAGTTCTTAAATTAGCGACTTGTATCCAATAACGATAAAGCATTATTCGTTTGACATGAAACCAGCGATGAATTTTGTTGTTTGGCAAACCATCTTCGGGGAAAATATCTATCCATATTTTACAAGAACGAGGTTCTTCGTTTAATCTAACAATAATATCAGAAGTTTCATCAACAAACTGTGCAAAATTAAACTGCCATGATGCATCTGTATCGTGATTCGTCAATGAATAACCTTTGGGATATTCATTTTGCAATGATATGAACTTATCATAATCTTTTCGAGGCATAGACAAATCGATATCATCATCCCATGGGATAAATCCTTTATGGCGAAGCACTCCAATCAATGCACCTCCTGCCATAAAATATCTCAACCCTCTTTCATCACAAAAATCCATGAAATCTTGGAGAATTTGTAATTGCACAAGTTGTACCTTTCTTATATTTGATTCCATCATTTCATGCTATTTATCAGTTTTTCAAACATCAATTTTAAATTATAAACCGGCTTCCACCCTAAATCCATCAACTTTTTCGAGGACAATCTCAATTGTGTTACAGGGGCGTAGCCCAACTCTGGATGAAGTTCTACTCTAACATCTATTTTATCATTGAAATTTTCTTTCAAAAATTCAGCCAGATCCTTGATACTGATATATGTATCTTCATTTGCAACATTATACACCTCGCCACTTTTTCCTTTAAGAAGTATATACAAAATTGCAGATACGGTATCAATTGTATAACAATAAGGTTTTGAAGATTCTCCAGTCGTATGTAAAACAATATCCGTTCCATTTATGACACTTCTTGCGAATTGAGCATAAACTCTATTATCATCACAAGACACCCCTGCTCCAAAAGTTTGGGTCAATCTAGCCACCTTTACAGGAACACCACACTCTATAGAAAAAGCGGTACACAAAAACTCCGCAGCACGTTTCCCCATTGGATATGAACTTCTCGCATCCTGTAAATCAACATAACCTTGAACATTCTCGGTAATAACATCATCATTTAATATTTGACCGTAAGACTCCAAAGATGAAACATAAACGAAACTTTTTATATTGCATTTTTCTGCTAACCTCAACAATGAATAAGTCGATTGATACATCATATCAAATGTATCTACTGGATGCTCTGTCATATACTTTCCCGATGTTGGACATGCACAATGAACAATATAATCAAAGGAAATCTCTACGCTATCAGTCCATTCTCTCCAATCTGACACTTCAACAACTTCAAGAGATTCAAAAACTTCAGCAAACACTGAATATGCTTTTTTTTTGCTACGAACTGGTATAACTATTCGGATTTGCTGATTCAAAGCAAGCAAACATTTAACTAATATAGAACCTATTAATCCAGTAGCACCAGTGACACAAATTTGTTTTCCTTTTAATTCTGAGGTGCAAGGAAATCTTTTTGCGAAATCTTGAACGTCTGCCTCTACAAAACTATTCATAACTAACAAAATTAAAATTTCTCAACCATTCTGAATCAAAACACTTTGAACTATCATTTGAAATCACCCGTGCAGGTACACCTACTACAACTGCATTGTCTGGAACATCATTTACAACTACCGCATTTGCTCCTACTACAACATTGTTACCTATATGAATTCCCCCAAGTATCTTTGCTCCTGCAAATACAACTACATTATCACCTAATGTAGGCACGCCTGATTTTTTTCCATTATACACTCTCCCCAACGTCACTCCTTGATGAATAGATGCATTTTTACCGATAATAACAGATTGTGCAATTACAATACAATTATAATGAAAAAAACGTAATCCACCACCAACAATTGTACATGCTGGCAACTGAATTCCAGTCTTATGCTCAATATGTTTTTGAAGCAACCTAAATATCGCAAAAAAAAGTTTATAAAAAATTCCCTTACGCTCTTTAAAATAGCTACACAATCTGAACAAAAAAGTGACTTGCAGAGACTCTTCCCAAAATAAATCCTTTACAAATCCACGACCTTTATATAATTCAAAACGGCGATAATCTTCTTTTATCAACCGCACCAATTCTTTTCTATTCATTAATTAAAACCAAATATCTGTTGGTTCTCGTGAACCTCAACCATAGCTCTAAACACAAAATAATCCGTAGGAGTTGTTATTTTTATATTCTCCATAGGACCATCTATCATACCCAACTCCATACCATAATAACTCATTAGCGAACAAGAATCTATAAAATCTAAATTTTCCGACTCTCTATTTTTTCGGTGAGCTTCAATAATATCTTTCAAATAAAAACTTTGAGGAGCTCTTGCTAATTTGCAATCAGAACGTTTAGGTATTTGTAAACCACCACTTTGTTGGGCAACTATAACAGTTTCAATTGCTGGCACACAAGTTATACAACTTCCACATTCCTTAACTTTATCAATATTCTGAGTGATAGTTTCTTCCGTAATCAATGGTCTAACCCCATCATGTATCAAAACTATTGAATCTTGCATTACTCCTTGTTCTTTGGTATAACACTCTGCCGCACATAACCCATTATAAATAGAATCTTGCCCACTTTTCCCGCCAGAAACAATCTCGACAACCTTATTAATCTCAAATTTACGAATCATCTTCTTTAAATAAGGTATCCAAGATTCCAAACAAACACAAACTATGGCATCAATTTGAGGATGATTGTCAAATAGTTCTAAAGTGTAAATTAATATTGGTTTACCATTTAAATCCAAAAATTGTTTTGGCCTTGATTTTGTATTCAT
This sequence comes from Paludibacteraceae bacterium, assembly GCA_024401435.1. Taxonomy (GTDB): domain Bacteria; phylum Bacteroidota; class Bacteroidia; order Bacteroidales; family Paludibacteraceae; genus UBA1181. The sequence continues at coordinate 5,253 of JAKSLB010000036.1, read as the reverse complement.
TCGGCTCCCAACACCTCCAGCAAAAACAACTGCAATATTCATATAATAGCTTTTTTACGTTTCAAAAACTCTATTGTTCCTCATACCATACAAAAGTAGAGAATCACAAACTACACCTTCTGAAATATCTATAAATTATAGAACATATCTGCCATACCGTAACCTTGATATTTTTCAACATCGGGAACTTTATGATTGACTTATGTTTCTTAAACACGCGAAGACGTTCACTACTAATTTTTAATACATTAGACATTTTTTGAGAAGCACCATCCATCGCAAAATACGCCACAAAAGAATCAACCACATCAACACCAAGATCCAAACTTCGAATTTTAAAATTCAAGTCCATATCGGCCATTATTTTAAATGACTCATCAAAACCTCCACAACTTTCTATCGCAGATCGCCGAGTAAGTTTCCCTTGATGGCAACCATAATATTCCACTGAATAGTTTTCCTTAATAGAACCATCTAATTTTATACAATAACAATGCCCACTCACTATCGCAACATTGGGATGTTCAGTTTCCATTAATTTAGAAAAACCTTCATCAGTCAAATAATCATCACTACCTAAATAATGAATCCACTCTCCTTTTGCCATCTTCCAACCTTTATTAAAAGCATCATATATTCCGTTATCCTTTTCAGACACGCAACGGAAACGACTGTCTTTTTCACAAAACTCTTTTACGATGGCAACTGTACCATCCTTTGACAAACCATCCACAACAATGCACTCCCAATCCTGATATTGTTGATTTAACACACTATCCAATGCTACCCGTATTGTTTTTTCTGAATTATATGTAGCTATTATCACAGAAACACGAGGAGTTTTATCTTCTTGCAACATTTCGTCACTGATTATCATTAAACAATTTTTTTTTCAAAGGAAGCAGCTTAGATGCGTATTTAGAAAAGAACAAAAATTTCACTTGCCTATCGCTCATACGCAACAATCTATCATTCGAACAAACTGCAACACCTATCCATATCAAAAAGAATTTTAGACTTAAAGATGGCCAACCAAACGGATAAAGCTCAAGTATGCTCAAAAGCATATAGATTGACCACATTCGCACTAAGTCATTCCGTGCTCTAAAAAATGCCTTAATCGCCGGAATAAAAATCAATAATATATGAGTTAATGCAAATAAATAGCCGCCCCTTAATACTAAATAATAAAAACCAGTCTCGGTATAATAACGAAATCCGTGCGCATCAGCTACAATATCATATTGGATTCTATACCGTCCCAATAAACCTCGACCAAACACTTTATCCAACAAAGTCAACTGTGACAAAAGTTCATCATCTATAACAGACCTTGTATCCTCCAAACCTCGCTCTTGAATGTAATCAAAAAAAGATAAGAAATTAGACAATACATTATTCGAAGTAAATAATAAGACAATAAAAAGAAAGCCACATAACGATAAAAATTCCGTCTTCCTTCTTTTAAAATACGCCCATAATGACAAGAACAACATAAGACCACAAATCAAAACGGCGCCTCTTCGAGCTGCTATAACCAGAGCCAGTATGCAAGACAAAACACATATTACATTCAATATATATACCTTTTTAGATATATAATTACACAAAAATAAGACAAACATAGTTGCCGTATAAATACTAGTAACAAACGAGGCTGGACTAATCCAATTATCCCCCTTCTCAAACTGGGCAGCGAAAGCGGCACTAACAATAGCATTGAAGGAAAGAACTAACGTAGGCAAAAAAACAAGCATCAAAACAACATTTATATTCAATAAATACTTAAATCGAATATGTTGTATTGGAACAAGCATAAAAAAGGGAGTTAAATAACCTAACACAAATGTAGGATTAAAAATATGGTCATACAAGAATTTCACGGGGGAGGCCCAATAAGAATATGGTGCTAAATATCCCCTCACAACCATAACCAATAACAATAACCAATAAAACAAAAACAAAATGCCATAAAATGAATTCACTTTAGGAAATTGTAACTTCATTTTATATAAACCGTATATTATAAAAGCTAAAGCCAAAGGTATAAATACACGAAAGATAATCATCCCCATATTAACATCTGCTGAACTAGCTAAGCCATATATAGCTAAACCTAATAGCAGACTGTCAAAAGGAGTAAAATCCTTTATAACGGCTTTAATTTTTCCTATCATCTAATCGACAAACTATTTTACAAGGATTACCTGCTGCAATACAATCCGAAGGAATATCTTTCGTCACAACACTACCTGCTGATATTATCGCTCGATCACCTATTTTCACGCCTTTCAATATAATACTTCTAGCTCCTATAAACACCGAATCCCCTATTTCTATAGGAGCCTTTTTGGAATTAAAAAGATCCGTTCTTCTATCCAATCGTTTTTTCCAATCTACACAATGAAAATCTGTGTCCAACAACAAACATCCCGCCCCTATATTTACATTTGAGCCAATACATATCTGCCTCCAACATTGTATAACAGTATTCGAAATACCTGAATTTTGACCAATAGTTAAGGTCGCTCCATTGGCAACAAATATTTTTGAAAAAGAGCCATTATCAATCACATGCCTTGGTGTAGAATTACAAATGAAACCATTGCCAATTTTCACGACTGCATTTTTTTGGAAATTAAGAAAAACTTTCCCATTAAATTGCAAAGAAGAAAAATCATCACACTCCACCCTCCTTGTTTTCATATATGACAAAGAATATAATTCCCAATACCACCGTTTAATTCGACAACAAACTTCTAATAAGCACCTATGAAAAAATACAAATGGCACAAGGAATATAAGAGACATCCTATTTTTCATTATATAGTTCTTTATAAATGTCCAATGTTCGACTTATAATCTCAAATCTATCGTGACGCTTTAAGGCAGCAGCCCTTCCAGCCTCTCCTATGCTTCTATTTAAATGCTTGTTTTCATGTAATTCTTTAATCAAATAGGCTATTTGATATGGATCATTCGCAGGCACCAAATAGCCAGTTTTACCATCCTCCACTAAAGACGAAACGCCTCCCGCATTTACTGCAATTACAGGACATCCTAAAATTTGGGCTTCACATAGACTATTAGGACTATTGTCAATATATGATGGATGAACAAATACTGTTGCATTCAACTCTTCCTTCTGCAACCTTTGTTCATCTGCAATTCCACAAAAACATACACCCAAATTTGTACTTTTTTTAGAAAACATCTCTATCACATTCAAATCAACATTTCCAAAACATTTCCATATGAATTGAAGTTTATATTCAACCTTCAACAACTCAGCAGCCTTCAACAATACATCTACCCCTTTATACAAAGGTGAAGATATTGTAGTAACTATCATTAGTTGTTCTGGGATAGATCTCGTCGAACATTCATAAAATGAATCTCTAAGAATTTCGTCACAATGAAAATATCGACAATTAGGATTATATAATTTTACAATTCGTTCATCCCAGACAGTTCGACCTGTATAGTTTTCCATCGATCTTAAAATCCGAGCCTCATACTCAATTCTTTTTTGCCACCTCCTCTTTTCTAACATTCGAATAAAGATATTTCTAAGCGAACCTACTTTAAAAATGTAAGTACTCCAAGAGACACTAGGAGGCAGATATGCGTTAAAGTATGGATTTAAAATCCCTTGTATATGCAATATAACCGGTATATCTACTTTGTTAGTTATCTGTCCAAAAAATGACTCAGAACCAAAAACATGAATAATATCAGGTTGGAAATCTTTGACGACCTTCAGACATTCTTCTACATATCGATCATACAAAAGTGTAGGATTCAAAAATTTAGACCTTATTTTACTAAAAAAAGAGACTTTCTTTAACGAAATAGGATAATAAACAACATTTTCTCCTTCTACCTTAAACTCTTCATTCTGCAACTGGAAAGCTATGGCTAATTCTATATTAGATTGCCCTTTTAAGGACTTTTCAAAAGAAGAAATCCAACCGCCCCCATTATATCCTCCTTTTTGTTTTTTATAATTAGATGGAGTATTTGTAAACAAAAGGATTTTCATATAAATCTAAATTATATTCTCTATCAAATCAAGATTAAAAATTATTTGGCTATCATTCGTTAAACCAAATGCAAATTGTAACCCTCACACTAACTTTTCTACATCGTCTGGCGACAAAGTAACAGAGCAAGCTAATAATGTATCTAATTTAATTAGAAATTTTGAATGACTAACAGAGACATCTATCAATTCTCCAATTATGCCTTTCAACTGTCCCGACTTAATAATGACGCGATCCCCTTTGGCAAACACGTCAGATTCCACATTATAAACACCATTTGTTGCATTTATGAAACGTTGAAAATTTTCCATTTGATAATCAGGAATTACCATCAACATGTTTTTATCCGCCATATTACGCAAATAAGAAACTTGTATGCCATGAAGATTATGAAGGTCGAATGCTATACTTTTTTGCGTTCTGATGAAAATTGTATTTGGTATCAAAACAACATCTACCTTTTTTTTTCGGTCATGCCAATTTCTCAATTCTGTTCGAATTGGCACATAAGATTCTATCCCCAAATTTGTCAATTTTAGATATATCGCTCTTTCTTGTTTAGCTCTCGTTTTTGCGACATACCAACATTTTGCCTCTGTCATCTACTTCCAATTATAACAACGCTTCGCGGTTGATAGTAACACTCCGTACCACCAAACCGCAACCCTATACTATGGTTAATTTATAGTAAAAATCGTACAAAGATAATTTATGACAAACGATTTTGCAACTTTATATCAAAGATTGGGATGCCTTTATCTTTAATATATTCCCAAAAGTTCAATGACAAAACACATAACATATTATTCGTGCCCCGCACCTACTATCAAATTATAACTTTAAAAGAGGTTATTTAAATAAATTTCTCTTCTAAACAGACTCTTTTTTTCAAAAAAGATTTATACCTTTGCAAAACAGAAAAATGGCAACATATAAAATATGAATACGACATCTCTACATACCGTCCTTCTGCTCGTGGTGGTCGTGAGCGACTGCTAAGGGAAAGGATATGTATGCGTGTTCGCTATAAATCACAAGCCTTTCCCAATTTGGGGAAGGCTTTTGTTTTGCCAAGGTTACAGGAAATTTGAAAATATAATAAAAACATACAAAATTATGAAAATACAACTTCGCAGTGCATTCAGCACAGAGGGTCGCAGAATGGCCGGAGCGAGAGCTCTTTGGGTGGCAAACGGTATGAAGCGTGAGC
>JAKSLB010000035.1 GCA_024401435.1 Paludibacteraceae bacterium | reverse complement strand
TGGCAGCACTCATCGGATGCGACTCCGTCACAATCTCCCGTTACGAAAACGGGCTGCGCGACCCTTCACTTGAATATGCCATCCGTTTAGCCCGGCTTTTCAACTGTCCCATGGAAGAGCTCTTCGGTCTTTCGGAAGACCTGCAGAACTAAACACAAACAAATCTATCAGAAGGAGGTACCGTCACTATGAACAATATGCAAAACTTCAAAACAATCGCCGTTGATTTTGACGGTACTCTCTGCTTCAGTTCCTGGCCTGAGCTCGGAGAGCCAAACACTCCGCTCATCGAATACCTCAAACAATGGAAATCCGAAGGCAACAAGCTTATCCTCTGGACCTGCCGTGCCGGCGAAGCACTTGACAAAGCTGTCAAATGGTGCAGCGAACATGAGCTGCAATTCGATGCTGTGAACGATAACCTTCCGGAAGTTATAGAAATGTATGGGAATAATTCCAGGAAGATCAGTTGCGATTATTATATCGATGATAGGATGATGAATATACCCTCCCAAATAACATAAGCTATTCTTTCGTTTATTCTAAAAAAACAGAACATATTTTATGGTACAATTCTCAATTCAAACTTTCCATCAAGGCATATCTTCCCAGTCATTCTTTGAATTTGGTTTATTTGTAAACACACTTTGCCAAATCTATTTGAGTTATCGATATGATTAACACATATGGTGCATTTTCCCTCACCCTCTAAACATACTGCGCTAATCAAGACATATATCTTTTTCTCTGTACCATTCATGAATTCATGAATCTCATCAACACCAATCTCATAAATATCATGTTCAATGAGCTTAATAGATTTGAATTTCCCAAGCAATATTTCTTTTTCAAATTCTGCTATAATAATCTTGGAATTCATACACATTTTGCTCAGAAATTTGTATATTTCATTCTCATTAACTATCCGAATCTCATCTGGTCTTGTTGTTTGTTTTGCAGGAATAAACGCCTCTTTAAACCTTAATTCTCCCAATAACTCTTTTGACAGATTACTATTGAATACATTACTTTGAATTGATAATAAATGAAGGCATTCTTCTATAGAAATACGTCTCATATAATCATCATACGTAGAATCCTCAATCAACTCATGTATGGGTTCTAATGTGTATTCAGTCTTGAGAAGCGATTTTAAATAAATATTATCATCTACTCGTGAATATCTTTTATAGAACCCTTTCCGAATCCCAGTATATACAATCCACAATGTCTTTGCAAATAAATAGACATCCGATTTCTGAAACATTGAACTGTTCTGATTTATAGGAGCTTCCAACTCAGGTGGTCTTATTGCTTCTGGTCCAATTGCTTCTCGCTCTCCAGTTATCTGCATATCATAATCTTCTGTCCATAATAATCCAAAATCTGACAAACACAGTCGATTATTGTATATTAGTAAATTATCTGGTTTTATATCCCTATGAGATAGATTAATCTTATGAAGCTCACATATCGTTTCCGCCACTTGAAACATTTTCTCAGTTTTCTCTTCCAAAGTATATTCATTGGGAATAAATTTTTTAGCTTTCGGCATTAAATACCAATGAGACGAATCTGTATTTTCCTCATTTTCGTACGATGAATCCAAAATTGGGATTACTCCATTGATATTTCTTAATTTTGTACTGACAACCTCTACTTCCCTTCTAAATCGCTTTTCTCTTCTTTCTTTCTCATCTGATTTCATTTGTGGTTTTAGCACTAATAGTTTAAGAACATACTCTTCAGCAATTGGGATATCTGATGTTTTGTTTTCTATATCAACATTATAGACTTCTCCATTTCCACCGCTCCCAATTTTATCAATTAAAGCATAAGTTCCATACTTGCCGCTAAATCGTTTGTTAGAATCTGCCATTTTCCGCATCCTCTCTTTCAGTCGCAGATTCTGAAAAATACATACGTGCAAGTCCATAATATATATCCGCAGTAACTAAATTACCGCATGAAGTCATATATTCTGCATTTGATTGAAACTTTTCGGCTAGATTGCGTTCCTCTTTCCCTGCAGACGGACTATAAATACCTCTTCGATTATAAGTAGTCGACCTGAATTCTCGCTTCATACTATCATCTGCATATTTTTCAATCATGTTTCGAACAGCTTCGCAAGGCATATGTTCATCTTCACCAACTGGAGAGAAAGCAAATAACCTGCCTATCGACATTCCAAACAAGCTTGCCTGATCATTCTCTTCAAGCATACTTTTAAATTGAAGAATCCATGCCTCAAGATCACCATCATTTACTTTACCATCAAATTCTGAAGGACAAAATTCCGCCTTTTGATACAGACTAAATAATTCACTGATTTGTTTGCTTTCTTCATCGGAATGTTCACTTACACTTTCATGATCCCTTCTAAAAATCAAATGAAGCAAATCAGCATACACTTTAGGATTTCTATTAATGGATGCTTTAAAACATTTCATATTTTCCCACTCCAAAAAATGGAAAAAAATCATTTCAATAGTTGCAATTCTCACACATTTCTCCGTGTCATCAATATACGATTCTTGCAAAGGCCTAATCAGCTCCTCGACATAATACTGAAAATCACCGCCATTAGAATTTCTTCTTAAGTTTTCAATCCCATCAAAATACTCAAATAATTCCTCAACTGGAATAGGGCTATTCTGGTGTGTATAGAATAGAAGATGCAAAAAACTATTTAATGTACCATATTCTTTACATTCTTCTAGAGCCCATCTAGGATTACCCCCAACACGGACATAATTAAAGTTCCAAAACTCACGTTTTAGTTTGCTATCAGCCTCTGCAATTTTCGGAATAGCATTGCTTCCCCATGCTTCAACACGATATATTCCATTTATAACATTCTCACCTAGCCCTAGCTTCAGCACTACATCCATTACATCACAAAATAAGTCCGTTATCTGTGTTCCAAATCCAGCATAGTAATCTAATGCGAAATATGCAGATTTCTGTTCGGTTAAAAGGGTGGTAAATACATCAATATCAAATTTTGAACCGTTCCAATATTTCGCTAATGATTTTCCCAATGAGGAATTCTCCATATTTGAACATAAACGCGTCAATAAAGCGATGCTATACTTATTGTCCCTGAATTCAATCATCTTTTCTGACAATAGCTTATCAATGGCACTATCATTCGTTTTCCTCTTATCATCCACATCATACGGAATTGGATATAAAAGGGGACTCTCATGGCTTGGCCAAAACAGATACACATACTCATATTCTGGTTCTGAAAAACTAATCAAATCCAATAGTTTCTCATATGCCAATACTTCTGACTCGGGTAGAGCCCAAGAAGCTGAAGCAAAATATCTGTGTCTGTTTATTAGTTTTCTTATTGAATTTTTAACTATTAATTTCGCTGTGTCATCCAGCTTCCCAGATTCAGCCAAAAAACTACTTATAATTCTTTCTCTTGTTTCTTTGGCAACATCATCTGAATATTTAATAAGCTGTTTCCACCTTTCTGAATTACATTCAGTATGAGCAAGTAATAAATCTAAATATCCGGCAGTGGTCTTAATAACCTCATCTGTAGTTGTTGAAACACTTTGTACACACGGTCTATACAACGGTGCATGTATTGTTCCCATTATTGTTTGATTGTTTTCTGGCAAATTACTGTATATTATTTTCCAAGCATTTTTGTCAATTTCAAATGCGCTTTTGGCCAACCTTATTTTTCCAGTAGTTTCTTGGATAGCAGAAAAATTGTACCATGCACATAACACTTTCGAAAATGCATCAGCAGGGCTGTTAGATTGATAAGTAAAACCTAAATTATCCAACCTCAACAACCAGGAAAAAGCAGTTTCTACATACTCTCTTTGCAAAAGGAACTCATCTACACCAAATAAAATATTGATATAGTGGTTTTTCCCCATAATAAAATCGGCGTCCTGATTTTCAAATAAATAAATAAGCCCGGTAGAATTATTCAATTCTTCATTAAGTCTATTTAAGATAATTCGAGGCGAAATCTCACTCAATTCTATAAAGAACTCCGAAATATATTTCCATTTTTCAGCTGTATCCACATTCTCAAAAATTTTCTGAACAATACTGTCAAGGATTTCTTGACATTCTTCATGATTTTTATAGCCCGCTTTAATCAAAAGCGTCCTTAACATGCCTTTTCGAATTGTAGAAGACCAAAAAAACAATTGTTCGCCTTTAAGTCGTGCTGCCAATAGGCTTTTATGATCATAAGTATAGATTTTTTCATTCTCATTGATTACCTCAAAGAATAAGTTCTCAAACCTGCTCCACTCTTCATCATAAACAGACACTTGAAAATATTCCCAAGTATTTTCAACACTTGACAAATAAAAAGTCCTCGTATCTCTTCGCTTCACAATATGAACTAATGGATCTTCCCCTGTGCAAAATGGAAGCAACTTATTAAGAAAATCTGCATACGAAATTCCAGATAAACTTTCAATAATAAGCTTATCTCCATCGCACTCCGTCCACTGTCCTAACAGCAAACAAGTTTTAATAATATTGGCATCTAGTTTGGTTCTCCATTCAGGTTGTTTCATTATCTGACCATTAAACAATTTCTTTTTCATTGCAACAAACAAGCCATGCGTTTCTTCAACCAGTTTATTAGCTTGCTGCAAATCCATTCCCGCTCTTTTCAAACAATTAACAATTGTTGCATAAGTACGCGGTCTAAGATCAATCACCTCATTTGAAAATACCGGAATGTCTTCCGTAAATATGAAAATATTGGTATTATTCTCTATGGGCACAATTTCATCCGCAATGAAATTAGGGATATAGATATTCCCGCTCTGTTCAATTTTTGTCAATCTTTCCCAATCTTCACAACTTTGCACTACAAAAACAGCTCTTGGATCTCGTATTCTCCAAAGCTCATTTAAAATACAGTAAATAGATTCTTCAACTGAGCGTCCCCTTACACAAATCTTCTTGTTCTGTAACTGTTCCGAAAATGAAGATTTGAAGGAATCATCATCAATTTCAAAAAAATCAATGCCTATCTGTGGGTTTATGGTTTTTCTCTTAAGTTCAATGTCTTTTTCATTCGCAGAAAAAACTTTTACTTGTCTTGTACTGAATTCCGCCAAAGACAGATTCATTTTTTCTATCTTTGAAGCAATTCGTTCAAGATATTCCTTATCTTCTTCTCTCCAATCGTTCAAAAAATAGCGATCATATTTTTCAGGTGCAACAACGCTTATCTCATTTAAAATTGTATATGTTATTCCTGTTGCGTATGACTGAACAATGTCTTCCGGTATTTCATACTTATGTAATAAGTTTACGATATACAAGAATAACTTGTCTCTGAGCTCATATCCATTTTCAGATTTTAGACTATCTGCAAACAATTTCATATTCGACGGAGACAATGCCGCTGCCAAATCATCAAATATTGCATCTGCATCATTTTCATAATCAGCAAAAAACTTTCCAGCATTAACAAATATTTTTTTCCACTCGTAATCTGACTTTGATATATTAAGAACCTTACCGGCCGCATCTACTACTAAGTCTGTAAGTTCGCCGAGTGCAAGCTCTGTTACCATAGTATTCATCCTTCCTTCAGTCATGTATGTAATGATTTTTTCATTCTTGCTTACTTCTCTGAAAGTTTATTCTTCAGTTTCAATTTCGCATGCCCCGCAAATAACTGAGCTTGCTTTAGCCCGACATTACCCTCAACAAACCTACCCGCAAGCTTATTCTGAGTATCTTTGCTCATATATATTTTGAGTTTGTCAGTCGTCCTTGTGATAGCAGTATAAAATATATTATGCGATATTCGTTCATCAATATCTTCAGTAATTATCACCTTTACAGACTGATATTCCAACCCCTGTGCCTTATGTATCGATATTGCATATGCGATTTGAAACGGGACTATCTCATTGGAATGATCATCATCCTTGTCACGCTCAACTCGCTTTTTTACACTGAATTCAACAATCGACTTATTCTTTTCATCACATTCAATAAGCTTAATATCGTTAAGCACAGCTTCGCTTTTCGTAATAACCCTATCTACTAATATTTGAAAAGTGATTTCATCTGCTTTCTTATCAATTGCCAAAATCTTCCCTTTTAGGTTATTGTACAAAACATTTCCAAATCGTCTGCTCTCATTAAAAAGAATCTTGTCTCCAGCCTTATATGACCAATTCCCCCACCGTACTGCCGCAGAAGGATTTTTCTTCTGCATATACCGATTAATGTTATTAATCCCATATACGCCATCGTACCCCAAGCAAAGAATAACCTCATCATCATTCTCATCAAAAACAGAGTCGTTTAATGTTGATACAAACCCATTCGCTTGCAATCTCTCAAACATATGGGAATCGAACTCTCTCACATATTTCCACATATCAAGCAAGACTTGCTTGTCCCTTGCTCTGTACGGAGTAAACAGTTCATATACCGATTTTCGTTCAATAAAATATCTAGCAAAATTAAACCAATTACCAAATTTGATTGATTCGATTTGATATATATCACCTATGAGTAAAAAAGTCTTTGCCTTGCACTTCTCAAATAAATTCAAGATATCTTCATTGCTTACTGTACTACACTCATCCACTATTACAAGGTCATATTCTTTCCAAAAATATCCATTTTTCAAGTAATCATATATTGTTTGACAATCATTATATACTTCAATACGGCGCTTTAAATTGTTTACAGCTGCATTAGTGTTAGCTAACATCAAAATCTGTTTTCCTTCGAAAAGCTTTGATATATATTCAGCTATTCTTGTCTTTCCCGTTCCTGCTGCACCATAAATCATTCCAAGGCATGAATTCTTAAAGATATCAATCACGATCTTCCTTTTTGTGTCGTCATCTATTGAAGTCAAATAATCTAAATGATCCGAAATTAATTCTGTATATTCATCAAAACCAGACTGAGTAAATGTTTGTAGTTTTTCAATAACAGCTTTCGTGGACTCATAGTAACTCTCGACGTAAAGATGATTATGGTATGGATTTATTTTTCTTAATTGTTGCCTGTTACTATTATGAAGTTTGTGATTGAAAATCTCTATTTCTTCTGCATAATACTCCATTTTTTCTTCTTCAACAGGCACATATAACATATTGCCATTATATGCTTCTTGATTTACATCAGCCACGATAAGCTGAGGCTTAATATCAGATATATCCATACATCCATACAATCTTGCTCTAGGAACGATGTGGTTGAATAAATCTGAAGCAAATGGCATATCGTCAAACGGAAGCGCTTCATTTTTAATATATAGATACGACGCCCTATTATTCTGTCTTTCTGACAATTGATCTCTAATAACATCATTTTTTAAGTAAGCGAGCATATAACGCAATACATTGTATCCCGGCTTTTTAGAAAGAATAACCTCCCTGAAAAAATCAAAAGCTTCCTTTAGTTCCTTTTTCTTGTTCATTTCAGTTTGACACAAATAGTAGTCATAATCTACCTCGTCTCCCAACAAAATATCAAGCAAATTCATGCCAGTTCGGCTAATAAATCTCATTAATGGTGAATAAAAAGAACTATCTGATCTAACATCCATATCTATACCTGCAAGAGCTATTAACTTCTCTAATTCGCAAGGTCTAATTGAAGTATTCCAAGTTGTAATACACTGTATATCTATATCAACTCCACAAAAATCAATTTTCGCATAAACATAATCACATTGAATAGCATAGTAAGTTGGAATGTCGTAAAGAGAATATGCAACAAATCTATCAAACTTCGATAGATTATCTTGGGCATAAGACAACACATATTCAAAAAATACATTTCCATTAATAATCCGATAACTTTTCCTCAAAATATAATAGCGATAATTTGTATGGTCTATATGTGACCCAACATCTACCCCTTTTATTGATTCATAAATTCTTTCATAAAACGGGTCAAACTCTGATATTCTATTTTGCGGATATGCTTCAAGATTAGCAAGCAATTCCAAGCCAAACATGTTCTTCATCTGGCACCGCAGTTGATATAATTTAGGAAGAAAACCCTCCATTAATCGAACAGCACCGTCTTCTTCCGGTACATAATGCGATGTTGTTATCTGCAACGACTCATGTAACCGTACTATATAGCAATAATCATTTTTTTGTTTTAGCGCATTAATGTAAATCTTATACCATTCCATTCCCCTGATTGGAACAGACTTATCCGGATTTTCATAGGCATATATTCTAGCGGCAATATGCTCTATGAAAGTTCTTAAAAACTGAATTGCGTAATCGGCCACCTTTTGCTGGTCTTGCAAAATTTTATAGTCATCAATAATACCACATATCTTTGCATCGATATTCTTAATGTTCTTTTCTATTATGCTAATATTGTCCAAGTTATCCCCTCGATTAATATATACTTACTTTCCGATAATGTTGTACTTAATAGCCTTATCAAATACATCAATATTCTCTTTTTTCTTTAACCATCCAGTTAGGAATCTCATTTGATCCTGATATTCCACACTCAATTAATCTCATTCCGCAAATTCACCTCACAGTATCTTTGACAAAACATACTCTATTTTCTCAAATTCCTCATTATCCATTTCTTGAATTTTCCTAATATAATCCTTTTTTCGCATTTATCAAATATTTTTAATATAGAGAAATCTATCACACAAACATCCGTCCTTCGATGAACACTCTGTCTAATATATAGGCAGAGTGTTCTTTACCATTACTATATTCTTGATGAAGGAGTAAACTTCTGGTTCTTTACAACACGCTTAAAATATTCAGCCAATCGATTCTTTCTTTGAATAAAGAAGTTTTCGTTCGGAATATTGTGACCGTTAACCACTACATTATTGTTGTTAAACTCCCCTACAACCATATCAAAAATCCAGCCATTTAAATTCTCAGTAGAAAACGCAGCTATTGTATCATCCATTGGCGTATTATGTTTTCCCCTATTTATTGCAACTGGTAATGGCATCATGTTTCCTAGAGAATTGGTGTAATACGTCCGATCAGACAAATTATAGTGAAAATATCTTGTTTCATTCTGCCTATCCACGTAACGTGCATCCATATGATCTAAATCTTGCTTAATCGCATTTGTTTGATAGGTACGCACAATGTTTTGACACAGTTGAAGTTGATCAGTTGTTGAATCCCAATCATATTTTAAAAACAGGTGCATAAAAAGATTCTTTATTTTAATCTTTCCATTGCTATCAGAAAACTTCCATTCATTAATCCACTCATCAAACTCTTGGACAACTGTATCTTCCTCCAAAATATTAGCATCAAACTGAATTAACTGCTTTTGAATAGGTCGTCCATTACCAAGCTGATTAATATTACACGATGCTGCCAGTACATCTGAAAGCAGTTTAGGGCTTTCAAAATTACGTGACAAAATAATAACCTTCCACAATACACATGCATCTTTCCATAATCCAGGATAATAAGTTTTACAATTAACTTCATCAAATACACAATTCAAATAAGCATCGAAATTAGGCATCTGCTGTCCATTTATTATAAAATTATGAATAATATCACAAATAATAGATGCAACAACAACTGGATATGGCATATTCATAGCTAATCCCAAAGCTCTCTTGACGACAGATGATAACGAGTCATTTTCAATGTATAATGACATCTGTGCATCCTCATCACTTTTACGACAAGTTGTCATATTCATTCTATGAATCCTTAAGATTATAGCCTGGATATATTCCATGTATGTAAAATCCTGTGCTATTTTGTTGTATGTATATCTATTTCCCGAATTATACCCTGCAAGATAGCCTTTTATTAGTTTCCTTTTCCTTTCATTAGTATTCTTCCCGGTATTTCCAGTAAAAAATACAGTCATATACTCAAATATTTCTGGTTCTAATTCATCATACTTAAAGAATATATTTCTCCACCGAGTATCAAGCGAAGATATATTATTATTAATAGCAATTTGGGGTTCACCAGAGGTTTCCGTATAAGTCTTGAAAAAATAATTTTTCAACAGTTCCAAGTCATTTACAGACTCTGATCTATCGTTCAAAGTTTCAAAAAGCTTATATGCGTCATCTTCATCCGAGGTAACAATCATACACAATTTAATATATTGCAACATCTCATCTATAAGAGTTATATACGAACACAATTTTTCATATGGTGCATTTATTGTCGGATTAATTTCCCTTGAAAGCTTCTTGATTTGGTCAAAGATTCCGTAAGCACGAATCACATAAGGGAATTCAACACTTGTCTCATCGTTTTCATCATACTCTTCTATTGGTTCCTCACAAAATGCTGCGTCACTTGCATCTGAAAACTTAATAACTATTTGAGTAAGTGCTTTTCTGAGACAATCATTAAATGCATTATTTTCATAACTAATACATATATTCTCATTTTGAATAAATGACTGCATTGCACACTTACAATCTTCATAATAACTTGGGGATGAAATGTCGGGGTTAGCAATCCATCCAACCTGTTGTCTCCACTGATTTAAGTCATTAATATCAATAGCTACCCTATTTTGATTTGCTGTATCAAATGCATTTGACAAATTTCGATTGGCCTGTTCTATAATGCTTACATTATTATGTCCAATAAATCCCTTATAACAGTTCTCCATCGCCTCCAGTCCTGCATTAAAATCTCTAGATTTATTGCGCTGAGCAGCTTCGTCTACCTTTTTTATTAACAGCATATATTTAATATAATTAAAAAGGAACAATGTCGTAAAACGCTGTTGACCATCTACTACTTGATATTTCCATACTCTTCCTGCATCTCTTTCTTGTTGATTTCTTTCGTCAACAAGCACTACGGCTCCAAGAAAATATTCAAAACTATTACCGCCTGCCAATGCAGAAACCCTGTTTTCCCTATAATCTTCAAACAAATCTGTCACTTTCTTCGCAGTCCATCTATATGGTCTCTGATAAAAATTAACTCGAATGTTCAACTCGTTTCCGCTTGAAGCAAGTGACTGAATATCTTTTATCTCCGCAGTATCTAACAATCTCATTTTTATGTCCTCACTAATCTTATGAATACTATTTTTGTTTCGTTGCAATAATATGAAATCTTCTTTAATTTGTTATATACCTTTTCTTTTCTTCAATTCTTTTATTAAGGCCTCCGGATCTCGAAGTTTCATGCAAGTCTCTTCGTCCAATACATCATTAGAGACATATTGTTCCGTTTGTTCATACATCTTCTCACTTACTTCTATCTCAGAATAAAGTGCCCTTTCAATAAAATAATAGCGCTTCTTTTTCACCCGACACCACGTTACTTTAGAAAGAATATCTTTCAATATACTATCATCAATACCCTCCAGCTCCCCTAGTTCTTGAATTTGCTCAATAAATAGTCCCATATCCGGATACCTTTCCAAAACATCATACAATTTCCGCGTCACGTTTTGTAGAAAGTCCTGCTTTTTCTGCCTATCTTCATCCATGCAATGTTCATTCACATTGCATTCTTTCTTTTGTAGTTCTGCTTCACAAACACAATATCTGTTATTAATATTATTTAAGTTTTTTTCAACATTTTTTTGAATTTCTTCACTATAAACAGGCCATTTTGCCTTTTTATCATCAGCATATCGATACTCCAACCCATGTTCAAACCCCTTTTCCGTTATTGTCCTTATATCTGCAATTACACCTAATTCAGATATAAGATATTCCAATAATCCTTCCTTAGTTACACCGCAACCTTTTACCCGTCCAAACATCCTCATAAACGAAATCTTCTCAACAGGTGGTTCTTCTGAAAATTCGCTGATTTTTATATCAAGCCTGTTTTCCGTCAATTGGTTATTCTGGGTATCTTCGGCCTTCGTTTCGCTTTCTGTAAATAGCTCATCATTCTTTACTATAGGTATGTTTTCCGGAACAAATGTATTCTTCTCCATGTATTCCGGATTGCTAATCGGAAAAACATCAGAAATTGACTTATTATATATAGACGGGATTCTTAACAATCCACAACGCACAATTTGTCTCCTGCCATGAAATCTTTCCCTATATTCCGGATTCACTTCTATAATAGAAATTATTCTTCGAATATCTGCATCTGACAAATACTCATCAAACCCTGCCTGCATCCTTAGCGAACACTTCATATATTTTTCAAATTCTTCAAGAGCTTCACATACTTTTTGGGCACGACTTGGTGGAATATCCTTGCACAATTGCTCAAATAATAGAGTTTTCCAATCTGATGACATTCACATTTTCAACGCTATACTATTCCGCGTTTCTCCTTTAAAGTCTTAATTAATTTTATGGGATCTTGAATAAATATCTTCATTGATTCATAATCCGAAAACAGTATATTTTCCACATCAGAATTATTTACTTCAGTTTCTTCCTTTTCAACATTTCTATTGTCTTCCGGTGCACCAAACAATAATTCCAATGTATTAATCTTTATATCTGTTTTTTCTCGTTCGAATTCCTGCGCTAACAAGGTTCTGAATATAGACTCGTCCTCACGCCTAAACGACAAATCAATAAACCCACTGAGTTGATTAACCTTCTCCGGCGAATTAACCTTTTCATAAAAAGAAGCCCATTTATAATAATTCAAATTATTAAGCATACCCGCATTCTTTTTAACAAAATCAGCCATTTGTGGATTAATTTCAAGAAGATTTGTCTTTTTGGAAAAAGAATAGAAATATCTATGCGTATCATCATAGAGAGCACCAATAACATAAGTTCTACAATCCTTAAAAATCTTATGATCAATCTTTTTTCTTTGACTATCCGTCAAATCACAGTATTCAACAAACTCATTGTTCAGGTCCAATTCCAAAAAATCAAATAAATCCTGTTCCAACAAAGAACCTTTTTTCCCTTTCGCTCTATGTGCTTGATTTATTTCATACTTTAGCACAAGGTTCCATGAAATCTGAGTAAATCGTGAAAAGACTTCTAAAATAGACAATCTAGTCTTCCCTTGACAAATCAAATCCATTAGGGCTTTTAAAAATAAAAATTTATAACTCGAATTATTAATTGCTTTATTGCAAAATAGCCAGTCAAAAGCGTCCCATAATCTGTTATCATCAAGCACATTATCTACATACTTACCTTCCGACAATTGATACCCGCTCATTTTACAATCCTCTCATCTTTTTAAGTTTCTTAATTAACTCTTCAGGGTTGTCATTGCATTCTGAAACCAAATCATGTATTTTCTTATCTTCTGAAGTATTTTCATTACTATTTGTTATAATAGTCTTGTTATAGGCCTCAATAGATAATCGTTCTACTTCTTCCGCGTCAAACAACATTTCAAGTGTATTTACCGATTCATGCTTTTCAAATTTCAAACTATGAACAAACGCAGTTAATGATTCTTTGAATTCTTGAGCAGCATCATCCGGAATTTCATTGAACGAAGAAATATATCGTGTAACTTCGTTTTCCACTTCTTCATTAAGTATATGGCCTATTTCTCTAATAGCCTCAATATAAGAATTTTGATATCCTCTTTTTCTTGCTAGCTTATTCTCGTAATCGTCCCATTCCTCATATGGTCTTTTTTCGATAATAGCAATATACTGAAGGTAAAAATCAATAAAGTTTGCGGACGGTTGAATCCAAAAAAGCTCCTCTGAAATTGTTGAAAATAACGGCGGAAAAGACATTGTACAATCGTCATCAGAATCATTATCATATTTCTTTGCACCAAAAGAAAAACCCTCTGGCAAGCGAAAAAGAAACATGTTGAAACAATTCGATGCTTTATTCACTATTTTCATTACAGCTACTGCCGTATAAAGATAATTTGACACTTGTTCCAAATTAATATAGAACATTCTGCAAGCAATTCGACTTTTTTGAGTCCGTAGAAAATGATCAGGGAAAATCCATAAATCGTTAATGGAATTAATAACCTGTCGCTCTTCTTGACTATATATTTCGTCATTGTCACATTCAACGAATACAAAACGTCTAAATTGATGTTGCTCATATATCTCACTTTCAGATACAAGACCAATTTCACTCAAAAAACGATGAACATATTTCAAATCATTGTTTGCAACCAAATCTTCAACAACAGCAAGAATATCTTCTCCGTATACTTCATCTTCAACCATAATAATTCATCCACTAGTTATTTAGTATTTTATCAATTCCGGCCTTAATAGCTTCTCCATCCTGCTCATCACTAAAATGCTTTACAAAATCGTTCATTGCTTTTAAATAGTCGTCTTCATCATGGCATTGCTCAACAAATTGTTCATGAAGCACTTCAAGACCGCCTAAAAAATACGCATTAAAAACCTTCATATTGGCTTCAATCAACTTCTTATCGTCTTCTGTTTCTTCTGAAAATTTGAATGCACGAAATAGGCGCTTATCTTCGTCGGGTTCCGATTCTTCATCAATCAGCATCAGAATCTGGTATACATATTTTAACTCGGCTCTTCTTTTTCCAAACACTTCAGCCAACATACCTGCATTTCCATCTTCCGACGTATCAAGAACACCCTTGCGATTATACTGATATCCTATCAAAGGGCAAAGAACATAAGCATCTATGTATGCGCTAAAAATCTTGAAGTTATTATGTGCTTCTCTATCAGGTACATTTCCAGCCAGTTCACACAAATCTTTCCAGTAATTCGCATGTCTTCCTGTAATCTTAAAATCCTTATCAAACATAGCCTGTTCTCCTTTTACTTAATATGTGTCGACGTATCAATTTCATTACCCTCACTATCTCTATCCTTTTCGATAGAATAGCTCTTTCCAACATACCTTTGCAGATTCTTCGCTGCATACTCCCAGTCTTTCTGCATTACAGCCATAACAACCTGATTCGCTGTCATAGGCAGAATCTTACAAATATTATCAATATGTATTTCATCGACATTTGAAAAAGGTGCATCCATAACTAACGGATAAACTTGCCCAAGCTTAATTTCTGAATCATCAAGAATCTTATCCTTCGCCATAGAAACCAAGCTGGCGATAAATGCAAAGCTTTTAACTGCTTTTAATCCGTCTGATTCTTCTGTTGTAATGTCAGAATATTTTACACGGTACTTCTCATCAATTTCAATTGAACGAACACCATGATACATTTTTGAAAAGTTCTCATTTACTCGCTTTTCAAGTTCTGTACGTACAATTTCCTCTTTACCCTTATAGGTTTCAAGTAACCATGACAAAACTGCTTGTGAATAAGCTATTAGGCGCGCCGTGCGTTCATTTTTGGCACTACTCTTAGCATATTTCTTTATTGTCTGTTCGCAATTAGTTATATTTGATTCGCACTCTCCTATTTTTCTAGAACATGAATCATAATCTTGTTTCGCCTCAAGGTATTTAGTATGAGCATTTCGACGCTTTGTCTCAATCTCTTTTGCATCGGTATCATCAATGATTAATTGCCCTTGCGCTTCTTTTTCATTTTCTAGTCGAACAATCTCACGTTTAATCAGTCGATATTCCTTAAAAAGCTGCTCTATTTTTCCTGCATAGTCTTCTGTTCCGGCTAAATAGCCTTCAGACTTATCTTTATACTGTCTTACGGCATCACCTACGTGTTCTGGAGGCAAAACGCGCCGCTCTTCCATCACTTTTTGATATGCTATTGTTCCTTGATCCAGTCTGGTGCCACATATGCAAAAACCTCTATGAATCAAAAAGTCAACCGCATCTTGTTCCATCGCCGGGATACTTTCCTTAACTCCTCCCGCCTTTTCGTTAGCCTTTTCAAGGAATTCCAAAGATTTTTGAATGGCCGGTAGCCCAAAGAACGCATATGGTCTATAATTGAATGCACGTACCATTTCATCTCTTTTTGCAATTAGTCTACGTTTTTCCGACTCAAGTGCACTTTGAATCCTATCTCGGTCTTCTTTGGCTTTCTTTACCTGTTCTATATTACTCTTTGCCAATTCCGCATTTCGTTCAATTTCTTGTTGTTGCCAATATGACATTTCTTTATCATAATTACTTAATTCATTTTTGAGTTCAGAAAGCCTAATATTATATGTTTCCAATGCATCTTTTGCTCTTTGTGCATTAATATCTCCAGTGGTATCAATATCATTTTCAAAAACTTTAACAACTGACTTCAAATGAGTACTTGCATTTTCTAATACATCAAGCCTCATAAGTCCTCGAACTGCTTTTGTTAAATCGGCTCGGTTTGCTATTCCAGAAATACGCTCTCCACCAAAGAAGAAATAATCAGACAAATCCTTAGGAAGAACCCTGTCCATTGATTCAGCAATATTCGATCGATCAATCGGTGTTTTAGTTTGTCCATCAGCTTGAAGATATTCAAGTGAAACCGTTTCTTCCGGCTTCTTGTTCAAATTTACAACGATTTTTTCACCATCCTTATAGCGTTCATTACATACATATTTGACCGATCGCTTAATCGTATATGTTCTATCATCATGAATAAACGTAACAGCCACATACGTTTCCTGAACGTCTCCAACATTCATTCTTTGACGGACCTCACTATTTAACAGAACTTGATCTTCAAATCCATTTTTGCTATAAAGACACCACTCAAAAGCCCTTACAATCGTGGTTTTTCCAGACGTATTAACACCAATAAGAACAGTAACATTCTTTTCAGGATCTGTTGAAAATTCGACCGTTTGATCTCCGATATACTGTCTGAAATTATTCATCTCTAACCGTTTCAGAATCATCGCTTATCAACCTCCGTAATAATCATCTTCTTAATCTTATCCTCCATTGCAGGATTTGACTCCTTCTTGACTACATTATCAGTTTCCATTTCAAGAATCCGATACTTAATAACATTAACCTTATTCTCATCCAATTTCTGATCCAAATTCTGTTCCATCTTGTACCTCCAATTCTTCTTCTGTAATGTCATACGCTTCCTGCAAATCACATATTAATTCATCCGAATCTCTCTCGTTTAATGCTATCGAACCAAATTCTTTAATTCTCGCAAATTCACGCTTTGCTAAAGCTCTCTCGCAATTATAATCAAATCCAAATGAATCAACGTCATCCAGTGGCTTTGCTAACGTAACAAAATCATAAATAACTGCAAATGGTTTATTATTTGCAAGTCTCAATACTCTTCCTCGTCTCTGAATATACTCTTTCGGATTAGTTGTACTTGCTAAAATAAATGCAGTTCGAATACTTGGAATGTTCACTCCTTCATCCAAACATTTAATTGCTACAATAGCTTGATACGGATCAGCAGTAGCAAACTCACGCTTAATAACTTCTCGTTCCTCTGCCGACTCATTTGAAGTAAAATGCGTGACCTTCATTCCAAGTTCGTTACCTAAAAGCTTAGAAACTGCAACGATTTGTCGTTCACCTTCTTCATCCATTTCAGATTGATCTTTTGAAAAATCCTGAATTCGCGTAGCACCACAGTAAATAAGAATATGTGTATCATCCTTGTACTTCACCATAAGTTCCTTTAATTTTTCTATCTTACTCTTTGCACCTGCGACAACACGTGACCTTTCAAGCAAGAGCATTTTCCCTTGTTCTGTTATTTTCACTTTACCGTGTTTGTCAACATGACACTCTCTAGAAGCCTTATATGAAATGTCATGATACCTTGACAGTTCATCTTCATCCAAATATACAAGAATTGGATAATAATAGTACGGTGTAAGCTTGTGTTCATCAATTGCTCGTTTCAAATCGTACTCAATACACTTCTCACCAAAATAGTCGTATAAAGCCTTTGTTCCCTCTGGATCCCCATGGCGATCCAACGTAGCCGACAGAGCCAATCTGTATTCAACTGTTGGATACAACCGTTTCATAAGTCCCGGGGAGCCAAAGTTGTGAGCTTCATCAACAACTAACAATGTATCCTTTCCAAGATGATTCATTTGTTCTGTAACAAACGCTGATGAATATGTCGCGTTAGTTGTAACAAAACAAAATGTATCAATTATTCCTAACCCGAAATCGTAAATATCATCTTCAAGTCGTTGTTTCCATTTTTTTTGCTTTGAAGCAGAATATCCTACTATCGGAGTCATATTAAAATATTCAATATCTTCAACCCACTGTTCTACCAAATGCTGATATGGGCATACAATTATTATGGCCAATCGTTTTTTCTCTTCATATAACTTTGTTATAGCCATTAATCCTGTGTATGTTTTTCCCGTTCCTGTAGCCATATCAAAAATTCCTCGATATAACTGTTTTCGCCAAGCTTCAACTGCATCATTCTGATACTCTCTGGACTTGAAGCCTTTTGGAATATGTGGAAATCCTTTAGGAATATCTATTTCTTCAGCACGTTTCAAATCCTCAGTTTCTAGTTTTTCAAAATCAACGGATTCTTTTTTATTAATCTTAATCTTTTCTTTAACTACATCCGGAAATTCAATGACTTCCAAAGAATCATCTCTTCCCGCCCAGAGGCTTTCAAATTCATCTTGCATTTCCTCTGCGTATTGATGTGATTCTTCCCAGGATGTAAAAACCACAATTGACTCATAATTATTATAAAAGGCATTTATAGTTTCATTAAGTGAACCCGTAAACACTATTTTGTTTCCATTTTCGTCTTCAACTATCCCTACCTTTTCATGGTACATGCCAGAACTCTTTTCTGGAGGTGTAAATGCGACCTTCAATTCCAAAGTTCCACTTTCTATTAAATGAGCCAATAAATTTAATCTTTCTTCCTGAAAATAGTTTTCCGGTTCTTTGTACTCACGTAAAAGAGCATTCTCTATTATCTTCTTTCTTTCATAGCCCTTTTCTATTGCCTCAATATCTTCTTTGCTTAAGTATGGTGAAACAATAAACTGAATCTTTCCACCATTCTTAGCTAAAGCAGCTAACCCATTTGTCAATTCAATCAAAGCAGTGGATGAAAAAAAACCTACAGATCGCTGATATAAGACCGCCTCCGAGAGCACTGGCGTATAAAACTCTTTTACTATATTGTTCTTATATGTTTTATAATGCTTCAAAAGCGATAGTTCCCTAAATGACAAAATAGCTCCTCCTTATTCAACAACTTTTCCTTCCATATCGGATAATAGTATCAAGGCAGATTTATCCTCAGTCGAAATACAGACCCCACAATATGCTTTGTCTGTCACTGGAGTCGGAACAATACTGCATTGAACATTTGCTTGTTTTAAACGTTCCTCTGCATCAAAAACGTCACTAGTACTAAAAAAAACAATATGCATACTATTTGCACCCCTTCAGAATATTGGAAAACGTATCAATTTCTTCCTTAGTATTGAATAATCCCAAACTAACTCTGACAACACCATCCTTTACAGTTCCCAATGCTTCATGTGCTAAAATAGCACAATGAATACCACCTCTAACGCATATTTCGTTCTCATCCAAATATTTAACTAAGTCATTTGATTTAATCCCACAAAGATTAATTCCAAATGTCCCAATTCTATCAAACTCAGAATCATACAAAACAATTCTTTCATCTTCCGAAAGTTTCTTCATCATATAATCTTTTAATTCTTGCTCTTTTTGATAAATCAGATTTCTACAATCAAGCATTTTAGTAAGCGAAGCATGTAGCGACCATATTGCAGGCATATTCAGCGTTCCGGCTTCATATCCTTCAGGAAACACTTTGGGATTGGTATATGAATCACCTAAAACTCCCGTTCCTCCCTGCAACAACGGCTTCCATTTCGGCTTTTCTAAGCAGCATAAGCCACCTACACCGGGTAAAGCCATCAAATCTTTGTGACCGGTAAAAGCAAGATAATCAATCTGTCCTTCTGACATGTTGATTTGTATTTTCCCCGCACCTTGAGAAGAATCAACAAAGGATTGCACTCCTCGCCTTTTCGCTTCTTTAATAAGTTCAGAATTGTAAATTATTCTTCCTGTCAAATTGCTAGCTAATGTATTAACCAAAAGAACTGTATTGTCACGAAAATATTTATCACATATCTCTATTGGTGAAAGAAGTAAATCATCTCGCGATATAATCGAAAAATCAATTATTCCTTCTTCTTTCATGGTTTGCAATGGTCTTAATACTGCATTATGTTCGTAACAAGTAATTACAACATGATTTCCTTCACAAAGAAATCCTCTGAAGAAAAGGTTAATCGCTTCGGTCGAATTCTTAGTGAAAATTACTCCTGAATTTCGAATTAGCCCAAAATACTCAGAAACAACCTTTCTGGTCTGATAAAGCATCCTTGACGCTTCTATTCCAAGCTGATAGCTTCCTCTCCCTGGACTGACACCTATATCTTGAACATAATGTAAAAAGGCATCATATACTTCCTGCGGTTTTTGTTTTGTTGTTGCAGCATTATCGAAATAAATCATTTTTCTTCCTTCTTGCCAGATACTTTATCGCAAATTATGCAGCCGTTGTAAAATTTCGCAATGCACTTTTTGCAATGTTTGCATTTGTTTTCATCAATTTTATACTCACCATGAATGGTGTCTATTGCACCATGCGGGCAGACAGAATCGCAAGCAGAGCATCTAATGCAGAACTGATATTTTCTCATCTGGCATTTTATTCTATTCACAAGATTAGTAACATCGATTCTTTCTTCTGGTAAAACCTTAATAACATTAGTTCCAAAAGTAATTATTATTTCAAAGCATTTTCTATATTCATCAGATTTATCCACATCAAATACTGAAATATACGTAGCATCTTTCTTTTCAACAATCTTTAAGTCACCTAAGGGTTTAAAGAATTCTATTACATCTTTGGATAATCTCTTTTCGATAATTATATTTCTAGCACGATCCGACATATTGCAAGGAGTATCCATAATCGTGACATTTTTTACTTGTAAGCCACTTGCCCCCCTTCTTACTTTCCACTTTCCCTCTTCATAATAATCATCCGGGTCAGTTTTTCCCGTTCTTTCCGCAAAGTCATATATCATCTCTTTCCATTTTTCCATAGCTTCAGGATGATAGATTTCAGTAAGCATCATTGACCAATCAGAATTATTGGGACAACACCAACATCCAACACGCTTATACCCATATTGGTAACATGGATTTACCAACAGATTCTTATATAAAATGTAAAGCCATACATCATAGTCCGTCCATTCAATAATTGGCATGGCATTTATCTGCGAAGATATTTTAGAATGCGTCTGTGTTCTTTCATACCCTTTTCTAGCAGCAGACTCACTATGTCGAATACCTATGAAAGATAAACTATTCCCCGGAAGGTATTCCAATTCCTTGTTTAAATTGCTAGTCTTAAATATTGTGCAACACCATCTTTCATGCTGACTTGGTGGTCCAAACACTTTGCACAGCTTGAAGAAGTCATTCTCTGTCTCACTTGGAATAATAGGTATTAGTGGATTCTCTTTTCTGAATAAGTTTGACACATAATCATATGTTTCAGGAAATTCCAACGTAGTATCCCCAAAGAAATGAACTATTGAATTATCCTGTAAAGCATCTCTCACTATCCGGCTCACAACCGTAGAATCTTTTCCGCCGGAGAAGGATACTGTAGGGAAAAAATTCTCACCACAATATTGATTATATGTATCACTCACATATTTCTCTGCTTCATATATCAAACTATCAATATACATTTGGTTTGCTCGAACCATTCCTAAATACGGAGAATAATCCCTCTCTATGACAATATTATTCTTCAACTCCGAGGCGACCTTAAGATGATTTTTTTTCTTATACCATTCCACGTACGGGATTTTTATTATTTTCCCATCAATAAGGTATTTACTTGACCCCATATACCACATTTTTTCATCCTGAAAGCATTTATCAGCGATTTTTTCTAACAACTTTTTTTCTTGTAAAAAAACGGGGTTACAAATAGAGCCATCTGATATTTTCCTTATATTGCCATCACATTGGCAGCTATGCATCTCGCAGTTAAAAATAGGTTCAAGACACTTTTCACACCAAAAAACCATTATTTCTCCAATCAGATGATATCATTAAGAAGAGATACCAATATCTGTACTTTTTCTTCTTGACTGATAGCACCACCGAAATTTTCTATTGTTGCTTTCATCTTATTCATCATAGTCTTGCTATTAGGGCTTAATTCCTGGCACCCAAATCGAGTAGTTTTTGTTTCATTTCCGCCTGCCATAATAGAAATTCTAACTTCATTTTCAGCTAATTCTTCTGTCACTTCATAGGCCTCAACCGTTGCAAAAATGCGATTAAGTACCTCTTCATAATCAGATGCTTTTGAATCATTCCAATACTCAATCTCAAATCCTGTAATAACACGAGATAAACTTTGAACGAAATCGTCATCAACCTCAGCCTCATTTGCATTTTTTATAAATTCTAAAAATGCATTAGTCTGATAATCAAAAAGTTTGTGAGATTTTTCTTCCCATTTCATCTCATATATCTTACGAATGCCGACCGATATCCTCATATCACTTGGAATATCAAAGACTTTTCTTGTAATTTTCTTTGCAATATCAAGCTGACGTTCTGTTACTCCCTCTAGCTCTGAACGTATTAATGAGATGCTTTTCCCTAAAGTCAAAATATCGTTATTAATCTTCATCAACACTTCAAAGAAAAACTTATTGTAATCTTTATATGATAAACTTAATATGTCTCTATATGTTTTCGTCTGGTCCGATACAAATTTATCAGTTGTTCGCGCTGCCTTTGATATCGATGAATAGTGTATATTCATCGCTGAAAACAAATCCTTCAAACGATTCTTTGACGACGGAACCAATTTGTCTGCAAAAATGTTCTCCAACTCCGAGATATATTTTTCCTGATTTTCCGTCCACTCACAAATGTAAATTGTATAATCGTCTGGTGAGGCCAACGCAGCTAAAAGATTATCTGCATCATAATCTTTTTCACTTGAATGGAAATAAAGAGAAACATTCTTAAAGTCTTTTAATGCCCACGCTATAAGAACCGGTATATATCCATCTCTTAAACCATAAGGAGCCTTTTTCATTTCATCATATAAGTCAGCTAATTTAGCAGGCGCTTTTCGCCACTTTCGAATATACTTATTAAGTAACTCACTTATTGGTGCCGAAGATTCTTTTCCAGCATTTTTCCCCCATGGCAAAATATTGAACGACGAAACCGATTCATCATCAACAAGATGATTCTTTGACAAAACAGATCTTAATATACTATGTTCCGGTGATAGTGGTGTACAGTTTTCAAATATGTTTTCATCTTCAAAAATAAATGATAATGCCTTACTTCTCGCAAGCCTTATTGCTCCGGAAACATTATTCTTACTAATCAAATCGTTATTAACGATGATTGTGTCAGGAAACGCTTCATACATAACTTGAGACAAAATTGTAGACAAAGCCATTTCTGAATCTACTTTTTGTCTTTTCCCGAGGGCAAAAACTTCTACATATCTGTTCTTAAGTGTTTTCCATTTTTGAACATAATCAGCCACCAAAGAATATTGCTCTACAAGGTATATTTGAAGTTCTTTCTCGACAGTTGGATCGTCTTGCTTCAGTTCATCTTTTTTCGAAAAATAATACTTTACCCCTAAATATCGTTTCACTTCCCGAACCAAATCAGACGTATCTGAATTAACTAAAAAAACAAAACGTTCCAGATTTTCGTCAATTGATTCAAGCCCTTCACCTCTCTCGTCATCAAGAACAAATGAAAGAACACCATCATAATATTCCGGCAAGCCTCGCAAAATATTTTTTTTAGAAAGATCACTCCTATAAGCAAATCTTGGAATAAAGATTCGATTTATATGATATGCAAGATTGTAATCATAAGGATAAACAACAAACTGCGCAAACTCCTCATTCAGTACATTCACTACCATATCTTCATTCACAGATTCCGCCTTTTCCTCTATCATTGCATCCAAATCATAAATACTACTATCCAAGAAATCATAGAAACCGTATTGACGCATATATTTTATTACTTTGAGTTTTTCCAGGTTTCGCATTGCCTTTTCAATAATACCCTTATCTGCATCAATAACATTTGTAATAGAAACCTCGTCTGGACACAATACAGACATATCAGCAATAATATCCATTACTGCCATAGTTTTCAAAATCTTTTGTTCTATTATGCTGTTTTCGAGCGCCGAAAGTTTGTTGCAAGCAAACTGATACTTTTTATATACTTCATAGACATCACTCCCCCTAAATGATCGAATATTGTCTTCAAAGTAATCAAAAATAGAATCAAGACCAACAAAATGGAATTTTGAATCATCAAGTTTACTTAAAATTGAGAAAAGAGAGTTTTCTTCATCACCTGCTAAAAATGTAAAAAAAGTTCTTTCGTTCTGTGCAACTCGCTTAGAAAGGCGGTCCAATGCATACAAAGTAATAGGATGAAGCGGATAACCACCTTCGAAAGGGTTGCCACCTTCCGGCGGTAATAAAAAGCCTTTAAACTCCCATGCCTGGTTGTATAATTCATTCAGTTCGGTTTCATATTTTTCTTTAAATTTTTCCCAGGAGTCTGCCTTAGGAATAATATGAGAAATAAGCGAAAGACATTGGTCATACTTTATGTTTATAGATGTTGCTTTGAAACGTCCCTCGACCTTTTTCCACTCTTCACTAACATCCTTCTTCATCTTATCAGTGTATAGTGAAAGCTGCTTATGCGATACAAGAATAAGGTAATCGTTATAATCAGAATGATCGCAGAACTCTGCAAGGTCTTGAATTGCTTTTACCTTTATATTCTCTCCTTCATCCTCAACATACCTTCCAAATTCATCAAAAACAAACACGATTCCACGATACTTTCCGCATATAGCCTCATTTGCCATAGAAATGTTATCTGCAAGATTTCCAGTACTACTTACAAATGAAGCACCGTATGTCATAGACTTAAATAACTCAGAAAATACCTTCTCGCTTTTGTGATCATAATTTTCTAATCCAGTAACTAATTCGTCACAATCAATTCCCTTTTTCTCGCAAATCTCAGACAATCTTTCTCTTGACTCATTACCGTTAGTCCATCCCTTTAACAAGACCAAAGCGTCCTGATAGTAAGATTTAAAACAAACCTCGATTCCATTCTTTTCAAGTTCTCGTTTTAGTGAAAAGGATATACATTTATCAAATTCCGAAAAGTCTGAGCTTACTGGTACCACTAGAAATGGTTTATTATCATTTATGAAGTCCTCAATAAAAGAGACCAGTTCGGGACTGCATTTGCATAAAGATTTCTTAAATTGATCAAATGCACTTCCGTTAGTATTAACTAATCCTAAAATTGCACATAGAACAGTTAACAGATGCGATTTTCCCGTTCCATATGAGCCGTAAAGAATTCGTGAATGAACATCATTTGTCTTCGCAATGATACTATACAAATACTCACTTAAAATATCTGTAGTAGTAGCATTAGGAATAAATCCCTCTATTCTATCTGCATTCTTTATATCAAAGCTTAAATTAGCGGAGTACTTATATTGTTTTCTCTGTTTAACGAGCTTAGAATATTTCATATTTATCGTTCCTTGTCCAAATAGTATTTTCTTTGAAGATCAGAATAATCTATATCAAGAAATTCAATATATCTATTTCCAAAATTATTATTAAGATTGATATATTTTTTATTCTCTGCTTCAAGAAGGGATTCAATCAGCCTTGTATATCTGATATTAAAGTATCTTCCCACCTGGCACTGTTCCTCCATAAGCTTATCTACGCTTACCTGTTTGCCCGATGTACTCTCTTCTAAGTTGTCCATAGCAATTGAAAACAGCAACAGTTCCAATGGAATATCGCCTTTTTGAAGTGGCACTTTTTCCAATTTCTTTTTTTCGTTTACCTTCAAAAGACCTAATGGAGCAAGAAATGGATATGTATCTTCATCCATAATATTCTTTATGTCAAAATGCTGTTCTCCAATATACGTGTTTTTTACACAATTAAACTCTTTCTCAACTGCATCTTTTTTTACAGCCATACCATTGACTGCCAAATATGAATGAAATCCATCAGAAAAAACGTCTTTATCAAATTCATTTTGAGTAAACTCATTAAATAGCCAATACCATGCTGTCGCATTTTCTTTATTTAGAGCCAGATTTCTATGAAGTAAAAGCAACGAGCCTCTCTTTTGAAAATACTTGTCATTCTTTTCAATTAGTGAAAATAACGTCGTCGGAACTTGCTTTATTCCTTGTTGTGTCTTTTCCTCAATAGTAAGTCCCATAGCCTCTGACCAATATCTCAAAGCCTTAATCATAACTCGACCAAGTCCAATATTGTCCACTGCCGCCTGCTCGTTATTAGGACTAAAAATTAACGCGTCTTCTTTTACCGCCTGAAGAATTTTTGTTCCCCAGCCACTGCGAAGGTAAAAACTTCCATGCTTATTAATTACCATTATCAACGTTTCCTTCCGTCTCGTTTTTTTCAAAACTCATTATGTCTCCGATATTGCAATCAAGATACACACATATTCTCTCTAACACTTCCATTGACACAACCTCACCTTTTCCCATCTTAGCAATAGTTGCCGAACTAATGTTGAGTTTCTCGGCAAGATCTTTTTTTTGTAAATTCTCATCAATTAATTTTTTCCATAAACCATTATAGGAAATCGCCATGTTATTCACCCTTTATCTTTCAATCAACGGATTAACTTATATAGTAATTATTATAACATAGCAATCGCTTTTTTCAAGCTTTGGGCTTTGGAAAGTTAAAGATATTTTTTAATCTACGAAATTTCACATTTTAATAATAAAAGCTGATTTTTCGTTCATTGCCCAATAGTGTATTCGACCATTTTACTCATTCTTACACATTTTAAAAAACCTACAATTCAGGCAACACTGTCCACACCTTTTTTCCTTAATTCTCTTCTTTCTTCTAATCCAATAAATAAATCTTCCCACGTATTTTTCCTCCACCTTTCCTCGGTAATTCTACTCTACATCATAAGGTGTCCGTTACAAAGCCCAGCCTATTTTCACCGCGAACCTTGGCTTCATAATTTGCTTTGTTGTATGAATTAAAAAGGCAATCACCTTAGCATTATCGCTTTGGCAATTGCCTAACTCTCAACTTATTTTTGTTTTTCTTTCCATTCTTTGTACGCTTCCGGCATACATTTCGCACACGGTCTATAGCCGGCCTTTATTGCCGTTTCTTCATCCTTAAAGAAAACTCTGTGCTGAACGTACTGACCATTATCCACATATCGGTTAGCTGAAGCGCAATCCATTTTTCCATAAATCTTCAACTTACAGTGGCCACCATATAATCCTTTGTCTTTTGACAAAACCTGATGTCCGTTTTCATCAGTAAGAATAAAGTCATTTACATCCGATTCCGCACAATTTAGCAATAGCTTTATCTTCTCCATTGCCATGGAGTTCTTTTCAAAACTTGTATCGAGCAGCATCATTCCTATTTTTCCATTAGGTGCAGATCTAAATTTCCAAATGGGATTTTCTGTTTCCGAATTTATATAATACACCGATAAATATCCCATATCCTGAAGCAATTTAAACACCTTCATAAGATTGATATCCGGGCCATCCATACAGTCCCTACTCTGATCATACACTGTAAAACTCGAATAATCTTTTACCGGTTCCTCGTCGTCTTCAAGTACTTCAATCCACGCTTTACTATCTGCTTTATTCCAAAAGTAAAAGCAAAAATCTCTTTCATCCTCACACCAGTTCCATAGGATATCATAATTTCTATTTCCGATTTTTGCTGTTTTAGGATAACCTTCATCCGTTTCTTCGGTTTCAAACTCAATCATAGTATCTTCGACCATAACTGTGTATTTCCACTTTGCTTCTCTTAGAAAAGCCCATTCATCATTTACACATATTTCTGTTTGAAATTGGTAGCGCTTCAAAGAAAAAATTATCTCGGTGCTGTTTGTCCCAAATCTATTCAAACATTCATTTCGAGAAATGCAATATCCGTTTTTCTTAAAGAGCTCCCAAAATCCTTCAATAGCAAAAAGCTTCTCGATATATGCATTGTATTCAGCTATATCCTTTTTAAGCTTGACAATCATTTCGTCATTTTCATCTTTAAACGAAAGCGTATAAGCAAGTCCTCTATTGGGAATCCGAATGTTTGGATAAATCAATTGATTCAACTGTAAATCTTTATTGTTCTGTGAAACACATTTAGCTACTAAATCTTTTGATTTTAACTGAATCATCGTTGAATCCTCCTTTCTACGCCTTACCTTCTATTATCCAAATAACCTGTCCTTTAAAAAGTCCTTTTTTTCATCCCGATTTTTACAAAATCATTTTAGTCCATCATTTTAGATTTTCCAAAAATTCTTCCGCCTGTTTCTTCATCTCTTCCACAACATCTTCCGGCCCGACAACTTTCACGTCTTTTCCCAAGCTGAAAATCCAACCAAAAAACTGTGGACTCACATTTACATTTACATTAATTACACTATGGTCATCATCGACTTTCATAATGATGATGTCCTTGCCAAAGCGATCAATGAAAACACCGCACATATAATTTGAAAATTCGATTTTTACAACTTTCTTGGTTCCCTGATACATTCCAAAGGTTGCCTTGGAGTATGCGGCCATATCAAAATTCTTGAACTCTTCCTTACCGGCACGTCTGTTGTCCTCGACAGAAATCTGCATCATCTTGTCGACACGATAATGCTTAATCTTCTTGTCGATATCGTCATATGCTACAAGATAATAATTCTCATCATTCCACGTGAGTGCCCAGGGACTTACAACGAACCAATCACCATTATGTCGCGGAACAAGCTTCATGTTCACATCCCATTTATAATATTTGAAACGTATTTTTTTATTTTCATTTATGGCAGTGTGAATGTCGTCAACATTGTAATACACAGATTCATTCATCGTCTTAACACGGTCGTTAATATAAACCTGACGTTGGAGCTGTGATGCCTGATACTCGCTCACATTGCTTTTAATCTTGTTAATCAATTCACGGGATTTTGTCCGGGTGATAAACTTGGAAGACTGGATCGCATCAATCAGAAGCTTCACCTCTGCCAGCTCAAATTCTCTCGAACCGACATGATAAAAAGTCTCCCTTCCAATCTGTTCCTTGATTACTTCGATTCCGAATTTATCCATATCGGCAAAATCATTGTAAAGACTTTTTCTCTCAGCAGTGACACCATATTTTTCAAGTTCATCCATAATCTGTGACAATGTAAGTGAATGTTCATCATCCGTCTTGGCAAGCATGATTTGCATAAGATAAGTGAATTTGAATTTCTGATTTGTTCCTCTGGACATTGTGACACCTCCGTAAGACATTCTCACTATCTATTATCGGTATTTTTGTCCTGGAAGTCCAATAAAATTTGTGTTAAATGAGAAATTTAACGGACAGCTTCATGTAAGTTTTCAAAGGTAATATTTCACTGCATTTTACCCTAATTTTCAAGTTTTTTCTTTATCCCGGCCGTTTTCAAAACCTTCTCTCCCCCGCCGATGTCAAATATTTGCAAGCAGGGCATCTGTGAGTACAAGTCCTCCCGATGCCACTTGCGCTTGTTGGTGCAACGGCCCCAATCCCCTCGAACCTCCGACTTCGTCTGCGGAGCTACGCCCGATTGCATCGTGCTGAAAGATTTCCAAAAACAGAAAAAGCGGGTGACATCTCTGCCACCCACAAAAGTAAAAACCATAAACGGAAGATATAAAAAATTACCGGACTGTCTCTTCCCTGACTGCCCGGCTTTTATGTTTTGCTGCATGTTCCGATTTGTCTTCCCGAAGCTGTTTTAACACGGAAGGCTTCTCCGGCTCCGCAAGTTTCTTTTCTTTCGCATCGAGTTCTTTCCAAAGCCTCGGTAATGCCTGCTTAAAATGATAATTCTCATTTTCCATGAACTCATAAACGATATTGTTGCACTCTTCTACCGTTTCCGCCTTTTCGATTTCTTTATGATAGGTATCATACTCGATTTCCACCCGGA
Organism: Paludibacteraceae bacterium; assembly: GCA_024401435.1. Taxonomy (GTDB): domain Bacteria; phylum Bacteroidota; class Bacteroidia; order Bacteroidales; family Paludibacteraceae; genus UBA1181. The sequence continues at coordinate 1,677 of JAKSLB010000035.1, read as the reverse complement.
GCTTATCATCCAGTTTGAACAGTTCACCGGATGTCATCCGTTCCCAGATATCATCCTTTTCTGAATTAATGATAACCCCATCTCCGTCATCATGTCGGGATTCCGTCATATAAAGAATGTCGTCCTCTCCCTTGATTTTGCAGCAGAAAGTAAAATCATTATAGCCGGCATTCCAATGGTACTGCGCGTCCACCAGCCGGATTTCCGTAACATCATCTGCCACAACACTTTTCTCTATGTCCTTCATTGTATTCTCTCCATCTCCTTTCTCTGCTCCTTTTCGCGTTCCTCGGAATGCAAAATTTCTTCGATGTTCTGCCTTGCGATTGCATAGGCTTGCATCTTTTCCTTTGCCTCACGGTATTCGCCATAAGCACGCCTCTTCTCTTCAACCAAAGCCTGAAATTCTTCATTCAGTTCTTTTACCGAAGGAAGCTTTTTCAGTCCCAGAGCGTTGAATGCTTCCTTGGCTGCCTTATGAAGCTGCAGCTCCTCACGGTTCGCTTCATAAAACTTTTTGCTGTAACCGGACTTCCGGTATTTTTCATAAGTGTCCCTGGTCTTGGAATAATTGAAAATGTGTTTCTTCAGGTCGCTGATTTCTCCGATTCGCTTTTCTTTTGCCTTGATGGAAGCAGACAATTCATCAAATCGTTCTGACGATGAATCTGCCAGTTTCTTCAGTTCCGAAAGAGAATCAATGTTATTTTCCTTCAAGAAACAGAGAACTTTGGCTGTCTGTTTCAGGTTGAACTTCTTCGCCCAATGTTCATAGCCGGCACCCTTCTTCTCGGAAATGATTTTCTGAATATCCACCATAAGTGACAGATCCGCACCGATAAGTTCCGGAGTTTTCCAACTGTCGGTGGCACCGCCTTCAATGGCCTTTCGGATATTCTCCTCCGTATACTTTTCACCCAGACTGTCAAAACGGATAAACTTTTGGCTGCCCTTTTTGCGGACGGCCTGATGTTTACCGGATTTCAGTTCATAATCATTTTTCTGAAGCATTTTCAGGAACTCTTCAAAAGTCTTCGGTTCCTTCAAAAATACAGAATCAATGCAGATACGAAGTTCATCACGCATGCTCGGACGGAATCTCGGATCTTTATATTTCTGACGTTCTCTGTAAGGTTTCGGTTCGATAACCGACAGCCCGTTTTCAATGCAGACAAGGTCGCTCAGCTTCTGAAGTGCCTTACCGGACCGAAAGAAATCCCGATACTTTCTGCTACAGGAAATGTCCGTGGAATTGTAAATAATATGATTATGGATATGCGCCCGGTCGATATGTGTTGCCACGATAAAGGCATGCTGTCCTTTCGTCCATCGCATCGCCGTTTCGTAGCCGATTCGGTTCGCTTCCTCCGGTGTCACTTCGCCCGGTTTGAAGGACTGACGAATCTGATAAGCAATTACATCGTGCTTCTGATTTCTGCCGGTCTTGTGCTGATATTCTCTTTTTGCCAGAAGGAACTCCTGGTCGCAGCTCTTCGGATCGCACATATAAGAACTGATAAATTCGCCATCGTTTGTCTTCTTCGCATTCTCCGAATAATCCGTTCTGTCCGCAAGGCACTGCGCCACGGTTTTCCCTTTATTGATATGTAATGCTATTAGTCTTGTTGCCGCCATGTTTCCTCCCAAAGAAAAAGCACCTACCCGAAGGTAAGTGCC
>JAKSLB010000034.1 GCA_024401435.1 Paludibacteraceae bacterium | reverse complement strand
CCGTTGCAAAGGTGTCGGAATAAACACCACTTACATCGTATGTCTTTCCGTACCAAGTGAACGAATCACAAGCGACGGCAATCGTATCTACTGAAATGCTCTTGTTGATAGTCAAATTCAAAGTAACGATGCTGTCACAACCTGCTGCCGTTGCAAAGGTGTCGGAATAAACACCACTTACATCGTATGTCTTACCATACCATGTGAACGAGTCACAAGCAACTGCAGTCGTATCAGCCGTTTTTGTCACTAAAACCGTATTCGGATGAATGGTAACCGTACCAGTTGCCGTATTAGAGTTATCTTTTACAGTAACCGTAACCGGAGTATCCTCTGTGATAATCGTACCAGCCACAGGAGATTGACTTACGAAAGTAACCTCGCAATTATCGGTAGTATGAGCGATCACGAAATCAGACAAATCCGGAACCTTACTTTCATCACAAGTAGCATCTGCTTCCTGTTCCAATCCTGATTCGATAACAGGAGTTGTATTATCTATAATGGTAAACTCTTTCGTTTCGCAGTACCCCACCATAGCATCATCCACATAGACCTGGGCACGAACGATATACGTTTTTCCAGGGACAAACTTAGTGATTGATGAGACAGATTTGAAATCACCGCCATCCTCATTGAAATAGTAAACTTTGTCTGTAATCTCCGTTCCTCCTCTTTGAGTAGGGTTTATATAATTTTTGACATCATCGATGGTTTTATAACATTCAGTTGCAGATAAAGTAAACGTAGATGGCACATTCTCGGAACATGTTAACGTGACATCACATTTTCTAACAGTGAATGAACGTACAGCTTTATTCCCTTGATATAACGTAAATGTCTGAGGTTGATTATTTCCTGTAAACTTAGCAGAAAAATGATAAGAAGAAGCACCCGAATAAGTTTGATTATTAAAGCGATACGACAAAGACGGACACGCATTAATCACGTCGAACTCAAATGTTGCATTATTTCTTACACAATCAGGCGCATTCTGAATTTCTGGTATACACATCGGAATGGAAACAGAAGCCGTTTCTGTCGTACCACCCTTTGCTGTAATTGTAATATCAGAAGTGACAGAAGAAGGAATATTCACCTCATACTTTCCACCACCCAAACTCGTAGCAGTCAATGTTCCCTGTCCATTCTCCGCATCCGTATAAGACCATGACAACGAAACATGGTTGAAATTTTCAGCAGTAACGATAATCGTTGAGGAAGGACAAAAACAAGTTTCCTCCGAACGAATAACAGGACTTTCGGTATGGACATTGATATTTACCTGACCACCATACGTATAAATTTTATAATTGTAGCAGAACAAGCCTATGAAATTAAAGTTATCAGAGGATCTTGTTCCATAATAAATACTATATACACTTCCCGTATAATTAGAAGGGACCGTTATTTCAAAAGCGTTATTTCTGATTGTTGGTTTAAAAATGGAACCCGTAGGACAATCTTCTGGTTCACCACAACGAGCGTCAAAAAAACCTGCGTCGGATGTGGAGTGAGAACAATCATCCAATTTATCGTAATTGAACTCAAAATTCGTGATATTCTCATCGAACGTAATTGTTACTACATCCCCTGGGTCGGCTGATGTTTTCCCTTCCGGATATGTCACAACGTAAGCAGCTTCTGCCCCCACAGCAAAAGTTAGCAAAGAAATCACAAATAGGGCTACCCTTTTCCACCCTGTTGCAAAGAAAGACTTTCTATATTTCATATGATCATATTTTCTCATTCTCATCTATATATTAAACCAAATCTCAGATAAACAAAAAAAGCATCCAGTGAAGTTTATAAAACTCACACAATCATAACATTATAGTACATAAATATAAATTCTAAATGTATGCAATATTTTTGTCTCATCCACAATTTGCTTGTAATCAATACTATGTTTCAAACTGCAAATATAGAAAAATTATTTTTCAACCACCAAAAATTTAGATAAATATATCATTATCAATGAGAAAAAAGTACAGTCATAACTTTATTTAATAAATATAGTTTAACGCCAAGAAATATGTAAGGGAACTTCTTTAACGTGAATTCCATAACTAAATGTTGGGAAATAAAAGGTTTATCCAATCTTTAGTGTGCATTTTTTATCATCTTGCCAATTTTCAATTAGTCTCAATATACACACAAATTGTATCTTAGTTCAAATTATCATTCTACCTGACAAAATCTGTTCATCCTACAACATTTTATAAACATCTTTTAAATCCGCAATAAAAAAACACTATCTTTGCAATACGGAAAAGTCTATACGGAATATGATTTTTCTATTATGTTTTGTTATTTAGTATAAATTTATGGAAGAAAAATTTATTAATCCTTTGGCAGATAGAGGATTTAAGATTATTTTTGGGCATGATGAATTCATGCGAGAGTTTCTAAATGATTTGTTGCAACCGACTTCACCGATTAAAGAGCTGACATTTTTAGACAAAGAGGTGGTTCCAAAAATGGAGAAAGAACACGGAGTGATATTTGATCTCTATTGCACGACAGAGGGGAACGATCATTTCATAGTGGAGATGCAGTACGAAAAGCACAGCAACTTCAAAGAACGGACAGTATTCTACATGTCACGTTTCATTGATGTACAAGACTGTTATTCGACGAAAAAGGAGCGACAAAAATGGAATTACAAGTTGGTGCCCGTATATGGAATATTTATCTTAAATTTTTATCTAGACGGACATTCCAAAAGGAAGAAACTAAGGAAGGTTCAGTTGATTGATAATCTAACAAATGAGGTTTATTATGACAAACTGACCATGTACATTCTTGAGTTGCCACAATATCGAAGAATAAGAGAAACAAGATGCGTGGATGTAATAGACAAATGGCTTTATACATTAACGAATATGAACAGATTTGAAAATTTCCCATTTACGGACGAAAAACCAATTTTCAAGCAGATGGAGGAGGCAGCACAACTTTCATCACTTACGCCAGAGGAGCGTCGTCTCTACGATATGAGTCTCGACAAATATCGCACCACCAATCTTGCATTAGAATATCGCGAAAAAACTGGATACAAAAAAGGAATGAGACAAGGAATAAAACAAGGAATAAAACAAGGAATCGAGCAAGGCAAACTTCAAGAAAAACACATCACTGTTCAAAAGATGAAAGAAGCGGGTTTATCTACCGAAACCATCGCCGAAATCACAGGATTATCCATTGAAGAAATAGAGAAATTATAACGATGCCAGACATTACGGAATTGCAATATCAAAAAAAAATAAATTTCGAGAAACAGGAAATTTAAAATCAGAGAGTATGTCTCCGTTTTTTTATCATTCAACTCGATTATCACGGGAAGTCACATTTGGGATTTCACATAAAAGAATCGTTCATTTTTTTTCTCATCCCACACATGCAAAGAATCGATGCATGAGATTAGTTCATCCGCCATCTGTCGATGAGTCTTTATAGAAGGGTGATAATCCTCTCCAAATGGTTCTGTTTGAGGAGTGAAGTTATAAAAATAAACAATGCTATCACCTACCTGATTTACACTTTGAACCGCTTGACGTACATAGTTTTGACAACGCGATAAGAAACGGGCATTTTCAGGATAAGCGTCCGTCAACATGGGTCCCACAGTACAAATAATGGGCGACTTCGTATGTATTTTCCGCAAATGTCCTAAAAATTCCACATAACGAGTGACGAATTCAAGAGAATCCAAAGATGAGCCTGTCGTCACCTCCGAATTCAAATCATTTGTCCCCACATTCACCACCAATAAATCGGCTGGCAAATAGGCATCCACACTCATCTGTTTGGTTGCATTGTCTGGCACCCATCTGTCATAAAAATCAGGTACCAAGTTTTTTCGACTTCCATCATAATTACGAACCAAACCTCTACCCGAATAGGCAATAAAACAAGCATCAGCTTCGTAATGGGCAGCCGTCAAAGCGCCATAGGTTTTCATTACATTTTCATGAATTGCATGGAAGCCTACCGTATTGGTCGAATCTTCATTGCCATATCCACATGTAATGGAATTTCCTATGTACTCAATCGTACGTCTCTTCGGATAGGTGGCAGGTAAAACTTTGAAATCTTTTCCTTGATCACTAATCATAACAGACAAGACCTTAATCATACCCACTTGAGCTTCCGTCAACTTAACAATCTCAATACAATGCAAACCTTCTCCAAAGGCGATTGCATCATACTTTACGCAACCAGGCTCCAACTGTTTTTTTGTCGTATCATTATCAATGATCAAATAAACGCAATCCGGATCTTCTTTTCCTTCTGGCAAAGAATCTTGAAGCAAGAATGATACTTGGCAGCTTCCTTCAAAAAGGACTCGTGCTTTCGTTCCTGAATAGACCATCCACTCATTTTGTGGTTCCACCCTACCGAAATAAGAAGGTTGAATTCCCATCTGCACTTTGGGTTCCCTTGACTCGTTACATGATAGTAACGCTAAAAAGCACACCGTCAAGAGAGAGATAAACATTAATACTTTTTTCATACTGTTGTAAATAAAATTTGGAGGGAAAAGTTAGGAAATTCATTTATACTAAACAAAAAAAGCGGATTTAAAATCCGCTTTTATGTGAGTACCGCAGGCGGGAATTGAACCCGCACGATCGCAATGATCACAGGATTTTAAGTCCTGCGTGTCTACCGATTCCACCACTGCGGCATCCTTGGAGCGAAAAACGGGACTCGAACCCGCGACCCCAACCTTGGCAAGGTTGTGCTCTACCAACTGAGCTATTTTCGCATGTCAATTATACCTTTTATAATCAGCACCCCTCTCTAGAAATGCGGTGCAAATTTATGGTATTTTTTCTTCAACGCCAAACTATTTTATTGCTTTTTTTCTTTTTTTGTTGCTTTTTTTCATCTCGGATGAAAGAAATTCATTCAGTCACCTCTTTCTTATCTTTATCCTGTAATAATCCGTTTAATTTCATTCAATTTATTCAATGCTTCCAACGGAGTAAGATTATTGACATCTAAATCTAAAATCTCATTTCGAACCTGTGACAAAACAGGATCATCTAATTGGAAGAAACTCAACTGAATGCCATCCTCCGTCTTCTCTTTCACAGACTTTTTACCTGTCTTCTTCCCTTTCTCCGATGAAGTAACTGCCGTGTGTGAATTACTCTCCTCCAATTGCGCCAAAATCTCATTCGCACGATTCACCACATTATTAGGTAAACCCGCCAACTTCGCCACATGAATACCAAAACTATGTTCACTTCCTCCAGGAACCAACTTACGCATAAAGATAACCTTTCCATCCGATTCCTTTACAGAGACATTGAAGTTCTTAATACGTGGAAATTGCTTTTCCATCTCATTCAACTCATGATAGTGTGTGGCAAACAATGTTTTAGCCTTCGCTTTTGGATGTTCATGTATATATTCCACAATCGCCCATGCTATAGATATACCGTCATAGGTACTCGTTCCACGACCCAACTCGTCAAACAAAACCAAACTTCTTTGCGACAAGTTATTGATGATACCAGCAGCTTCATTCATCTCCACCATGAATGTAGACTCTCCCATGGAAATATTATCGGACGCCCCCACTCTGGTAAATATCTTATCCACTACCCCAATCGATGCAGATTCAGCAGGAACGAAACACCCTATCTGTGCCATCAAGACAATCAACGCAGTCTGTCGTAACAAAGCAGATTTACCTGCCATGTTCGGACCCGTAATCATCATAATCTGCTGAGAATTGCTATCCAGAAACAAATCATTCGCAATATAACTCTCTCCCAATGGTAATTGTTTCTCTATTACCGGGTGTCTTCCTTGCTTTATCTCAATCACCTCCGAATCATTCACCACAGGACGAACATATCTGTTCTCTTCTGACACTCTGGCAAATGACATCAACACATCCAACTGGGCTATCAAATTCGAATTGACCTGTATTGCCGGAATATATTCCGTCAACTCCATCACCAACTCAGTAAAGAGTTGCTGTTCCAACGATAAGATCTTCTCTTCCGCGCCCAAAATCTTCTCCTCATACTCCTTCAACTCCTGCGTGATATATCGTTCGGCAGCCGTCAACGTCTGTTTACGAATCCAATCCTCAGGGACCTTATCCTTATGTGTATTACGAACTTCAATATAATAGCCAAATACGTTATTGTAACTAATCTTCAAACTTGGAATACCTGTCTTTTCAGACTCTCTCTGTTGAATCTGCAACAAATAATCCTTACCTGAATAGGCAATCTTTCGCAGTTCATCCAACTCCGTATTGACACCCGTAGCTATCACACCACCTCGATTCAACAAAGTAGGGGGATCTGGCTGGATTGTTTTCTCTATTTTTTCACGAATGTTCGGACACGGATTTAACTGCTCGCCAGTTCTTTGCAAACCATCATTATTGGATGCCAAACAAACCTCTTTAATCGGTGTAATAGCCGTCAACGCATTTTTTAATTGAACAACCTCACGTGGTGAAATACGACCCACTGCCACTTTTGAAATCAGACGTTCCAAATCACCAATCAAAGCCAACTGAGAGACCAAAGTCTCCTTCAAGTCTAAATCCTTGAAGAACGACTCCACCATCTCCAATCGTTCGTTGATCGGTTTGACATCTTTCAATGGAAAAGCAATCCATCGTTTTAACAAACGAGCCCCCATTGGCGTAATTGTCTGATCTATGATATCCGCCAATGTCTTTCCTTCATCATGAAGGGTTCCATACAACTCTAAATTACGAATGGTAAAACGGTCTAACCAAACATAACGATCCTCCTCTATTCTGGATAGATGCGTAATATGTCCGATTTGTGTATGTTGTGTTTGATCCAAATAATACAAAACAGCGCCAGAGGCAATAATACCTAACGTCAAATCTTGTACACCGAATCCTTTCAAACTTTTTGTTTCGAAATGTTTTAACAAACGATCGGTAGCCGATTCAATTGTGAAAACCCAATCATCCAATTCAAATGTAAAATACTTAGAATTGAAATGACTTTCAAACTCCTCTCGTTTGCTTCGTTCAAAAAGCACCTCTTTCGGAGAGAAGCTATTCAGCAATTTATCCACATAATCATAAGATCCTTCCGCAGTCAGAAACTCTCCCGTTGAAATATCCAAGAAAGAGACACCTGCCCCCTTCTTTGTCATATGGACACTTGCCAAGAAATTGTTTTCCTTATAGTTAAGTATGTTATCATTGATGGAAACACCTGGAGTTACCAATTCAGTAATACCACGTTTCACCAACTTTTTCGTCAATTTAGGATCTTCCAATTGGTCACATATGGCAACTCGTTTACCTGCACGCACCAACTTAGGCAAATAGGTGTCTAACGCATGATGAGGGAAACCTGCCAGTTCCACAGATTGTGCCGAGCCATTGGCTCTACGTGTCAATGTAATTCCTAATATCTCAGATGCCGCAACAGCATCATCCAAAAATGTCTCATAAAAATCACCCACACGAAACAACAAAACAGCATCGGGATGTTTTTTCTTAATCTCGAAATACTGTTTCATCAAGGGCGTTTCAACTACATTTGCCATGTCTGTTTATTTTCACCAATGGTTTATCCTACCAAAAACTTTTAAGGGGACTTCAAAAATTCCCCAATTAAAAAATTCAAACAACTTGCTTGTTAGAATTCTTATTATAAGAAATTAGGAGAAGCATACATCTTCACGTCTTCTGATGTAATAGATTTTCCGCAAAGGATGATGACACGCTCCACCACGTTTCGTAGTTCACGTATATTACCACTCCATGTGAACTTTTTCAACTCTTCGATTGCCTTGGAATCGAATGTTTTCAATGGTATGCCTTGTTCTTCACAAATAATTTGAGCAAAATGATTTACTAACAAAGGAATATCCTCCAAACGTTCACGCAATGGCGGAACATGAATAGGTATCACATTCAATCGATGATACAAGTCCTCACGGAAATTACCATTCGCTATCTCTTTTTTTAAATCTTTATTGGTGGCAGCGAAGACTCTCACATCCACCTTGATATTCTTATCGCTACCAACCCTTGTCAATTCCTTTTCTTGTAATACACGAAGTACTTTTGTCTGAGCAGACAAACTCATATCGCCCACCTCATCCAAGAAAATAGTTCCACCATCAGCTTGTTCAAACTTACCTATACGTTGCTTGATAGCGGAAGTGAAGGCACCCTTTTCATGTCCAAACAATTCACTCTCAATCAACTCGGAAGGAATTGCAGCACAATTGACCTCCACAAAAGGAGCAGCAGAGCGATGACTCAATTCATATAAAGTGCGAGCAACCACCTCCTTACCTGTTCCATTCTCACCAGTAATGAGCACACGAGCATCCGTAGGAGCCACACGCTCTATAACGTCACGCAAATGAAGCATAGCAGGAGACTCTCCCACCATTTTCATTTTTTGTTCCACTTTTTTCTTTAAAACCTTCGTCTCTTGAACCAACGACTTGTGATCCAACGCATTTCTGACACACACCAACAAGCGGTTTAAGTCTAACGGCTTTTCAATAAAATCGAATGCACCTTTCTTAATACATTCCACTGCGGAATCAACTGTTCCGTGACCAGAAATCATCACAATCATTTGGTCCGGATATTCTTCACGAATCTTTGACAAAACCTCAATGCCATCCATCGTTGGCATCTTAATATCACAAAAAATCAAGTCATACTTCGTTGACTTAATCATTTCTAACCCTTTCAACCCGTCTTCCGCCAACTCTATGACATACCCTTCAAATTCAAGCACATCTTTTAATGCGTTACGGATGCTTCTCTCATCATCAATAATTAAAATCTTTGCCATTACAATTCGTTTTTCTATTTACTTTTTATGATGGACGAAAACGGATACTTCGTGTTTTCAATAGACTGTAACATAACTTTTACAGAACCCACTTTAATTTTCGTCTCAATATAGAGAGGCACATGATTCTCATCATCGGAAACATATATAATCATGTCATCCTCATTTTTAAACAAATCACCCGTAATTAGCTTCGGCATAAACTTTAAAGCATTATACTTGGATTTATTTTTCAACTTAATATTTTCTTTCCCTTTATACGTCAGACCTAATTTGTAAACATCTTTGTCATATAACATACTGAAAGGGAAAGAATCACCTTGTTTCACCTGTGACATATCCAAACTTCTAAAACGATAACATGCCGTCAACAAATCGAACACCGAACTTTCAATCGACAACGTATCTTTCGTTTTAACTCCCCTTCGATTAAAATTACAATAGACTTTTGGCGTTTGTGAAAAATCATAATGATACCTTCTATCACAGAAATAAGTATCTTCATGTTTCACCTCTCTATAATTATAGGGAACCAAATCATCCTTTGTCACAGTTACATGAAAAGTGTCACGTATACAATAAAAATTATCGAAACTACGAACCGTATATCCTGCCAATTCCAAATAGAACAAATCCTTTCCATCCTCTTTTACCGATTTGACACTAAACTTAGCATCACCCGCATGAATCCAAACGAATCCTAAATTATAATAGATATTATAAATGGCAGTTTCCCCCTCTTTGAATGCTGGTTCTTTAAGCACCTGTGCATTCATTACCATGCTAAAAAGCACGACGAAAAGGAATATGATTCGTTTCAACATCATCAATATTAATCAGGATGTACTTTTGTAAACAAACGGCTCCAACGGATATTGCTTGGGAAGGATTTGTCTTCATCCAAAGACATCCATATAAAGATTGGTTTACCCACTATATGATCCTCAGGAACGTATCCCCAAAACCTAGAGTCGGCAGAATTATCTCGGTTATCTCCCATCATCCAATAATAATTCATTTTAAACGTATAGGAATCTGCTGGTTGATCATTGATGTAGATAACCGAATCTTTAATCTCTAATTTATTCAACTCATAATTACGGATAATTTGCTCATACAATAGAATATTATCCATATTCAATGCTACCGTAGCACCTGCTTTAGGAATCCATATTGGTCCGTAATCATATCGTGTCCAACCATCTTGTCTATACAATGGGAATGTTTTTCCATCAGGGAACGAACGTTTAATGGAAACCACAGAAGACATTTTCGACATTTTTTCATGATTCTCCTTCGTCAACGGTAACAAATAGACATAATTAGCATTACCTGTCGAATCAACATATCCGGCATATTTCAAGAAATCCATGCCATAATATTTGTCATTGTTGAGTATTCTAATATCAGCCTTACGTATATGAAGTTTTTCCGCAACTCTATCTTCTAACATAGAGGTCGTTTCAACATAATAATTATATTGAAGACCCTCAAAGCTCTCGGATGCCTCACCATCAATATATACGATACCATCTATAATTTGCAATGTGTCACCTGGGATACCCACGCAACGTTTTACATAATTCTCACGACGATCGACAGGACGCGTAATAATTTCGCCGAAAGCAGATTTACGACTATTAACCACATCTCGTCCATAGATATAGGACAAAGTATAGTAATCTGATTGCTGAAACTTGGAAGCAACCGTATCTCCTGCAGGGAAATTGAACACAACAATATCATTTCGTTGAACATCTCCCAAACCTTTCAAACGCTTATACTCCCAATGTGGTTTTTCTATATATGATTTACACTCGAGAATAGGCAACGTATGCTGAACCAAAGGGAAAGACAAAGGAGTCATTGGTTCTCTGGGTCCATAACTAACTTTGCTGACAAATAAAAAGTCACCTACCAACAAAGTCTTTTCCAATGAAGGGGAAGGAATTTTATAATTTTGGAAAAGATAGCAGTTGATAATATAGACAGCTATCAAAGCAAATACGATAGCATCTACCCATTCTGCTAATGTTCTTAATTTTGGATTTTTCGACTCCTTCCATCCACTCCAATGAACATATTTAGTAATATAGATATCAAAAGCAATTGGAACTAAGAGCCACAACCACCATGCGCCAGACCAAATGAAAAAAGCAACAATGATTAGAAAAACAAGAATGAATTTCACCCATTGTTTTACTGGCTCCATTTGAATACGTTCTTTCAAACTTTTTCCTTTTAGCTCTCTATATCCTATCTCTATTTTTTTCTCCTTCTCTTCCGACATACTCTACCTAATTATCTATCAATCTATCAATAGAACTAATATATATTTGAAAAATTGTGTTTTATGCTAAACATTTTAAGAAATCAAGCATATCAGACATACCCAATAAGCCTTTCTTACCAGCAGTAAATTCTGCAGCCATCACAGCGCCTAACGCAAATCCATCTCTACTCTTAGCATCATGCGTAATTGTGATAGAATCCACTTCTGACTCATAATGAATGGTATGAATACCAGGAACTTCACCTTCACGAATAGACTTAATGGCAATATCTGTAGGTTTTTGTTCTACCTCTTTTGTCCATGCCTCTTTTCTATCCAACTTGTTTAAAATGCCCTCTGCTAAGGTGATTGCCGTTCCACTTGGTGCATCCAACTTATGAATATGATGAACTTCCGTCATATCAACATTATAATTTGTGAAACGGTTCATCAATTTAGCCAAATAACTATTGATTGCCATAAACACATTGACACCAATGCTGAAGTTAGAAGAGACAAACAATGTATGGTTTCCTGCCTTCAATTCATCCATCACTTCATTTATATTCCAACCAGTGGTTCCTACAACAACAGGCACATTGGCTTTGAAACATTTACGAATGTTTTCTATGGCTGTATCAGGACGTGTAAATTCAATCGCAACATCCGCACTCTTAAAAGCTGATGAATTGAAATCCTCCAGATTATCTATATCAATGATGGAAACAATCTCATGTCCACGACTCTTCGCAATACGTTCGATGATTTTACCCATCTTTCCGTATCCAATCAACGCTATTTTCATTTTTTTATTTATTTGTGAATTTATTGAATTTCCGTTTTTTCTTAAATAAAGGGGATTTCCCTAAAAATCCCCTTCGCTTTTATTTCCCAAAGGCTTATAAATTCTCTTTGATATTAGCCTCAACCATTACAATTGGTTGTAAGCTGGAGAGAAAGTATCACCCTCATTAAGATCTCCACGAGTAGCTCCCTTCTTCAACCAACGAGCACGTTGCTCTGATGTACCATGGTTGAAAGATTCTGGGATAGTGTAACCTTGTGCTTGCTTTTGAAGATAGTCATCACCAATCTTAGAAGCAATTGCCAATCCCTCTTCAATATCACCTTGTTCCAACGAGTTAAACATCTTGTTGTCTTGATATGCCCACACTCCTGCTAAGAAGTCTGCTTGCAACTCCAAGCGAACACTAATTTGGTTCGATTCTTTTTCTGAAACACGGCTCATTTGTTGATGTGCCTGATTTAAGATTCCCAACTCTGACTGAACATGGTGACCCACCTCATGAGCAATGACATACGCATAAGCAAAATCACCAGCCGTTCCAAATTGCTTCTTCATTGTCGTGAAAAATTCCAAATCAATATATACAGTCTGGTCTGCAGAACAATAGAATGGTCCAGATGAAGAGGTTGCAGAACCACAACCAGAATTAACAGCACCATGAAACATCACCAATTTTGGTTTGTGATAGGTTTTACCCATTTTCTTAAATTGATCTGTCCAAACATCTTCTGTACCAGCCAAAATCTTTTTAGTAAATGAAGCCAACTCTTCCTCTTCTGCTGTTGGAGTGTAACTTTCCGTTGTAGTTGTTGAAGAAGATTGTGCCACTTTAAATCCTGCACTAATAGCACTACCTAAATCACCTGTCGTAAAATAGGTAATCGCTGCAACTAAAAGGACACCACCAATACCAAGGCCTGCCTTTCCTGTTTTTCCCATTTTTCTACGGTCGTCCACATTGGAACTCTCTCGTCTTCCGTCTAATCTCATATTTATCTAAGTTTTTGTTTGTAATAATGCATATTAATATAAAATTATGCAATATTCGCATTTTTTATCGTGATTGCCAAAAGAACACGTCGAAAATTACTAACAAGGAAATAAAGAGCGCATCTTACCCCTATCGTTGAAAGTGTTGAGACTGCCTCTATTATGATAAAAAAACTCAGGGAACTTATACGAATTCCCCGAGTTTTTATGTTTTCAAAATCGTCAGAAGCAATTGATAAAACTCCTTCTACTTATTTTTTCAAAATCTTAGCAACAGCATGTTCATTATTAGATGTAGCCACTAACACATAACTGCCCGCACTTAATCCTTCTAATGAAACCGCTTGTGTGTCATTCTCAACCATTTGTGTTTTCAACACAGTACCAATCTGATCATACACAATTACAGTAGTCGGTTCTTTGCAGCCAGCCAAGAAGACGACGTCATTGGTAGGATTTGGATAGAAACTAATAGATGAATCATCATCACCCCACATGTCATAAATATCCGTATTATCCTCTACATAAAGTTTTGCGGAAAAATCCGACGTTGGTGTATACGTGATAGTAGGGTTTTCTGAAAAATGAGAACGATATATAGCATTCATATTCAATGCGAATGTCAAATCCGAACTTTCTCCATTATACTGGTGCACCTCTGCCGCAAGTACATTCTCACCAAGTTTCAAATCACTTGGGAATATTTTCACCTCCTTTACCACATCATCCTGATAATCCGGAGTCGTATCGGAATAGGCAATCAGAGAATCACTCGGCATATTATAACGCTTGATCTCCTTACCATTCACATATAAGATAACACCATCATCAAACGTCATATTTGCCACCAATCGTTCTAACCCTGCCGTATCTGACAACGTGAACACATTACGGAAATAGGCTGTGATGTATTTATCATCTTTGTCGCCATACTCCATCCCTGTATCATAATGTCTCTTCGTATCTTCTTTTGTATCATAACCAAAGATTCCTTCTCCTTTCGACCATTTTGCATCATCATACTTCAAAGCAGTCCAATCTCCACTTGGTGCCGAATCAATATAATGATAACGCCATGTGTTTCCCGCCGTTAAAACTTCCTTCGTTGTTTCAACAAAGTAAGGCAACTCCCATTTGATGAATTTACATTTAGCAGGAAGGTTCGGAGAAACCGTCAAAGTTTTTCCCTTCATAAGATAGGTAGTAACATTAGCTCCTTTGAAACTCTTACCATTGATATCATATCTGACATTAGTTGAATTACTTGTGATATTGACCTTATAGGTACGTGTATCCAAAATCGTTTCACAATCATATAATGAGTTAGCCTCTCCTGGAGTAGCTTCCGTGAAATCAGTGTTTTGAGAACAAACAGAGAAAATCCTCATCTTACTTGCACCATCAGTTTCACGTCCGTAACTATTGTTCTCTCCAATTGTTCCGTATGTTACTTTATCTACCACAATCAAAGAATCACGAACTTTTTTCGTCAATGTGATTGTTTCACCAGCATCCGACAACTTAAAGCCAAGATGTTGCGCACCACTTTTACCTCTGTCATCAGCCCATAGCAACAAGAATCCTTTCGGAGGAATATTGGTACAACCATATCCACTGGCAATCTGAATGGTTGTATCATTATCCGACAAATAGAAACCTGAAACTTCAATGTAATCATCACTCGCATTGTACAATTCCAACCAATCTGATGACTCTTCCGATTCTGGCTCTATGAACATACTACTCTTTGAACACAATTCATTGATAAAGATGAGAGGTTTATCGTATGATTCCTCTTTAAGAGTCAACTTCACCGTCTTCTCTTTATTCATTGTAAACGTGATAGATTGTGTCTTATAAGTTAACGTATCATCCACAGTCCACTTATCCACCACATATCCACTTGGTAAGATAGGTCGCAGAGTCACTTCCATTTTCTTCATGCATTTCATTGACACGGAATTTTCATTGACTGGAATGTTATTAATATAAAAACCTGTATTTTTATCAGCACAAGAAACCTTTAGTTTCACACTTGTCGTATCGACACCAAAATACTCCGCCAAATGTTCCTTAAATTTTCCATTACGAGCTTTAGCGAATCCGAGCATATTTGTACCCGTTTGACTCAAACTGGCATAGGTTGAAGTAACCGTCTTATTCACGCAATGTTCCTTCTTTACTGTTTCATAAAATGTATTCCAAATGCTCTCAATATTGCCATATGACAATGTAGAAGATAGTAACATTAAGGCTTTGGTCATATACATTTTACCAAACTCCTTGTTTTGCATCAAACTTTTAAAGAATTCCGTTTTCCATACATTGAACTCATCTATCTGATACGTTTCCGGATCGGCATTCGCCCAATTCTTTTCTCCAGTACCAAGACAGAACTTAATCATATTCATGTCTGAATATCCGAAATTAGGATATTCTGAATACAAGCCCAAACCGAAATCCGTATCATATAAAATCCAACGGAATTTTCCACCGACATGTTTTCTCCATAGTTTCTGATTATTTCCAGGCCAGTCAGTATTTACAATAAATTGTTCAAATATGATATAATTCAAATACTCCTCAACATCCATATAATTGGTGAGTCTCATCAAATAATCATCTCGCTTGTAATTATTACTATCTGTCACAAAGCGTACCATCTCATCATAAGCTACTCGATCGCCCACACAAACTTCTGGTTTCTCTTGGGTAAACTTAATGACATCAATCTTATCTTTATCCAACCCATAATTGGAAAAGACAAAATCTTCATTCGTTCTCTCTCGCAACCCCATAAATCCCATATAAACACCATTCAAATAATAGCTAACGGGTTGATAGGCTTGATAATCGATATTCCCCATTCCCTTGGCTATCGATTGCATAAATCCATCTCGACATCTAACAGTCTCATAACCATTACCACCATTTCTTAATTGCAAGCTAGTATATTCATTATTTTCTTTTCCTTTCTCTTGAGCAAAGAAATTATAACCATATGTTTCGTTACCCGTACGTTTGCTTGTTGTAATCTTCAATGACTTAACATCATACTTACGAGAACATCCGCCCATGATACCAGCCATGGCTTCTTGAGAAACTTTCTGTTTCCCATCTACAAAATATTCAAAATTGACAGCTCTATGCCAATCCTGATTATAATTGGCATTATTAGCAATACAAGATTTCGCACCTGGAATACCTGCATCACCCACTGTATGAATACCAATCTGAGGATCTTTCATAAATTTCTTATCCGTCACAATCGAGACAACTGGAGCATCCACTCCGTCACAATTGCTTCTGTTTTCATACACAATAAACGAACCCGTCAAGATGTCGCTTGGTAACATTCCGTCTTTAAAAGCTCGTGCACGAAGACAAATCGTACTCGTAAATTTAATAGAAGTTGAATCGGTATACTTTTCACTAGAAGAGGTAGGTTCTGATCCATCAAGGGTATATCGAATCACAGCACCTTCTGTTGAGCAAGACAACGTCACTTTTCGTGTTTCCTTCTCTCCCTCATCAGGTTGTTCACTAAAGACACCAGGTTGAGTCTTGGTAAATGTGGGTTTCTCGCATTGACACTTGGAAGCTTTGCTAACATCATAACATACAGTATTCTTTTTCCCTGGTGTAGGTGACATGTATCCCCACGTATTCTCATATACACCATAGGAAATATGTGGTTTCATAGGGGAATACATAAGAACAGAGGAATTTCCTTTCTTATCAATCAGTTCTAACATTCCACCATCCACATCTACCTTATAGGGTGCATGTTTAGAACCTGACACTTCGTCAAAATACATAAGGGTATACTCTCCCGCTGGCACGATAAAATTTTTATCTATGGTCCAACTCCATTTAAGTGTCAATCCACTTTTGCTCTTATTAATATAATTTCCGATAACCCAACCCTCCAAACTAACATCAGAGGTTCCATCATTATAAAACTCTATCCATCCCGTAAAATCTTTTTTGTCATTAATATAGGTCGATATATTACATGGCATAATTTCTGAAATTGTCACATCTGCCAACGCCAACACACTATTCATCACCAGGAAAAAGGCAACGAACAACCTTTTCATCATTTTCATTTCAATCTTTTTTATGGGATTACACACATATCCCTCATTAAACATATTATATCCTTTCACAATCACACAATAGGAGATCAACTCTCTATTATTTGCAAAAAAGCCTATAAAAAACATAAGCGGTTGCTAATTTAACAAAAATTATACAAAACGAAAGAATTTATAAGTTTTTTTCAAAGTTTTTTACATTCATTACAACAACCATAAAATGAAAAAAGGAGTAACCGTCATAAAACGATTACTCCTAATTCTTGTATAGGCAAATAATTGATGCCCTTTAAAATGACCTATTTTATTTAATAAGGCACTTACCCGTCATTTCTGCAGGTTGTGCGATACCTAACAATGAGCAAATTGAAGGTGCAACGTCGGCCAACTTACCATCTTCCACCTTTGCGCCCTTGTTGTCACTTACGTAAACAAATGGAACTGGGTTCAATGAGTGAGCTGTATTAGGTGTACCATCAGCATTGATTGCATTATCACAGTTACCATGGTCAGCGATAATAATAACGTCATAACCATTTGCTTTACAAGCCTCAACAGTATCTTTCACACAATTATCGATAGCAACGACAGCTTTCTCGATAGCTGAATAGATTCCTGTATGTCCCACCATATCACCATTAGCATAGTTGACAACGATCCATTCGTATTTTTTGGTTCCGATAGCCTCAACCAACTTGTCTTTTACCTCATATGCACTCATTTCTGGTTTCAAATCGTAAGTAGCCACCTTTGGAGAAGGCACCAAAATACGATCTTCATTCTCGTATGGTTGTTCACGACCACCATTGAAGAAGAATGTCACATGAGCATATTTTTCAGTTTCAGCAATATGTAATTGCTTCATACCTGCTTTAGCGACAACCTCACCCAATGTGTTCATCACATTCTCTTTGTTGAAAAGAATATGTACGCCTGTGAATGAAGAATCATAAGGAGTCATACAATAGTATTGTAAATCCTTGATTGTCTTCATACCAGCTTCTGGCATATCTTGTTGTGTCAATACAATAGTCAACTCCTTTGCACGGTCGTTACGATAATTGAAGAAGATAACAACATCACCCTCTTGGATCGTTCCAACAGGTTTGCCATTCTCCACACGTGCGATTGGTTTGATAAACTCATCTGTAACGCCATCAGCATAAGACTCTTCCATAGCTTTAACCATGTCAGTAGCTGCCTTACCCTTGCCTTCGATTAACAAATCATATGCCTCTTTAACACGTTCCCAACGTTTATCACGATCCATTGCATAGAAACGACCAACAATAGAAGCAATTTTACCGGTATTCTTAGCTAATTGGTTTTCCAATTGTTCGATGAAACCTTTTCCACTCTTAGGGTCAGTATCACGACCATCCATAAAGCAGTGAACATATGTTTTATCCAAGCCATAAGCCTTAGAAATCTCAATCAATTTGAAAAGGTGATCCAAAGATGAGTGAACACCACCGTTAGAAACCAATCCCATAAAATGGATCTGTTTTCCTTTTTCCTTAGCGTATGAGAATGCACTCTTAACTTCAGGATTTTCCATGATCGTATTTTCCTTGCATGCCATATTAATTTTTACCAAATCTTGGTAAACAATACGACCAGCACCGATATTCAAGTGACCTACCTCTGAGTTACCCATCTGTCCATCAGGCAAACCAACGAATTCGCCAGAAGCTTGTAATTGAGAATAAGGATAATTTTTCAACAAAGAATCCCAATAAGGAGTTGGTGTTGAAGAAATCACATCTGACTTTGACTTGTTTCCAAATCCCCATCCATCGAGGATCATCAATAAAACTTTTTTGTTCATCTTTTTATATTTTATATGTAATTATTTCATTCGCATTTTTCATATTCCACCTCACGTTCAATCTTCTCAGGAGCACACTCTTCGTATTCCGTTTCCTCTGCCAACGTCTTGAATTTTTTCATACGAATAGCACCCTTTTCCGATTGCTGAGGTTCTTCCTCCTCATTATCTTCATCATAAGAAGGTTTTCGATCTCCTCCTCCTATAAAATTCTTGAAAAATTGAAAAACGCCACCCACCAGTTTTCCTGCAACAGACATAACGCTGGCTGCAATAAAAAAAAAGAAAAGAAAAAAGATAACCGATAACGTAATCAATATTCCCATAACGAATCTTAGTTCTTAATGATCAATACACTCTCTTTGCGATCTCCTTTATACTTTTAGCAGTAGACATTGAGTAGAAATGGATGCTTGGGACTCCCTTTTCCATCAACTCCTTAGACTGCATAGTACACCACTCTATTCCGACCGCACGAGCCTCTTCATCTGTTTTGCATTTACGCAATTCTATTGCCAAATCCTCTGGAAGATCCAAATGGAATGTTTTGGGTAAGACGGTCAATTGTTTCAATGTCGTAATAGGTTTCAATCCTGGCACAATCGGTACCGTAATACCTTCTTTATGACAGCGATCGACAAAAGAGAAATATTTTTCATTATCGAAGAACATCTGTGTCACAATATAGTCCGCTCCATTTTCAACCTTCTTTTTCAACCAATAGATATCTGAATCCACATTAGGAGCTTCATCATGTTTTTCCGGATAACCGGCTACTCCGTAGGTGAAACAACGTGTACGAGGTTGCTTTTGTTTTGTTCCGTCCAAGAAAAAGCCCTCATTGAATCGATTGATTTGCAATTGCAATTCAGAAGCATGTGCATAACCTTCTTCACTTGGCATAAACGTATTTTCGTGTTTTGCCTTGTCACCACGAAGTAGTAACAAATCATATATACCAAGGAAATCCAAATCAATCAAAACATATTCTGTTTCTTCTTTCGAAAAGCCACTGCACAAAATATGAGGGACAACATCAATGTTATACTTGTTTTTGATGGCAGCAGCCACTGCTACCGTTCCAGGTCGTTGGCGAACACGATCACATTGGAAAAGTCCATTTTCCAATGTACGATAAACCAACTGACTTCTGTGAGTTGTTATATCAATATATTTAGGATCAAATTCACGCAACTCATCAATCGTATTATAAATTGCCTCAATACCATTACCCTTCAATGGTGGCAAGATTTCAAACGAGAATGCTGTCTTTTTACTATTTAATATTAAATCCTTTACACTCATATCTCTTCACTCATTGTTTCTTCTACTATCTGTTCCTGCTCTTCCTGACACTCTATCAACATTCCATTTTCACAATTCATCACCCTTGCAGGGAACATCTCAGTCCACTTCATATTATGTGTTGACATAATAACAGCTGTTCCCTCTTGTGAGATTTTGTAAAATAGATTCATCAAATCCTCCCCCATCTGAGCGTCTAAGTTACCTGTTGGTTCATCTGCCAATAAAATCTTTGGATGATTTAGCAAAGCACGTGCTATCACGACTCTTTGTTGTTCACCGCCAGACAACTCATGTGGCATGCGATATCCCTTCGTTGACATGCCTACGTATTTCAGAACCTCCTCAATACGATTATGCATCTCTTTTTTAGTGCATTTTGATGTTGCTTTTAAAACGAACATAAGATTGTCTTCCACTGAACGATCGTGCAACAATTGGAAATCCTGAAATACGATTCCCATTTGACGACGCAAATATGGGACATGACGCGACTTAATCTTACTCAAATCATAATCTAAGACCTTAGCAGACCCTGATGTTATTGGTGCTTCACAATAGAGAGATTTCAAGAACGTACTCTTTCCACTTCCCACCTTACCTAAAAGGAAGATGAAATCTTTCTCCTCTACAGTGACACTAACATCTTTCAAAATGACCTGTTCTTGTCGCGTTACACTAACATTCTTATATTCTATCAAAGACATAGGCTATGCTTATTTGTTTACTTCACCCCAACATGTATCCGTTCCCGTATGGCAAACAGGACCTACAGGATGTACTTTAATTAACAATGTATCCTTGTCACAATCCTCTTTTATGGAAACCACATTCAAAAAGTTCCCACTTGTCTCACCTTTCGTCCACAAACGATTTTTGGTCCGACTAAAAAAGGTTACCTTTCCCGTTTCCACTGTTTTTTGAAATGCTTCCTCATTCATAAATCCCAGCATCAAAACCACACGTGTATCGGCATCTTGAATAATTGCTGGAACCAATCCGTCCATTTTTTTAAAGTCTAACTCCATACCTATAGATATTAATGTGCGAATTTACAAAAAATTACAACAAGAAAGAGGCTATTTCTTCCATTTTTATTCTTCCCTCATAGATTGCCTTGCCTGTAATGACTGCTGGAACATTAGCTTCATTCAACTCTTCTATATCTTTCATCGAACTAACTCCACCACTGGCAATCAAATACAGAGAAGGAATTTCTTTCAATATTTTTTTGTACAACTCTACAGATGGACCTTTCAACATACCATCCTTACTGATATCTGTGCATATCACTTTATCAATACCTTTATCGACAAAATTTTGAACAAACGGAAGCAAATCTAAGGATGTGGTTTCAATCCATCCACTTACAGCTATTTTTTCTTCCTTCACATCCGCTCCTAAGATAATTCTTTCCGCACCAAACTTATCCAACCAAGAGAGGAATACCTCAGGTTTCTTCACTGCGATACTTCCACCCGTAATCATCTTGGCTCCTGATTCAAATGCAATACGCAAGTCATCATCACTTTTCAAACCACCACCAAAATCAATGGTCAAAGAGGTCTGAGTCGCAATTGATTCCAACACTTTGTAATTAACAATATGTTGTGCTTTCGCACCATCCAAGTCGACCAAATGCAATCGACGGATTCCAACCGATTCAAATTCCTTTGCGACCTCTACAGGATTTTCGTTATAAACTTTCTTTTGAGCATAATCGCCTTGCGAAAGACGCACACATTTTCCTTCAATAATATCAATTGCGGGAATAATTTCTATCATATGTTTTTAATTTTAATTTACTTGTTCAGATAATAACTTTCGACACAGTTCATCATCAAATGTCGCATTACTCATTTTTGACACTAATTCCCCTTTCTTAAAAATCAATATCAATGGAATATTATACCCTGTAATAGGCATCATATCCACTGGATCCATAAAAAAGTGGGATTGCATTTTAACTCCTGTTTCCTTTATAAATTCATTCATACCTTCCTCATCACCCCACACAACCCACTGCACACAAGGTTGGACAGTCGCATCTTTCAAGCAAACCTCCAACTTGCGCATGGCCAATTTACAATGCTTGCATTTCACACTCATAAAACAGACAAACGACAACTCCTGTTTTTTCACATTCTGCAAGACTGACTGTGTCTGTTCTAATTTTTCATATGCCTCAACATTGAATTTTGTCTCTCGTTCATTGCCAAACCCAACGGGTAACTGAGCGAAGGAAAAAACAAATGATGAAAGCAATATCAACGATAAGATGATGCGAGGATATTTTAATTGGAATGGTTTGCTTTTCATAGCAAAAAACAACAGGATAAATAACAATAGGTTTTTCAGTAAAGATTGAATCGGAGAAAAACTAAATGTCTCTCCCATACAATGACAATTCCCCTCTTCTCCAATAATTACCAAATAAATTAGCAAACTGGAAAATAAAAAAAGCAATAAGAAAGAGAGAATGTCCACTTCCTTTTTGTAGAGAGTTGTTATCAGCAAACAACCCAAAGAAGCCTCAACAAACAATAAGCATCGGGAAAGATAAGACGACATTGTCAGGTTAAAAAAATCCAAAGAAAAAACATACGATTCAAAAGATCCTATTGATATAAACTTTAAAATCGCTGAAATCAAGAACATCAAACCTAACAAGCATCGACAACCATAAAAGATTTTATCAGATGTGTCTCTTGTCATTACGATTCCTGTCTTTTATCTTGCCACACAAGTAACGTTACCTTCTTCTTCATCCAATTCCGAGCAAGAGCCTTCATAATCATAATGATCAAAAGAGGTATCCGAACCTTCTACTTTGCACTCACAATCATTAATTGAAATACAACTTGCAAAAGAAATTGTCATCGCGCAGATGAAAACTATTTTTTTTATCATATTATTTATTTTAATAGATCCCGAAAATTTTTTTCATATATACATTCCATCTTCATGGATCTATATTTATTCAAATAAAAGACTTACAAAAATCGTGCAAATATACACATAATATTTTTACATCCATCATTTGTATCATAAATGTCTATAAGGAGATTTAAATTGAATCGCATCAAATGAAGTCTATTTTCAGCTGTTTGAGAGAACCATTCTCACCTAGATTCATACTATTTTACAATCAATATTTGTTTTAGAACTTTTGATTCCGACTCCACTTGCAAAATGTAACTTCCTTCTTTGAGATTTTTCACATCCAACTGACAAGAATTCGTCTGTGGCATTATTTTTTTCAAGCATCTACCCAACATATCACAAACCGAAACGAACGATATATTATCAACTGATTGTATATGAACAAAATCCGATGTCGGATTAGGATAAACAATCACTGGATCCTCCGATTTTTCCGCATTTTTCACATCAACCTTATCCTGTGTCGTCAAATAGAACGACACATCTCGTGTTGGCACGAAAGTAACAACCTTGTCATAGAACATATCCGTCTCCCCAGCCTGTTTCATATTTAATTTAAATGTCAAATCTGAACTTTCACCATCTATTTGGTGAATCTCAACAGCCAACACATTTGTAGCTTTTAAGTCTGATGGTTGTAATACAATCGTAGCCGTAGAATCATCTATGTATTTGGCAGGTTTCGAGGAATACGTTATGACTGAATCAGAATCCATATTGAAACTTCCTAACATTTTTCCATTCAAATAGACGACCGCAGCATCATCATAAATCAATGACAACACAATGGAATCGGCCTGTTTAGAATTGAAATTAAACGATGCCCTGAAATAGGCTGTTAAATACTTTTTGCTGCCATTCGATCCATAATTTAACTTTGTATCATATGAAACGGTATCATATCGAGTATTATAGCCCATCTTACCCTTCCCTTTTTTCCATGATTCTCCTTCCTCAAAATCATTTTTCATCCAATTCTGAGATGGTGCTATACTATCATAGAAATAAGACCACTCTGTTTGGGACGTCAAAAGATCATAGGTATAAGGAACGATTTCAGAACATTTCCAAGAGACAAAATTCTTATCGTCAATATCTGGTTCTAATGTGATTGTATCACCCTTTCTAATTCTTGTCGTATAATATGAATGATGACCAACCTTCTCATTATTAAAGAAATAATGAGTATACGACCAATCGGCTTCAAGTGTAACTTCATAAGTATTTGCTTTCATAATAGAATCACAATCAATTGACCCGTTGGCTAAACCAGGCGTTGCTTCTGTATTATAGCCATCATCACACACATGAAAAGTCGTAAATTTGGAAGCACCATCTGTAACTCTTCCCGTAGAAGAATTTTCGCCTACCGATGTAAATGAAACACTATTAACAGTCACCAACGAATCATTAACAATTTTAGAGAGTGTCAATGTTTCCCCTTTCGTATCAGAAAGTTTAAAGCCTATATGTAAAGGTCCTGCCTTCACACCGCCATCTGCATACAAGACAAGATGACCTTTGGAAGGAATAATTGTCGAAGAATATCCTTTTGCAATCTGATGCAACTTAAGGTTTTTCGAATCGTCCGTAATATAATATCCTGCCACGTCAATCAATGTATCACTAGCATTGTACAATTCAATCCAATCAGGAGTCTCTCCCATATCATCCTTCATAATTGAATTTTTAGAGCATATCTCATTAATAAAGATTTTTGGCGTTTTATCTGAATCTTTCTTCAAATACAAAGTCACAGATGTCTCACTTTTCAAATTCAGACTTATGGTTGGTGTCGCATACTCTTTATCACCAACTTTCCACTTTTTTACTACATATCCATCTGGCAAGTTGGCACCAATATTCACTTTCATGCCCTTCAATCCTCTAAACGTATAATCAGGACCTACAACATTAACATTATTCAAAGTATACCCTACTTGCAAAGTCTTATTATCATCCGTTTTACAAGACAACGTCAAATTAACCTTGTCAGAAGAAACATCTTTTAACACTGCAGCAAGATGTGATGGAATATTATCATATCGGGCTTGTGCGAATTGCAACATTTTCCGGAAAGCAGAATTTTCCGAAGTAGTATCTAACTCATGACCAAAGCTCTTTTCATACTCCGGCATTACCGAACTAGCAAACTCATATCCGACTGTGTTAAAATTACGATAGTTCAAAGTGTTGTTCAAATGAATCATGAACTTAGTCACAAACATCAGTTTGAACTCTTCGTTTTTCATCAAACTAGAGAATAAGATTGTTTTAAAATTAAATCCTGATCCATCATTAGGATCTCTATTCCCCCAATCTACCGTAGACGACGTTCCATCACACCATTCAATCATATTGAATTCATCACTACAAATAGTTTTATCTCCTTTATAAAGACCCAACCCGAAATCTGTATCAAACAAGATGCATCTAAATCGTCCACCAGAACGATGTCGCCACATTTTATAATTGTTCCCTGGCCAATCCGTATTTACAATAAATTGTTCAAAAATGATATAATTAAGATATTCGTCCATATCCATAAAATCATTCATTTTTTCAAGATAATCAGAAGATTTGTAATTATTTCTCGCATACTGAATCATTCTATCATACATCACACGATCTCCCGCTGTAGCACCCACGCCTCTTTCCGTTATTTCAATTACGTCTATTTCATCTTCATCATATCCATAATTCGAATAGACAAAATCCTTGTTTGTGCGTTCTCTCAAACCCATTAATCTTTTATATTTTCCATTAAGATAAAAGCCAACAGGCACATAACCCTGATAATCAATATTTCCCATGCCCTTAGCTACGGCTTGCATGAAACCATCACGGAAGCAAAGATATTTATCCTCATATGCATTTCCTCCGTTTCTCAGTTGGAAACTCACATATTTGTTTGCTTTCTTATTCTTATCATCTTTAAATGGATTATAAGCGAAGGTATCTGCACAATATTTTTTCCCTGTAGAAATTTTTAAAGATTTCACAGCTTCTTTCCTGGAGCAACCGCCCATGATAGAAATATCTGCTTCTTGTGAAAATTTTTGTTTCCCTTCTTTAAAATACTCCATATTGGCTGTTCTTGTCCAATCCTGATTATAATTTGCCGCATCACTCAAACAACTTTTTTCTCCTTTTATGCCATTGGAACCTGTCGTATAAATACCGATACTTCCACTCGTCAAATATTTATCATCACATAATATGGAAACGATAGGCAATTGATACTTTCCTCTAGCTATAAACGAGCCTGTTAAAATTTCACTTGGCAACATTCCTTTCTTATATGCACGAGCACGAACGCCCTTACTACCACCAAGTTCGAAACCGCCATCATAATAGGTAGAGCTTTCGGTAGGTTCAGAACCATCAGTTGTATAATATATTTTCACACTATCTGTAGCACATCTCAATCGAATCACGCTATCTATACTAGAATAAACTCCAGGCTGCAATCCAAGGAAATAAGGCTTTGCACATCTGGATGTCTCAAGATCAAGATAGGCTGTTTTATTCGCTTTCCTTGGTGTGGGTATCATATAACCCAATGTGTCATTTTTTTGTCCATAAGAGAGATATGGATACATCTTCTTGTATGACAGGCTATACGTATCCGAGCCTGACATTATAAGGGTGATGGATCCACCATCAGGATCTATCTTATAGGGAGAATGTCCATATTTATAAGCTTCCGTGGATCCTTGTTTATCAAAATAAATGATGAGATATTTTTGGGGTTCAATCACAAATCCAGAATCCTCTTTAATTTCCCATGACCACTTCAAGTTACCATTTTTTTTCCGTTGTTCAATGATACTTCCCTTCAAACTTATTGGAATTTCACCGTCATTATAAAACTCCACCCATCCAGGGAAATTACCAGTTCCTCCCTTTACGTTCCCACTTCCATCCTTTATTGTATCCATGACAGTGGATACATTGTATGCCATAATCTCTGTAATGCTAACCTTAGCTTGCACAAAAGAAGAGAAGATACATAAAAGTGTCAAACATACGAATCTTGTCAATACAGTCTTTTTCATAAGCAGAAAAATGAATGGAATGATAATAATAAAAAACTCGCACCGTACAATAACGTACAAATAGAAACAGAGGATAATGGCAACGTATATTCTTATGAATTTTCAAACACCACAACTAACCCATTGTCCATCACGGCAACACCATCACATACATCAAAACAAGGAGACTCAATTCGAGTCAAACCGTAATCTCCGCAACAAAGGAGATAAACAAAATGGTTAATGGGCACGTGTGTCCCATTAACCATTAATAATATTGTATTATAATAAAACGCTAGCCAATTCGGACAATTTACTACGCTCACCTTTGATCAAATTAACGTGAGCAAACAACTCTTGTCCCTTCATTTTATCAATCATATAAACCAAACCATTGGATTGCATATCCAAATATGGAGTATCGATCTGTTGAACATCACCCGTAAAGACAATCTTACATCCTTCACCTGCACGAGTGATGATTGTTTTCACCTCATGTGGAGTTAAATTCTGAGCCTCATCTACAATCAGATAAGTATCACTCAAGCTTCGACCACGAATAAAGGCCAATGCTTCAATCACCAATTGCTCATTTTTCTGCATATCATCCAACAAACGAAGTTCCTTACTACTTGCAGAAAATTGATGTTTAATGACATTCAAGTTATCAAACAATGGTTGCATATAAGGAGCCACTTTTTGTTTTTCATCTCCTGGCAAGAAACCTAAATCTTTATTGGACATGGCAACAATCGGACGAGCTAACAAAATTTGTTTATAAGCCTCGTGTTGTTGTAAAGCTGCTGCCAATGCCAACAAAGTCTTACCTGTTCCTGCACGACCTGTGATGGCCACCAACTTGATATCTTGATTCAAAAGGACATCTAATGCAAATGTTTGTTCCGCATTACGACCTTCAATTCCAAACGCTTTTTCTTTCTTTACCTTCTTTACCGTTTGTGTGGATGCTTCATATTTTGCCATAACAGATGAACGGCAGCTCTTCAAAATAAAGCATTCATTTGGAGCCAAAGATGCTGGTAACTTGCAATCAGTTACAGGAACACCACCAGATTCTGCATATATACGATCTACCAAATCCGGATCCACATCCTCGTATGTTTCTTGAGCTTTATCGAAAACATCTATATTAGTAACTTTATCATTAATATAATCTTCCACATCCAAGCCAATAGATTTAGCTTTCATACGAAGATTAACATCTTTGGTCACTAAAATAGTACGTGTCTTTTTATTGTTCTGTTGCATATCTAATGCAACTGCCATAATACGATGATCTGGGGTCTTTTCCGTGAAAGTCTTTGACAGAATTTCAGGATAAATCGGAGTTGTCACAACAAACAATTTTCCCAATCCAACGCCTAACGATGCACCATTCTTAAAGAAATCTGCATCAACACTTAGACTATCTAATTCACGTACAAATTCACGAGCATTAAAATTGATCTGCTCGTTTCCTTTCTTGAATTTATCTAACTCCTCCAATACAGCAATTGGAAGATAAATATCATTTTCTTGGAAATTGTAGATACACTTATAATCGTGAAGGATAACATTTGTATCCAATACGAAATTCTTCTTTGCGCCCATAATCAATCTTTTTTTAGTGTTAATCATTAAATTTAAGGCGAAAGCAAAATGATTTTCTTTGTCAGAACAAATTAATTATTTACTTTCGTTGTTGTAAAAATAGTTTTTTGAATTGAGAAATAAAAATTAAACGAACAAAAAATTTAAAAAAAAATGATGAATTACGACGAAACCGTGGAATACATATACAGTCGTATGCCTCTATTCCAAATGGTGGGTAAATCTGGCTACAAAGAAGGGCTAGATAGTATGATTGCTCTCGACAACCGATTAGGCAATCCTCACCATTCATTCAAATGCATTCACGTAGGAGGAACCAACGGGAAAGGTTCCTGTTCTCATACTTTAGCCTCACTCCTTCAACAGAAGGGCTTCAAAGTAGGTTTATTTACCTCTCCTCACTTAAAAGATTTTCGCGAGCGCATTCGTGTTAATGGGGAAATGGTACCTCAACAATTTGTTATTGAGTTTATTGAGAAACATAAAACTTTTTTCGAAGAGTCCTTCCCCTCGTTTTTCGAAGTCAGTTTCGGAATGGCTATGGACTATTTTCGTCAGGAAAAAGTGGACTATGCTGTCATAGAAGTTGGCTTGGGCGGTCGATTAGATAGCACGAATATTATTCAACCCATTATCAGTGTCATCACCAACATCAGTCTTGATCATCAAAACATATTAGGTAATACGGAAGCTGACATTGCCAGAGAGAAAGCGGGAATCATCAAACAAGCCACTCCTATTGTTATCGGAGAATCGAAAGACGAAATCCGTCGCATCTTCTTTGACAAAGCGCATCAAATGAATGCACCTATATTCTTCGCAGATGACACTCACGTAGAAAAAAAATACGAAAAGACAATCGACGGTATTCCTTACCAATATTTTCAAGTTGGAGAAGAGATAACACCAACACCTCTAATGGGTGACTATCAAATCAAAAACATGACAACTTGTAGAATAGCATTCAATCTTATCCGCGTTATTGAAAAGATTGATATGTCAGAAGAGGAAATTCAAAACGGATTTAAGAATGTCATCTCCAATACTCACTTGTTAGGTCGATGGCAAATACTAAACAGAAATCCTTATACAGTATGTGACACAGGTCACAATGTAGGAGGAATCTCCTATGTTGCCAACCAACTACGAAACACGCCTCACGAAAAACTTCACATTATATTTGGCATGGTCGGAGACAAAGACGTTTCACATGTATTAGAGTTACTACCCAAAGATGCCATATATTATTTCACACGTGCTTCCATCAAGAGAGCCATGTCAGAAGAAAAATTAAAAGGATTAGCAGAAGAAAAAGGATTAAAAGGAATTTGTTATCCAACCGTTAAAGACGCTTTAAATGCAGCTCAGAAAAATGCTGGCCCTAACGATCTTATTTACATTGGCGGTAGCACTTATGTCGTGGCTGAAATAATCTAAATTAAACTTACACACATTAAAAAAGCCCCGAAAATCGAGCAAACGATTTCGGGGCTTTTTATTCATTTACAAACATCATTTGTTTTTCAATTCCGGATATACAATTCTAGTATGATACAATGATTTTAGTTTTTCTTTTAGCACACCCTTTATCGTCTGAATTTGTTTTAGGGTGATCGGAGAATCATTATACAAGCCTTCATTCAATTGGCTGTTAATAATTTTTTCAACCAAGTCATTAATGTTTTTATCGGTATACGATTCCAAACTTCGAGATGCAGCTTCTACCGCATCACACATCATCAAGATTGTTTGCTCTTTTGTGAATGGTGATGGACCAGGATAAGTAAACAAATCCTCGGCAACTTCCTTGTCAGGATATTTATTTTTAAATGTATTGTAAAAATAGGTTGCTTTCCCATGTCCATGATGAGTTAAAATAAACTCTTGAATTTTTAGTGGCAATCCATATTTTTTAGCGATTTCAACGCCATCCGTCACATGTCGAATAATAATTTGAGCACTTTTTTCTTCATCATTCAATTCAACATGAGGATTGACCCCATTTTGGTTTTCCGTAAAGAAAGTCGGATTGTTCATTTTACCAATATCATGGTATAGTGCCCCAGTACGAACAAGCATAGGATTAGCACCAATACTTTTCGCAGCAGCCTCTGCCAAATTTGAAACCTGCATTGAGTGATTAAAACTTGCCTGTGCCACTTCTGAAAATTTACGGAAAATTTCATTATTCGTATTTGCCAATTCCACTAATGTTGCATCAGATGTATAGCCAAACAATTTTTCAATAATGTAAATTAAAGGATTAGCGAACAAAAGGAACACTCCATTAATGATAAAGTATTTAATCATATTTTGCAGTTGTTCCATACCTCTTTCATGGATTAATGAAAATCCTAAATATAAAACGATATAGCCAAGGACAATAAATACCACAGCACGTATCAAATGAGAACGTTGATAAATCGTTTTTAAAGTACAGATAGATATCATACCGATAATTACCTGAAGAAACAAAAACTCGAATTCATGAGGGACAACAAACGAGCACAACAAAATTGTGGTCAAATGAGTAAACAATGCCGTTCGTGTATCAAAAAAGGAGGCCACCACGATTGGTATTAAAGCATAGGGTATGATATATGGTGACACATCATTACGAACCGCCCATGATGTCAAGACACAGAAAATGGTCATCAACGACAACATAAACGCACTATCACGTTTTTTCACCAAAAATTTTTTCCTGAACAAGAAGAAGTAAAGGAAGAACACCAAAAGCGCACAAACTATCACTATCGCCTGTCCCCATGCGACTCTTGTCGTATTTTTCAATTGATTGTTCTCTTCTATCTCCTGTTTATAAGAATTCAGAATATCAAACTTGGAATCTGTAATAATTTCACCATGGTCGATGATCTTTTCCCCACTTTGAATCTGACCTTTTGTCAAAGAAACCGTATGCAACAATTCTTTCCGCAAATATTCAGTTTTTTCCGCATCGAGTTTTACATTTTCCGTAATGTAATTGCTTATATTATAGTCTCTCAAAGTATTGCGATTCAAAGATTGAGGAGCTTCCTTAATAATCTTTTCGTATGCAGATTTAGTTGTATAAAAATGGGTGATTAATTTCTCTTTTGAAACATTATCGTCAACCAAACGAACCGTTGTAGTACCCGCTTCTAAATAAGATTCTAATTCGGAAGCTGATATCACTCCTGTTTTATAAATAGAATTTAATTGAGATTCAATATATTTATAGTAAGGAGCCGTAGCATCATCTGTCTGTCCAAACTTATCTTTTAATAATCTTTTGCTACTTGACAAAACCGATTGGTCATAATTATAAATAGGAGCGAATTTTTGCAACAAAGTTTGCTCTTCTTTAGCAATATCTTCTTTAGATTTACGAATTTCAAATGCAAACGGAGCCGTTATTTCCTCATATTTCCATGGACTTCCTTTTTCGTATGTATATTGGAATTTATTAATATTGGGGAAAAACTCAAAAATCAAGACACCAGCCACAACAAAAATAGTCGTAACAATGACATACTTCAAAAGAAGTTTTTTATCAATCGGTGCAGATTCAAAATTAAAAAATCCTTGTTTCATAACAATCTTTTTCTACTAATACAAAGATATAGTAAATTTTGGATTTTTTAATTTCGATTTTGATTTATTTCATTAAGAAGAATTTACTTACCATTTAATGTAAAAACGTCACCCTAATATTCCTCATTTAAATCTTTGATGCGATGTGTCGAATTTTCAATCAACTCTTAAATTCATTTTGTGGTCCCACTAGGATTCGAACCTAGGACCCCCTGCTTGTAAGGCAGGTGCT
>JAKSLB010000033.1 GCA_024401435.1 Paludibacteraceae bacterium | reverse complement strand
AAAACGCCGTAAAAAAAGGAATAATAAGCACATAATAAACATGAGCCTATAAAATGCAAATAGCGTGTAACTCATTGAGCTACACGCTATTTGATAGTGTTTTGTTATGTCTTTACTTATCGGTCTCATTTGACCTCCTCAAAATCCACATCAGTAATATTATCACCATTATTTCCTTGATTACCATCACTTTGGCCACCTTGGTATCCACCTTGAGGACCTGCTTGTGATTGTGCATTGTACATATCTTGTGATGCGGCTTGGAAGGCTGCGTTTACATCATTCATAGCGGCATCGATACCTGCAACATCTTGTGCTCTGTGAGCATCCTTCAAACGTGATAATGCAGACTCAATAGCTGATCTCTTATCTGCAGGTAACTTATCTCCATACTCCTTCAAATTCTTCTCAGTTTGGAAAATAACACTATCTGCTTGATTGATCTTATCTATACGCTCCTTCTCCTTCTTATCTGCATCTGCATTAGCTTCTGCCTCTGCTTTCATACGTTTGATCTCATCGTCTGACAAACCTGATGATGCCTCAATACGAATCTTTTGCTCCTTACCTGTTGCCTTATCCTTCGCTGATACATTCAAGATACCATTCGCATCAATATCAAATGTTACCTCAATCTGTGGCTCTCCACGACGTGCTGGCATGATACCATCCAAATGGAAACGTCCAATCGTCTTGTTATCTTTTGCCAATGAACGCTCTCCTTGCAATACGTGAATCTCAACAGATGGTTGATTATCTACGGCTGTCGTAAAGACTTCCGACTTCTTTGTTGGTATGGTCGTGTTAGACTCAATCAATTTAGTCATTACACCTCCCATTGTCTCAATACCTAACGAAAGTGGTGTTACATCCAACAATAAGACATCTTTTACCTCTCCTGTCAATACTCCTCCTTGGATAGCTGCACCAATGGCAACAACCTCATCTGGGTTAACACCCTTAGATGGTGCCTTACCAAAGAACTTCTCTACAGCTGCTTGAATAGCTGGGATACGTGTTGATCCTCCTACCAAGATAACCTCATTGATATCACTTGTTGACAAGCCTGCATTTTGCAATGCTTTCTTACATGGATCAATGGTACGTTGAATCAAATCATCAACCAATTGTTCAAACTTAGCACGTGTCAACGTCTTAACCAAGTGTCTTGGAACACCATCAACTGGCATGATATATGGCAAATTGATCTCTGTTGAAGTTGTGTTAGACAACTCAATCTTAGCCTTCTCTGCAGCCTCTTTTAAACGTTGCAATGCCATTGGATCTTTCGACAAATCAACACCACTGTTATCATTCTTGAACTCTTGTACCAACCATTCAATGATTCTCTGATCGAAATCATCTCCTCCTAAGTGTGTATCTCCATCTGTTGCCTTAACTTCAAATACACCATCTCCTAACTCAAGGATTGACACATCGTGTGTTCCACCACCACAGTCGAACACAACAATCTTCATATCTTGATTCTTCTTATCCAAACCATATGCCAAAGCAGCTGCTGTTGGTTCGTTAACAATACGTTTTACTGTCAAACCTGCAATCTCACCTGCTTCCTTGGTTGCCTGACGTTGTGCATCATTAAAGTATGCAGGAACAGTGATAACAGCTTCTGTTACTGTCTCTCCTAAATACTCCTCTGCTGTACTCTTCATCTTTTGAAGAACCATGGCTGAAATCTCTTGTGGAGTATACATACGTCCATCAATGTCTACACGTGGTGTGTTGTTTGCTCCACGAACTACCTTATAAGGTACACGTGAAATCTCTTGTGTTAATCTATCATATGACTCTCCCATGAATCTCTTGATAGAGAAAACTGTCTTCTGCGGATTGGTAATTGCTTGTCTCTTTGCTGGATCTCCAATCTTACGCTCTCCGCCATCAATAAAACCGATTACTGAAGGTGTCGTACGTTTACCTTCACTATTTGTGATGACATTAGGTTCATTACCTTCCATCACAGCGACACAGGAATTCGTGGTTCCTAAGTCAATACCAATAATCTTTCCCATATTTATCTATTTTTTATTAATTATTATTCTCCTTCATCGACATCTCTTTTTCAATGTCACACTAACTTTATTTCAAAGTCTGTGCCAAATCTATTTTCTTTTTTTCTCGCTCTATTTTGTCAGTTTATTCCCTTTTTTATATCCCATTCTTGTCATTTTCGACTGACATTTTGGCAGAATACAAGGATTGATTGGGGTTCATTCGTAAATCCCACAAATAATTTTTAATTCTTATCTCTTAATTCTTATTTCTTCTTTACCTTTGCACCATGGCAAATCAAGGATCATCTACAAAAGAGCGTACTCGCACCAATGTGCAAGAACCTCATAAATACAAGGTCATTTTCCACAATGACGACTTCACAACCTACGAATTCGTTGTGAAAGTACTAAAGGTCGTTTTCCATAAATCGGAAAGCGAAGCCAACATGCTAACTATCCAAGTGGATCAGGAAGGTCAGGCTGTCGTCGGCATATACTCCTACGATATGGCTGTTACCAAAACCAATAAAGCTACTCAAATGGCTCGCGCGGAAAACTTCCCACTTAAAATCACATACGAACAAGAGTAAGGATTTTTCTATCAACTGCTTTGTAGTGAATCTTATTTGTAAATTTCATTTATTCGGGGAATTCATCAAAGTCCCCTTAACAACTTAACTAACATTTATGGAAACATTTATGCATTTAGATAAAAGAGCTGAACAACTATTTATTCATGCGACTAAACTGACCGTCAAAAATAAGAATGAATATATTCAACCCGAACATGTCTTATTGGCCTTATTAGACCAACAAGAGTTTATTTATGCGGCAGAGGAATCTTCCGTCGATATGAAATCGCTTCAGAAAGAACTCCTTTCTTACATCAAAAACGAAACAGAACATATCGAGCTGGATAAAGAGGCAAAAAAAATCTTCCAACCGGAATTCTCAGCTCAAATGGAAACAATGTTCGCGCAATTATACCAAAACGCGCAATTTGCTCATGCTGACGAGATTCAAGTGCCTCACGTCTTTCAGGCTCTCCACGAACTAAAAGATTGCTTCGCCAGCTTCTTGATTGATAAATATATCATAGAAAATTATGGGGAATTCCTAGGTATCCTTATTGATGCTTATGGTGGTACGGATAACGTACAAGACATCTTGAATGGAATCATCAATATGGATGATAAAAAGGTGGAATTCATCTTCCCAAACAATGAAGACGAGGATGAAAATCCTATTTTAGGCGGGAAAGACTTTGCAGAAAAGAGCTGGAAAGATAAAGTGGTATGCATTAGCGATCACCTCGAAGGTAGAAATCCTTTAATTGGTAGGGAACAAGAGATGGAACGTACCATCCAAATCCTCTGCAGAAAAGAGAAAAACAACCCTCTCCACGTGGGAGAACCCGGTGTGGGTAAAACAGCTCTCGTTTACGGATTGGCTGATCGAATCAATAAAGGGAAAGTTCCTAAACGTTTGAAAGGATACAAGATTTATGAACTCAACTTGGGGAATCTCATTGCTGGTACGCAATACAGAGGCGATTTTGAAAAACGTCTTAAAGGCATTATGGACGGACTCTCTCAAAATGGTAAATGCATTGTCTATATTGATGAAATTCACAACCTTGTGGGCGCAGGTCAAATCGGTGATAACTCCTTAGATGCCAGCAACATGCTGAAACCATACCTTGAAGGCGGAGAAATCCGTTTCATCGGTAGTACCACCTACGATGAATACAATAAATTCTTCTCAAAAGATAAAGGTCTCGTACGTCGATTCCAACAAATCGATATCGTGGAACCTTCTGTCGAAGAGACAATAAAAATCGTCTCTCAACTGAAACATCTCTACGAAGAGTACCACAACGTCCTGTACGAACAGGAGGCCATCGAATATGCCGTGCATGCCAGTGCTGAATTCATCACCAACCGATTCTTACCCGACAAGGCTATCGACCTGATTGATGAAGCTGGCGCATATGTCGAAACTCATCCTCATAAAGGTGTCAAACAACCTATCATTCAAAAGGATTTGATCACAACCCTCTTATATAAAATATGTAAGATTGATGCGAAAGCCTTGAAAAATGAAGGAAACAATGAATTGCTTGAGACATTGGAAAAAGATATTCTTGCCAATATCTACGGTCAAGACTCCGCTGTCAATCAAATTGTAGAGACCATTCAGATGTCTAAAGCCGGACTCTTGGACGAATCCAAGCCTATAGCCAGTTTGTTATTTGTCGGTCCTACTGGTGTCGGTAAAACAGAATTGTGCAAGGTATTAGCAGAAAAGATGGGTATCTCCTTAGTTCGATTCGATATGAGCGAATATGCAGAGAAACACACCGTTGCCAAACTGATTGGTTCCCCTGCAGGATATGTGGGATATGAAGATGGCGGACTATTAACCGACGCTATCACCAAAACGCCAAATTGCGTCTTGTTATTGGATGAAATTGAAAAGGCACATTCAGATATCTTCAACATTCTTCTACAGGTGATGGACTATGCAAAACTTACGGATAACAAAGGACGAAAAGCTGATTTCCGACACGTCATTCTCATCATGACATCCAATGCTGGTGCCCAATATGCCCATCAAGCAAGCGTCGGATTCGGTTCACAAGTCACCGCAGGAAAAGCTATGCTGACACAAGTAAAGAAAACCTTCAAACCAGAATTCATCAACCGTCTAAACGACATCATTGTCTTCAACGATATGGATGAGACCATGGCAAGCAGGGTGTTAGACAAGAAGGTAAACATTCTGAAAGAAAAATTAAAAGCAAAAAATGTCACTATCACCTTATCCGACGAAGCGAAATCATTCCTATTGAAGAAAGGCTTCTCAAAAGAATATGGTGCTCGCGAAATGGATCGTATCATCCGTGCACACCTCACTACCCTCTTGACGAAGGAAGTGCTTTTCGGTTCACTAAAAGAGGGAGGAAAAGCAAAAGTGATTGTTCAAGACGAAAAATTAGCCCTTTCAGGTGCGCATGCAAAGTAAGAAACAATGGTATTCAAATTAACAAAAAAGTTAGAATTTCCCAATCCATATTATGGTGATGAAGACGGACTAATCGCATTAGGTGGAGACCTCTCCATCGATCGTCTGTTATTAGCCTATTCCAATGGTATTTTCCCATGGTATTCGTTTCGGGACAGTCCCATATTATGGTATTGTCCACTCAAACGATTTGTCATCTATCCAAATGAAATACACATATCTCATTCGATGCGCACATTAATCAATAAGGAGATATATCATGTGACCATCAACAAAGATTTTGAGAATGTCATTCGCAACTGCAGTAATCTAAGGATTCAACAAGAAGGTGCATGGTTGGGCGACGAGATGATTCAAGCTTATATTCGATTGCATAACGAAGGATTCGCAGCCAGCGTGGAAGTCTGGGAGGGTGACAAATTAGTGGGCGGACTATATGGCGTCACCTTAGGCAAATGCTTTTTCGGAGAAAGTATGTTTTCCCTCGTTCCAAGCGCCTCTAAATTAGCCTTAATCCATTTAGCTGAAACATTACAACGAAATGGAGGTAATATGATAGATTGCCAATTCGAAACACCCCATTTGAAAAGCATGGGTGGAAAATATATTTCCTACGAAGAATACATGAAGAATGTAAGAGATGAAATGGAGTAAACCACTACCTCTCAAATTTCACTTTATCTTTCCTTCTCATAAAAACTGGTGGGTGATTATGGAACTCTCTGCGAATAGAATGTCGATTGGAAGTTCTATTCCTGATAATCAGTGACAAGTAATCTGGAGAGATAATGTGCTGTAATAATATTTTTACTATTTTTGCAACACATTTAGAAACCTAAAAACATGAAACACATTTTTTTAATATTATTATTATTTTTTTCCGTTAACACATTTGCAGCCACAGTAAGAAATATTAAGGTGGATGAACAAGATCGCATTTACATTGTTGTATCACCTGAAAACTACACGAAGGAGGTCAAGGAGCGTCCTGTTATCGTCCTATTTCACCCAATAGGTTATTCAGCCATGGAGTTTATAGAAAAATGTGATATTCAAGACATCTGCGACCGTAACGATGCCTTTGCCGTATTCCCTGAAGCTTTGGATGAAGATGATGATGAAATTATCACAGCGCTTTCAACGTTGCGCTCTTATGGCAAACTTCCTGCAGGAGTGAACGATGAATACGTATGGAGTGCAGGTGTTCGAATAGAGATTGACGATTTAAAAGAAATGGTTGGTACATTTGGTTCAATACTCATCAATGCCCAAATGCCCAATTCAGTGGCGAAAGGGTATGTTCAATTAAACGAGGATAAAGATGATGTCAAATTTATCAATATGATGTTAGATGAGATGAAAAGCGTCTATAATATAAGTGATGACATTTATGTAGCCGGAGCATCCATGGGTGGCGCTATGGCCTATAAATACGCATTTAGCGAAAATAACAAAGCTAAGAAAGTGGGTGTCATTCACGGATTTATTGGAAGAAACGTAGATATCAGCAAACCTTTAAACAAACCCATCTGCATTTTCAACACACAAACCGATAATGTGGCACCATTTGAAGGAGGAATATTTAACAATGCCATTACAGATGACTTGAACGTCATCGCCGTCAATAATAAATGTACGGGGGCAGACATAAGTGAATTACCCAATACAGCCAATGATGGAATCACCATCACCAAATTATCATACACATGTGATTCATCCAAAATCGTTTGGTTTTATATGGTAGATAATGCCGATCATTTCGACCTACTCAAATCTCCTGCTAACGATATAGATTATATGGAGGAGTTGGAATACTTTTTCTTTTCCCTACCCACCACATCAGATACAAAAGATGTAAACAATCCTTCCAATATTACACTCTACCCTTCTCCAGCCACAAACTATCTTTACTGTCAAGAAGAAGGAGAATATGAAATAAGAAATTTGTTAGGATCGATTTTACAGTCAGGAAATAATACAGGTGTTATTAACATCGCTCAACTTCCTTGTGGTGAATATATCTTTACACTAAAAACAGAAACAAAATACAAAAGAACAATTTTCATAAAAAAATGAAAAAACTTTACACTACTCTAGTATTAGTAATATTAATAATAAGTTCATTTGCAGCATCTTTCACGGAAACGATAACTGTCGATGAATATGAACGTAACTATATTGTTTACACACCTGACTCTTATACCCCCGAAGCTGATTATCCACTTTTAGTATTACTTCATCCATTAGGATATTCTGCGAAAGACTTCGCAGACATCAGTTATCCACAATACATCAGCAACAATAACAATGCAATTGTTGTATTTCCAGAGGCATTGAATGAACATAATGAAGAGGTAAAAAAAGGTATTGAATTATTACAACAACGCGGCTCAATACCAGAAGGATTTTCCATAGAATACGTATGGGGAGCAGGCACGCGCATTAAATATGATACAATTGTAGCAATGGCAGGAAATGAGTACTCCTTCTTGTTATCATTAGTGTTGCGTAAATCAAAAGCCGCAGGCTATGCAGAACCCAATGATATCATAGATGATGTAAAATTCATCAATGAAGTAATAACCCGTATGCAGCTATTCTATCATGTTAATTCAGACATTTATGTGGCAGGAGCATCTATGGGTGGAGCTATGGCATATAGGTATGCATTCAGTAAAAACAACAAAGCTAAAAAGGTGGCGGTTGTTCATGGATATGTAGGCGAAGGAACAGACACTACACAAGCGTTAAACATGCCGTTGTGCGTCTTTCATAGTATGGCAGATAAGGTGGTACCCTATAATGGAGGCATTTTCAATGGCTCAATTCCCAATACTGTCCATTCTATTGCTTTAAAAAATGAATGTGATGGTAGTTATACCACAACCCATTACATTGACGAGAAAGAAAATGGTATCTCCGTCACATTGGATCAATTCGAATGTGACTCATCAAAATTTGTTTGGTTCTATACAGCCGACAATGCCACACACTATGACATGCTTTCCTCAGATAAAAATGTTATCGATTATATAGAAATTGTTGAAAAATTTTTCTTCCAAACCTATACCGTAAAAGATAAAGATGATGTGAAAGATATTAAAAATTCAGAAATTTCACTCTATCCAAATCCTGTAGAAGATGTTCTATATTGTAAAGAAGAAGGAACATATCAGCTTATCAATTTAATCGGTCAAATCCTAATCGAAGGAGAATCGACACAACAAGGGATCGACCTATCAAATCTATCAGCTGGAGAATACATTTTTGTCTTAAAAAATAACAATGTTATAAAAAGACAACGAATAGTTAAGAAATAATAAAAAAACTAATGCAGAGATGAATGAAAAAAGTTATCTTTGCAAGGTAAATGTAAAATAGAATATTTTTAGAATTCTAATTAAATAGTACTATGCAATTAATTGACAATTTCAATTTTGCCGGAAAAAAGGCAATCGTTCGCGTGGACTTCAATGTTCCATTGAACAAAGAAACAGGAGAAGTAAGTGATGACACTCGTATCCGTGGTGCTCTTCCAACAATCAAGAAAATCATCGCTGATGGTGGTTGCGCTATCTTGATGTCACACATGGGTCGTCCAAAACAAAACCCAGATCCAAAATACTCTTTGAAGCAAATCGTTCCTGCTATCGAGAAATATCTAGGAGCTATTCAATTCTGCGACGATTGTATGAAAGCTGAAGCACAAGCTAAAGCATTGAAAGCTGGTGAAATTTTATTGCTTGAAAACCTTCGTTTCTATGCAGAAGAAGAAGGAAAGCCTCGTATGGAAAAAGAAGATCCAGGTTACGAAGATGCAAAGAAAGCATTAAAGAGTGCACAAAAAGACTTCGCTAAGAAATTAGCTTCTTATGCTGATGTTTATGTAAACGATGCATTCGGAACAGCTCACCGTAAACATGGTTCTACAGCTGTTATCGCTGATTATTTTGACGAGAATAACAAGATGTTCGGTTTCTTGATCAATAGCGAATTGAAAGCTATGGATAAAGTATTGAACGGAGCACAAAAACCATTCACCGCTATCATGGGTGGTGCAAAAGTTTCTGATAAGATCATGATTATCGAAAACTTACTTGACCGTGTTGATAACCTTATCATCGGTGGTGGTATGACTTATACTTTCATCAAAGCTCAAGGTGGTAAAATCGGTAACTCACTTTGTGAGGAAGATAAGTTAGACTTGGCTAAAGAAGTATTAGCAAAAGCTGCTGCAAAAGGTGTTAAAGTATATATCCCTACAGATGCTGTTAACGCTGATGCATTCGATAAAGATGCTAACACTAACATCTCTAAGACAAACGAAACTCCTGATGGATGGATGGGATTAGATATCGCAGACGAAACTATCAAGACTTACAGCAATGTTATCGCTAACTCTAAGACAGTTCTTTGGAATGGTCCTATGGGTGTATTCGAATTCGATAAATTCGCTAAAGGTACTTCTGCAATCGCTCAAGCTGTTGCTAAAGCAACTCAAGAGAACGGCGCCTTCACATTAATCGGTGGTGGTGACTCAGTTGCAGCTATCAACAAGAACAAATTGGCTGACAAAGTTAGCTACGTTTCTACTGGTGGTGGTGCAATGCTTGAATATATGGAAGGTAAGATTCTTCCAGGTATCGCTGCTATTCGTGGAGATAAATAATAAATTCCAACAATAGAGATTCTATTAGCACCAGCACTTTTCAATGTTGGTGCTAATTTTTACATACAGATAATAATAATTCATTATGAAGTCTTTTTCTAAAACTATTTTGCTATTTATAGCTTCTATTCTCTTCTTGGCATTACCAACAACAATGTTCTCTCAAGAAGATTCTACTTCAATTGATACAACTGCAATAGATACAACATTAAACAACGAACTAATGGCGTATCTACAAAAGATTTTTAACGACACAATTAACGGTGCTAAAGGCGATGTTCACCTCCCTGAAGGAAACGCTACTATCCATGTCCCTCAAGGTATGATGTTCCTTGACTCTGCACAAGCTCATCACTTATTAGAAGATTATTGGGGTAATCAAAAAGATGAAGACATCTTGGGTATAATCGTAGCCGATTCATGTCGTATTTTTAATGAAATTGGAATCGCTTATATCGTTTACTTTGACAATTGCGGATTTATTAAAGATGATGACGCTTC
The DNA here is from genome assembly GCA_024401435.1 of Paludibacteraceae bacterium. Classification (GTDB taxonomy): domain Bacteria; phylum Bacteroidota; class Bacteroidia; order Bacteroidales; family Paludibacteraceae; genus UBA1181. The sequence continues at coordinate 23,701 of JAKSLB010000033.1, read as the reverse complement.
CGAAATTGATTATAACGATTTGCTAAAAGATATACAGGAAAGTGCCAATGAAGCAAATGAAGAAAGAAAAGAACTTGGTCTTTCTACTTATGAAATAGTCGGTTGGGCTGATGCTCCTCATTATGATAATGTAAAAAAAGTGTTGCATTGGGCTAAACAATTAAGATTCACCTCTGAGGATAATGAACCTCATGATGTCTTGAACTACGATATCCGTATCTTAGGAAAAGATGGTTACTGTATTTTACAAGCTGTAGCCGATATGGAAGATCTTTCTAATGTTAAATCCATGTCTGAAGCTTTGGTAAACAGCGTTGAATTTGACAATGGTTACGCTTATAAAGATTTCGATCCTAAAAAGGATAAAATCGCAGAATGGACAATCGGAGGTTTGATCGCAGGTAACATTTTAGCAAAAGCTGGTGTATTCACAAAATTAGGTTTACTCCTTGCAAAAGGTTGGAAACTAATTGTAATCGCAATTGTTGCTATTGCTGCTTTCTTTAAAAAATTATTTAAGAAAGAGGATAAAGCTCCAGAAGCTGTAACTCCAACATCTGAATCAGAAGCTAAGAAAGAGGAAGAAAATTAAATCTCTCTTTGACTAATCCTATATAACTATTACTATAGTTATTACTTTTAGAAGATTATTGCAGGACGTACCCTGCAATAATCTTTTTTTATTTATTGGTGTCCGCTAAACTATTTATGTGTTTCATTTTTTTTGCAAAAAATGAATTATATAATTAATAACACATAATAATCGCATTCTATGTTATGTGCAACCCCTCTGGGGTTGTGTGTGTGGACGTGGATACAATTCCATTATTCTACCGATATGGAACCCCTCCGGGGTTCTAAGATAAAAGGTTCTCCAATTCAACTTTCGTTGTTCGATTAGGGGCTTGGAGTTCAAAAAAAGAATCTGCAACGCCATATTTACTGGCATTGCAGATTATTTTGGTATGTCTTTTCATGTTTAGCGGACACCAATATTTTTATTTTAAATCAGTCCACTTCTCAGTGGACTGATTCTTTTTTTCACGGCTCCAATATCATTAATATCGATTCAAAAAATACCCTAACTTTTTTCGACGAATGAATATGAAGTCAAAGTAGAGTCAATACTACTCCACTTCCAAAACCTTCCTGTCAATACTACAATCCAATTATCCCTTCATACCATTCATATTAATGAATCATTTCTTGAGCTGAATTAAACATAAAAAACGTAAAAAAATCAATTATAACATTAAATATATATTTTTAAAATAGAATTCACCAAACTATATAGTCACACAAGTGAAGAATTCCATTTTCACTCATTTGACATTCATAATAAGTTACATACGTATATCCCTAATTTGATAACCCAACCCATCAAATAAATTAACCATACAACGTAAAACTTATACGATGCAAATATAATAATTTTTTTAAAAAACAATTCTTTTTTTTAAAAATTTGTAAAAAAAAACTGTCCGCTTAACATAAAAATAAAATCATAACGCATTGAAATAGAGCAAATACAAATCTTCTCCCGCCACATCCAAAATCCTATTTCTTTTTATGCCATGCAGGAAAACCTGGAGGGGTTGCATGTCTGTAGAAGGTAACTCCTGTTATACTATTCTCTTATTTTTTTCTAAAAAAACATCATTCAAACCGTCTATTGTAAAAAAATATTAACGAACCCTTTAGTATAAAGATTTGGCACGATATTTGAATATCTCTTTTCGAAATAAATAAGTCACATCGAAATTTGTAAAAAAAGAATCTTGTACAGATAAATTTACAATCACTAAATACTTGATGTGATAAAAAACGAAGACCCTAAATTGTGTTGTTCTATATATCTTTTGAGTCAACTCGCTGTGAAGCGAGTTGGCTTGCCTTTTTAACTGACTAAATTGTGTATTAAATGTATATGTATATTTTATTGTACTTCTGTGCGCTATGTATTATATATGAAAACATTACAAAACAAACCGCATTTTGTAATGATTTGAATATTTTCATGCTTTAAACTTCGCTTGTTAATCCTATCCGTTTATTAATTCTATTTGTAACTGTTCAACATTTCGTTGCAAATATAATCTTTTTTTTGTTAGAAAAAATAAAATAAAGCATATATATTGATATGTCACCCTGTTTTTTTTAAATGGTATAACAAAACGCACTCTTTTCTTTTTCCAAAAGAATTTTTTTCATTTTCAGGCATTATTTTATGAAATAATTTTTAGAATTCTAGAATTATTATAGATTTGCGATGTTAAGTTTATGGAAGGTAAATATTCCTTCCCGAAAAATAATAGTTAATCGCGGAATTCTAACTTATTTGAGAAGCAAGTTCCTTTAAGGAGATTTCTATAAATTGCTTTGTAGTGATTTTGAAGATTTTGTCAGACAGATTGTTGATTTGAAAGAAGGAGCAGTGCGGGCACTGTGACTGATTGAAAATCAGCAAGATGGCGACAAAAATTCAAAAGCACACAAAAAATTGAAGAATAATCCTAATAAAAAAATTTAAAATCGGGGAATTTATAGAAGTCCCCTTAAACAAGAAGTCGTATGAAACAAAGAGAGATGATAATATTCCTAATGGGGGCATTGTCTGTGATTAGCAGTTCCTTATATGCGCAATCCGATGAAAACGAAGATTATTATGGCCCTATAAAATCTGTTACACAATATGAAGCTTCAATTACCGGTGGTGTTGAAAACAAAGGTAATTATGAATGGAAAATCTTATTCAATAAAAATGGTAAGATTACCGAAGAATATTGTTTCGACAAACTGGACCAATTTTATATATACAAGCGTTCATTTACCTACAATAATCAGGGGAAAGAGATAGAAAAAAAGGAGTATGATGGTAATGGTGCACTCTACTATAAAAAAATTTACAAATATGATCTAAAAGGAAACCAAACGGAATATGCTCGTCAGAAAAGTGACGGAACTCTCCTTTGGAAATATACCTATAAATATGATAATAAAGGGAACGAAATCGAGCAATGCCACTACAATGAGAATGGAACTATCGATTATAGATACACTCGTATCTATGACGACAATGGTCACCCAACGGAATACTGCCGTTATAAAGGAGATGGTTCCCTACTCTTCAAAAGCACATTTAAATACAATGCGAATGGAAAGAAGGTTGAACAAATCTTATTCAAAGGTACTGGTGAAATAGAGACAAAAGATACCTACGCGTATGATGAGAAAGGAAACCAAATCGAACATTATAGTTACAAAGGTGATGGCACACTGAAAATCAAAGGGATCTATAAATTTGATAGTAATGGTAACATGATAGAATATTGCCAATACAAAGGAGATGGTTCTATCGACTATAAAGACACTAGAAAATATAACGAAAAAGGCAAAGAAACGGAATATTGCTTATACACTAATACAGGATCAATCCATGAGAAATCTGCTTATAAATACAGTAACAAGGGAATACTCATTGAAACTTTGTTCTATAAATACAAAGAGGATGGTTCGGTAGAAACTGAGGAGACTCACAAATTCGATGAACGAGGTAACATGATTGAAGAAACCCGTTATGATGACGGTGCTCTAACGGAAAAGAATACTTATAAATTTGATGAAAAGGGAAAACGTATCGAAGAAGGTCACTATGGAGACGAAATTGTCGGCGAACGATTTACCTACAAATATGATAACATTGGAAACTGCATCGAACGAAAAAGATTTGAAAACAAGGAAGAACTCAAATCTTGTAGAATCAGTGAAATAGAATATTACGAATAATCTTAAAGAGTAACTAAGATCTCATAGAGACACACGTCCGTGTAACATTTTGATTAAAATCCCTTTGAGATATAATATCCTAATATGTTAAAAAAAAAGAAACGGCCAGATAATCATCCAGCCGTTTCACATCATATAAGAGTTCTAACTTATTTCTTAGAAACCAATTCCAATGTATCAGAAGCGATAGTATACTCTTCATCAGTAGGAACAACGATTACTTTAACCTTTGAATCCTTTACACTAATGATTTTCTCTTCACCATGAACACCATTGTTCACCTCTTTGTCCAACTTGATACCAAAGCATTCCAAGTTTGCACAAACACCTTCACGTACTACCTCTACATTTTCTCCAATACCACCTGTGAAGACAATGACATCAACGCCACCCAATGCAGCAACATATGCACCAACGTATTTCTTAATACGATAGATAACCATATCCAATGCCAATTTTGCACGTTCGTTACCTGCTGCAATCGCTGCACGTATCTCACGCATATCAGATGATACACCTGAAATACCCAACATACCACTCTGTTTGTTTAGAATATCAGAAATCTTCTTTGCATTGTATCCTTCAACTTCCATTAAGTATGTAATAGCTCCTGTATCAATATCACCAGAACGAGTACCCATTACCAATCCTTCCAATGGAGTCATACCCATAGAAGTATCAAATGACTTACCATCCTTGATAGCTGTTACAGAACTACCATTACCAATGTGACAAGTAATCATCTTCGTTCCTTCTGGCTTCATACCCAAAACTTCGAATGCACGTTTTGATACGTAACGATGACTCGTTCCGTGGAAACCATAACGACGAACTGCATCTTTCTCATACAACTCGTAAGGAATTGCATACAAGAAAGACTCTTTAGGCATTGTTTGATGGAACGCAGTATCAAAGACAGCTACTTGTGGACAATTAGGCAATAACTCTTCTACTGCCATGATACCTTTCAAATTAGCTGGATTATGCAATGGTCCCAATGGGAAACATGCACGAATTTGATCCTTAACAGTCTTATTAACGATACAACTTTCAGTAAACTTATCACCACCGTGGAGGATTCTGTGACCTACAGCATCCACTTCGTTCAATGACTTGATACATCCTTCCGTTGGATCAGTCAATACTTTAAAAATCAATTCAATACCATCTGAATGGTCTGGCATATCTTTTTCAATAATTGCCTTTTCACCATTCTTCTTTGTATATTTAAGGAATGAACCAGGGATACCGATTTTCTCAACACCACCTTGAGCCATTACCTTTTTGCTGCTCATATCAAACAATTTATATTTGATAGACGAGCTACCGCAATTGATAACTAATATTTTCATTCAAACTAAATTTAGGGGTTTTCAATAAATTGCCATGAAAACCATATAAAACAAGAAAGGGGACTTAGTGGAAGTCCCTCTTATTCAATTAATTATTACTTTTAGCCTCAATAGCTTGGTTAACAGTGATAGCAACCATCTTAACGATATCTTCCACAGAGCACCCGCGAGATAGATCGTTAATTGGAGCAGCTAAACCTTGTAACAATGGACCGATAGCTTCTGCACCAGCCAAACGTTGAACCAACTTGTAACCGATGTTACCAGCTTCCAATTCAGGGAATACCAATACATTGGCAGAACCAGCCACTTCACTACCTGGAGCCTTGCTTTTTGCTACAGATGGAACAAGAGCAGCATCAGCTTGCAACTCACCATCCAACTTCATCTTAGGATCTAATTCCTTCGCCAATTTAGTAGCTTCAATCACTTTATCAACCATTTCGTGTTTTGCACTACCCTTTGTTGAGAAAGAAAGTATAGCAACACGAGGGTCATCAAATCCGTAGATATTCTTTGCTGTGTTACCACTACATACTGCGATTTGAGCCAATTCCTCTGCTGATGGATTTGGAGTTGCAGCACAGTCAGCAAATAATAACAAACCATTATGACCAATATTCTTATCTTTGAAAATCATGATAAAGCAACCTGAAACAACGCCGATACCTGGACGTGTTTTAACGATTTGGAATGCAGGACGAAGAACATCACCTGTGAAGTTCTTTGCTCCAGCAACCTCTCCATCAGCATCACCATTCTTAATCATCAAGCAAGCTAAATACAAAGGATCTTTTACCTTCTCAACTGCTTGTTCTTCTGTCATACCCTTCTTTTGACGAAGTTTAAATAGAAGATCAGAATATACTTTGCTATTAGGATTGTTAGCAGGATCAATGATCTCAGCCTTCGCAATATTCTTCAAACCATATTGAGCAGCCAAACCTTCAATCTCTTGTTTGTTACCCAAAAGTGTCAACTTTGCAATTCCCTGTGCAATAATCTGATCAGCTGCTTTTAGCGTTCTTTCTTCTGTTCCTTCTGCAAGGACAATACGCTGAGGGTTAGCTTGTGCCCTCTTGATAATACCTTCAATCAATTCCATAGTATGATATTTTATTTTTGATAATTCTTATAAGGTAAGGTAGCAATCGCATTTGCCAACTTATTTAAAATCGGTTGAATCATTGGTTCCACCATAGATTTAATAATGAAATTCAAATCCGCCTTTACCGTCAGTTTGATACGTGTATCATTCTCTGCCACCTGTTTTAATTGGATCCAAAAATCGAAACCCACCATAGATTGGTCTGACGTAAACTTAATCGTCTTATTAGGTTCTCTATCAATGATTTTCACACCCATATTACCGATTGGATTTATAGAGAAATGACAAGAGTCTTTGTCATATACAAGATTGGATACCTTATCTTCTGGTATACGATGTTTTAGATACTCAATGTTTCGCATATCTGATAAGACATTAAATATCTCTACATCATTACACACAGCTTTTGTTATTTCACTTTCAAATGTTGACATATCAAACTTTTTTTATGTGTCAAATTATTTACCCCAAACTTCAGGAGCTTCTCTCCATTTTTTCAAAGCTTCCATTTCAACTTCACCGATTTGCTTTGTATCAAGCAAGTGTTGAAGCACAGCGTTGTAGTTAGACAATGTTGTTAATTGAACATTAGCCTCTGCAAACTTGTCAGATGCAACTGGGAAACCATATGTGAAGATGGCAACCATACCCATTACTTCTGCACCAGCCTCACGAAGAGCAGCAACTGCCTTCAAGCTACTTCCACCTGTAGAGATCAAGTCCTCGATTACAACAACCTTTTGTCCAGCTTTCAAATCACCCTCGATAAGGTTACCCATTCCATGATCTTTTGGAGCTGAACGAACATAGATAAATGGCTTGCCAAGTAATTCTGCTACCAAAGCACCTTGTGCGATTGCACCCGTTGCAACACCTGCTATCACATCGGCACCTGCATATTTTTCACGAACGATATTGGCTAATTCAGTCTTTATCAAACCACGAATTTCAGGATAAGCTAATGTCTTACGATTATCACAATAAATAGGCGACTTCCAACCTGATGCCCATGTAAATGGATCCTTAGGTTGAACTTTAACAGCATGAATACTGAGCAGTTTCTCAGCAACTTTGTTTTCTACTTGGTTCATTTTATCTTTTTTTTAATTTTATTGCATTACATATTCGGTAAGGCTTCTGCCCTCCCCTAACCACAACGAACAGGTTTCTTTCTCAAAATATATGATAGTTCTAATCAAACAGATTCTAGTATGTTAAAAACAAAAGATGGGAGTCTCTCCCATCTTTGTATATTTTAACCTAGGAAACTCTTTAATAAATTGTTTGACGAGTTCTGACGCAATTTAACAATTGCCTTTTCCTTGATTTGTCGAACACGTTCACGCGTCAAATCAAAACGAACACCTATCTCATCCAATGACAACTCTTGAGAATCACCCAAACCAAAACTCATCTTCAAAACTTCTCTCTCTTTCTCTGTCAATGTAGATAATGCACGTTCAATCTCACGACGCAACGAATCTTTCATCACACTGCTATCTGCTCGTGGTGAATCAGTGTTCTCCAAAACATCTCCCAAACTTCCATCACCATCTTCACCAAACGGCGCATCCAATGACTTAATCTGATCTGGGATCTCTAATACTTCAGATATCTTATCTTCTGAAACATCCATCTTATCAGCTATCTCTTCTACAGACGGACGACGTCCAAACTCCTGCTCAAAGGATGAGATGGCTCTCTTTATCTTATTTTGCAAACCTACCTGATTCAATGGCACACGAACAATTCTTGATTGTTCAGATAACGCCTGCTGAATTGATTGACGTACCCACCATACAGCAAATGAAATGAATTTGAATCCACGTGTCTCATCAAATCTCTCCGCTGCTTTAATAAGACCCAAATTCCCTTCATTAATTAAATCGGTTAGACTCATTCCCTTATTTTGGTATTGCTTGGCTACAGATACCACAAAACGTAAGTTGGCACGAACTAACTTATCTTTCGCTCTTTCGTCACCATTACGAATTCGCTGAGCCAATTCTACTTCCTCCTCGGTCGTGATTAATTCTTCTTTTGAAATATCCTGCAGATACTTCTCCAATGAAGCATCACGCACTGTAATGGAATTAGTGATTTTTAGTTGTCTCATTTTTTAAAAAATTTTATGTGCAAAATTACGAAATCATTTGCTTGGTTGTTCTCCTTAAACCAACTTTTTATAAAACATTTTTATTTTTTTATGCTTTTTTATCTGAAAAGTTTTGATTGTTTGTCTCCAAAAAGTTTGTTTATATATTGGTTATCAGTATTTTATATATCAATCTAATTCGACTCTCTTCCCAAAAAAAATTTATCGATAATAACCTCTATTTTTTTGTTTTTTTCATTGTATAGATAAACAAAATTTATTATACTTGTACATTGGATTAATGATTTCGGAAAAAATGAAAAAAACAAACGTAATATTTGTCATAACATTATTATTAGGACTTATAACTGGGAGTATTTATGCACAGTCTCCTTTACAATACTTAGAAACAACATTTCCTCAACTAACAGAGACTTTTCGCGAAGACATCGACAATTGTCATGCTCATTATGTATTTACTATTGATGTGTCTGGTTCTATGAATGTGTATGAGGGAACTATGGTTCCTCTACTTAAAAACTTCATTCAAGCACTTCCGAATGGTGATAAGATAACCATCATACCTTTTGGAACCGAAACAAAAAATCCAATGGGTTTCTCTGGTATCATTTCAGACGAAATGAAAAAAACACTTCTCTCAAACATGGAACAACTTTATCATAATAGTAATTATGATCAACTCTTCCGCGACCATACAAATATCTACAAGGCAATCAACGAAATCTCCAATTCGGTAACAACCAACTCCGAATATAAGGTAAACATCTTAATCCCGTTTACCGATTTCCTTAACAATATTCCGAAAGTTCCCCCTCACAAATTCAACAAAAGAAAACTAACGGAAGCGGAGTTGATGGATATGCAATCCAAACTGAAAGCTGCTATTCAAGGGTGTTACGTTCGTTGCATCGCTGTGGAACTAACAGACGAAGGCGTTGACAACAAAAGTCAAAAAGAATATTGTCTCGACCAACTTCGTGACAGCGTCTTCAATGTGGCAGAAAACGGACTCGAAATTATTCGCACCGGTAATTCTAAAGAGGCAATCGGACAATGGTTCGAACAACTTCGTCGTGATATCCTCGTTGTGAAACTTCGTGCTATCGTGGATTCTGAAAATAAGGCTGGACAGGTATCTATGCAAACGGATATTGACATCGATGGTAATACCACCGCTAAAATCAATTGGATTCCTACCAAACTTTACCAAAAAATAAAAATCGATTCAACTTATCTTCACCAAGAAGATTTCTCCTTTATCAACGACACTAACAATTACTGCTCAACTAGAGATACTCAACTAGAAATTGAATTAGGTAAGATTAAAAATAAAGAATTGGGATTCCATTCCTTAAAAGATAGCATCAACTTGGGTATCTCCTTACCTACTGATTTTGATGCAGAACTTAGTAAACTGGGAATTGTAAAGCCTATTTCTGGTTCGGAATCTCCTGTCGACAAACTGATATTCACATTCCCACTTCCTCTTTGGTTGACAATTCTCATATTGGTTTTACTAATCATATACATCATTTTATTCATTCGTGCTATTGCCATAAATAGCAAAGATAAAATGCAAGGGAAAATAACAGTGGATGATGAATATGGTGCTAATATCATCGCTAAAAAATTTGGTCCATGTGAAACCATTTCCATTGGGAAAGCGGCAAACATTCATGTAGATGATGCAGAATGGACAATTCAAGTGAATAAAGTAAAACCATCACCATTCCTACTCTTCAAAACTCCATATTACCGATGGTGTGCAACGAAAGGTTATGCAGGAACAAAAGTTTCCACAGAGGGGAATCTTGATGCAAAAAGAAATATGTTAGCAAAAATCAAATGTGGTGCCAACAAACGTTCCATCACACATAATGTAAGTATTCGATTAATAGAAAAATAATAAAGAATAAATATATGGCAAACGAAAAACACATTTTTATCGGCTTAGGTGGTTCTGGCTGCCAAACAGTCACTCAAATCAAAGAAAAGGTATACGCTAACCGCTATCCTACTCACACAGCGACAAAATCACGTTTAGAAGCAATGAATGAAACGTACAGATTCCTCTTCATTGATACTGACCAACGCGATATAGACCAGGCGAACAAGAACAACAGAAAGAGTTTTGAGGAAGGAAGGGTTCCATTCATTAACCCTCAATCCGACCTTGTGAACTTAGGGTTAGCCAATCCACAAGCTATCTACTACGAAGCTACTCAAGACACTTCAACATTGATCAACAAACGAATACTGGAAGCTTGCTCTCCTGAACTAGCTGTTAAAATTCCGGATCAACCTCTTGGCTTCGGTGCAGGTGCCTTCCGTATCAAATCACGTATTGCCTTTGCACATTCACTCACAGATTTTCAAACAAAACTGCAAGCTGCCATCTCAGCTTTGAATGATGTAAAAACAGTCGGTGGCGAGAGTTGCACAATCTTTTATTGGGTCGTTGGAAGTTCCAATGGTGGTACAGGTAGTGGTATCGTAAATGATGTGCTTTACCATATCAATCAAATACACAAACAAATCGTTGGGGATGGTGATCCTCAATTGATTCTCATCATGTATATGCCAAAGGTATATATTGATTGCAATGCTACTGAAGAGAAATATGCCTTGAATGCGTATGCTGTTTTCAGTGAAATTCAAGCATTCAAAGAGATGAGTCAGGAGAAAAAACAAAACACAGTGATGCATCGAATGGCCTTTGTCAACGACTATAACTTGATTGACGCTAAACGTAAGTATTGCCCATTCTACTATATGATTCCTATTGATATTCAAACAGACAAGGGAACATCATTAGGTAGTACGCAAGTAATGTATCACAATACAGCTGAGATGATCTATATCCTTCATCATGGGGCTGGAGGAGAAACCTTCCGCTCTGATATAGACAACTATATGAATGATATCATGGAACGTAACCATGAAGACTTCTTGGTTCCAATGGGTTATGTACAATTACATAAACCTACAGACCAATTCTCTCGCTATTTCCGCGCACGTTTTGAACGCGACATTCTTCGTACATGGTTACTGAATGCAGAAGCAAAGGAAAATGCTATCCCTGTATCTCAGATACCTGAATTATACAACAAGCTATTCAGAGAATTATCTCACAAGATACCAGGAACTTTGGCTTCAAAACTTGTCGGAGCACAAAGAGAGGCTATTGATTCGGATATCCTTGATCCTTCTCTTATTAACGGGAAAGAAGAATTACCTGCTTTCTTAAAACTAGCCAATGTAGAAAGTGAATTGGATACGATCGAAACAAATGTCAAAGCGGCTTCCATCAAACCTGAAGAAAGAAGCGGTTATAAGCAAACACTTATCAGTGGTGCATGGAAACAAGCTGAAGATTGGATTCGCGAGCATGGTCTTATCTATGCCATCAATGCTGTTGATACTGTACGTACATTCATTCGTAATGAATATGAAAAACAAGACAACGAAATGCAAGTCAAAAAGCAGGAATTGGATGATAAACGTGCAGAATTAGAGACATTGGAGAAAAATGCAGAAGATCGTACTCTTGGTGAAAAAATCACAAAATCGAATAAAAATGATATCCAAGAATATCGCAATAAATTGGAGGAATATGTGGACGATTTCATTTCCCACATCATTAAGAACTGGGCTCATGATTTATTACGTGATTTCTGTAACAATGAGAAGAGCGATGAATTGGCGAAGTTAAAAAGTCAACTTCTAAGAATCAAAGAAAAAGCATCTGAAAAGAATGAACAATCCGTTCGTTATTATGATAGATTGGCTACCGAATTCGGGAACACTGCTTTGGATGTTACCACAGTTTACCTCCCTATGCTCAAAGATATTTGCAATGGTAACGGATGGAAACCAAACAACTTCTTCAGTCGTTGCTATCGCAACATCATTCAAGCGGATGAAGACAGAGCGGAAACGCCAAATCGTGAGGACTTGTCCAACTTGATAAAAGAAGGTATCTACGAAACAAAAAATGAGAAGCGATTAGAACAACTAATGGCTGAACAATATATCCTTATTCAAAAAGACAAATCGGCCAAAGCTAAAGAAAATCAGATGATTGAAGAATGTCGTTTCTTCGCCAATCCAACCTTGGAAGATCGTAAACCGGAAGCCATCCTTGAAGACTTTTTGGATTATGCACAACAGACGCTTGAAATAACGATTCGTGAAAACAAGAATATTCAAGAGAATTGGGCTAACAAGAAGGTTTCTCACTTCTTCCACGATCTACCAAACGAACAGAAAGACGAAGTACGCAAAAGTCTAAGTCCTGCTCTCTTCTTCAACTACAATACAGCTCGTATTGAGGTAACCAAGAAGGAGGAACACCTTGTATTCGTTGCGCAAGACAGAGATTTAGCGAAAGAAATGTTAGGATATGAAGAGGGAAATATCAGACACCGTTATGTGTCAGGTGGTGATGCCAATTCTGCCTTAGTGTTGAAATCTAAATACGGATTATCTTTCAGGGATTACCGAATTTATGATAACATTGAAATGGTATATAATAATGCCACCTTCCGTGAGAAATATCATTTCCACCATGATTTTGCACAATTCCTTGGTAAGATTACATTGAGTGATCTTCCTGATGAGGTATTGTCACAACATCGCACATTTGCAAAGATGCTCCTTTTGAAAGAATATGAAAAGGATTTGAAACCATTGTTCTACGAAGATGAGTTTGATCCTGAATCATTTGAAACGTCTATGTATTTGACCAACGAGAAAAATAATACGTCATTCGAAATAGCACGTCCTGAAGCCTTCTCTATCTACAAAGGTGCATTATGTTTACGTAAGATTGAAAATGGCAAGAAACTATACGATGAAGTTACAGGAGCTGATTTCAGCATTCAGTTTGAAGAATATTTCAAATTGTTCTACAACAGACGCTATAGTGAAACATTGGAAAGACTCTTACAAGCTATCCTTCGTCAAAAGAAGACTGCATTAGATAGCAATGGTAATATTTGCTTAAACGAAGATGGCTCTGCAATTGTTTATGATGGAGAAAAGATCTTAAAAGATCTCTATTCAGAAAAACAAAGAGAAGTTTTAAGAAAAATCTCTTTATTAAAGCAACAAAGTGCCACAGATGAAGAGAAAAGGTTATATAACCTATTCTTTAACATCATACGCAATGAGTATGATACAGTTCATAAATTCATTGGATAAAACAAAAGAGAATGCTTCCGCTTTGGATTATTGATTTAACTGAGAATTCTGACCGACAAGTTCGCTTAAAAGAACTTATCGGTCACCTTCATGGTGTTCTTTTTCAAGAGGATATACAAAACTGGATATCAGAAGGGGCTTCTAATAAATGTCAATGGCTTTACTCGCAATTTGACAATCCATTTGCCTCGATTGATCAGGATGATCCAGAAAGGATGTCACTCGTCATCTATGATTTTCAGGAAAAGATTGTAAAAGCAGGACAAGATTTTGTTCAAATGCTCCGTCATTCCAACATAGATGGATCGATCACTATGAACATTTGTGTACTTGGTGACGCAACAGAGAATTTATCTCAACAAGTGTTCCCTTCTATCGCTGTACTATTGCAAAAGGAAAAAGGTCGTATTGTTCCAAATCATATCCATCAAGGTATGGCTATCATCGGAGCCTACTTTATTCCTGCTAACATCAATAGTTTGAATGTCAATCAACGCCAAAAAGTGTACCTATCCCTAAAAGAGATAGAAGTTCAACATAACATACCTTCCATACGTGGCTATGACCGTATGTTTTTCTACCAAGATGTTCAGAATAGAACGGAATGCTATTTCCCTATTCTAACCTCAAAAGAACAAGCAGAATATCTATTCCAATGCCTTGTTCATCTATATTATGTATGTGACAAGGTCCATCCGCTAATCAGCGGTAGCAGTTCGGATGATCATTTTTACTTCTCCATAGGTTGTGCATCCACCTTCTTTGACACAGATGTACAAGACAAGATAGAGAAGATGACGGTCATAAACGATGTTATTGACATATTGAGCAAAGAGGGTGATTTAGAGCAAACAGATAATATTGATCAACTAATCGATTTCAATAAAATAGATGCAGAAGAAATCATCATGAAATTTCAAAACATTGATTTCGACTTATCTAAAGCCACTTTGAATGACCCTGCTCCTCATCCGATTGCCAATTTTGCCGACTACAAATTGAAGCGTCTTTATTATGGGACATATTTAAAATATTACCCCGCCAATTTACGATTAAAGATCTTAGATGTAATCTCGAAGGAGTCTGAAAATGTCTTAGAAGAGATTAGTACCTCAAGGAAACGAGCACAAAACATCTTTGCAGAAACCACATTGCCTGCTGCCATCGAAAGGCAACTAACGACAAGCAATGTTCATTTTGGTTGTTTGTCTCGTATTTCTCGTAACCTAAAATGTTTCAAAACAGAAATAGGTAAAATGAAAGGCCGTGTCAAGAACCAAATCGAGCAAAACATCTGGCAACACCTATTACAATACAATGTACCGAAAAATCTAAAAGATGATTTTGAATCTTATCACGAATCTTATACAGCAGATTTAGAAAGTAAAAAAGGGAGTCATCATTGCGAGGAAATGAAACAAAGCGCCCTAAATGATTTGGTCAACACACTCAAACAAGAACCTACATTTTTAGGTCGTTTAAGTCGTTCATTCCTGACGGGTATTATCTTTGTGCTCACTTTCATGCCATTAATAACCTTAATTTCTAAAGATTTAATAGATCTCGGGAATGTCAAAAAGGATGCTGTTTACTGGTCTGCTTTCCTATTTTTGATACCTCTTATCTGCCAACTTATCAGCATGGCTCTTTTTTATCGTAAAAAAAATAAGAAAGAGAGGAAAATTAAGGCTTACTATTTGCATGATGCCTACTCACGCATTGCCAATCGTATTGAAACGGAGGTGAATTGTCTATATGACAACATGTCTGATTTGTGTGATAGTTACTTAAAACGATGCAAGCTCATTACAAAAGATATTCGTCCATACCCCATTAAAGATATCTATGCACAAACGGAGTTACCAGTCACCTTGTTCAACCAACCTGTCATTCAAGGTTCATTTGCAGAGAATACGATGGTTCAGGATTTGGAAGAAGAAGGTCGTGAAATCTACGTCCAACGAGTACCATGCAAAATCAGTTCATTGGATTTAGAAGACTGCCACCTTCTACTTCACCGATACAAAGATGAAGTGATGTCACTTTTCCATGACATAAAGTTGAGAGAACAGCATGAAAGAAAATTTGATGAAGAATTAGGATACAATGTTTTCCTCTCACAAAAAGAGAAAGAGGAAGAAGATGCAGAGAAATGGGATATATGTCAGAATAACTTCAAACATCTCCTTCAGGTAAGGATAGAGAAAGATATACTCCCTCGTAAAAATCCTACAATTGGAGAAAAGATATGGTTTTATGCAGAAAAGATGGACAACCAGAATGTATTGAAACCTCTTATCTATGCAGCAGCCACCAACGGAGAGTTAACGACCAACTCTGATATCGAAACAGGAGATGTAAAAGGTAACATTCATAAACTGGAAAGTTTATTAACAGATGGAATGCCATCTCACAACACACAATACCAGTTTGATTCGCACAATGAATTATTGAAGAAATATTTATTTGTCACCCGTTGGAGATCATTTGACAATTTATCACTCAATCGTATTCTTCCTTCCGAAGACTTTGATATGGAGATACGACGTCAAAAGGTTAATGAAGACGAGTTGGGACTATACCAGAATGCAACCTCTTCTCTCATCTTATGGGCAATTTGCCAAAACGATAATTCCAGCGAATGGTTAAAACTTTTCGATGCAACACGTTTTAGCGAGTCCTTAAAGATTAGAGATCAATATACAAGTAAACTAAACAACAAAGACTGAAAGCATGTTTGACGATATAAATAAATTATATTTCCTAATAGCAATCATTGGAATCACTTTCCTTTATTGGCTCATTCAGCAGATGCGTCCGAAAACATGGATATGGACATCGGCTCCAGGGAAAGCTCTTCGTAACATTGGATATCTCAAGACAGAGAACAATGAATTGTTTGAAATGAAGCTAACCAATGAAGAGATCAAAAGACCTGCTGCACGAATTGCAACTGACAAAAATGATAATGCCGTCGTATGGATTGCGAATGGTGATATGGAAGATGAAGAATGCCAAAACGATTACCGAATGCGTGGATACATCACTCAAGATGGCTTGATTTACAAACAAAGTTTAAAACAAGAGGAACCCATTCTCATCGGATATACCGCACGAGCATCAAAACCAGAGGAACCCACCATCAACGGAAAGAGATCATGGTATACATTATGGTTGGACAAGGAACTAAACGTCTACGAGGGTGACCCTAAAATTCCCGTTGAAGATCCCACTCAACGACGCGTAGGTTATATTTGTTTGTCTGGCATCACCTTTAAAAATCCGCCTATCATTACAAGAGAGGCTCATGCAGGTGCCGCTGCACTACTCTATCGAAAATATGGTCCGAAAGAAGAAAAAATAAACACCTATAAGGAACCTGTCTACGGATGGAATGACACGGCATTGCTAACCTCCATCGTATATAGTATTTTATTCCTAATGCTTTATTTCACCTATACTTGCATATTGCGAAGACCACTATTAGGCGATGATTTTGCAGCTGTCTTTATCTTGGCAGGCTGCTATTATGCACTATGGGCTATCATTCGTCAAATTAAGATCAATTGCATCGAACGCTCCATGAGTTTTCAACCACAACTGGATATGCTCAATAAAGGTCTAAGTCTGGGGAAATTCGATTCCATCACAGTCTCATTATGTGGAATAGCCATGATCTACACCTATCACTATTACGATTATGACCTATTACCACTCATCTATGCCATTGGATTCGGTATTACCAAAAATGGTATCACGCATGCAATGAAACGACCATGGACAATCATTTCCAATTATGATGAGGAGCAAATTCAAGACGAGGAAGAAGAATTGGTCAAACCATTTGCTTCAATGCTCCCTCCTACTGGTGAAATGACAAGGACCTACGATTGGGACTTAGATTCTGCCAATGGTGTCACGTTACATGGAAATTTAAGCATCCATTTTTCTATGGATGAATATACCAATTGTAGAAATGAAAATCCCTATTTCTCTCAAAGAATAGAAAAGCCTAAACAAGATTACATCAATGAAATGTTCAATCGAATGATTGCCAATCCCAAATTGACTGAACGTGTACGCTATATTGCTAGTTACATCATCAATGAATGTCAGTATGCCAAATTAGGGGAAATGGATCGGTTACAATTTGCATTAGATTTTGTACAAGAACCTAATATCGATTTCATATTAGACAAAAATAGTAAAAGCATTCAATTCGCATCAGAATATGTTCGTTATCCAGACGAAACACTCTTTGATCAAGAAGGAGATAGTGATTGTAAATCCATGTTAGCAGCAATGATTCTATTCTTTATGGGTTATAATATTGTCTATCTATCATCCAACAAACGACAACATTCTGCCATTGCCATTGAATTGAAAACCAATCCTTGGTTGGAAAGTTACATTAACACAGCATCTTTAGATGACATCATGGTCGATGTGAATCATCATCAATACATTTACTGTGAAACGACAGGCGACGGTTACCGTATTGGTAAGTTAATCGAAGATATAAGAATCAACGATTTTGAAACCCGCGTTGAATTAAGACAATCGTCGCTGGAAGAATTAAACGAATAATACATTATGAAGAAAAAAATAATCATCACATTATCTTCTGTAGTAGGTGTTTTTATCGTATTGGCTCTATTAATGGGTAAAGTATATAAGACAGGGCAAGACCGTCCACCATTACGTTATGCCACCATTCCAGAAAGTACACAAAAGTTCTTGAGGGGATTAATTCGCTTAGGCGGAGACTTGGCAGGTGTCGATATTGTGATGGGCGGACCATACGACTGGGAAAATGAAAAGGACCTTGGACAAACTGAAGAAACATGGTCTAAAGAAGAGGATGAATTCTTTATTGTTTATTATAAAAAGGATAAAGATGCTACATGGCATGGATATGCTCAAAATGTGTTGAAAGCTGCCAATGAAAACATTATACCCTTAACAAAACTAATGGGTAAATATTTTTTCCCAAATGATGCAAATGGTAGAAAGTTACCAATCTATCTTGCCACATCACCCACCGAATATCAGCAAACAGCATCTGCCATATTAAGCAAACCCTATACCGACAAGGGTTCCATAGGTGTTACCATTTCACAAATCGGTAATGCAGGTTGTAAAGCATCTATCGTGCTTCATCCCATCTGTTTCTCTGTGAAACCTCGTGATCCGTATGACTATGTTAAAGTGTTAATGCATGAGATGAATCATTATATCTTCCTCTCTTCCATCGATTTTTCCAAGGATATCTCTTTTTACAATTGGGAAATAGAAGGAATTGCAGACTACTGTGCTAAAAATTACATTCAACAATGGGAAAAAATAAATTCATCCAATCGAATAGAGTTCATTAAGGAAAAATGTTTATTAACAAATGATTTTCCAGAAGAGAATATCTCACAATATTGGGCAGGCGAATCCTTCTTCCATTACTTAGAATACACATACGGAGATGATTTTGTGAAAAAGTTTTTGCAAACTGCATATACAACAAAAACAGAGCAAACCTTTTCTGAGTTAGACATAAATCCTGAAAAGGAACATTCTGCGTGGGTAGAATATCTATATAATGATTCTATACAATAGAGTCCAGACTATGTAAACTTAACGGTGGCAAGCTTTATTTTTTGTGACTTTACATACCTGTCTTGGTAGCCCTCCACCGTGTTCGCGTTGTAGATGGACTTACGAATCGGTGCCGCTTATTGGAAGTATTCAAATAAATTCTTCCAGTTGTCCCTCCATGACTTTATCACGATAGGACAAAGATCTCCCCTCTTCTCGTTGAGTTTCTCATGAACTCCTTCTGGTGAATACATTCTCTTCCATCATTTTTATACCTGTGTCTTACTTGTTTTTAGCCGAAATAACCATAATTCGTCCGTTGACAACATACACACCAGGTTCCAAACCCTCCAGTGACTCTACTCTACTTAACAACCGTTTCCCGTCTAATGTATATACATTAAATAAAGGTGTTCCTGCCTGACCAGCCCTTACCTCTTCCACATCATTTGTGTTATCAACATCTATCAAATTATAAGACTGCGTACCTAACCCTATCTTCTCTGCATACTCTACTGTCCATGTCCCATGCAAACTATTAATTCTGTTTTGTAATGGAACACTCGTATTCCCTGTCGTATTATCATGATTAAAGACAAGATCCAAACATGCCTTGTCCAAAGCGACAGGATCTGTACTTGCCAAAATACCAATATCTGACATTTCAGGAGAAGATGGATTACTCATACAATCACAATCCACTGATAAGTTATTCATCACATTGATATACACAATATTCCCTTGAAAATAATTATGCACAGCTTGAGCTGCCGCTGCCATACTCTCTAAAAAATCATCTTGCGTGTTCCTTCCGCCAAAAGCACTTGTCTGACTATATCCTGCCGTATGAATATAGCACTTTCCACTCTGAGCTGCAACACCAATAGAGGCATTTTTCAAAACACCTCCAAAACCACCCATGGCATGTCCCTTGAAATGTGCCAAATTAATCATAAAATCATATTGTGATAAATGACTTCCTACAATATTGTATTGAATATGTTTGGTATCCACCACAGGTATTCGCATCGTGTCTTCTTCATCCATAATATCCACTGTGGCTATTTGATCAAATCCTCGCTCTTTAATCGCCGCACGATGTTTAGCCGTTGTTGCACGATTCCCTCCATACGCCGTGTTGCATTCCACAATGGTTGCATTCGTCTCATCAACCAATGGTTTGATATACTCTGGACGTAAATAATACGTCTTAGAACTTTCTCCTGTTGAGATTTTTAAAGCAACTTTACCAAATGCTTGTTTCGACAAGCAATGATAAATCTTCATTAAACCTTCATTGGATAAATCAGATGTAAAATAAACATCAGATTGTGCACTTACACTTAATGATACGCATAACGCACATACAGAAAAAAATAATTTGTTCATATATAGTCTTTTTTTAACGTCATATATATGACAGTCGTTTATGTATGTAATATAATTGATTCTTTCTCATGCTAACATTTATCATCAAACCTGTCACCATCATAATGCAAAGTAACATAAAAACATATTACAAACAAAAAAGAATATCTTTTTAAATGTTGAATTCAAGTGAAAAAAGCAACAGGTTTAAAAATATTCAGGATGAATCTCTTTCTCGACCTCAAGAGGGGTACTGAATCTCAGTCTCTTTCTATGTCTGTTGTTGAGTGTGATCTGCACGACAGCGATAAAATCCTCAGACAAGTTTTCGAAGTCAGAACCTTGGGGGATGTATTGTCAGATTAAACCGTTAGCGTTTTCGTTAGCACCTCTCTCCCATGAGTGGTAGGGGCGAGCAAAAAAAGACGTCATTGCCTAACGATTGTACAAATATAACATGTTTTGCAAATTCCTTGCCATTGTCAACCGTCATAGTGTGTAGATATTCTTATAAGAAGATAGTACCATGAAGTGCCCTCCGCCAAAGAATCAGTCTCCTTTATCATCCACAGGTATCCACTGAGCCTCTCATTAATGGTTTGAATCGCGTCTTTGTGATTCCTTCCTATGATGGTGTCTCCATCAAAAATCTTCGAAACGAGACCTTTTGCCAACCACATCGGGGAGGAGGAAACTGATGTCAATTCTTCGTAAAGATACAAAATTTACATCAAGTGGAGAGAGACTTTGGCCTCTTTCTCTTGAATAAAATCAGATGAAAAAAACACATTTTAATGTCATTTTCGGTCATTCTTTTCAAATAAATAAAATATTTTATAATTTTGAAAAAAAATGAAAAGCTTATGAATTATCAACTACTAAACCAAGCATTTCCTAAGTTACATGATCGTGCAGGAATGATATTATGCACGAAAGGAGAATTAGTACTTACATTTGACACTACCTATTTAATTAAAGAAGGTGATCTATTTTGTTTCAACACCATCTTAAATCCGCTTGTTTTATCACAAAAAGATTTCGAATTTATTACAATTGATGCCAATGCAAATTTTTACTACAACCAAGTTTTAAGATACTTTGATGTATCCATTGTATCCAAAGATTTACCTGCATTTTTTTCTACAAGTATTTCTCAAAAAGAGAAAGAAATGTTTATACTACGAAAAAAGAAGATTGATAAATGCATAGAAGAAGCTCAAAAGGAAAAAAATATTTATAAGAAAAAAACTATAGAAAATTTAGCTAACCTGTATTCTGTGGAATACATATTAGAAATTCTTATAAATCATATGGATTTTAGCCAAAGTGACAAAAACAATTACAATCTACTCTCTGGGCAACATCATATTCCCATCCATTTCATTCACAATATAAATACACACTACACAGAAAGGAATGTTGAATTCTATGCCAATTGTGCCAATCTTTCTATCAGTCAATTTACCAGAATCATCAAGGAATATTTTGGGAAATCGCCAACAGATATCATCTCTGATGTGATTATTAATATAGCAGAGACCTTTTTAACTAAAAACAATATGACCATCAAGGAGATTTCTAGTGAATTAAATTTTCCTGACCAATACGCTTTCCAAAAATATTTCAAACGTCATACAGGATTAACACCTACTGAATTTAAAAAGGGAATATAATATACACTTGTAAAATTATGATTGGTATACACGAAACGTAAAAATTAAATCATAATACACTGAAATACAGCGGATACGAATATAAAAAAATATTGGTGTCCGCTAAACTTTTTATATGTTTAATTTTTTGCAAAAAAAATGAATTATATAATTAATAATACATAATAATCGCATTCTATGTTATGTGCAACCCCTCTGGGGTTGTGTGGACGGGGATACAAATCCATTATTCTACCGATATGGAACCCCTATGGGGTTCTGTGAGACGTAGAGACACAATATTTTACGTCTCTACAAGGGGACGACGGTGCCCCATTTGCAAAAAAAAGCATATTGATTCAACTCTCGTTGTTCGATTAGGGACTTGTTTGCAAAAAAAAGAATCCGCAACACCGTATTTAACGTGAGTTCGATGAATTTTAACTAATTGATTGTTTGGTAATTAGCAATAAAAGTTGTATCTTTATAATGAAAAAAAAAACAAAAAAACACAAACTTTTATTGCATGTTTACCGAAGACAAAGTTACTGAAATTTATTGTTTGGCAGACGATTTCTGCAAATATTTTGGTTCAATAGTTGAAACAGTCGGATTTGAATTCAAGACAAACGTTAAAAAAATGATTCGGAGGAAATGAACATTAAAAGCACTGATTATCAAATTAATATACATATCTTTTTTGAATCAATTATTTATAGATAAGGAACGGAAAAGCATCTCTCTTTTTATTAAAAAAACTTGCCAAATAGAATCTTTCTATTTATATTAGTAAAACTTTTTAATTCTTTTAATAGATAGAAAGTCTTTAAATAACAGAGCATTTGCGCTATTATTAAGGGGATTTCTATAAATTGCTTTGTAGCGATTTTGAAAGTTTTGTCAGACAGATTGTTGATTTGAACGAAGGAGCAGTGCGGGCACTGTGACTGAGTGAAAATCAGCAAGATGGCGACAAAAGTTCAAAAGCGCACAAAAGATTAAAGAATAACCTCTATAAAAAAATATTTAATAATCGAGGAA
The DNA here is from genome assembly GCA_024401435.1 of Paludibacteraceae bacterium. Lineage (GTDB taxonomy): Bacteria > Bacteroidota > Bacteroidia > Bacteroidales > Paludibacteraceae > UBA1181. The sequence goes on along the minus strand of JAKSLB010000033.1, from coordinate 490 downwards.
TTTATAGAAGTCCCCTAAATTTAAAATGTAGTCTGCTACTTCTCTGTAACGTGGTAACTACATTATTGTTTTTTAACTGTAGTAACTAAATATAAATTTATGAAAAATAACAATCGTTTTCTACGTATATTGCATGTATTATGTTGCCTAATAATGGCGACAAGTGTATGTGAGGCAGTAGATGAGGAAGGTATTCCTCATCTAGTGGGTGATGGCTCCACCGAGAACCCATATCAAATCAAAAATGCCGACGATCTTTATTGGTTCGCCGAACATGTAAGCCAAAGTGGTAATGATAGTTCCTGCGCAATTCTTACAACCGACATAGTTGTTAATGCTAACGTGTTGAAAAAGAATGGTGAATTAAACGGTGACAGTTCCGATTTTAAAACATGGACTCCAATTGGAACATTGGAACAACCGTTTACCGGCGTGTTCGATGGCGCTGGCCATACCATCAGCGGATTGTATGTTGATGGCGCCGAATATG
>JAKSLB010000032.1 GCA_024401435.1 Paludibacteraceae bacterium | reverse complement strand
TGTGCCTCGCCAAAGAAACACGCATGAAGAGAACAAGAAGATAAAGAATGGAGAAAAATGTGACTCCAATCATTTGCGAGAAGGGGTTCCGAAATCACCCTTTAACTGATGCACAGAAAGATTCGAACCGATTGAAGTCCAAGGTCAGGTCTAGAGTGGAACATGTGTTCGGCTTTATGGAACAGAGCATGAAAGGTTTGATTTTTAGAGGCGTAGGAATCGTGAAAGCCACCTTCAACATCGGATTGACTAATCTTGTGTACAACATTTTCAGATATACGCAGTTGGTCAATCGAAAAACTGCGTTTTAAAAACAAATATCATTGATGTTTATCAATAATTTTTTAGGGTAAATATTTCTGTCAACAAACAGGTGTAAACAATACGAAATATACTAATTTTGTGAATTATCCTAGTCGTTATAGGGTGTCCATGGCTCTCGTTTTAACGGGTTCGGACGGAGAAATGGTGATTTATAGAACCCTCCTTGAGTGAAAAGAAATTTTTCGACTCCTTTTGTGGGTTTTGCTGGAATCGGAAAATAAACAACCTGCGGAACCCGTATTTATGTTATATGAAAGTGTTATGAAAATTTATGTTTGCGGCAATTACCGCCATGCCTGTTGTTTTGTGTAGTTGCCCAGAAGATTGTACTGAGCATGAACCGAAAGGTTATGTGGTCAGAATGGATAATGATTATACTGGGAATGTGATGGTTTGTATGAGTATTGGGAAAGACACTGTATATAGTGAACCAATTTTTATAGAAAATCATACATTTAAATTGGTTGATGATTACTATCTTATCTACTTGTGGTATAAAAATTATGCATACACATCAATCAAGTCATCGGAATGGAACGACACCTTAAAATCGGTTGTGTTTTCCTCTGTGATTGATTCTGATCCATTCAAAGAAGTCTATGGTTTTTATGAAAATTATAGTAATGATTATTTAATCGATTTAATAGGAAAGGGAAGTTTATCTAAGTTAGAAAAATTTAAATAATTGTCAATATCAACAACATTTTACGATAATAGCGTCGGCAATAGCCATATCTCATATAATGGCAAGTTGAGAAGAGCATCTTCTTTTCGATAATTCTTGAGAGAAGTACGTATCGCCATTTCTGGTTTATACTTCTCCATGAATACCTTTAGGCTCTTGGCATGTACATTCAACCCTGCTTTTGCTTCACAAGGAATAACTTTGTTTTTATATGAGAATAAGAAATCAACTTCAGACATTGAACCTTCTGACCAATAATATATATTGTTGAGTATATCCAAACTTTGCAATTCCTGCAATACAAATTGTTCCGTCAAAGAACCTTTAAACTCCATAAATAGTTTTTCCTTGCTTACAATAACGGAGGGATCTATATCACACATCATACGCAACAACCCTATATCCAAATGATATATTTTGAAAGATTTCAATTCTTCGTAAGCCTTCAACGGCAGTCGTCCTCCAGCCACAAGCCCCACACGTCGCACAGCATTACAATCCTTAAGCCACATCAAAGCGTCCTCATACTCTCTTGCCCTTGCACCCTCTCGCACAACTCCATAAATAAATTTTTTGTTTTCCTTCGCAAGCTGGCTCGGTATTGAGTCCCATACATGATGAATCTTTGGAACTATTCCTTTGGGAGCATGCTTTGAAAAATCATTTTGATACGACGCAATTATATCTTTCTGAATATTCGATACTTTTGGATAATCGTGGGTTTTTATAAATGTATCCACACATTTTGGCATTCCTCCAACAATGAAATATTGTTTCAAATAGTCATTCATCTTCTCGACAATCGTCGCTGGCAATCCATCCTTATAATACTTTTTTATATATTCGATGGTTTGTTCTTCCTCATTTGCCAGCAAAAATTCATAAAACGAAAGAGGTTGCAAAGTCATAAATTCGACTTTACCGACAGGAAATGACGTTCCTTCGTGCAATGTGATTCCTAACAATGAACCAGCACAACAAATAGCATACTCAGGAGATTCTTCAGCAAAATATTTGAGCGACGTCAATGCTCGAGGCACCTCCTGCACCTCATCGAAAATGATAAGTGTTTTTTGTTTCTCAATTTTTTTCCCATGTATTGTGCTGAGATAATCAAGAATGCGCTCCACATTGATACTGCCATCAAATAATTGAGCCAAATCATTCGGTTGTTCGAAGTTTATATAGCAGACATCATTGAAATATTGTTTGCCAAATTCTTTCAAAAGCCAAGTTTTTCCTACCTGTCTGGCACCTAAAAGAATAAGTGGCAATCTATCACTTTTTTCTTTCCACTCTTTAAGTTTATCTAATACAATTCTATACATATCAAGAATTCACATTTTTTTGACCACAAATATACTAAACTTTCACATTTTCTGGAGGACTATTCACTCATTTTCTCACATTTTCTTGAGGACAAAGCATCAAATTCTTCACATTTTCTATACGACTAAACTAAAATCTATCACATTTTCGTCTACCGACATTAAACGCCTAAAGTCGTATGGTATTAATATCTCTGTGGTGATTTTCTAAACAAAAATCTTATTCGTTATCTAACAATTCCGATATATCCTTGAAAAAATCAGAATCTATTTGACGCACAAGACACGATTCAATCTTTGTCCGATATGGGGAATCCGTTGGAAACAGTAAAGGAATATGTTGATTTTGAAGCATTTAGAAATATACTAAAAAACGTCATTCTCCCCAAGAACAGGAAAAGCAATGCGGGATGACCACCCATCGATCCTGTTCTAATGTTCAAGATCATCGTTCTTCAACGTTATTATGGTCTCGGAGACGAACAGATAGAGTATCAAATCAAGGACAGGACCAGCTTCCGGGATTTTCTTGGGATAGAGTGCGTCGGAGTAATCTGATAGCCGACATACGGACAATAAATAAAGATCTCAATTTACAGAAAGAATCAACTGATGACCGTACAAATGTGTCACAGGCTGAAAGCCCAACAGCATTTAGCCTAGGGTAACACCCTAGGAAAATGATTGGTGTGCTATCATACGCCCTGAAAGGGCAAAAGAATAATACGGGAAAGTGCTTTTGCCCCTTCAGGGCGGAATGTCTTTCGTCGTTATTTTTACCTAGGACGTTGCCCTAGGCTGTATAATGTTGCCCTTTCAGGGCGTGGACTTATCTTTTATGTTCAATGATTCCTATAACATTCATAGAAAGACTTTGACTATTTTGTAGAGGACGTTATAAAAAAGGTTCCCAAACAATCGTGTTTTTCGAGCAGGGACTTGTCTCAAACTTTTATCTCTTCATTCGCTGTTTTTCAATGTGTTATAATTTTGTTTTTGCGTTTAGCGGACACCGATATTTTTTTACAGAGACGTCGCTATATGGCGTCACTGTTTTATCATGATAAATTTATTTGGTCACACAAAAAATTAATCATAATTTTGCACCTCGAAATTTGAAACCATTGTTGATGACACTTATTTGGCTGTTGCATTCGAATTGAAAATCAAACGATGAAATTGTGAGATGAACTAAATTTAGGTTTATACAAAACTATCACTATCTTATGAAATTTTTTAGCAAAAGGGGATTGTTAACTTGTATAATCCCGCTAACAATGTTTGGAAGCGCATTTGCTCAATCTGGTATTGTAGCCGGAGGAGGCGACATCACGACCGAAGAAGGAAGTTTATCTTGTTCAATCGGGCAAGTAGATTTCAAGCACACATCCAGTACTGATGGACAAGTGAATGCAGGTATACAACAAGCTGCCAGTGAATTAGCTCGCACCACTCATTCCTCTAATGAAAACTACGTTAAATTCGAAGTGTCTGCATTTCCCAATCCAACAAAAGACAACTTTCAAGTCACTGTCAACGACTCGGAAGAACATCCCTACACACTCACCAATGTTGAGGGTAAGCTCATGCAACAGGGTCAAATAAGACAGAGTGCACAATTCTCATTAGCAGGTCAGGCAATCGGTTCTTATCTGTTGAAAATCTTTATCAATTCAAACAAAGACGAATTTATCACAATTAAAATCATAAAAGAGTAATCTTATGAAAAAGTTTTTTTGCTCTATCTTTTTAGAGTTATTTTTCACCATTATTGCTTTTGCAGCAACACCGCAAACTATCAGTTATCAAGCAATTGTAAAAGACAACACTGGTTCACTTTTAGCTAACACTCCAGTAGGTGTCAGAATTACCATCCTTCAATATTCTGAAAATGGTAGTGTCGTATACACTGAAACACGCCAAGAGAGAACCAATTCAAACGGTCTTGTTGATTTCGCCATAGGTGATGGCAACGGAACAAGCACTTACAACATTTCCGACATCGACTGGTCTGATGGTCCATTCTTCTTACGTTGCGAAATCGACAAAAAAGCTGGTACAAACTACACATTGGCACTCACAAGCCAAATTATGAGTGTACCTTACGCTCTTTATGCAGAACGTGTTTCTCCAGACGCTCTTCCTTCATGGGTTTCAGAGGAAAAGCCAACCTATCAATACGATGAGATTCAAAACACGCCAACCATTCCAAGTAAGACAAGCGAATTAGAAAATGATGCCAACTACGTCACTGTCGACCAAATTCCAAATTATCAACCTACAGTCGGTGATTTGGACAACGAAAAAGAATACATCACTTTCTATGTTAAAAAGAGCCAATTACCAAGCACAAACGGCATTACTGCCGCAGAAGCTGCTGCTACTTATCAACCCAAAGGCAACTATTTAACCGAACATCAATCTTTGGAAGAATATGCTAAGAAAAGTGAAATTCCTAATACTGATGAGTTACAAAACACTATCGAAGGTATTCAAAGTACAATCGAAAGCATTCAAGCAGAAACAGGCAACATGCTAAGCGAAGCTGAAGCGCAAGCGCTTTACCAACCTAAAGGTGATTATCTTACCGAACATCAATCTTTAGATGAATATGCAAAGAAAAGTGAAATTCCTAACAACTATTTGACTCGTGATTCTTTGAAGAATTTGAACATTCCCACCAAAGTGAGTGAGTTAGAAAACGATAAAGAATACATCACCATCAACGACATCCCTCAAACAGAAATTCCTACAAAAGTTAGCGAACTTGAAAACGATGCCAACTACATCACATTAAATGATGTTCCTACGACTAACGTTCCTACAAAAGTTTCAGAACTTGAAAACGATGCAAATTATGTAAAAGCAAGCGAAATACCAAGCACCGAAGGCTTACTAAGTGCAACGGAAGCACAAGCTACCTACCAACCTAAGGGTGACTATTTAACAGAACACCAATCATTGGAAGGTTATGCAATGAAAAGCGAAATCCCCACAAATGTTAGCGCTCTTACAAACGATGCTAATTACATCACCTTAGCTGATGTTCCTCAAGTGACAGTTCCATCTAAAGTTTCAGATTTGGAAAATGACAAAAGCTATATTGCCAAGACAGACATTCCTGTTGCTGCTGCCATTACCGAAGCTGACACAACCCGTTGGGGTAACAAACTAAGTGCAGAAACAGATCCTATCTTCAATGCTTCTGTTGCTTCTACTATCACCAACGATGATATAGAAAAATGGAACAACAAAACAGAACAAGAAATCGATCCTCTGTTCGCGCAATCCGCTGCCGCTTCTATTTCTGCAGAAGATGTCGCAAAATGGAATGCAAAACCAGACGAAGTTCCCGCCAACGTGAGTTCATTCGCTAACGATGCCGAATATATCACCAAGGCTGAACTCAACAACTTGGCTACTCTTGTTAATTCATTAGCTTCTCAACTAACTGAATTAAATGAGAAAAACACTCAACTTCTTTCAAAAGTCGATTCTCTTTCTACTGTTATTGATTCATTAAATACCAAAACCAATGGTTCTGGTAACACGACCCCTGCCACAGAGGACCCTACCACGGATAATCCAACCGATCCTTCAACAGGTGATCCTTCTACTGATAATCCTTCAACTGATGACCCTTCAACTGATGACCCTTCAACAGGTGATCCTTCTACTGATGATCCCTCAACAGATGATCCAACAGTAGAAGACCCAATTGTTGAAGATCCAGGAATTGAATTAAAGAATCTATCAGTCGTAACTGGTGATATGCATTCTAACCCAGCTCCATATTATATGTTCACTCCATCCGAGGATATTACATTTACAACATTCTCAGTTCTTTCTGGTCGTGAATATTTAACTTCTTCAAGTAACGATATCCACAGCATCTGTGTTTATAAACTATACGAAGCAAGCGACTACACAACAAGTGCTTCTTTAACATCAATCGTTTCTCTAAACTCAGCCATGGTTCAAGGTTATGCAAACGCCGATCAACAAAAGGCAGGCAACGCACAACAATTAGCATGGTTTGATGGAGCAAAAGGACAAGGTGTATCTGCAAACAATGGTGGTCTACACAAAGTTTACGGTCAAACTTATCAAGTCGGTAACCAAACAATGTATAAATACACTACCAAATTGAACAATGGTGGTAAGATTACATTGAAAGCAGGTCACATCTATCTTATCGGTATTGTAGGTGCATTCTATAATGCAAATGCAGCACAAGGCAGTTATGCAATGTTCAACTACTCTGGTGCAGAGAACTACAATAAGATTGCCAAATTGGATAATGGATTTACCACTACTTCTTCAGGTCATGGCGAACATAGCACAAGAATCCAATCAGTAGAATCTCCTGCTGGATTACCTTGCTTGTGGTTTGACGATGTTCTTTACAACCACTATAAGACAAATAATTCAACATCTTCAAACAACAATAACAATAGTAGTAACACTACTCCAACCACTTCTTTCTCACAAGCAAGCAACTATAGCTATGCAGGACAATTGAATCGTTCCGACTTTAACGATATTCAAAACGTATATCAAAAAATCAACACTGGTAATGGTGATCGTTTGGTCGTGATCATGAGACATTCAGAACGTGGTTCAGACTATTCAGTAAATGGTGGGTTAACTCAAAATGGTATTAATCTTGCCAAGAACGTTGGAGCTAAACTAAAAGGTTACCCATTCAATAGCACAGAGAATGACTACTTTGCTTCCACAGGAGTTAAGAGAACAATGGAAACAGCCTATTACTTAGCAAACGGTAGAGGCAACTACTCAATGGGATCTTACTACGATGTTCTTGCCAGCACGAATGAAGCTGGAGCAAGAACCGTTGACTCTCGTTTATCAATCGCCACAGAGAATTTCTGTAGTTCCACCGACTGGAATACTGTTGCCAACTATTATGACAACAACAAATCTGATGTCAACACAAAATCACTTAAGAGAATCAATCAATTATGTGCCTTAACAGATGGTCATCCATTATCCATCATTATCTCTCACGATACAGAAATGGTTCCATTGATTGAATGGGCATCGAATGGTAGCATAAAAATCACCTCTTCTAACTGGTGCAACTACATGTCTGGTGTTGCTATCATCGTTCACTCAAATGGTTCTTGGGAAGCTTATCCTTTGAAATCACTTGACAAGGGATTCTTGAATTAATCATTAATTCCAAATAAAGAAGAGAGTATATCATTGGATTTTATTAGAAATCTCCTATAGAGAACTCCGAATGTTTTCCCAAGCCTTCGGAGTTCTCTTCTATTTTCAACATATCATTCACTTCTCAAACTCTTTCCCATTCTCCTTTCTTTTCTCTTCTGCCCAATTTGACAGGAATTTAAAGCAGTCTCACTGAATTTTACCAAGTGAATCATTCTGTTTTTCAGAAAAAATCTTAAATTTGAGCCACTAATAAATTAATTATATGAAAAAAATCACATTATTCACATCATTGGCAGCATTGGCAATCTCACTAACATTGTCATCCTGCGGAAATAGCAGTAACAACAATGACCTACCCAAAGATGCCAAGACATTTCTTTCTGAGCATTTTCAACAAAAAGAGATAAGCAAAATTGAAGAGACCAAAATGCAAATGGACTATAACGTCACATTGAACGATGGCACAGAAATAGACTTCGCCAATACCGGTGAATGGGAAAGCATCAATTTCCGCTGGAACGAAGTACCTGCTTCCCTTATGCAAACTCTTCCTGTAAGTATCAATCAATTTATTACAGAAAACTATTCTGATAAGACTATTCATAAAATAGAAAAAAAATTCTTCGGAAGAAACGACTTCATCTATCGTATCACTTTTCACAAGCCTGATGAGGTAGAACTTAGTTTCACGAAAGAAGGAGATATCATCAGTGATGACCCAACAGGCAAACGTCTACCATCCAGTGCCAAAGCATTTCTTAACAAGCATTATCCAGACAAAGCCATCATAGCCATTGTGAATGATGTGGATGGTGACTACGATGTTCGTTTGGAAGAAAACACGGAAATTGAATTCGATCGAAAAGGAAACTGGTTTGAAATAAAAATTGCCAAATCACAAAGACTTCCAGGAAGTGTCTTGGATTTACTTCCTAAAAAAATCAATCAATACATTGAGAATAATTATCCTGAACAATTCATACGCCGCATAGAGAAAAAAAGTTATGGTTATCGTGTAAAACTGAACAAACCAAATAACGTTGAACTTTCATTCTCTAAATCAGGCGATTTCCAACGAATTGAATCCAAAAACACTGAGAATACAGATTCCAATTCAGAAAAAATAGAATAATCACTACATTCATGAAAAAACTTTTTGCAATCATATTGGCAAGCGCCAGTCTACTATTGCTACTCACCTCCGCTAAGAAAGGAGAAAAGCAAGCAACGCAACAACAAGCAGCGCAACAACATCAAACATCCGCTTATCAACAAGATCAGATAGCAAGAAAAAAGGCAATTTTAAACTTTAAAATGGCCTTCGTTGAAGGTGGATCCTTTGAAATGGGATGTACAGCAGAACAAGCAGACGAATGTTTACAACCAGAGAAGCCTGCGCACCCAGTCTTCGTCCATAGTTTTGCCATCTGTAAATATACGGTTACACAACGGCAATGGAGAGAAGTCATGGGAAAGAATCCAAGTGACATACGCAATGATGATCTTCCGGTCACCAATATTTCTTGGAATGATGCACAAAAGTTCATCAGCAAACTCAATGCCTTTTTAGGTACCAAGTACCGACTCCCAACAGAAGCAGAATGGGAATATGCCGCCAGAGGAGGAACCATGGCCAACGGATTGAAATACAGTGGTGGTAGCGACATCTATTACCTTGCATGGTATAAAGACAATTCAGACGACCAAACACATCCCGGAGGCAAACGAAAAGAAAATGAATTGGGCATTTTTGACATGAGTGGGAATGTATGGGAATGGTGTTCCGACTGGTACGGACCATATCCAGAAGACACCGAAACTGAGTTAATCAATCCTGAAGGGGCACCCTCAGGAACCGAACGTGTATTACGTGGAGGATATTTCGAAGGTCCTGCCCTTTTCTGTCGCACATCCTGTCGAAACAAGAGTAAACCAGATTATGCAGCTAGTATCTTTGGACTACGTTTGGCAATGGACAAAGATGGTAGCGATGACAATAGCAACAACAGCGAAAATAACGGAGAAGGAGAATGATCTGCTATTGAAAACATTAATAGGAATCAAAAGCAGAAGTTTAATGTTCATATGGAAATAAACTACATAGCAGTAAGATTATTACGCATTGCGAACAAATTATCCATTAAATTTCATTGCGGACGATCCATAGGAAATTTATTATTTAGAATATTCAATACAAAGGGAGAAAAGACTTACAATAAAGGTGACGCAAAAACATATCTTTCCTCTATCCATAAAGATGTTGAATCCTCTTCCATCTGTGAAAACAAAATCGTTGAACCAACAGTTGATTTGCAAATAATTGTTCCCATTTATAACGTTGAAAAATACTTAGATAGTTGTCTACAATCAATTCTGAACCAGCAAACTAATTATACATTTAAAATCGTCGCCATAAATGATGGTTCTCCAGACAAATGCGGAGAAATACTTAAAAAACACCAAAACGATGATAGAATAATTATTTATACACAAAACAACGAAGGTCATTCTTCTGCAAGGAATACAGGATTAAAAACCATTTTTGGCAGATATATTGGATTTGTAGATTCTGACGATATGCTTGCACCGAATGCGATTCAAAACTGGCTTGATTACGCATACAAAACAGATGCGGATATTGTTGATGGCAGTTATCGTCGAATGACAGCAAAAGGCAAATTGCAAGGCGGTTTTGTTCACACTTCTCAATCTTCAAAATCAGGTTTTATTTGGACAAGGATATATAAGCCCTATTTATTTCAAAACATTCATTTCCCAGAAAAATATTGGTTTGAAGATTCTGTTATAGGTTTGATACTCGCTAACGCACATAAGTATGTCTCTATCACTGATTACGTTTATTATTACAGAACAAATCCCAATAGCATAACACATAATTTCAGAAGAAATGTCAAATCCATCGATTCATTGTATATTACGCAATCATTGTTAAAAGATGCAAGTCAACTAAGTTATTTTGACTTTAATGCCGATTCGTCAATAAACTTCTTTTTAGGTATGTTTCAACACAATTGGCATCGCACATATATACATGGCAAGGACGTAGAATATGCAGTATATACTATTGCCAAGAATTTGCTAACACAATACTTCCCCAATAAACATACGACTAAAAAAGAATTACAAGAACTTGAAACTGCACTTAGAACCGATAATTTTTATGTCTACAGGCGAGAGTGTTGTTATATGTAACAAATATCACAAGAACAATTATTTATTATTACTGTCCGCCAAACGTAAAAACAAGTTCGCTAAATTGTTATATCATTATTAAATTACACTTCCACATCTCACAACCCTTTCATATCCTTATTGCGCATTCGCAGAACCACAGAGGAATTCCATATCTGTAGAATCATAGATTGTAACACGCACACACCCCGAGAGGTTGCACATTAATAACAAAAGCGGTTGTGGGATCAACCCGCAACCGCTTCCTGTGATATAATAAGAAAGTGTAAATCTAGTCTACTAAGAGTACTAGTTTTTTATTTCTCTACAAGAAGTTTCTTGATTGTTACACCATTTTCTGTGATAACACGTACAATGTAGTTACCACTTTGCAAATCTGCAATTGAGATAATGTTTTCATTGCTCTTCTTTACGACCACACCTGATGCTGAAACAAATTCAACACAAACTGGTGTAACACCATATACTTCAACAACAGAAGATGCTGGGTTTGGACCAATAGTGATTGGTGCAGCAACAGTCTCTGTAACATTAGATCCACCGACCTTTTCAAATTGAATCCAGTCTACATCAATCCAACTTCCTGTATTCTTGATAACCATTGTCTGCTCACCCTTTAAAAGATTTACAGATTCCAATTGTACCTCTTCAAAAGTACCCCATTCACCCAATTTTTTAACATTTGCTTTTAAGGTTACATTTGACTTATCAAGTTCAACTGACAATGAACCAGAGTCATTACCTTCACCCAAACGGATGACTACATTGTATTCACCCTCCTCTTGTACATCCACAGTATAAGACATCCACTCATCTTCTTGGAACGAACCGACAGCAGCGCCACCATCGATTTCCTTTATATCAACATCATCTTTACGATAAAAATTTGTAAAATCATCACAAACATTACCCGATGATTGATCATAATAAGCCATACCAGAAGCACCTTCATCATAATTTTCTGCTTCAATTCTTCCTGGGATAACAGCTGCAGTTCCACCATAAGGTTTGTTTGGTTCAACTACATTTACAGAAGCGGTTCCTTTTACCTCATCACCACTGTTTGTAACAGCAACCACACTGATTGAATAGTTACCAGCTTTATCTGGAGTCCAAGTAAATTTCTCACCTTCTCCAATCTTATTGTTATCAACATAATAAGTTACGCTTCTAACACCACCTTCAGCATTGTTTAATGTAACAGAGAGATCTACGCTGTTACCAAGAACAATAGTAGATTTGCTTACTTCAACACTTGCAGATGGACCACCAGCTGATTTGCCACAGAATTTAGCTTTTACGTTTTTAGCTTCATCAGATGCCATATAGTTACGTAACCACTTCATACCGCTACGATCTTGTCCTTGAGCAGTTACCAAGCCTGTGTTATCTCTCCAAGTAGCACCATTCACAAATCCCCATATTGTAATACCAGCAACGAAGTCAGCTTCCCACATTGGTTTAAAGGTATTCTTCATGATGGTTTCATAAGTGTTTTCATCACCTTGTGAAATATCAAACTCAGTGATATAGCATTGCAACTCTCTACCACCTTGTTGTGTAATACTATTGTGGATTTCTTTCAAAGTGTTACCGAAGTTAGAAATGTTATTATTCTTATAGTAGTCATCCAAGTCGTGACTTTGGTGTCCGTAAGCATCAATTGGAGCACCTTGTTTTACCAATGTAGAAACAAGATTAATGAAATCATTTTTCTGCCAAGTAAAAGTGTTATAATCGTTATAGATTAATATTGTATTAGGGAAGAATTTACGAGCCAACTTAAATGCCTCTGTAATCCATTTGTAATCGCTTGGTTGACTTCCTGGAGACATGGCATTAGCTAAGTTATTCTTAAATGTCTTAGCCTGACCATTGTTATCACCCTCAGCGTGTCCAATGATAGCCTCATTCACCACATCCATAACTGTCAAATCAGGATATTTCCTAGAAACAGCTTCGAACCAAATATCAATTTGTTTCTTCAATCTGTCTCCTGTAAAATTTGCCAAATAGGAAGGGTACTGAGATGTCCATAGCAAACAGTGGAACTTAAATTGTACACCATTTTGCTTACACCATTGATACTCACTATCTGCCGATCTCCAGTTCCAAGAAGACAAAGCCTCATCAACGGATTGTACCTCTTTATTTGCTATAGAGCCCCATTTAGTCTCGTTCTCTGGTGTTAACTGATCCCACAAATCCTCATACTTTAAATTACCCACATTCGGTTGAACTTGTCCGCGTGTAGTAATGTTACCTAAAAATTTGCAGGAATTTTGATTTAACTGAGCATTTGCTATGCCTACACCCATAAGCGCAGCTGCCGTTAGTGCAAATAATTTCTTATTCATGGTTTTTATGTTTTTAATGGTTTAATTTTACGTTTTCTATTTTTTTATTTGTGGTTTTCTCAATCTTTAATTGCAGTCTATGATGTCTCTTCTTCAATCAAATTCCATTCTCGCAATTCAAATTAAAAATAGTGTCTTTAAAAATCACAAATCGGCGGCAATTTACAACTTTTTTTTTCAATTACCAAATTTTTTACAAAAACTATCTCTTTCAGGAAAATTTTTTCATTCCATTCGGAATATGATTGAATCCAAAAATAAAAAATATTCTCACCTCTTAATTCATAATTCACTTACCACGAATAACTTATTTTGAATTAATAGGTTTAACATTTTTAATTCTGCATGAAAAACACTAATTTTGCCAAAAATTTTGAAAATTCGCTATATAACGGACTTTCTATTTCTTGCAAAAAACAGAAAAATTAACATATCATGGCAAAAAAATTCGCTGAGCATTCCAATTTCAACCTCTCAGAAATCAACAAAGAGGTATTGAAACAATGGGAAGAGAAGGATTTATTCCACAAAAGTATCAAAATCAGAGAAGGTGCTCCTTCTTTCGTCTTTTTCGAAGGTCCTCCTTCTGCAAACGGAATGCCTGGTATACACCATGTGATGGCTCGTTCTATCAAGGATATTTTCTGTCGTTATAAAACAATGAAAGGATTCCACGTAAAGCGTAAAGCTGGTTGGGATACTCACGGACTACCTGTTGAATTAGGCGTCGAAAAAGAACTTGGCATCACCAAGGAAGACATCGGAAAGAAAATCTCCGTTGACGATTACAACCATGCTTGCCGTACAAACGTGATGAAATTCACCAAAGAATGGACCGATCTTACTAAAAAGATGGGTTACTGGGTAGATCTCGAGAACCCTTATATCACCTACGACAACAAATACATCGAAACACTTTGGTTCTTATTAAAAGAGTTATACAAAAAGGGATACCTTTACAAAGGTTATACAATCCAACCCTACTCTCCTGCCGCTGGTACAGGACTCAGTTCTCACGAATTGAACCAACCTGGCTGCTACCGCGATGTGAAAGACACCACCGTCGTAGCCCAATTCAAAATGTTAGACCCTAAGCCTGAGATGACCCAATGGGGTACTCCTTACTTCATCGCTTGGACTACTACTCCTTGGACTTTGTCTTCCAACACCGCTCTTTGCGTAGGTCCTAACATCACATACGTAGCCGTTCAATCTTACAATCCATATACAGGCAAACCTGCAACTTATGTATTGGCTAAAGATTTGCTAAACGCTCATTTTAATGCAAAAGCTGCTGACCTTGCTTTGGAAGATTACAAGGAAGGTGACAAACTCGTACCATTCAAAGTCATCGCCGAATATAAAGGTACTGACCTTGTCGGTATGAAATACGAACAATTGCTCGACTGGATCAAACCCGAAAATGCCGACCAAGCATTCCGCGTAATTCCAGGTGACTACGTAACAACTGAAGATGGTACTGGTATCGTCCATATTGCGCCTACGTTTGGTGCAGATGATGCTAAAGTTGCTAAAGCTGCGGGCATTCCTCCTCTTCAACTAGTCGACAAATACGGAAACCTCCGTCCTTCGGTAGATTTGACAGGTAAATTCTACCTGTTAGCTGACTTAGACCCTGAATATATCAAGTCTCATATCAACGTAGAAACTTACAAAAAATATGAGGGTCGATTCGTTAAGAACGCATATGATCCAACATTAACTGATAAAGACGAAACTCTCGACATATCCATCTGCATGGATATGAAAGCTAACAATCAAGCTTTTAAAATCGAGAAACATGTTCACAACTATCCTCACTGTTGGCGTACAGACAAACCTGTGCTTTACTATCCATTGGACAGTTGGTTCATCAAATCCACCAAAGCTCGCGAGCGCATGATGGAACTAAACAAGACGATTCTATGGAAACCTGAATCAACAGGTACGGGTCGTTTTGGAAAATGGTTGGAGAACTTGAACGACTGGAACCTATCTCGTTCTCGTTATTGGGGAACTCCACTTCCTATCTGGCGTAACGAAGAGGGAACAGAAGAGAAATGCATTGGTTCTATCGCTGAATTATTCGAGGAAATCGACAAGTCTATCAAGGCTGGTTTCATGAAGGAAAATCCTTGGAAGAACTTCAAAGTGGGTGATTATTCAAAGGAAAACTACGATCCTAAAAACATCGATCTTCACCGTCCTTATATCGACAGCATCATCTTGGTTTCCGACAGCGGGAAACCTATGAAACGTGAAGCCGACCTAATCGACGTATGGTTCGATTCTGGAGCAATGCCATTTGCTCAACAACACTATCCTTTTGAGAACAAAGAAGTGGTTGACAATGGCGAGTTCTACCCTGCCGACTTCATCGCTGAAGGTGTTGACCAAACTCGTGGTTGGTTCTTCACTTTGCACGCTATCTCAACCATGATTAAAGACAGTGTTGCATTCAAGGCTGTCATCTCTAACGGATTAGTCCTTGACAAGAATGGAAACAAGATGTCTAAACGTCTTGGTAATGCAGTTGACCCATTCGGTGCTATCGAAAAATATGGTTCTGACCCATTACGTTGGTATATGATTACCAATGCATCACCTTGGGACAATTTGAAATTCGACACAGAAGGTATTGAAGAAGTTCGTCGTAAATTCTTCGGTACTCTTTACAATACTTATTCATTCTTCGCTCTATATGCGAATGTGGATAACTTCACAAACGACCAACCTCAAGTTCCTTTGGAGAAGCGTCCTGAGATTGACCGTTGGATCATCTCATTACTCAACTCTCTCATCAAAGAAGTGGATGAAAGCTACAACGACTATGAGCCAACTCGCGCAGGTCGTGCAATATCCAACTTCGTAAACGATCACTTGAGTAACTGGTATGTCCGTTTGAATCGTAAACGTTTCTGGGGTGGCACATTGACAGAAGACAAGTTAGCTGCTTACCAAACTCTTTATACTTGTTTGGATACTGTAGCACGCTTAATGGCTCCTATCTCTCCATTCTATGCAGACCAGTTGTTCTTAGATTTGAACAATGCTTCAGGATGTGACAAGAGCGAATCTGTTCACTTGGCAGACTTCCCTAAATACGATGAGAAGCTAATTGACAAGACATTGGAAGAGCGTATGCAATTAGCACAAGACATCTCGTCAATGACATTGTCTCTTCGTAAGAAAGAGAACATCAAAGTTCGTCAACCATTGAAGCAAATCATGGTGCCAATTCTCGCAGAACACGAGCAAGAGAACGTAGAGGCAGTGAAAGATTTGATTATGAACGAAGTCAATGTCAAAGAGATTAACTTCGTAGATGACTCAACAGGAATCTTGGTCAAGAAGATTAAACCAGACTTCAAGAAGTTAGGCCCTAAATGTGGAAAGAACATGAAGACTGTTGCTGCACAATTGCAAGCGTTGTCACAAGAAGAGATTTCAAAATTAGAGAAGTCTGGTGTTTATGAAATGAATATAGATGGTAACGCTATCGTTATCGACAAGAGCGATGTTGAAATCCTTTCAGAGGATATTCCAGGATGGTTGGTGGCTAACAATGGAACCATCACCATTGCTTTGGATGTAACCATCACTCCAGAACTTCAAAAAGAAGGTATTGCCCGTGAGTTCGTCAATCGTATTCAAAACATCCGTAAGTCAAGCGGTTTCGAAATCACTGATAAAATTCTCATCGAAATTGAGAAATCCAACAATGTAAACGATGCAGTGGAAGCTTTCAAAGAGTATATCGCTTCACAAGTATTGGCTAACAGCATCACATTAGTAGATAAAGTTGCAGAACCTACAGAGTTAGACTTTGATGATTTCAAAGTTAACATTGAAGTAAAGAAAGCTTAAGAAAATAACAAATCACGAAAGCCACAAGACATTCATTGTTTTGTGGCTTTTTTATACTTTCATAAAAGCTGTATATGACCGAACACCAATAAAGAAAATGAAACACTCCAACATACCCATATTCATTCCCGAACTAGCTTGCCCCCATCAATGCATCTTTTGTAATCAAGCTAAGATAAGCGGTCAGCAGGTAATTCCTCAACCAGAGGATATTCCATCGATTGTCGACACTTACCTTAACACGATGAATGATGGTCGTGAAGTGGAGATTGCATTCTTCGGAGGGTCATTTACAGGCATTCCTCTCGATTTACAGGAACGATATCTACAGAAAGCATACAAATACTTGCAAGAAGGTAAAATATGCGGTATACGGCTTTCTACGCGTCCCGATTATATCAACCCACGTGTCATCGATTTGCTGAAGCGCTATGGTGTGACCACCATCGAATTAGGAGCGCAATCTACCAATGACGATGTACTAATGGCATCAGGTCGCGGACATAAGAGCGACGCTATCCGTCAAGCAGCAGATATGATACATTCTGCAGGGTTTCATCTCGGACTGCAAATGATGATTGGATTACCTCACGACACTTACGAACGTTCCCGACAAACAGTAGAAGACATTATCAGTTTGGGAGCTGATAATACACGTATTTACCCTACACTCGTTATCAAAGGGACACAACTTGCCAAACTATTTGAGTTAGGTCGATACACTCCATTGGACCTTGACACGGCAGTTGCATGGGCTAAAGACTTCTACTTGCGTTTCGAGTCTGCTGGTCTCACCATCTTGCGCGTAGGACTGCATGCCTCAGAAGAACTGACGCATGAGAAATCTCTTTTGGCAGGACCTTACCACAAATCTTTCAAGGAATTGATGATGACAAAGATCTGGGCTGAGATCCTGAATAAGGAATTAAATGGAATCAGCAACAAGGAAATACGATTAGAAGTAAATCCTTCGCAAATAAATTTTGTTTGGGGATATGCGGGTCAAAACAAGAAGATATTCGAAGAAAAAGGATTAACAGTCAAACTACAAGGAGATTCATCTTTATCAAAATACGAAATGAAGATAAATTAATGAGGGCAAATCGAATTCACCCTCATCAAAATCTCCTTTATTTTTTCTTTTGAACAGACCAACCAAACTTTCCTATTTTCTCTCCGATTTTATAATAAGCTCCGTGATTATAAGCCATCAACTTTGCATCAGACAATAAGAAAGCGCCCGTCTCTTTATCCATATATTTTTCGTCTGCCATAACATTTACCACCTCTGCAATAAACATGTCATGAGAGCCTAACGGTATGATTTGTTTCACCTTACATTCAATTGAAAGAGGAGACTCTTCTATGATAACAGAATCAATCACTTCTGTCTTCATAGGTGTTAATTTCATCTCCTTAAACTTGTTATAATCCCTACCAGAACGAACGCCACACCAATCAGTAGCATAAGCCAATGCTTCATTGGTAAGATTAATCACAAACTCACCATTACGTTTAATGATATCATACGAATGGCGACTTGGTCGTACAGAGATATAACACATGGCAGGATCAGAGCAAATGGTTCCAATCCAAGAGACAGTAAAGATATTATACTCTTCCTCCGATTTCCCACAAGATATCATTGCCGCAGGAAGCGGATAAATCATTGTACCTGGTTTAAAAGACTGTTTTGACATTTTTACTAATCATATGCGGGTATTGTATTTACCCTTTTAATAATACGAACCTCTTTCTGTACGGACGAGCAGTATTTATTCCAAGAAGGTTCTTAATTCTTAGCTCTTTTATATAATCTCCACATTTTCCCCCTCCACAATTCTCTCGCAATAATGACATTTAAACAAAGCCTTTGTTTTGTCAATCGTACGAAATTTAGTAATCATAGGTTCGTTGTTGGTGATACATTTAGGGTTTTTGCATTTAATTACACCAAGAATCTCATCAGGCAATTGAAGTTGCATTTTCTCAGCCACTTCATATTCTTTAATGATGTTAATCTTAGCCTTTGGTGCAAGGATAGCTATTTTATTCACTTCATCTTGACTCAAATATTTATCAGAGACTTTGATGATAGCCTTTTTACCCAATTTCTTGCTTTCTAAATTATAACCGAATGTCACTTGGTTCGTTACGTTATTCAACTCTAAGAGAGAGATAACCTGAAACAACTTCTCGGAAGGTATATGGTCAATTACAGTGCCATTACGTAAGGCAGCTACTTTTAATTCTTTTTCCATTGTCATTCAATTTTTAGCAGTATCCTTATAAGCCTAACAAGTCGCAAATCACAGCTTGACGAGCATATACTCCATTTTTAGCCTGTTGAAAATAATATGCTTTCTCATTATTATCCACGTCATAATCAATTTCATTGACACGAGGAAGCGGATGAAGAATACGAAGATTAGGCTTCGTGTTTTCCAACAATTTATTACGCAAAGTATAAACATCCTTTACCTTCTCATACTCAAAAAGATCTGTGAAACGTTCTTTTTGCACACGAGTCATATAGAGGATATCGGCATCAGCTATATTAGCCTCATTCAACTCTGTATGTTCCTCGAACGGAATGTTGTGTTCTTTGCAGAACAATTTGTATTCATCAGGCATCTCCAATTCTTTAGGAGCGATGAAGGAGAATTTTGGATTGAAATGAGACATTGCCTGAATCAGAGAATGCACGGTACGACCATATTTCAAATCACCCACTAAACAGATTTTCAAATCTTCCAACTTACCTTGTGTCTTCTTAATAGAATAAAGGTCAAGCATCGTTTGTGTCGGATGTTGATTAGCACCATCACCAGCATTGATAACAGGAACACTTGAAACCTCAGAAGCATAACGAGCTGCCCCTTCAATTGGATTTCTCATCACAATCAGATCAGCATAATTGCTAACCATAATGATAGTATCTTTCAAGGTTTCACCCTTTGTACCACTTGTTGTACGAGCATCCGAGAATCCAATGATACGTCCGCCCAAACGATTTACAGCAGTTTCAAAACTCAAACGCGTACGCGTTGATGGCTCAAAAAACAACGTTGCAATCACCTTCCCATTCAGAATCTGCTGATTGGGATTCTTCTCAAAATTTGCAGCCTTTTCCAAAATCTGCAAAATCTTCTCTTTTGAATAATCTGTAATAGAAACTAAACTTTGAATAGCCATAAGGTTCTATGTTTTTTTTCAAAAAAAAACCAACACGAGCCAAAGTCGCATTGGTTTTTTTATGTTATTTATATTTCTTTTTTACGCATCATATCAAACTCATTTTCAATTTGCAAAAATAGAACAAAAATGAATATGAAAAATACTTTTTTTTAATGAGTTTTCCACATTTAGAAAATATTACTCTTCTCTTGTGGACCCTCGATTATTCTATAGCAAATGGAATGATACAGTCAAACCAGCCATCACAATAGAAACCATACTCATCAACTTGATAAGGATGTTCAAAGATGGACCAGATGTATCTTTAAAAGGATCTCCTACTGTATCACCAACCACAGTTGCTTTATGACACTCAGAACCTTTTCCTCCAAAGTTGCCCTCTTCGACATACTTCTTAGCATTATCCCAAGCGCCACCTGCATTGGCCATAAAGACAGCCAAAACAAAGCCTGTACTTAAACCGCCAATTAGCAAACCAAGTACACCACCAATACCAAGAATCAAACCTGTGATAATTGGAACCAATATAGCTAATATGGAAGGTAATAACATTTCACGTTGTGCACCTTTGGTAGAGATTTCTACGCAACGTGCATAATCTGGTGTACCCTGTCCTTCCAAAATTCCTTTGATTGTTTGGAACTGACGGCGAACCTCTTCTACCATTTTTTGTGCAGCACGACCAACTGCATTCATAGTTAAACCACAGAATACAAACGCCATCATAGCTCCAATAAAGACACCGACTAAAACAATTGGATTCATTAGATTAACATTGTATGCATTCATAAAATCAACCAATGTTGCCTCTGCAGCATCCACTCCATTAGGAAGAGCTTCTTCCATACGGATTAAAGCAATCTTAATCTCCTCAACATAAGAAGCTAATAATGCTAATGCTGTCAACGCTGCCGAACCGATAGCGAAACCTTTACCTGTTGCAGCAGTTGTGTTACCTAAAGCATCCAACGCATCTGTACGTCTACGAACCTCAGGATCCAATCCGCTCATCTCAGCATTTCCACCTGCATTATCTGCAATTGGACCGTATGCATCTGTTGCCAAAGTGATACCTAAAGTTGATAACATACCCACTGCAGCGATACCAATACCATACAATCCCATAGAAAGATTTGCCGCATTAAACTCTAATGAGAATCCATTTGCACAGAGATAAGCTAAAACAATTGCCACACCTACCGTTACAACTGGAATAGCCGTTGACAACATACCCAATCCCAAACCAGAGATAATGACTGTAGCGGGACCTGTTTGTGAGCTTTCAGAAACCTTCTGAGTTGGTTTATAACTCTGAGAAGTATAATATTCAGTTGCCTTTCCAATAATCACACCAGCAGTCAAACCAACCACAACAGAGAGAGAAACCTGCCACCATTGATTACTCTCTGTACCAAATAGGAATGCGAACACACCAAATGTGGCTACAGCTATCAAGACAGCAGCAGTATTAGTACCACGACCAAGAGCTGCAAGCAACTCTTTCATACCAGCATCTTCTTTTGTCTTCACCATGAAGATTCCCAAAAGAGACAATAATACACCGATAGCAGCAATTAAAGCTGGTGCTAAGACAGCTTTCAATTGCATACCTTCCACTGCTGAAGTAGCAAAAGCTGATGCTCCCAAAGCCATAGTAGCCAAAATAGAACCTGCATAAGATTCGTATAGGTCAGCACCCATACCTGCCACGTCACCCACATTATCACCTACATTATCAGCAATAGTAGCTGGGTTACGAGGGTCATCCTCAGGAATATTATATTCAGTTTTACCAACAAGGTCAGCACCAACATCAGCCGCCTTAGTATAAATACCACCACCCACACGAGCAAACAAGGCTTGCGTAGAAGCACCCATTCCGAAAGTTAACATTGTGGTAGTGATAGTCACCAAGTGATGTTCCGGGCCAACAAAATGATCCAAAATCAAAAACCAAACAGACACATCCAACAAAGCAAGACCAACAACAGTTAGACCCATAACAGCGCCTGAGCGAAATGCAACTTTCAAACCACTATTCAAAGAGTTTTTGGCAGCATTCGCCGTACGAGCAGATGCATAGGTAGCAGTTTTCATACCAAAAAATCCTGCTAATCCAGAGAAGAAACCTCCAGTCAGGAATGCAAATGGAACCCAATTGTTTTGTAATCCAAAGACCGCCATAAGCGAAAACAATACCGCCAACACTGCAAAAACAATTATCACCACCTTGTATTGTTGTTTCAAATACGCCATCGCACCTTCTCGAACATATTGTGCGATTTTCTTCATTAAGTCCGTTCCTTCATCCTCCTTCTTCATCCAACGATAGAAGATATAGGCAAATCCTAATGCTAGGATTGAAGCTAATAGGACACATAAAAACAATTTCTCCATAAGCTCACTATTTTATCTAAGTTTAACAATATTTCAACGTTTAAAAGATTCTTTGCCGTTTTCTAAAAAGCAAATTAATATGTTTTTCAATTCCATGTTTAGCAAAGATAAATTTCTTTTTATCAAAACGAAATTTTTTTTTATCATTTTTTTACATATTTTTTATGAGATTTTCTTCCGTACGGGCGAATTGCATTCGCCCCCCTTTCTATCCCCACATTCGCCCCCCTTTCTATCCCCACATTCACTTCCTTTTTTATCCCCACATTCACTTCCTTTTCTATCCCCACATTCACTTCCTTTTTTATCCCCACATTCGCCCCCTTTTTTATCTCTACATTCACTTCCTTTTCAATCAATATATATCTAGGAAACCTTGAAAACACTCTTTTCTATTTTGCACCCCATCAATTAACACTATCATTCCAAATACTTTCACGAATTATTCACACAGATTTATTCTCTTTCCTTAATTATTTATATCTTAGCACCCGAAAAACCATTACTCATAATAAAAAAAACATCAACACCATGATACACAAAAAATTATTACTGCTATTAACTTGTACATTCTCATTTTTTTCAACTTGTATATTCGCCATAAGCACACAAACCACTTATTATATATTTCACTCCAGTGGAATGTCTCTTTCTGCTGTCGATGGCGTACCTAACCTTCACACCTTTGATGGTTCAGAGAGTCAAACTTTTCAATTTGTTCAATCTGGCAATTATTACCTTATCAGAAGTAAAAAAACAGGAACCAATGTAGCCAAAAAGGAGACTTGGAATACCGAGTACACCTCTTCAACCAGCAATGTGGCGAAATTTTCCATAGAGAGTAGCGGTGGTGATTTCGTCAAATTCAAATGTGCAGATAATAATCTTTATTTAGGTACAGATGGGACTGCCGCAGGAAGCAGTGTCTATTCGGATAAGAATGGAAAGGAAACACTTCACTATTGGTTCCTACGGGAAGCCAACGGCAGCAACATAGTAACCGACGGATTGGAAAGCATCATTGCAAAAGCAGAAGACCGTTTAGCCTCAACTTCTGCAGGTGACGGAGAAGGTCAGTTCACCAATGCTGTTCGACAAAAACTACAAAATGCCATTAACGATGCCGACAATGTGTTACAAAACCCATCTTCGCAACAAGAGGTCATCTCTGCCACTCAAGCGCTCAACACAGCACTTTCAAATTATAACGAGCAAAGGAATCCCGCCTTTACTACGGGTGTGAAATATTACATTATGCACGCCAGCAATCGATATCTTTCTAACGAAAACAATAGCATCCAGATCAAAAATAGGAAATTCACCACAGCGCAACAATTCACATTTGAAGAAGCTGGCAATGGAACATACGCCATCAAAAATGTGGCTTCCAACACCTATTTGAGTGCAGATGGCGAGTATAGTGTCAAATTAGTCAATTCCGCTTCTAATAGTTCAGCACGTTTTAAAATTGCTTACGCGCCTAATGAAGATCTTTATGTTCGCTTACAATTCAGTTCCAATAGTAAATACTTAGGTACAGATGGAACCTCCGATGCTAAAGGCGTGTATAGCGACAAAGATGGTTCAGACGGGAAACATTATTGGCATTTGATTCGTGTGGATAATGCCAATGAGCAACCTTACCACTCTTTCCATATAGGAAGTTCTGCACTTCGTTTAGGAATGAATTGGTACGACGAAGATGGCAATCACATCAATGCTCATGGAGGCTGCGTGCTTTATGAAAATGGAACTTATTACTGGTTTGGAGAAAACTATCGTCCATCACCAGTTCGAAGTAATGGAATTGTCTGCTACACCTCTAAAGATTTATACAACTGGAAATATGAATGCATGGCTTACAAATGTCCTGAAGCAGCACTCCGCAATGACTATCAAGATATGAACTATGGTCGTACATTGGAACGTCCGAAAGTTATGTACTGTCCAAACACTGGAAAGTATGTTATGTGGGTGCATTGGGAGAATGGCTCTGGTTATGCTGCCAGTCGCGTAGCCATTCTTTATAGCGACAAAATCGAAGGACCCTATACTTTCTTAAAGACAATGCGTCCACGTGGCGATGAACAACCATCTGGTTCACGCGACCAAACACTCATGTTCGATTCCGATTACAATGCCGGATACCATTTCGGATCCGCAGAAGAGAATATGACCATGCATGGCACATTACTCACCAACGACTTCCTTGATCTGAGCAATACATGGGAGCGAATGTTCGTTCAAAAGCAGTACGAAGCCCCTGCCATTTTTAAATATCATAAGCGCTTCGTAGCCATCACATCAGGATGTACAGGTTGGGATCCTAATCCTGCACACTCCTCCTATTCACAAATGCCACTAAGCGGTTGGAATGATATGGGGAATCCTTGTGTAGATAGAGATTATAATACCAGTTACCACTCTCAAAGCAACTATATTTTCAAAGTGCCTAAACTATATGACGCATATATTTTCATGGGAGACAGATGGAAAGGTGGCGACTATTTCAGTGATGCTAATGTAGGAGAATCATGGCATATCTGGTTACCTATTGATATGCGAACAGGATATCCCATCATTCATTTCTATTCAGAATGGGATCTTTCCATTTTTGACAAGATAAACAGATACAGAAGGTGTGCTGATTTTGAAGTGGGGAAAACTTATTTGTTACTTTCTAAAAATGCCAATAAAATACTATCCAACAAAGATGGAAAGATGATGCTGACAGAAGATGATGACAACATCAACCTATCCATGCGTATTTCATCCATAGGAAACTATTACATTCTAACCACAGAAGAGGGAGATGCCCTATCAACCAGCAACGACGGAATCACTTTGACCGACTCAACGGGAAGCGAAAATCAACTTTGGAAGATTGTATCATCCAATACTCATGATGGTTACTATTACTTCTTGCCAAAAGGAAATGAATCAAAAGCTTTAACTAATTTCAGTGCCACTCCAACGACTAACGGAATTGTAGGTATTGGGAACTTAGAAAAGGTGAATGCTTGTCAGTTCGCTTTCTGTTTCGATTCAAAAAAATACAACTATCCAACCATTACAGACGAATCAGATGGCTCATATCAACGATGGATAGAGTCCAAAGGGTATAAATTAACCACAGAAAACGACCTCATATTTACCAATCAAGAAGAACAAGAAATAGCATTATTAATATATGAAGAAGGTGAACACATCACTCTTCATTCCCTAAAAGAGCAAAACATATCCATATATGATTTAACAGGTCGTCTTATTCATACTACCTCAATGAGCAAGGGAGAGATTCAAAACATACCGCTTTCTCGTGGAATTTATAGTATCAATGGTTATAAGTTCATTAAAAAATAATCCCATTTGACAACCATTGATTTAGCAAAAGAATTGAGCAATAGTATTGAATTGAAAAATTAAATTTCTTTTTTAAGAAATAAAAAAGGCGTCTCAATATGAGACGCCTTTTTGGTGATTATTAGATTAGTCTAATACAGTTACCCAATTGTGAACATCTGGTTCATCACCATATTGGATACCACGGAGCTTATCGTACAATTTCTTGCTGATAGGACCTGGTTTACCATCTTTAGCGATGATGTATGACTTATTCAATTCCAAATCGTCGATACGTTCGATTGGACTGATAACAGCAGCAGTACCGCAAGCGCCAGCCTCCTCGAATGTAGCCAACTCCTCGATAGGGATTTGACGACGTTCAACTTTCAAACCTAAATCTTCAGCCAATTGCATTAAGCTACGGTTAGTAATAGAAGGAAGGATAGAAGTTGATTTTGGAGTGATGTATGTATTATTTTTGATACCGAAGAAGTTAGCAGCACCAGCCTCATCAATATATTTCTTCTCCTTAGCATCCAAATAGAATTCACATGAATAGCCTAAATCATGAGCTTTCTTGTTAGCCAACAAACTAGCTGCATAGTTTCCACCGACTTTATAAATACCAGTTCCAAGAGGAGCTGAACGGTCGAATTCACGAATAACAACATATGGATTAGCTGCGAAACCACCCTTGAAGTAAGGACCTACTGGAGTAACGAAGATAACGAACAAATATTCATTTGCTGGACGAACACCAACTTGAGCACCCGTTCCGATTAGAAGAGGACGGATATAAAGAGAAGCTCCACTCTCATAAGGAGGAATGAAACGTTCATTCATCTTAACGACCTTCTTAACCATTTCGCAGAACTTTTCTGTAGGCAATTCAGGCATTAAAATACCACGACATGTAGATTGCAAACGTTCTGCATTAGCTTCCATACGGAAAATACGAATTTTACCATCTTTACAACGGAAAGCCTTCAATCCCTCGAAAGCCTCTTGACCATAATGCAAGCAAGTTGCAGCCATATGAATGTTGATGTTCTCTTCCGAACATAACTCTATTTCTCCCCATGCGCCATTTCTAAAATAGCAACGCACGTTGTAATCTGTAGGCATGTAACCAAAAGGAAGGTTAGCCCAATCAATGTTTAATTGTGACATATTTTTATAAGTTTTATAATATTCTTTCTAAAACACGTTCCAAAGTTAACGATTTTCAAAGTAGGTTTACCATAAAAAAGAAAAAAAACAAAAAAAGGGCGCTAAAAAAAATAGCGCCCTCATTTTCTATTGAGTTATTTTTTATCTTTTCTTGAAAAGTCCACCCAACTTTGAAGCAACGGAAATTAATTTTCCTGCTGTTGAATTAGAAGAAGTTGCAGCACCTAAAGTTGACAATATAGATGAAAGATCTAATCCTGCGCCTTTATTAGAAACAACAGATACCAAGCTATTCAAAATTGTTGGCAACAAACTAGTAGCAGTCGAAGATGCAGATGCACTCAATCCCAACTTAGAAGCAATCTGAGAAGAGAAGATTTGTGTAGCCAATGAAGTAATTGGACTTGATTCTGCTGAAGTTTTTCCAGTGAACAAATTAGTTAATTGTTCAATACCATTAGAAGACTTAGCAGTTTGTTTCAAGCTATTTAAGATTGAATCTGACAATCCATTCAAAACGTTGCTATTTAAGTTACTTCCAGAAGCAGCAGCTTGTACTTGCTTCAAAATCAAATCAGAAATTTGTGACATAATCCAAAAGAAATAATTTGTTAAACATATATTGGGGATACAAAACGTATCCCCGTAAAAAAAATACACCTTATTATTCTAGAAAAGAAGGAAATCTTCTTGTTTAGACTTAATCCTACAGAGTGTTTCCTGCGTCACACCAATGTAAGAAGCTACATTGATAGCGCTAATGCGGGAAGCCAATCCAGGAATTCGTCTTTCCAAATTATCATATTTATCCTCTGCTGAATCGTTCAAGACAGAGTCTAATCTGTTATGACTTAAGATTAAAGCAAATTCTAACATTTTTTGATATACAGAATTTAATTCTTCTTCCTCATCGCAAAGTGCTAAGAATTTCTTACGATCTATTTTTACATATACTGTAGGCTCTAAAGCCTCAATAGTTGCTTCCGTTGGTTTTCCTGTGATAAAGCTTTCCACATCAAAGAAACCATACCCTTCGGTTCCGAAGAAATCAGAAATAAGTTTCTTATCCTTATAGTGATATACTTGTACAATTCCTTTTTGAACAACGCCAAAGAAATCACATACTTCACCCGGCTTCAAAATCAAATCATGTTTTTTAACCTTCTCTTGAACCACAATAGAGTTTAATTTTCTTTTTGCCTCTATGGAAAGTTCTATATGGCCTAATACATGTTCTATTTCTGCAGCAACCAATCTTTTATTTACGACAACTTTTTTCATATATAAATTTCAATTCTTAATTCGTTAAACAAAACCATACCATACCAACAATACTTTATTTCACCTTCGAGCGAATACGGCTTAGTGTTTCTGGCGTGACACCTAAATACGATGCAACGAAAATAGAAGGAACACGTAACACATACTCGGAATTACGGTTAATAAGATTGTCATAACGAACCTTTGCAGGCTCAAAAATACAATCTACAGTTTTTTGCTTCATCTTACGTAACAACTGTTCCGTTAAATTACGATAGAAAATACGAATTTCTTTACTTTGCTTACATAATTCATCCAAATCACTCTTCGTACACAGATAAAGCACTGAGGGCTCTAACATCTGAATGTAACGTTTACTTGGTGTTTGGCGAAAGAAACTTTCACAATCGTAAAAGATTTCATCCTCACTAGCCAAATACTCCGTCATTTCCTCTCCTGCTTTACGATAGAAGATTCTGATTAATCCAGTATCAACAACTCCCAAAAAACGACTCACATCACCTTCTAATTGAAGATACTCACCCTTATTGAGTTGAATAACTCTCGTTTTTGAGTTCAACAACTTAATCGAATCTTCCGACAACGCCATTGCAGGAAGTTCTTCTTTTAAGCATTTTAAAATGCGTTCATAAAATCCTTTTTCCATACTCATTCTATGTTTAAATTCAGTTTTCCAATCACAAATATATCATTTTTTTTAAATACGCAAATTTTTTTTGTTTTTTTTTATTTTTTTTTAATCATCAAGCATTTTTCGTCCTTTTCGTTCGCTTTGTTGAAAATTATTAAGTTTATAAGTAAATTGGAGAAGAAAATAGCTACCTAATGTATTATATTCGGTATCACTGATTGACGAATCACTGACTTTTCGTGAAAGATTCTCTTGTTGTCCCAACAAATCAAATACTTTAAAGCGTAACATTCCAGCATTATTTTTCAAAAAACTCTTCGATAATTGCGCATTCCATAAGACTTCTTGATTATCAAATCCATCCGAATAACCATCATATATATGATACTCAATATCTGATGACAATACCATATTCCATGGTAAATTCACATTCAAGTCATACTCAATCTCATAATCAAACGTCTCGTAATTACCACTCGTACGCATCTTGTTTTTACTCTTCTGATAATCAACAAGTCCAGACAACGACATATCAAACTTTTCACCTTTATACGCAAAAGTTAACTTTTCTGACGCATCCATCACTCTCGTTAAATTCTTTAACATTTCAGCATCCATTGATTGACTACTTTCCAACGAAACATTCTCTTCATACCCTCCCGAGGTAGATGTACTAAAAGAAAAATCTCTATTTCTAAAGGGTGTGCTGAATACCAAAGATCCATTTAAATTCCAGTTGCCATTCACATTCTCCTTATAACTTCTCTGAATACCACTCTTCGTATCATACACCAATCTGTTCATTATGGCATTTTGAACCATTCTATAAGAAATGTTGGTCATCCAGTTTTGCTGAGATTCACTGACGTACTTTTTAAAACGAACCGATGCATTATGCGTATAGGTAGGTTTCAAATTCGGATTACCATACAGTAGGTTTAATGGGTCCGACTCATCTATCACCTCTTGCAAATACTCAACATCAGGTGCAGCACTTTGTCCTCTATATCTAAAATTCAAATTGCTTTGCTTATCAAACTTAATTTTCAAATTCAAATTAGGTGAGAAATTAAAGACTGTCTGTTTTTTATCTTTTCCCACATTTCGTCCTACTAAATTATGCGTTGATGAAATCTGAGGTTGGAAAGTGAAACCTGCATTGTAGCTTACCTTCTCATATTTACCTTGTAAGCTAATATCTGCCTGATGATTATTATAATCATTATCAATTTTACTACTCAAGGAATCTATAAATCTTGACAAATCATCATTATTATACACATAAGAATAAGAGTTAGAGTTCCTATGCTGATAACGATATTTGAATTGCAAGTAATGATTCTTAAAGACAGGTTCCGTATAAGCTCCCTCTATATAATATGTAAGATTATTACTTTTTTTATCCGTATAACGTGTCGTTACCATCAATGAATCATCCACATCTTCTTCCTCCTCATCCAACAACGTATAAAAATGAGTTGTGGCATTATTATACACGTCAGATGGAGAATAGGCATATGTAACACCCGTATTGAGAGAGATGTTTCGACCTTTATTATTCAACTTACGGACAGCACGCAAAGTAGCATTCAAATTAAATCGATCACTTTCCGTTGTCTGATCCGACATTTTCTCATTATTCATAAAATGAGTAGTGGTGAAATTTTGTGTATGCGTTTCACTCTCCATATTAGAATGAGAATATGAGATGTTAGGACGGAACATAATGGTAGTCATAGAATCAGGACGCCATTTGAAACGGAAATTAGAAGAAATATCATCCCCTTTTCTGATGGAATTTGTCTCATCATTTCTATATGTTGACCCAGAGGTTCTAAAAGTCTCATTTTTACTTTTTCTCTCCACATCATTTTTAGAATGTTTATACTGAACATTTCCACCATAATCATAATGTTCATTTTTATTTTTAGCAAATGTCACACCCAGCATACCAGAAGTTGTGATACCATTTCCCGCACCACGATTTTGAAAGTCATAGGAGGAATTAGCATCTGAAAAACCTGTATTATTGACATTATTCAAAGAACCTACGACAGAAAAATTACTTTCATCCTTGAATCGACTGAGATTAGCACCTAATCCATAACGGAAATCTGGATTCTTTTCATATAAGTCATGACCAGCGCCACCCGTAAAGTTACCAATCCAACCTTGCTTCATACCCTTCTTCACTGTCAAATCCAAAACAGCTTCATCGTCATCATCATCAATTCCTGTCAAAGTCGCAGCATCACTCTTCTTATTATAGGTCTTCATATTTTCAATCATATTAGCAGGAAGATTTTTCAAAGAGACTTGAGGGTCATCCGAAAAGAACTCTTTACCATCGACCAAGACCTTCTTTATCTCCTTACCATTCACCACCAGTTTACCATCTTTCGACAAAGTTGCTCCCGGAAGTTTTTTCACCAAGTCCTCCAACATAGCACCATCAGCTACACGAAAAGCATCAGCATTATAAACCAAGGTATCCTCTTTCACCACAACCGGAGTGGCAGCGGCAAGAATTTTCACCTCCTCCAACATTGTTTTATCAGGAGTTAACCGAATACGCATAGGCTTATTGGATGCTTCTGCGATAGTCATCTTACGAATCTGCGTTTTATATCCCATAAAAGAGGTACGTACCAGATATTCTCCCTCAGCAACATCATTCATTTTAAAATCTCCATCAAGAGTACATGCGACACCTTTTATTAAAGAGGAGTCTTTTACATTTAATAATTCAATCGTAGCATAAGGAAGTGTTACGTTTTCAACTTTATCTATGACCGTACCAGAAAGGTCTACAGCGTAAATACGGAATTCGGAAAATAGGACTAAAAGAAATCCTAAAAATAACAATCTCAGTTTCATCAACTTTTATATTTAACAATTAATAAATTCGTTTATTATCGTCTTTTTATGCATTTTTTTCTTTACGAAAATTCTGTAAAACTTTGAGTATAAGTTTATAATGGAATCGGATGCAAAAATAATTCTTTTATATAAACTTTGTTCTCATTTCATTGAAATAGTAGAATGTTTTTTCCCTTTTTAGGTTTTTTTAAGAAAAAAAAATCTATATTTGCCGAGATAACCATGAAAGGGAAAAATGACTTGTAATGTAAAGGGCATTACACCCTATATTAAATGAAACAAATAAAAATATTAACCATTATTATATAAATATTAAAGCCATGAAACGTAAATTACTTTCATTTCTAGTAGCAAGTGCATTTGGTACGGGTGTATTATGTGCACAAGAAATTGCGAAGTGGGAAGATTTTAAAAAATCAGCCGTCACATTCACATTTGATGATGCTGCCAATGAGGTTAGTTCTCATAGTTGGGCAGTACAACAACTTGACAAACATGGATTTAAGGCCACATTCTATATGGTAACCGATTGGGCAGGTAACAATTGGGGCACATATAAAGGTTTCGCACAAAAAGGTCATGAAATTGGTAGCCATACTACCAAGCATGATGCCTATAGTGGACACTCTGAATCCAAAAGTATCATTGAACAAAACATTGGTCAACCATGTTTAACAATTGCTTATCCTAACTGTAACAACCCAGGAAATTCGATTTTGAACTACTACATTGGAGGTCGTATCTGCGGTGGTTCAATCAATTCAAGTTCGCCAGGTAACTTGACTGCCTTGGACTGTTCTATTTGTGGTAACCAAGGTATCAATAGTTCAAATGGAATCACCAGCAAATGCCAACAAGCCAATGGAGGTTGGGTTGTATTCTTAATACATGGTATTCAAGGCTATGCAGGAGGCAGCAGTTACTCGCCAACAGACCAAGGAGCCTTTACAGGTGCATTGGATTGGTTGGATTCCAATAAAAATGATTATTGGGTATGTACCTTCCGTGATGCTATCATGTATTTCCGTGAACGCGACAATGCAAGTATAAAAAAGATTAGTAGTGATTCTAAAAGTGAAACTTATAGTTTAACACTTTCATCAGAATTAACAAATAATAAAATATGTAAATGGGATTATCCATTATCAATCAAAGTTCCTGTTCAAAACGGATGGTCAGACATCAAAGTTTTGCAAAATGACGAAGAGATTGAATCTAGTGTTTCTGGCGGATATGTTTATTTCAAAGCTGTTCCTAACGGTGGCAACATCGTTGTAGGTTCTGCCGCACCAGCTATACCAGACCCTGAATTCACGCTTACAACATCAGACAAATCAGAAACTTGGTGTAAAGATTCTTCTTATACCATTACATGGACTATGAAACTTGACTCTCAAGATCCAGGTGAAAGATCTTATACACTTAACTGGGGTACAGGTTCTTCTTCAACTGAAATCAGCATTGCTAATGTAAAAGCTTCTTCTGAGTGGGGTGAAAACGGAAATGCTTATTGGACAGTCGATAAGATTCTTTCCGATGACGGACAACACGGTGGAAGCAGTCGTTGGGGTTCAATGACTGGTTCGGACGAATATGTTGAGTTTGACTTAGGCAAGACACAAACCGTAGGTGGTGTTAAAATTGATGAATGCACTGAATATGATGTGGTTTCAAGTTTCGAAATCCAATATGACGAAAACGGAACATGGAAAACCGCATTCTCAGGAACTTCTATCGGTCATGATTTCTCTAAGACATTCTCTCCTGTATCTACTTCCAAAATGCGTTTGTTTATCAAGAGCGCAGGTGAAGGTTGTAACATCAACTATGTTGAATTCTCAGGTGTTGCCGGATTTGAAATTAAAACTGGTATCAAACAAAGTGGTTCTGTTAACTGGAAACCAAACACAACAGGTGCCGGTATGCTAACCATCACAAATGACAAAGGTAAAACAATGGTTTCTACTTCTGCCATCACATTAAAGAACTGTGGTTCTTCACAAGAAGAACCTGGTGATACTCCTGGTGATACTCCTGGTGACACTCCGACAGCTTCTGTAAGTTCATTCTTCGACGAGAACGGTGCATACTTTGGTCCTGATTGTGATGCGACTAACTATACTGGTGCTTACTACACAGGTA
>JAKSLB010000031.1 GCA_024401435.1 Paludibacteraceae bacterium | reverse complement strand
TACTGGCATTGCGGACTATTTTTGTATGTCTTTTTAAGTTTAGCGGACAGTAATAGTTTTTTATCCATATAGCAAGAAAACAAAAAAAGGATGTGCTTTATTTATCGCACATCCTTTACTTAAAGAACAATTATTATCACTAACGTCTACTTAAATCACTTTGAATCCACTTTAATCTGTCTGTGAAGAATTTTTTAATTATATTCATTCTCTCCGCATATGACATTCTCTTATTATCGGAATAATAAGTTGTGCATGCGTTATTAGATTCAGAGGAAAGAGTAAGAAGTTTTGTATTTTGATCGATATAAGCATTAATCTCATCTAAATGATCAACCATATTATTAACTCTTTCAAGAACTAAAGCTCTAAATTCTTTTTGTTTAAAGAAGATCATAAACCAGTTGGTTGGTCCAGAGGCTTGTACATTCTGATTGCCACCAGTATTCCAACCACCAGTATTCCAACCACCAGTATTCCAACCGCCACCCCAGTCGCCAAAGCCGCCAAACATACCCATTCCAGCTGACTGTTGTCTTGCACCAATATAATAGTCTTCCGGTTTATTGTACCAAGCATAATCTCCTGTACCAAACATCATCGTTTCAAATGGATTTCCTCCCCATGCCAAGTCAAAATCCCATATAGGACCCATCTTGATAAGGCCATCTTCCATGATATGGCAGTAACAGCTTGTATACATATTACCATCGTAATCTTTACTCAATTCTTTAATAATATACCAATCGGCAAAACTTGGCAAATCAATCATCTCTTTAAGCTTACTCCAACTTGAAGCATTCACCTCTCCAGAACCAGTTGTATCATAAAGAGCTGTTTCAAATGCATTAATTTTATCTTTCACATACTGTAGTTCCTGACTACCATTTGCAACATCTGGATCTTTCACATTGAAATAGTTTCCACTTTTAGTACCTTGAAATTGTCCACTACCCTCCTTCAAGTCAGCCTCAACCAAATATTGACCTGGTATACGTTTGTCATTAATCTTCACTTGCTCACAGAAATAATAATTTCCATTGTGTTTTCCATTCAAAACCAATTCAACAAAGACACCGCTTGGCGACCAATCTGAAGTTGTAAAGCTTTTCGACAAATAGTTAGAGAACTCATTTCTAAAGAATGTTACATCATAATAGTTAGCCAACAAAACCCAACGTTTGTGTTCCAACATACCATACATTGGTTGTTTCTTATTCAACTTGATAGCATAAGGTTTCTTACCTTCAATAGTCCATGTTGAATTACCACGTCCTTTCACTTGAACATAATCAGAACCCGAATCATAATCAACTGTTCCATCACTTCTATAAGCCACTAAAGAAGTACCATCAATCCAAGTTTCCTTACTATTGATTGTTTTATTGCCAGGAGTATTGATGTACAATACATTAATTCCAGAATTATAAATTTTCACAATGTAATTACGAACTTCACCACTTTGAGACACAACTCTATAGGTAACAGGATGTAAGAAGTTGACAACAGAAGAACCACTTGTTTGAGCCTCACCCAATGCGTATGCTTTTGCTCCAGATGACAATGAGAATTCTGGTTTCAAATCGAAATGTGCCAAATAAGGAACAAAAATCTTAATGCTATCGCCTGAAATAGTAGCATTGTAATCAGAAAGCAAGGCCTGAGAATTGGCATTCTTCTTAATAGAAAATGAAAGAATTTTGTTTCTGTCGTTAGGTTGTAAACTCTTAACCGTTTCATTCTCAATGGAGAGTCGAGCGGACAACCATTCAATACGTTTTTTTAACCATGATTGAATTTCAGAAACTTCTTTTTCCAAATCCGTCTTTAAAGAATACAACTCTTCATTACCTTTATACGACAATGATATCTCCTTAACATATTCATCATAAGACATTGAAGTTATCTCTTTACTGATTTCTTCAAATCTGGAATATAGAGCAGAGACAAATTCCGGATTTTCGAACAACTGAACGAACCAAGGATGATTACGCAAAACATAGCCTTCTGCTGATTCATTCTCATTACCGATAGCATCTTCCTGAGAATTAACTGGTCCCATAGAAATCTTACCATCAGCAGCAATAGACAACATTGCAGATTTAACAGCGTCTTTATCCTTAAAGATTTCATGTAACAAATACCAGTCAACAAAACTATTCATATCAATTTTATCCAAACCAGAGCCTTTTGCCAAAGAACTTTCAAATGAGTTAATAGTTTCATTAGCATCAGAAGCAGACATGCCATTTTCATCTTCCAACGTAAAGATTAACTTATATTTATCTGATTTGAAACAATCGTTATCCTCTTCATATTCATCAGTCCACTCCAACAAAGCTTGTGCATTTACACGTTCAGCTGAGATACGAGCATCTTCTGCAAACAAGTAAGAACCCTTATGTACATTATTTTCTACCAATTCAACAGGAACTGCTTGTGGAGTCCAACTCAAATCAGAAAATTTAGAAGCTATTTCATAAGCAATACGAGTACGTAACAAAGTTGCATCATCTGCGTTAGAATATATGGAAAATCGTTTTCCCGTTGATAAACCTAAAACTGATGCCTTTTTATCCAACTTTACACTATATGATCGTTTTTGAGAAGTGGAATATTTACTACCTTTATATTTCAAAACAACCGAATTATCATCATAATTAACCTCTGTCTCTGATGTTTTAACAACCAAAGAATGATCACCAGACCAATTGGTAGATAATGATGCGCCATCGGAAGTCGTCACATATACAACTGGAAGTCCCGAATTATAGACATTAACTTTATAAGTAGCGATATTACCAGAAGCATCCACCACCTTATATGTTTTAGAAGTAGTAAAATTCACTCTTGAAGCACCACTTTTTTGTAAAGCACCATCACAATAAACAGTTCCAGTTGCTTTAAAAGAAAGAGACAAATTAGAGAACGAAATCAAATAAGGCACGAAGATATTAAATTCGTTGCCATTCTTTTGTCCTTCAACTGTAGTATAAATCACATTAGGATTAGCAGAAGCCGTCAAAGAAACCGCAGACAACTGATTTCCTGTAGTTGCATTATCAGGCTTACTTAAATCTACTTCAGAAACATTGAATGTGATTTTATCAACATCATCTAAAGGAGAAGCAATGATAATACGATTATTTTCTTCTCCGAAATTGACAGTATCAATCATATTAAGATCCAATGCATCCACACCATAAGCGGTTGGTAATTGTATCTTATTTTGTGCAAAGGCAACATTCATTGAAAGCAAAGATGCTGCCAATAATAGGATTCTATTTATGAATATCTTTTTCATGACAACGAATTTTAAAAGTTTTGTTTCATCCACTGCAAACGTCTAATCAACCAATCAGAGATTTGCTGTTTTTTACTTTCAAATAATGGAGTTACAGTCTCCACATCACACTGACTAGCACCTAATGAATGCCAAATCGCCTCATTAGCAGCCGCGCTTTCTAATATCGCATTTGCTCGACTAGTCACGATTGATAAAATATCCGATTCATGATTGGATAGATATTCCAATCTTTCTGTAACATACGAACGGAACGTATTGTTTTTTAATAATTGAGCAACAAAAGAATTATCTTTTGACACCCATCCTTCTTCATCAAACTCATCTTGCGACCCAAATGTTTGACTTTGATCCCAAATAGGTCCCATAGCAATTGAACCATCAGGACGCATCGTCAGATAATCATCCGACATCAACATATCTTCATTTTTCATCCATTCAGAGAACACATACCAATCAGCAAAAGTTTTCATATCGGCAATGGAGTTGGAGATGGACTGACCTTTCCACAAAATTGATTCAAACGCATTCAATTTCCCTTTAGAACGTAACAACTTCGTTCCATCGAAACCTGTCTCAGGATCAGTCATCACAAAACGAATACCTGATTGTGACAATACAAATGAATCATCGCCCTCTTTCACTTCACTTTCAGCAGAAATAACTACCCCATCCTCTATCCTATTCTTACAGATACGAATTTGTTCTGTCAAGAAATAGGTTCCTTGATATTGACCATTCACAACCAATTCTACAGGTTCTGATGATGGAGTCCAATCAAAGGAGAAGAAATTTTTAGCCAAATCGAATCCAACAGAAGTCCTCAACAAAGAAGGATCATGTTGAGCTGAAAGCAAAACCCAACGTTTCGCACTTGGAAATGATAACATTGTCTGCTTATCATCGAACTTCAAAGAATATGAATTCTTTAAACCTGATTTAAAATGAGAGCCCTTACCCTTTACTTCTCCAGTGATATTAGAGATTCCACCCGTCAATGATATTTTTTGTTCCGACCAATCACTTGTGACAGACGATCCATCAATAGAAAGAATTGGTAGAGATGAGTTTTTAACGGAAATCTCA
This sequence comes from Paludibacteraceae bacterium, assembly GCA_024401435.1. Lineage (GTDB taxonomy): Bacteria > Bacteroidota > Bacteroidia > Bacteroidales > Paludibacteraceae > UBA1181. The sequence continues at coordinate 36,351 of JAKSLB010000031.1, read as the reverse complement.
TACGAACGAATATCTCCATTAAAAGCGACTATCTGAAACTTTACGGGTTTGGAAAAATTAACAGCATCACCCGATGTGAATTTTTTTCCATCAACATAAACATAGGAACCAGACGATTTCAAAGAAACCTTCAAATTAGAAAAATCATTTAAATAAGGGATGACGATTGTTGCTGAGGATTGATTACCTACATTTATCACATAATCACCACTGAGTTTAGAATTCGCAGATTGAAGGATAGAAATAGACTGAAGGAGATTAAAGCTCTGTTTTTTATCCGCTCCATTCAAATTAATTTGTGATTCTTGAATCATATCAGGGTAAGACAACTCTTCCGTTTCTGAAGGAATTGACAAAACCACTTTATGAGACGATAAGTTATCAACCAACGTATCCACCAAATTTGTAGGGAACGTACGAGAACTACCATCTTTATAATCTATTTTAATATTATCTTGCGCAAACGTGTTAACTGACAACAAACCTACGCAAGACAAGAAATATAACTTGTTCATTGCTTAATAATTTTAAAAGATTGTTGATTAACTTTCACGAAATAACTTCCTGTAGGAAGATTAGAGAAATCAATGTAAAGCATGTCTACATTGATAGTTACAGGCTGTGCCAATATCTTGCCAGTCATATCCAACAAAAGGACAGAATCATCTTTTCCTACATTCGTAATATAAACTCCCTCAACCGTTGGATTAGGGTAACAACTTACTTTTTCAGAATTTGACTCGACCAATGACGATAAAGTACCATTCTTAAAATAAGCTTTTACAACTGTAGAAAGTGGGAATTCTGCACTTGTGGTAGAAGACGAAAGCTTAAGAGTCGAGCCTTCTATCCAATACTTAGGTGTGTCTTTCAAAGCAAACATAACCTCTTTCTTAGAAGAATTATTCACTTCTACAACCAAGACATTTGCCGCACTCGCATAAAAGGGAATGAGCGCTATAAGCAAACACACCAAACCTTTTAACTTGTTTTTGTAATACATGGTTCTTAATTTAAAGTTATAATATAAGATTATTCGCTAATCTTCAAATTCTTTCGTATTATATAAATATCTCACACAATCATCAAAATGATTATCATGAGTATTATATCTTGTCTATTTTACAAAATCTCGTCATCACAAAATCAAGCAAAGATAGAACTTGTTTTTGGAAATGTCAAAAAAAAAGTTGGAAATTAAACAAACAAATAAATTTACAGAATGAAAATTTCACTCAACAATCATTCCCGCTAAAGATGTTGCATCATTTTGAAAATAAGTTAATGGCATATATCCTTTTATAATACGGGAATTTGCTATTTCCAATGGATAATCATGTTGTGATGATGCATGGAACTCCAACAAAGCTTCATGTGTAGGGAATGTGGTGACAAAGAAATAGCCCCTATGATCTTTTTGCACATAACGATCATTTAGAATATGAGACACAACGCCCATGTTCATTCGTAAATTCACCTCTACGCAAGGGTGAATAAAATAGTCATTCTCAGATTTAACAACCATCATATCTACACCAAAGTAACCCCTATAATAAGGTGCAATGCGACTTGTAAAAAATTCACATAAGATTGTTATGACATTTTGTAATACAGAGGGGTGAACATATTGAGACAACTGACCTTTCATCCAATCATCAGAAGCTAAAATATTCCCTTTGTACTTTCCGTCTTCTGTTTGGAAAAAAGAGTAGCCTAAAAAGGAGACATCACCATTTTCACTTTTAAACTCCATAGCAAAATCTTTCTCCTTTTCGTAAACCTTTTCTCCCATAATATATCCCTGTTTTGCGAATAGATTTCGAGTCCACCTTTCCAATGCTTCAGAACATTCATCCTCAACCCAATACAATCCCTTTCCACTACTAGACCACGGAGCTTTTAATACCACAACTTTGTATTCATGAACAAACGAGCAAACTTGGTTCCAATTAGTCAAGATTTTGGGTTGAACAAATGAAGCCGGTACTATTTCTCCTTTAATAGAAGGTAATGTAAGTATATCACAAACAATTGAACGCGCAGACAACTCACGTATTTTCTCACAATCTATTATCTGAGAAGAGGAACTTTTATTTTTCCACATATTATATAAAGAATAATTCCATCCCCATGGAGAGAGAACATCGGACGAAATAGACTCTTTCAAATATTCATCAATATGTCTCCAAGTGGACTTGACAGACAACTCATTCCGTTCTTTTTGCATCCAGTCTGCTGGCACATGCGTACGAGACAACACACAATCATTCACCTCTGCATACCATACAGGAAGTAACGAAAGATCCTCCGAAAAACGCACAATGTTTTTCGGAGGATTATAATGTTTATCGCCCAATGCAAGGGCAAGATCATTTTCAGGATTAAAGAAATGAAAAGTCATAATTGTGAAACAAACACCTGACTAACCAATTCTATTTTTTGAAGTTTTACTCATAAACTATCTCCTCTTCATCTGACGAAGAAGATTCTGGCTGATTATTCAACGTTTCATCCAACTTCGACTTCAACTCATCTTTCAATTTATCTACTTCATCCACCACTTTCTTGCAAGTCTCCTTGCCTTTTTCCGTACCTAATAAATAAGCACCTGCTAATGCCACTGCAGCACCAAAGACTGCACCCTTAAAAAATTTGTCCATAATCTTTAAATTTTAAATTGTAATTAGTTGTTATGCGATTCTTAAATCTTCATATTAATAACAGAATCATAATTATTAATATATAGTATGATTACTCACACGTTGCAAATCTATCATTTTATTTTTATGAATTTATACAATTAACCATTTTTAATATACATTATTATAGAATATTTATTCACAACAAAGAATATACATTATTTTTACATATTTATGCAAACATTTTGCATATATACACTATTTTAAGATTATTTAACAAAACTTTTTGTATATTTATTTGTAAAATAAAATACACATGCATATATTTGCAATGTGATTCAATGAGAGAATCACAAAAAAATTAATTATTAATGTATAAAAATTGTATAATTATGATAGTAGCATTATTTTCTTCAGTTATCGCAACATCTTTCGCAGTTAAAGTGTTAATGGTTATTGACACATTGAAAGACTAAAATAAAATTAGTGATTAACCTTTTTAAATTTATTGATTATGACAATAGCAGTAATTTTAGCATCCATTATCACAGTCACTTTTTCGACTAAAGTATACATGGTAATCTCATCCATGAAGTAATTAACCTCTAAAATCCCGCAAAAATGAAACGCAAACAAATACAACATCGACGACAGCGATTTCAAATCAGACTGTAGCCTCAATGATTTCAAAAAGAAAAACATTGAGGCTTTTTTATTTAGTGGACTTCTATAAATTCTCCACTATTTTTTTCAAAAATCAATTGAACAATCCATCTAACTTATGGAAACAAGATGACAAACAGAACACAATCACATCATCTCCCGACTGAATTTGTGTTTGACCATTTGCAATGAACCCCACTCCATTACGAACAACACCACCAATAAATAAATCATTTGGCAAATGAACATCCATAATTCTACCTTTGGTTATAGCAGATCCCTCTTTAGCTGTCAATTCAACCACTTCAGCATCCACATGCGTCAAACATTTCACATTCCGTACATCTGCATCCAAAGTATATTGATAAATATAACTAGCAGCCAATAGTTTTTTATTGATAACAGTTCCTATATCCAAACTTTCAGCCAACTGTATATAGTCTACATTTTCAATTTCAGCAATCGTCTTTTTTAATCCGAATCTTTTAGCCGCAATACAAGCCAAAATATTTGCCTCTGAATTTTCTGATAACGCCACAAAAGCATCCATCTCCTCGATATTCTCATCCCTCAAGACATCCAAATCACTAGCATCAACATTTAAGATCATAGCGTTATCTGTCTTTTCCATCAAATTGGTTACTTTCAACTTATCTCGTTCCAAGACCTTCACATCCACATTATCAGGCATACTTTCAATGGTCTTCATGGTAATGTTACCACCACCAACGATCATCAAATCCTTCACCTGAATCACCTCCTTACCCGCTTGCATACGGACATCTGGTATATAATCTTTAGTAGTAATAAAATAGACTATATCATTTGCTTTGATTTCATCAGAACCCTTGGGTATAATTGTTTCCGAATTTCGACGAATGGCAACAACACGATAGAACTCACTATTTTTCAAATCCATCAATTTTTGATTGATAACAGGTGCATTGGTACGAATCTTCATACCAATCAACGTCAATGCTCCATCTTCGAACTCCATCCACTGACGGACCCAATTCATTTTGATGGAAGCGGTAATCTCTTTCGCCGCCAACAATTCAGGATAAATCAAAGCATCTATACCTAAATCATTGAAAAACTTTTGATTTTCTTCCAACAAATATTCATAATTATTAATACGGGCAACCGTCTTTTTAGCGCCCAATTTATGTGCCAAAATACAAGACGTAATATTTCGACTCTCTATCGGAGTGACTCCAATAAAAAGATCTGCATCCTTTGTACCTGCTTCTTTCAAATCCTGAATAGCAGTACAAATTCCCTGCACAGCAATCAAATCGTATAATTTTTCAATATTCTGTACTTTCTCTCTATCTTCTTCAATCACAACAATATCGTGATTCTCACGAGAAAGCATCTTCGCCAAGTGAGTTCCAACCTCACCAGCTCCTGCAATAACAATTTTCATAATTTTATCTTCCTAATTCGGCTACAAAAATAGTGCATCTTTTGTTAATTTGCGACTATCCTTGTACCTTTGTTCACAAATTTTTAATAATTCCCTAACGATTCAATTCTATGTTAGAGTTACTTCAATCTTACGATAGAGAAGCCATGGTTCTCCTTAATATGGGCGAACAACACTCAGCTGGCTCTGATTTTTTCTTTTGGATGGTGTCTCAAATTTTAATTTGGTCGCCTATTTTTCTCCTTTTCATTTACACTATTGTCAAAAGCAAAAGGAAAGAAGCCTTTTTAATCATCGGAACCGTAATCCTATTGTTTGTCTTATGCGATCAAATCACCTCCTCTATTCTAAAACCATTGATTGCAAGACCTCGTCCAAGTCATGATTCAATCACAGAACCCTTACTTCAATATGTCTACAACTACAAAGGAGGCGCTTTCGGATTTCCATCATCTCATGCATCTAACTCTTTCGGATTCGCCGTGTTCAGTTCCTTACTACTGAGATACAAACCCTACACTTGCTGTTCATTATGTTGGGCTCTCATCTGTGCCTACTCTCGCATCTATCTTGGCGTACACTTTCCAGGAGACATTATCGTTGGTACCTTATTAGGAATCTGCATTGCATTTTTATGTTATTGGATTTATCAAAAATGTTTAGTGAAATTTCACATAAACTCCATCGTCTATTCTGGTCACGAATACACATCTACAGGATACAAAAAGACCAATATCCAATTAATTATATTTTCTCTTCTCCTCATCATCTTTACTCTATTCTGTGGAGGATTACAAATTCGATAATTCAAACGAATCAACTACATATTAAAAAAGAAACAGAGTCATTGCTATGAAAGACTCTGTTTCTTTGTCCTAATAAGCGACCAAGAAGAATTAACGTTTATCGTTCCTGAAACTTTTTCAAAGCTGCTTCTAATGTCATACCCACATAATCTTGAGCGCTAATCCATCTGCCACTTTTTCCATCATCAGCAAATGCACCCAACACCATACCAGGGATTACAGAATCCGGATCATTAGGCGCTTTTGGTCCTCCAAGGTCTGTACGGCACCATCCTGGATCGACAAGATTAATCATCACGTCGGAACCTTCAACCGTCGTACCCAAATCTTTTGTCACCTTATCCAATGCAGCCTTACTCGCAGAATAACCAGCTTGCTGCGGTTCATTTTGAATACCACTCGTTGTATTAATGATACGGCCGAAACCTCTTTCTATCATTGGTGGCATAAATGCATAGCAAAGCATCATAGGGGCGATTGTATTAATCAAAAAACTTTCTGTGTAATCTGAAACGGGGGTTTTAAAATATTCCGTACGATAAGCAATTTGAACAGCTGCATCATTAAAAAGAATGTCTACTTGGGTTCCTTTTCTCTTAATAGCATCAATCATAGCTTGAACTTGCTCAGGTTTAGACAATTCTGCTGCAACGCAATAAGCCTCAACCCCCATCGCAGTCACCTCATTATAGACAGACTCTGTATGGGTCAAATCTCTGCTATGAAGGATAAGATTGCAACCCTGAGAAGCCATAAACTTTGTGATTCTATAACCTAAACCTCTATTGGCTCCAGTAACAAGAGCCCATTTACCTTTTAAATTTTTCATATAACATTTATACTATTAATTGTACAATAATTATTTCTACAAAAATACAAAAAAGTAGAATGAAAACAACAAAAAGGGGCACCAGGAATATCCTGATGACCCTTCTCTTATGTTCATTTCACATCGTGACTATTTTCCGCAACATTCATCAGTGTTTCCAAAAATCTGATGCTGATAAATGAAAGAACTAATCACAAGTCTGTCATTAGCATTTAGCCAAAGCTTGACCCAAATCAGCGATGATATCTTCAGCGTCTTCAATACCAACAGAGAAACGAATCAAATCTGGGCGAACGCCAGCTGCCAACAATTGTTCGTCAGACAACTGACGATGAGTATGAGATGCAGGGTGAAGCACACAAGTACGAGCATCTGCTACGTGCGTTACAATACAAGCCAATTGTAAACTATCCATGAATTTAATAGATGTTTCACGACCGCCTTTTACTCCGAATGTAACGACACCGCAAGATTGACCATTCGTAAACTGTTTTTGTGCCAACTCATAATATTTGCTTGATTTCAAGCCCGGATAATTAATCCAAGCCACCTTAGGATGTTTTTCTAAATATTCAGCTACTTTTTGAGCATTCTCACAATGTCTTGGCATACGAACATGAAGAGTTTCCAAACCAAGATTCAACAAGAACGCATTTTGAGGAGCTTGGATAGAACCCAAATCACGCATCAATTGAACAGTAGCCTTTGTAATATATGCTCCTTTGCCAAATGCTTTGCTATAAGCCAAACCATGGTAAGACTCATCTGGTTGAGTCAAGCCAGGGAATTTATCCTTGTGAGCTTCCCAATCGAAGTTTCCACTATCCACAATACAACCACCTACATTTGTAGCGTGACCATCCATATATTTAGTAGTAGCATGAGTGACAATATCGCAACCAAAATCAAAAGGACGACAATTAATTGGTGTTGGGAATGTATTATCAATGATTAAAGGTACACCATGAGAATGAGCGATTCTGGCAAACTTCTCAATATCCAAGACACTCAACACAGGATTTGCAATTGTTTCACCGAACAAAGCTTTTGTGTTTGGACGGAAAGCTTTTGAAATTTCCTCTTCAGAAGCGTCAGGATCAACAAACGTACATTCAATTCCTAACTTCTTCATTGTAACAGCAAACAGGTTAAATGTTCCACCATAAATACAAGAAGAAGATACGAAATGATCACCAGCCTCACAGACATTAAAGATAGCATAAAAGCTAGCTGCTTGTCCAGATGCAGTCAACATAGCAGCAACTCCACCTTCCAAAGCACAAATCTTAGCGGCAACTGCATCGTTTGTAGGATTCTGAAGACGAGTGTAGAAATAACCGGAAGCCTTTAAATCGAAAAGGTCACCCATTTCAGCACTAGTGTCGTACTTAAATGTTGTTGACTGATAAATTGGTAAAACACGAGGCTCACCTTTCTTAGGTTTCCACCCCTCTTGAACACAAATCGTTCCTAAACCTTTATTACTCATGATTGTATATTTATTAAAGTTTTAAATTTCTACTGCAAAAATAATTCAGATAGACAAAACAAACAAATACTCTTTTTATTTTAAATAAAATATCTATTTTTGCATTACATAATAGAAATAAAAACCAACATGAGTATAAAAACACAAATGAATAAAGAAATTTTATCTCCCAAGAAACTTGACGACATAGATTTAGAGTTGTTAAGGTTATTGCAAGCAAATTGCAATCTGACAACAAAAGAATTAGCCGACAAGGTACATCTCTCACCCACTCCAGTGTTTGAACGAATACGTCAATTAGAAGCAAGTGGATATATTTTAGGATATTCTGCGCTTTTGAATCGCAAGTTACTCAATCATGGATTTTGTGTCTTTTGTAATATCCGACTGAAAAAACATAGTCGAAACTATATCATCCATTTTAAAAAAGCGATAAAAAAAATTGATGAGATCACAGAATGTTACAACATTTCTGGAGACTATGACTTTATGCTAAAAATCTATGTCACCGACATGGAGCATTACCAAGACTTTGTACAAAACAAACTAGGAACCATCGAGAGTGTCGGAAGTTTGCATAGTCTGTTCGTGTTGGAGGAGGTTAAGCATTTGCAAGGGATGAATGTATGAAAAGAAATTCTCGCATATAAATCAAATTATTGGTGTCAGCCAAACTTTTTATGCTTTTAAAAGTCTTCGATCAAATTCAACATTTTCACCGTTGCTTGAATAGCAGCTTCCGTTTGGTCGGCATCCAACCCGTGAGTTTTGAATACTTTATTCTTAAATTTCCAAGTAATCGTGGTATGCACCAAAGCATCAGTTTTACCTCCTGGTGGTATAACTACAGAATAGTCTAACAATTCAGGTATAGGCTTATGTAAATGTGAATATACTTTCCACAAAGCTTTTGTGAAAGCATTATACTGTCCATCACCAGGAGCCGTCTCCTGATAGGTTTTACCATCTATCATAATTTTTACCGTCGCAACAGGTCGAATACCATGCGTCAACGACAGTGAATAATTCTCCATTTTGATTCGTTGCTCAGTCATCGGATGTTTTAACACATCAGAAACGACATAAGGCAACTCTTCCGGTGTGACCAACTGTTTTTTATCACCCAATTCAATGACCCTCTGTGTCACCTTATCCATCGACTCCTCATCCAACTTTATGCCCAACGATTCCAAATTCTGTCGGATATTTGCCTTACCAGACATTTTACCCAACGCATATTCTCGCACACGGCCGAAACGTTCAGGTAACAAGGCATTGTAATAGAGATGACATTTACTATCACCATCTGCATGAACACCAGCACATTGTGTAAAGACATTATCACCTATAATAGGCTTGTTATTAGGAATTCGAATTCCAGAATACATCTCCACCAACTTACTCAACTGATACATTTTATCCTCTTTGATCGTGGTCTTCTCCCCCAACTGATCATGAAGAACAGCCAAAACGCTTGTTAACGGAGCATTACCAGCTCTCTCTCCCAATCCATTGATAGTAGTATGAACACCTTGTACACCAGCACGCAAAGCCGCAAAAACATTTGCTACAGCCAAATCATAATCATTATGAGCATGAAAATCAAAACGTGTTGTTGGATATTTAGACACCATTTCTCTGCAAAATTCTTCAGTCAACAATGGATTTAAAATACCCAACGTATCAGGTAGCATCACCCTATCCACTGGAGCCAATTGTAAAGCGTCCATCATTTGGAATACGAAATCTTTCGAATGAATCATTCCATTACTCCAATCTTCCAAATAAACATTGACAGATATTCCTGCACGATGTATCTTTTCAATCAAATCAATGACATCTTGTATATGTTGTTCCGCTGTCTTACATAACTGTTCTTCCACATGACGCAAAGAACCTTTGGCCAACAAATTGAACACTTGACCACCCACAGATTTTATCCAGTCTAACGATGAATCACCATCAACGAAACCTAATATCTCAATCTTTTGTAAGTAATCATTTTCCTTTGCCCATGAAACAATTTTCTTTACTGCATTAAACTCTCCCTCAGAAACTCTGGCAGAGGCAATCTCCACCCTATTTACACCTAATGTTTCGATCAAAGCGCGAACAATATTCAACTTTTCTTGCTCTGAGAAAGAGACACCAGAAGTCTGCTCTCCATCTCGCAAAGTGGTGTCCATTATCTCTACCATTCTCTTCTCCTTTCGTATTCTTCGATGTTCTTCTTTTTACTCAACAAATAATCTATATCATCATATCCGTTCAAAAAACACTCTTTTTTATAACTATTGATATCAAACATTTCACTCTTTCCTGTTTCCATGTTTGTCACTGTCTGTTTTTCTAAATCAATCTTCACTTTCGATGACGGATTCTTCTCCACACAAATAAACAATTCATGAAGAAATGCTTCTGAAACTGTTACCAAAAGCACCCCATTATTCATCGCATTATTTTTAAATATATCTGCAAAAAAACTAGAGATTACAACACGGAAACCATAGTCTGCCACTGCCCATGCTGCATGTTCTCTACTCGACCCGCAACCAAAATTTTTTCCGACAACCAAAACAGAGCCTCCAAATTTTTTATCATTCAAGACAAAAGACGGAATCTCTTGTTCCTTTCCATCAAAACGCCAGTCACGGAACAAGTACTGCCCAAAATCACCTCTCGTTGTTTTTTTCAAATATCGAGAAGGGATAATCTGATCCGTATCTATATTTTCAATAGCTAACGGAACCATCGTTGATTCTATATTAATAAATTGTTTCATACTGCTCTTCTTTTTCAATTAAACTCTTGGATCAGTAATCACTCCCGTAACTGCTACTGCTGCAGCCACCAATGGACTTGCCAAGATGGTTCTAGAACCCATTCCTTGGCGACCCTCAAAATTACGATTGGATGTTGAAATAACATATTTGCCAGATGGAATTTTATCTTCATTCATAGCCAAACAAGCCGAGCATGAAGGTTCTCTCACCTCAAAACCAGCATCTGCCAAAATCACATCTAATCCTTCTTCTTTTATTTGACGAACCACATTCCATGATCCTGGCACCAACCATGCAGTAATATTTTTAGCCTTTTTCTTCCCCTTGACATATTGAGCGAATATGCGGAAATCTTCAATCCGTCCATTCGTACAACTACCTAAGAACACATAATCAATAGGTTTACCGATCATTTTATCACCAGGTTGAAAGCCCATATAGTCCATGGCTTTTTGAAATGAGGCTCTTTCCTTTTCAAGTATTTCAGACCATTTTGGAATCGACTCCGTAATACCAAGTCCCATTCCTGGATTGGTACCATACGTAATACGCGGTTCTATCTCAGAAGCATCCAATATCACTTCTTTATCAAACACGGCATCATCATCACTCACCAACATCTTACATTTCTCCACATATGCATTCCAATCAGCTCCCTTAGGTGCGTTCTCCGTACCTTTCAAATAAGCGAAGGTCACCTCATCAGGAGCAATCATACCACCACGTGCTCCCATTTCAATGGAAAGATTACAAAGAGTCAATCGTCCTTCCATCGATAATGAGCGAACAGCCTCACCCGCATATTCCACAAAATAACCAGTAGCACCACCAGTAGTCATTTTAGCAATGATATACAAAGCAAGATCTTTTGCCAATACGCCTTCCTTCAATCTACCATTAACAGTAATACGCATCGTTTTAGGCTTGGTTTGTAACACACATTGTGTAGCCAAGACCATCTCGACCTCACTAGTTCCAATACCAAAGGCAACACAACCCAATGCGCCATGAGTGGATGTATGAGAATCACCACACACCACTACAGATCCAGGCAATGAATAACCATTTTCAGGTCCAACAACATGTATGATACCATTTTTAGGATGTCCTATCGGGAAATAAATCAATCCAAAATCTTTTGCATTACGATCCAATGTTTCAATTGGAATTCGAGATGTATCATCCTTAATGACTGACTGATTTTCCGTTGGCACATTATGATCTGGTATGCAAATCACCTGCTGAGGACGGAAAACAGAAAGATTTCGTTTCCTTAAATCCTCGAAAGCTTGTGCCGATGTCACTTCATGGACATACAAACGATCCACATATAGTTGAGAAGGTCCATTCTCAATCTCGGAAACCAAATGGGCATCCCATATTTTATCAAATAGTGTATTCATACAAATCAAATAAACTTGTTTACCGCATCTATGTACGCTTCCAAAGAAGCTTCCACAATATCCGTATTCGCACCGAATCCGAAATAAATTCGACCTTCGTATTCCACTTGCATATGAACCTTACCCACATCGTTACTGCCTTTACTGATCGATTGGATAGTAAATTCACGCAATATCATATTTAAACCTAAAATAGATTTAAGAGCATTAATGGAAGCATCCACAGGACCATTTCCTGTAGCCTTTCCCACCTTTTTTTCTCCTTTAACGATTAACCCTAACTCTGCCGTATGATCTACATTCTTTCCAGATATCACATTCAGATACTCTACAACAATAGCCTTATCTTTGTTACGATCGACACCTAACAATAATCGAAGATCATCATCATCTATATATCGCTTTTTATCAGCCAAATCAAGGAAATCCTTATACAATGATAGCATTCGATCATCATCCACTTTAAAACCTAACGTTTGTAAACGATGACGAAGAGCAGCTCGTCCACTCCTTGCTGTCAACAAAATAGTATTCGGGTCAACACCCACATCTTTCGGATCAATAATTTCGTAAGTCGAATGATTTTTCAAAACGCCATCTTGATGAATTCCAGAAGAATGTGAAAAGGCATTTCTACCCACAATCGCCTTGTTCATTTGAATTGGCATATTCATCAAATTGGAGACAATGCGACTGGCTGCATAGATATGTTTAGCTTGTATATTCGTATCAACACCTATCTCCTTACGACAACGCAAAGCCATAACGATTTCTTCCAAAGCTGTATTACCAGCTCGTTCACCCACCCCATTGATCGTCACCTCCACTTGTCGCACACCATTCATTACTGCCTGCAATGTATTAGCGGTAGCCATGCCTAAGTCATTATGGCAATGGCAAGAAAGAATCACCTTATCTATACCAGTCACATGTTCCTTCAAGTACGCTATCTTAGCGCCAAACTCATCCGGCATACAATAACCTGTTGTATCAGGTATATTCACAACCGTGGCACCCGCCTTAATAACAGCCTCTACTACTCTTGCTAAATATTCATTATCTGTACGACCAGCATCTTCGCAATAAAACTCCACATCCTCCACAAAATGTTTTGCATATTTCGTAGCCTCTATCGAACGTTCCAAAATCTCATCTCGTGTGGAATTGAACTTATACCTAATATGATAGTCTGACGTGCCTAAACCCGTATGAATTCGTTTTCTCTTCGCAAACTGTAATGCATCAACTGCTACATCTATATCTTCTTTCACACCTCGTGTCAATGCACAGACCACCGGCTGTGTCAACACCTTCGAGATCTCAACCACAGAGTTAAAATCACCAGGACTCGACACAGGAAATCCTGCCTCTATCACATCAACGCCCAAACGCTCTAACATACGAGCAACCTCCAACTTCTCCACAGTTGTCAATTGACAACCAGGAACCTGCTCACCATCACGTAATGTGGTATCAAAGACATATAATCGTTCTGACATATTTATTTATCTTAATATAAAAGACAAATATAATAAAACTACTTTAGGAGACTTCTATAAAAACTTCAATTTTTAGATTATTATAAAAAAAAGTAGACGAAAGATTATCTATAGGTTCCAAGCAGTAAAAAACATCATTCTCTTTTGAGAGTATAACAATAGAAATTTTCAACAAAACAGATTTAAAATTCTATCATTTTAGAAACAATATTTGACAACTCTTTTCGGGTATATTTTAAGGAACCAGTATCTTTGGGATGAACACGATTCGTCAATAAAATAATTGCCACACGAGCATCCAAATCCATGACAATAGAGGTTCCTGCATATCCCGTATGACAAATACAACAATGTTGTGATAACTTATCACCTATTATGTGAGAATGAGAACTTGAGACATCCCATCCTAATGCTCTACCTATTACAGAATCATTTTCAAAAGGTTTATTAACCATCATATCAACGGTCTCAGCTTTTAAGATTTGATGATCTTCATAAGTTCCTTCATTCATGATAGCCATACAAAACAAAGAAAGATCTTTTGCTGTAGAGAAAATACCAGCATTACCAGAATTTCCGTTTTTCAATATACGAGCCAACGGATCATGAACGCGTCCCAGCAAAGGAACCCCATCAGGCATAACTTCCGTCGGCGCTATAATCCAATCAGCAGGTATTGTATCATTCGTGGTGAAATAACAGCTATTTTTCATTTGCAAAACATCAAATATGTTTTTTTGAACATAATCACACAACCTCTCACCAGTTATTTTCTCTACTATATTTTGTAATATGATAAAATTCAAACAACTATAGAGAAACTTTGTACCTGGCTTGAAATTACGTTTGGATTCCGTTGCAATTTTATCAATCAAGAGTTCTGGATGCCCATCGAAACGTTTCGCACAAGCTTTTATATTTGATATATACGAATCTAATCCACTAGAATGAGTTAACAAATGTAAGATTGTAATATCAACAGTATCACCATTAGAAATCCACGGTTTGAAGTCAGGAATGTATTTATTTACTTTATCATTCAATGACATTTCACCTTTTTCTATCAATTGCATCACGGCAGGAGTGGTACCAATACATTTACTTAACGATGCAATATCAAATACTGTATTCTCCGTCATTGGCAAAGTATCAGGCACTAAAGATCGGTTGCCAAACGCTTTCAAATAAATAATTTCATTTCCTTGTACAACGGATACCACAGCCCCTGGAAAAACATCTTTATTAATAGAAGAAAGGATTAACGTATCAATACTATATGCGATAGTAGAATCAAATCCATCCAAATAAGGTTCTATCAACTCTGATTTTTCTTTTGAACAAGCAGGAACAAAGATAAAAATTTGGATCAGAAGAGATAGAGACCAAAGGTTTATTAAATAATGCTTCATATCATTCTAAAAATCCAAATGAAGAGCAAATCGAAGTCCATGACGAGGAACATCAACATGATCTCTATAGGTTAAGCGCCATATATAACTTAATCTGAATAACTTTAAGATATTATCCAAACCGACCCCCACTTCCATATAAGGTTTTCCTTCAAAAGCATAAGAAGTGGATGGCAAAACAAACAAACCATCAGGATTGGCTGTCACATAAGGATTCGACTTATCATACAAATCACCCCAAACACCTTTAAAAGTTAAGAATTCCCTTAAACGCAATTTATTTAAAACTGGTATTCTGTTCATAATCAATCCATTCATAAAATAAGAAATATCCCATGTTAAAGATTGATTACAAATAAACTCAACAGGATCTAATAAAGAAAATGCATTTGTTTTCATTGTATAAGAACAACTAGCATCAGGAACATCCAGTAAAGTATAAGGCACATTATTCCAGACCTTTGTTGCTTTTAAGAATACATCTACATAGCCAAAATAAGACAACCAGAAACGTTGTTCGTAACTCGCTTCAGTTCGATTATAGGTATAATCAGAACCAAGGACACCTTTCAGTCCGACCGTATGAGTCAATAGCCAAACCGGATGTTCTTTATTCATGGAATAACGGAATCTTCGAGCTTGGAAAAACTCTTCATCTTTCGAATAGCGTAACGAGAATTTTAACGTAGCCATAGTATATTTATCGATTGGGCTATAACTACCATCCGCATTATAGCGATCGAATTGAGTTAACCACGTAGCATACGATGTTTTATGCAGAAATTCAGTACTATAAGAAAGACCCGAATAAAATTCATTACGATATATTAAGCCTGCTTCTTTTTGATAGATAGCATTTCGATCATCAGTACGACTGAATAACGATGCTAAAATATTTTCATCTCCCACGAAACTCTCACCAACTTTTCCCACATCGTATTTTCCATATACGCGAAGAGAATGAACAGGATATTCTAATCGATACTTCTTATGGTCACTAAAAGAATATTCTAAAGCTCCCATACCCTTAGGTCGATGATCTTTTATACCATATGCCAAATAAGTTTCCAGGAAAAAATGTTTGTCAAAAGCCGTTGTTGTTTCTCCACCAACCCTTAGTCGACATCCCTCTAAACGATTACTAGAAATAGTAGAAAAGACTGGTCCATAATCAAATTGACTATTTACTTTTTTAGTTGGTATAAAATTATTAACACACAATTCTAATAACGATTTAGTGAAGCGGAACAATTTAACAGACTTCAACTGATTCATCAACGAATCAGCACGTTGTTCGCTATTACTTAATGCTGTATGACGAAGAGAATCCCAGGCAGCAGAAGACTGACAATCAGCATTCTTTGCTTCTACCACAGGAGCATTTTGTTCAAAAACAGAAGAATCTTTTGGTTGCTCAAAAGAATAATTTTGATACGTGTTCAATCTTTCGCCATAAACACGTGGCAAAGAAGGCACAAAAAATTCCACGCAAATTAAATCTTTCGTAATCAAACGAGTTCCATCCGGTGCTTTATCAAAATCTTGTTCAAAATACATACTCTCTACGAAATTCATATTTATATCCTTTGGAAGATTAAAATGAGCATGATGAACAAAACGAGTGGAATCTAATGACACATACAAATTACCAACAAAACCATACGCTTCAGACGTACGAGGAGCAAATGCAAGGTTAACACAAGAATCTCCATGAACAACCAATGTATCCAATATATAGTATTTATAAAAAGATGGAGCTACATTAGACAAGGGACTAACAAAATGATCCGTAAGCAGTGTGACATCATTAGAAAACAAGTCTACTTCCTGAAACATCTCATCAATCATTTTTTTCACACCTTCCTGTGGAAATATTTCATCTATACCTACACTTTTTTGAGCATGGATTACAGTAAAATCTTTATCACGTTCTTTTTGATAATAATGAGTAGAAAGGCACTCTCTTATGCCAGCCAGCAAAATGCTCTTTCCATATCTTGATGTATCAGTATGATCATATAAAAAACCAAATTTCTTTTGTAATAACACATGTTTTCGTTCCTCAAATTCATTCCAAGAATACGTTACCTTCTGATAATGATCATAAGAACAATAATCATGACTTTTCGGATTAGCCAAATCCTTATGATCAATCATTTCTTTAATTAAGTCTACAGCAGGATTATTTTTATTCTTATATCGCTGTCTCTTGGGATTTACAACAACTTCATCAAGAGAATATACATCAGGAGCTAAATTAACCTTAATATTATGTCTAATACCATCTGCCTTAACATTTACCTTAAATTCACGATATCCCATCATAGAGAAAACTAAAACACCCGGTTCGTTAGTTATAATAGAATATTTACCATACACATCAGTTGTTGTTCCTCTTGTCGTGTTTTTAAAATAAACAGAAACATTTGGCAACGTTTCACGTGTTATTGAATCACGCACCACACCAAAAATCTCCGTTTCAACAGCATATGCAGAAGAAAAGAAAAAAAGAGAAAAGAAAAGAATTATTTTAAAAGATTTTATCATGTACCAAGTTATTACAAATCAAATATAGTACCATCTTTAACGATGGAAGTCTCAGGGAAAACAGATTGAGCCTCTTTTAGTAATGGAGACAAATCATCATAACGAGCAGAGAAATGACCGATTAACAAACGATGGACATGAGCCTTTTGAGCTAATGTAGCTGCTTGAAGTGCAGTCGTATGCATAGTAGATTTAGCTTTAGCCAAATGTTCATGCAAAAATGTAGCCTCATGATACAACAAATCAACACCTTCAATATATGGAAGTATCTTTTCATCATAAATTGTGTCAGAACAATAAGCAAAAGACTTTGAAGGTGACGGATCTGAGGTTAAATGATTATTAGGTATAATCTCACCCTCCGCAGTTATATAATCAGCGCCTTGTTTTATCAAAGGAATCTCTTTTACTGGCACTTGATAAAACTTTACTTTCTCAGGAATTATATGACGTTCCTTCTCTTTTTCTTTTATTAAGAAACCTGATGATGGCAAAGAATGTTTCAATGGGAAAACTGAAACTTCCATGCTACGGTCTTCAAAAATAACTTCAGTAGAAGTATGATCATATGGTTGAAAGATAACCTTAAAAGGCAAATCTCTACAAAAGAAATTCAAAGCTGGAGACAATAACGGTTCTAATGCTGGATGAGAATGAATATACAAATCAGCAGTTCGACCTCTCATGCCAAGTGTTGAAATGAGTCCTATTAATCCGAAGCAATGATCACCATGCAAATGGGAAATAAAAATATGATTTAATCGAGAGGTTGAAACCGCAAAACGTACCATTTGAACTTGTGTAGCCTCACCGCAATCAATTAAAAATGTTTTATTATGAAGGGACAGAACTTGCGCCACTTGATTCCGCGATTTTGTTGGCATTGCCGAACCAGAACCTAGTATCTGTAACCTTAAATCTGTCATATAGAATTTGAATTTACCATTTTAACTGCAAAGATAAAATAATTTTATGTTACAAAACACGATATTTTTCAACAAGAAATAAATCTATTAGATAGTTTTAACAAAAAAAGGATAGCAAATGAGGAACTCAAGAAACAAAAAAAGAGGTGGAATAAATCCACCTCTTTTATATTGTATATCTAAATAAGATTATTTAGAGAACAATTCAACTTCAACACGACGATTCTTTGCTTTACCAGCAGCAGTGTTGTTTGAAGCGATTGGTTTAGTTTGACCATAACCTTCAGCCTCGATGTTAGCAGAGTCAGCACCCTTAGAAACTAAGTAGTTCTTAACAGCGTTAGCACGATCTTTAGATAATTGAAGGTTCTTAGCAGCCTTACCTGTGTTATCTGTGTGACCAGCCAATTTAACTGACCATTCAGGGTGTTTCTTTAACAATTCTGCCAAACCATCCAAGTATGTATAAGAAGAAGACTTGATAGTAGCCTTTGCAGACTCGAATTCCAAGTTAGACAAAGCTGTCTTGATGATTTGAGCCTCTTCTGCAGTTGGAGTGTAAGCAACTTTTGGCTTAGTTTGATAGATGTGACGATCCAAAGAATCTTGAGTGAATTTAATCTTAGACTCTAAGTTCTTGATTTGGTTGTTTTGATCGTCGATTTCTTTTTGCATTGCAGCAGCCTTAGCATCTAATTCCTTCTTTTGAGCATCGAACAATGGAGTCATATCAGGAACTTCAACTTGAGGGATGTAATCAGCCCAAGCGATGTTGCGGATATTGCTTTCACCACCGAACATAACACGAAGACCAAGGTTAGCTCCGAAAATAGAACGACCATAACGTTTTTGAGTAGACTCGCTATTAGTATTCATTCTATATTGAGCATCCAAGAAGATAGCTAAATATTTGCATACATTGTACTCCAAGTCAGAAGATCCAACGAACAATAATTTGCAACCAGTTTCTTTATCAGCATCACCGAATTGTGAACCGTAAATAGTTACACCCATACCACCATTAACAAACCAGTTTAATTTTTGCCATCCTGCTTTACGATATGGAGCAATGATGTTAGACAAATTAATAGATCCAAAGATATCGATGTCATGATTGTATCCATCCATTTCAGGATTACCCTTACATGCATCTACATCATTATTCAAGTACATGTACTCAAGACCCATTCCCCAACGAGGATTGAATGTTCTTTCTACTAAACCACCAATTTCGAAACCAACTTTTTGATCAGCAGCACGTAAGTAATCGATACCACCCTTAACTGCAAGAGACCAATGATTGATTGACTCAGAAGCATTAGCAACAGCTGCTTCTTCTTCTGTTGTTGCTTGATCTTGTGCATTAACACCAGCAACAAGACCCATAGCCATAAATAAAGCTAAAAAACTTTTCTTCATATAAAAAATTAATTAAGTTGAAAATTCTATTGTTTATATTAACGTTTTGTTTCTCTAACGTTTTTAAACATATCCTACCTCACTTTTACATGAGGTAGGAAAGTATTTTATTTTTCTCCAGCCTCTAATTGATCCTTCAAAGCTGCCAAACCTTCGATATCACCCAAAGTTGTCTTTTCCATTTGAACTGCTGGTTCAGCCTTCTTTGTTGATTTCTTTTTACGAGTTGTCTCTTTCTTCTCTGTATCTTCTTCACTCTTTTGAGCATCTTCATAGATACGGCTGTGAGAAAGAATGATTCTCTTAGCTTCTTTGTTGAATTCAATTACTTTAAATGGTAATTTCTCATCTACCTTAGCTTGAGTCTTATCTTCTTTGATCAAATGTTTAGGAGTTGCAAATCCCTCTACACCATATTGAAGAGCAATAACAGCACCCTTATCCATCATTTCAATGATTGTACCCTCATGAACAGAATCAACTGTGAAAATAGTCTCAAATGTATCCCAAGGATTTTCCTCTAATTGTTTGTGGCCCAAACTTAAGCGACGATTTTCTTTATCGATTTCCAACACTTGAACTTCGATTTCTGCACCAATCTGAGTGAACTCTGATGGATGTTTGATTTTCTTTGTCCAAGACAAATCAGAAATGTGAATCAAACCATCTACACCTTCTGTAATTTCAACAAACACACCAAAGTTAGTAAAGTTACGAACTTTTGCAGTATGTTTTGTACCTACAGCATATTCAGTATCAATATTATCCCATGGATCTGGTTTCAATTGTTTGATACCCAAAGACATCTTTCTTTCTTCACGATCCAAAGTCAATACAACTGCTTCAACATCATCACCAACCTTCATGAAGTCTTGTGCGCTACGTAAATGTTGAGACCAAGACATTTCAGAAACGTGAATCAAACCTTCAACACCTGGAGCGATTTCAACAAATGCACCATAATCAGCCATAACGACAACCTTACCCTTAACTTTGTCACCAACCTTTAAGTTAGCATCCAAAGCATCCCAAGGATGTGGAGTTAATTGCTTCAAACCTAAAGCAATACGTTTCTTATCATCATCAAAATCAAGAATAACAACATTCAACTTTTGATCCAAAGAAACTACCTCTTCTGGATGTGTTACACGTCCCCAAGACAAATCTGTGATATGAATCAATCCGTCTACACCACCCAAATCGATGAATACACCGTAAGATGTGATGTTCTTGACTGTTCCTTCCAAAACTTGACCTTTCTCGAGTTTTGAAATAATATCTTTCTTTTGTTGTTCCAACTCTGCCTCAATAAGAGCCTTGTGAGATACAACAACATTCTTAAATTCATGGTTAATCTTAACTACCTTAAATTCCATTGTTTTACCAACGAACAAATCGTAGTCACGAATAGGCTTAACATCAATTTGAGAACCTGGCAAGAATGCTTCGATACCAAATACATCGACAATCATACCACCCTTAGTTCTGCATTTGATATAACCCTTTATAATCTCATCATTTTCCAAAGCTGCATTAACCAAATCCCAAGAACGAGATGCACGAGCTTTCTTGTGAGATAATAATAATTGTCCTTTTTTATCTTCTGGACTCTCAATGTAAACCTCTACCTCATCACCGATTTTAAGGTCTGGATTGTAGCGGAATTCGCTCATAGGAACAACTCCATCTGACTTGTAGCCAACATTTACTACAACCTCTCTTTTATTCATGGAAATGACTTTTCCCATCACAACATCTTTGTCTTTTACGACATTCAATGTTTGGCTGTACTTGTCTTCCAATTCTTCATGACTGATGTTTGTTACAACATCACCATTTTCATAAGCATCCCAGTCAAATCCGTCAACTGGTTTTACTTTGTTAGTTAAATCACTCATTTTTAATTGTTAATAATAAAATTACTTTAGTCGTTAGACATTATAGTGTATAAAAAACTCGGTCGCAAATATACAACATTTTTTTGTTATAAAACACAATATTTAAAAAAAATTAAAAATTCAACACTCTTTTAGGCATATAAAAAAAAAATAATGCGAGGATGTATCATCGACACATCCTCGCATTATTAAACATTTATAAAATTTATTTTTTCAAAAATTGTTTCGTTGCAGAAGCATTTTCCGCAACAACACTCAACACATACGACCCATTGTTTAAATCAGCAACAGAAATACCTTCAGCTCTCAATTTTTCCCATGTTGAATCCTTGGTTTTCACAACATCGCCATCAACATTATATATTGTAATCCTTACATCACCAACTTCTTTCGATTGAAGTTTCACAACATTAACAACTGGATTTGGATACAAATAACACTGTACATCATTATATACAACAGTGTTAATATCTGCTGTAGACACCGGATTGATAATTGAATTAATATATCCTAATGCACCAACTAATCCTGCATTATAATCAATCCCCCCTTCTCCACTCTTATAATTGTTGATATCATCTGGATATTTACTTGGATTCAAATCACCACCGACCATATAACCTAATTGAATATGCTTTTCATCGATCTTACATAGAGCCATACTATCAGAATCATCTAAATACACATTCCTATAATGTGGATATCTAGGAAATTTGTCTCCAAAACCAACAATAAAAGAGTATTTTTGATCGTTGCTACCCATTATATATTCTATAGTACCTAAACTATACGGATCCACCTCATCCAATTCTCCGATCATATTTTTATATAAGCCATAAACAAACGCTTGATTTGCCGGATAACGCAAAATTCCCCATTCGTTATTTTTAACATTCAATATATAACCATTTTTAGGTTTATATAATTGTTCAACAAAATACTTCAAATGACTTTTTGCTAACGTATCTCCTGCATACATTCCCATATTATAATATGAAACATCCTCTGTATTATTATAACAGAATGTATAGCCATGATTCCATGTCTTACTGCCGAAGGAATAACTATTATAATTGCTTAATTGATCCAAATAACTTTGTTCGCCTGTTGCACGATATAACTCTACCAAGAACGTACATACATCAGGTTCATATTTTGGTTTTGAACCATAAAATCCACCAGGTGCACCGATATTTCCTTTGGCTCTATTATTTATGAACTCCAAACACATCTTCGCCTTTAAAAGACATAGATCTGCATAACTTGCATCATATTGTCTATACAAACGTGACATTGCAGCCAAGGATGCTCCACAGAATGCTACCATAGTCGTTCCCTTTTCACTTATGCCATACACGGTTCTTGAACCTTCTCTTTCTCCTCCCAAACTTTTAGGCATGCCAGACTTAAACACAGATGTCACCCATACTTTATGATCAGCTCCACCTTCTCCTACTTGATAATAGAATTTTTCACTACTACGAATACATTTAATGAAATAATCCGTAGCATACTTTACTTCATCAAGAATATCAGGGATACCATTAGGAACACCTTTCTGACTTTCCCATGTGAAATCATCACTACCTATATAACCATTATAGTCTGCACTATATAAATCTTGGTATCCTTTAGGAAACTCACTATATCCTAATAAAAGAACATATGCTGAATAAAATTCTGTTTGACCAAACTTAACGAAATCAGCACAATCGAACCAACCTCCGACTAAATCATAACCATCAGAATCTGCATCCTTCAAATAAGATTGACCCGTAATAGCAGCATCATTGTATTGCATATACTTAGATGCCACATTTGTCGGACTGTAATTTGCTAAAAGCCAATTAGGACCTTCTCCAGATCTTTGTGCACCATAAAAACGTGTGGTCATCCACAATGCTTTTTGGTATTGTTCATTCTCAAATGCTTGTTCTGCATTTAACATTTGTGTTAGTGTAACTCCAAAGAACAGAAATAGTAATACTTTCTTGTAAACGTGTTTCATGTTATTTTAATTTAATAATTGAATTTATGTGTAAATATGTATAATATAGCTATCAACTCTCATGGAAACAATGTGCAAATATAGTTCTTTCTTATTGAACATCAGCATTTTTATTCGATTTTTTATTTTCAACATATTTTCAAACATAACACACAAAAAAAACATTTTAATTCAGACACGTCACACAAACAATTATCTCATTACATTATCAACAAGTTAAATGTTAATAAAATTCTAATATTTTTTTCTTTCTGCTCTAAAATAACAAGATAAAAAGTTATAATTTTGCAATCGGAAAAAGGAAACGCTAAGATGATAGACAAAGAAGCATATCCACAACATCCTGTATATGACAAAAACACCATTGAATTTGTCACTGTTGCAGCTGAATACTGCGCTTTCTTAGAAAGTTGCAAAAGATATAGCAGCAAAGCATTTTTTGACAAATCCGTCAAACTCATATCTCTACTATACCTAAAAACATCTCTATTACCTAATTTAGAGGATAATTCTTTTTCCGAACTTCAACAATTCGTTACAGAATCATCTTACGAAAGATTGCGTCAAAACATATCATGTCTCACAGGTCAATTTGACGAATACCTTGAAGTCTTTCAAGAAGACATGAAATATAGCGACACTCCTATTGTAGCATATATATCTGAAGGCTTAGCTGATATATACCAAGACCTAAAAGATATGATATGCAATTTTCAATCCGCAGATATTCTTATAATGAATGATGCTCTTAGAGAATGCAAAGACAATTTCCAAGCCTATTGGGGACAAAAAGCTCTCAACACGCTTCGTGCTATGCACAATATTCTTTATGCAGACATCGATTGGGAGGATGACGACCAAGAAATGAACGCATTCTCAGACGAAATTTCAGAAAACGACATCAATAACGAAGAAATCGATTTTTTCAATGACTAACGCAATTTGGCATAGAGAAAGCATATCCAAGGAAGATTTAGCAAAACTTCCATCAGAAACATTCGAAGGTCAAATTTACGTGATTCAGACTATCACAGAAGCCCAAAAAGCTGTCTGTGCTTTAAAGGATTGTAAATTATTAGGATTCGACACGGAAACAAAGCCATCTCGTTTCAAAGGTGATGTTCATAACATTAGTTTAATTCAACTTAGTACTGATTCTTTTTGTTTCCTTTTTAGAATTCTAAACGTCGAAATCCTTCATTTAGTCAAATTGGTTCTTGAAGATGAAAATATTCTAAAAATTGGATTGTCTCTAAAGGATGATTTTAGAGGTCTTAACAAGACAGGACATTTTAATCCTCAAAACTTCATTGAACTTCAAACTTATGTAAAAGATTTTGGTATTAAAGACAATGGTCTTTCAAAAATCTATGCCAATATTTTTAACAAAAGAATTTCAAAAAGGCAACGCTTAAGCAATTGGGAAGCAGATTTCCTTACTAATGAGCAAAAGAAATATGCCGCATTAGATGCTTGGGCTACTAGACGAATTTTCACCGAATTAGAAAATTTCAAAAATAAAAACAATTATATTCCTAAACAGGAAGGATAAAAAACAAAGGTATGGGAGGTTTTTTTGGTACTATTAAAAAAAGCAGTTGTCTATGGGACCTTTATTATGGAACCGATTACAACTCACATCTGGGAACGAAACGTGGCGGTATGGCCATGTTCGACAAAGAGATTGGATTTACTCGCAGCATTCACAATCTTGAAAGTTCTTATTTTAGAACTAAGTTTGAGCCAAACCTTCCTAAATTTAAAGGAAACGCTGGTATCGGAGTTATTAGTGACACAGACGCACAACCTATTGTTATCAACTCTCATCTTGGTCGCTTCGCCATTGCCACTATTGCATGTATCAACAACATTGACGAATTAGCCAAAGAACTTCTTGACAAAAAAATGCCATTCTCAGAAATGAGCTCTGGGAAAATCAATCAAACTGAGTTGATCGCTCTTCTTATTTCTGAAGCTGACACTTTTAAAGAAGGTATTGAAAATGTATACAACAAAATAAAAGGTTCCTGCACCATTTTATTACTAACAGAAAACGAAATCATTGCAGCTAGAGATAAATTGGGACGTCTTCCTATGGTAATCGCCAAAAACGATGAAGGATATGCAGTCTCTTGCGAATCTTGCTCATTCCACAATTTAAACTACGAACCTTGCTACAATATAGGTCCTGGCGAAATTGTAAAAATCACAGAAAATGGTTTTGAACAAATACGTAAACCAGGGAAAAAGATGCAAGTTTGTTCCTTCATGTGGGTTTACTATGGATACCCTGTCAGCACATATGAAGATATCAATGTGGATTGCGCACGCCATTGTGCTGGTTGCTTAATGGGTAAAAAAGACGATTGCAAAGCTGATTATGTTGCAGCTGTTCCTGATTCAGGAATCGGATTCGCCATTGGTTATTCTAATGGTAGCGGAATTCCTTACAAAAGAGCAATCGTTAAATATACTCCAACTTGGCCTCGTAGCTTCACTCCTGCCACACAAGAAATCAGAAAGCTTGTAGCTAAAATGAAATTGATTCCTAACAAACAACTCCTCAACGGTAGCCGTGTCATCTTCTGCGATGACTCAATCGTTCGCGGAACTCAATTATCTGACAACGTAAGTGCTCTATATTCTTATGGTGTGAAAGAAGTCAATATGCGTATTTCTTGTCCTCCTCTAATATACCCTTGTCAATTCCTAAACTTCGCTTCAAGGAATAATGAATTAGACTTAATTACTCGTCGAATCATTCAAAAATTCGAAGGAAGACATGATGTCAATTTAGATAAATACCAAACTACTGGCTCTAAAGAATATAATCAAATGGTTGAAGATATCCGTCAACAATTTGATTTAACATCCCTAAAATTCAGCACTATCGAAGACCTTGTCGAAGCAATTGGACTTCCTAAAGAACAAGTTTGTACGCACTGCTTCGACGGATCTAGTTATTTTGACTGATAAAAGTTATATCGTATGGAGAAAATTATCATATACCAAGTACTTCCTAGACTTTTTGGCAACACGAAAGAAAAGCCAAAATGTAATGGTACACTAAAACAAAACGGATGCGGTAAATTCGACGATTTTACCCCTGAGAGATTGTCTGAGATTAAAGAACTTGGCATCACTCATATTTGGTATACTGGTATTATCGAGCATGCGACACAAACAGACTATTCAAAATACGGGATTCCTCAAGACCATCCCGAAGTAGTCAAAGGAATTGCAGGATCTCCATACGCTATCAAAGACTATTACGATGTCGACCCTGATTTGGCTACTAATGTAGATGAAAGAATGAAGGAGTTTCAAAATCTAGTTACTAGAACCCATCAAAAGGGACTCAAAGTAATCATCGATTTTGTACCCAATCACGTTGCAAGACAATATCATTCAGACGTAAAACCTAAAGGCGTTAAAGATTTAGGGGAAGATGATGTAAAAGAAGTATTCTTTTCTAATCAAAATAATTTCTACTATCTCCCAGGTGAAAATTTTTGTCCTAGATTTGATATTTCTTCTTATAAAAATCCATACAACGAGAATCCTTGTAAAGCAACCGGGAATGATTGTTTTTCAAACAACCCAGGATTATATGACTGGTATGAAACAGTCAAACTAAACTATGGTGTTGATTATCGAAACAATCGTTATCAAGACTTCTTCCCTCTTCCTAATACATGGATAAAGATGCGTGACATTCTACTTTTTTGGTGCAAGAAAAAAATAGATGGTTTTCGCTGTGATATGGCAGAAATGGTTCCTGTCGATTTCTGGAAATGGGTTATTCCTCAAATAAAAGAATCTTATCCTAATATCATCTTTATTGCCGAGACTTACGATCCTAATCAATATCATCGTTACATTCACGAAGGAAAATTTGATTTTCTTTATGACAAAGTAGGTTTGTATGACACATTACGTAGCATTATGCGTAACGAGAACTCTTGTCACAATATCACACCTTGCTGGCAACGTCTGAACGGTATCGAAGGAAACATGCTTAACTTCCTTGAGAATCACGACGAACAGCGTATCGCTTACCCTGATTTTGCAGGAGATGCAAAAAAAGGAAAAGCAGGAATGATTATTGCGTCCACCATAAACAAAGGTCCTGTTATGATATATAACGGACAAGAATTTGGCGAAAAAGCATTGGATGAAGAAGGATTTAGCGGTGGCGACGGAAGAACTTCCATTTTTGATTATTGGACTATTCCAACAGTCAATCGATGGTTGAAAGGCAAGTTAAAAAAAGAGGAAAAGGATTTGCAAAACTTCTATCAAAAATTATTGAATATTTGTAAAAACGAATCTGCTATTGCCTCTGGTGATTTCTTCGATTTGGAATACGCTAATTTCAACAATCCGAATTTCAATACAAATAAGCAATATGCATACATACGAAAAGACAGCAAAACTCTATTCATAATTGTTGCAAACTTTGCTGATGAAGATGCCAATCTTGGAATCAACTTACCGTATCATGCATTTGAATATTTAAATATCATCAACGGGAAAGAGCAAAAATTTGAAGAATTACTATCTGGAGAAAAAGGAAAAGCAATTCTTTCTTCTGAAAAACAATTCAACATCAAAGTCCCTAAAAACGAAGGTGCTATCATCAAAATAAAACTTTGTTAATAAGCTATTGTTCTTGCGAATAAATTTCAAAGAATCCAACGAGTTGATCATAATCTTGATTGGATCCTAATGGATGATAATAAACATAAATCTGATAACTGTTTTCCGTTTCCCAATAAGAACCTGACGTACGTTGAAGAGAAGCGGCATTCCAATCAGCAGGTAAAAAAGCATATTGGAAATTATACCCTCCGTTTTTCAATACCATAGCTAACTCATATTGGTGTCGTTCAAAGTTATATACCATTTTGTTCGATTCATCTAACCAATTATCATTAAACCCTCCCATTACGTAAACACTTCCATCTAACCATGGGTCATCCATCGGATAGGTAAAATGTACAATAGAATAATCTATTTCAGCCTCACTCCATATATCTTGTCCATGAACTTTAAAGTGTCCATTTACATCTTTATAATAACTATATTTTTCTAATTTTCCTGGATATGTCTCTACATGATAATACGGATGGTGAAACTTTATCGTCTCGATTCTTCCACTAAACCGAAACCGATGCGAAAAATCTAATATATTATACTCTTTACCTCCCTCAAATGATAATTTTCTCTCATCATCATAAATAATCGATTCTGGTTTTACATACGTTGGTTTGAGATTATACACCTCATTATCATGACGACCATTCTGCCTTACCACAACAATCAACTCATCTGGCATAACACTAAATTTATCACTCGGGAACAATTCAAAAGAAAGATGTTGATACTCTTTCTTAACTCCATATATTGACTTACCATCGACATTTCCTCGAAGACCAATCTTATTATCTACCACAGAGAAACAACCGATTAACAAGATTTCATTAGGAACATCGGTATCATAAACCTTTACTATATAATTTCCAGATACCAATAATTTCAAATCTTCATTCGGAATTTTGAAAGAAAAATGAGCATAATCGAATGTCGTATTTGTAGATATAACAGGATCTTCTATAACCACCTCATTCAAGCCTTCCATATATTCTAACTCTTCCATGGAAGAGGGGGTCCAATCTGCATGACACAATTGAATCTTATATGCCAAATGAGGATAGTCGGAAGACATATAATCAAATGATACGGTTATATAATCATTCGAATGAATATCCATCACAGGATAATCTAATTGATTATCATTCAAATATAATTGAAGTGTTTTTATATTATCCGTAAAAACGCGTGTACGGAAACCTTCTGCACTATACCCTACCACACATGATAAGATGTACGCAATTAATACAAAAGCTCTATTTTTCCAAAATTTCATACCCATCTATAGAATAACGTTTATTACATTATTTTATCATCAACCATCAAGTTCCTCATCACAACTACTACAGCATACTGCAACCATACACTTTAACTGACATTTTAATGAAAGTAACTTTGCTGCATTTACAGCGTCCTCGTAGAATTTAAAATAAATAAAATCGGAATCAACTATTTCCTTTTTATTATAGAAAGTTCCTCTATTTTTAAAAACTTCCGGATAGGAATCTTCCATGTACTTTATTTGTTCAACTGTAGCATCAGAGAAAATTCTATATCGAGAACTAAACTCATACCATTTTATTTCATCCATAAAATCCTCATCAAAATAATGATATTCCTCTTCTTCATCATATACATTTTCTGAAGTATCTTCTTTTTGATATTCATAAACAACATTCCCATTATCCACTATCATTACTCTCAAATTGACAGCTATGCTCTGACCATTTTCCCATCGAAAATATGGATAATCTTCTTCATCATACAATCGAGATGCAATATAATTATGCAAAGTAATAAAAATATTTTTTTCAGAAATTTCGAAAATTTGTTGTTCTATTAAACAGGGCAATATATTCCTGATTTCTTCATAAGTTACCCAATCTTTAGTAATCAGTTTACCATCCTGCAATGTGGAAACGAAACAACCATCCATTCCCATATCCGTAACTCGCCGCATATAGAAATCTTTTTGAGTAAAGAGATAATCATTGTATTGCCTTACCAAACTCAATTTTTTATGAACAGATTTAGGGTAATCAGCATAATTGGAATAAAAAACTTCATCCGAATATAGGTACATAAAATCGGTATAAATAAGATAAGGATTTTGACTTATAAATTCGATTGTGTCATCATAATACATTACTTTTACAGAAGCTGGGATAACTACTGTTTTTAAGTTTGATGCATTGTAAAATGCCCCTTTAAAAATAGATGTGACCTCATATTGCTCCAAAAAATTAAATACATGACTCGGAATTTCCAATTCAGTAGCATCTCCTCTATAAGACAACAAAGCACAACTTTTTTCATTTAAAACAAAGAACTTCATAGTTGAATCCGAAGCAAATATTCTTGAAGAAAATGAAGGTTCCATTTCCACTGAAATTGCATCATTAATAGTATCCGGAAATCTATCTATAGAAACTTTTTGTTCATCACCATCTTCAATATAATTAAGTTCACTTGGTAAATTAACCGTCTTAACATAATCATCACAAAGATATCTCAATGCATACGGAAAATCTATCTTATTTAAAGATGGGCAATTACCAAATGAACCTTCATCACGAACTAATGTATTCGGCAATTTAACCTCTTTTAAATTAGTACACCCGTCAAATGCAAATTCTTCTATCGTAATAACTCCTTCTGGAATTTCTATAGACTCCAACGACTCACAATCTGAAAAAGTTTCATCCTTTATTATAGACAAAGAATTAGAAAGGACAACATTTTTTAAGCTTGTACACCCATTAAACACACACTCTGACATATAAGTGACAGTATTGGGAATTTTCACAAACTTCAAACTCTCACAACATTCAAATGCAGAAGAATCAATACATTTAACACCTTCTCCTATTTCTAACTCTTCCAATGAAGTACAAGAACAAAATGCTTCACAACCAATATTTCCAACAGAACCTGGAATAGAAACTTTTCGAAGAGATTCACACGATTCAAATGTCTTACCTTGTATAGATATAACATCATTCGGTATTATAATCTGTTCCAATGATTTACAGTTGCTAAAGGCATTTTTACCTATATAATACAAAGATTCCGGTAAATTAATCTTTTTTAAATTAACGCAATTTTTAAACGCAGAATCGCCTATACTTTCCAAACCAGAAGGCAATTTTACCTCACATAGGTTTTCGCACCCTTCAAAAACAGATTCATCTATGAATTTAACAGACTCTGGTATTTCTATTCTTTGAAGATTTTTACATCCTTCAAAAGCACGACATTCAATTTCTTCCAGAGAAGAAGGTAAATTTATTTCTTTTAAGTTAGAACAATTACGAAAAGCAGAGCGTTTTATTCTCTCTATTGATTTGGGTAAGATGACTTTTTCTACTTTCTGATCCTCTCCAAAACTTCCAATACTCACGACTTTACAAATCTTCCCTTCTAATTCCACATTCTCTAAGATCTCAATCGTTGTAAAATCATAATTTGAGAATTTTGAAAAAATCCTTTCTAGACAATTCCACCCGTCTCTCAAATATATAGCTATAGCGTCACAATCTTCACAATCTTCAAAATATGAAACGCCTTTTATAGTCACATTCGAATATCTCATATAAATTCTAATTTAGCATAGAAAAAAATTGTAACATATTAATTATTTGATAATTATCAATAATATTATTGTTTTTACCGACAAATTTACAGAAATTTATTGTTTAACAGACGATTCGTGCAACGATTTTGAGTCCATAAGCATAATGTAACACAGTTAGAATCCACAAAAAAAGTTCCAACTATTTTACTAATTGGAACCTTTATTTTTATTCTATATGAAAAATTAATGATGGAATAAACGGACTCCCGTAAAGGTCATCGTCATTCCATATTTGTCACATGTTTCTATAACATTATCATCTCTGACAGAACCACCAGGTTGAGCAATAAACTCTACTCCACTCTTATGAGCTCTTTCGATATTATCGCCAAATGGGAAAAATGCGTCTGAACCTAAAGCGACTTTCTCCATTTTATCCAACCATGCTCTTTTTTCTTCTTTTGTAAAAACAGAAGGTTGTTCAGTAAAGAATTGTTGCCATGCGCCATCTCGCAATACATCATCATGTTCATCTTCTGAAATATATACATCAATTGTATTATCTCTATCTGCACGACGAATTCCCTCCTTAAACGGTAAATTCATCACTTTTGGATGCTGACGCAAGAACCATATATCAGCCTTATTTCCAGCCAATCGAGTACAATGGATACGAGATTGTTGCCCGGCTCCAATTCCAATTGCTTGTCCATCCTTCGCATAACATACAGAATTCGATTGTGTATATTTCAAAGTAATCAAAGCAATCAAAAGATCTCTTTTGGCTTCTGAAGTAAATGATTTCTTTTGAGTAGGGAATTCTTTAAACAAAGACTCATCCAACTTAACTTCATTACGTCCTTGTTCAAACGTAATGCCATACACTTGTTTTCGTTCAATTGGATTAGGTTTATAGGAAGGATCTATTTGAATAACGTTATAGGTTCCTTTTCTCTTGTTTTTAAGTATTTCCAAAGCTCTATCTGTATAACCAGGAGCAATCACTCCGTCAGAAACTTCTCTGTTTATAAGAAATGCCGTCTCCTCATCACACACATCCGATAACGCAATAAAATCGCCATAAGACGACATACGATCAGCACCTCTTGCTCTTGCATAAGCCGTTGCTAAAGGAGAAAGTTTTGCATCATCGACAAAATAAATTTTCTTTAATGTATCTGATAGTTCAACAGCGACTGCCGCACCCGCAGGACTTACATGCTTAAACGAAGCTGCTGCAGGAAGACCTGTTGCTTCTTTTAATTCTTTGACCAACTGCCAACTATTAAATGCATCCAAAAAATTTATGTATCCAGGACGACCATTCAATACCTGAATAGGCAATTCTCCTTCTTCCATAAATATGCGAGAAGGTTTCTGATTGGGATTACACCCATACTTCAATTCTAATTCTTTTGCCATTTTATAAATTATTAAAGGGGAACTAACACTAATTCCCCTAATTATTTGCACTTAAAAATAATTTACAATAGTGATTATTCTCTATTGAGATCCTTATCTATTATAGAATTCCTCTACACGTTCCTCATATAGGAAACGATCATTATCATCATAAACATCCTGATAATAAATAAGCACCATACGCCAATCCGTTAATTCTCCAATTTGATAATTCCATACACCATCTCGCGTACGCAACACCAAATCATCACCTCTCAAACGCCAACTTCCATCAATCCAATCTGCATAAATACGATTAAAATGAGTTACTCTCGTTGTTCTAATGCGAAGATCTCCATTTCTATAAAATTTATACGCCACATCATCATCTTCATATTCAGTGAAATCTTCTGTCCAATGAGAACGCTCTTGAACATAATGGACAGTTTTTGTCAAATGCCATGGATCACCTACCAAATAATCCTCATCTGTATATTCAGTATGACACGAATTTAGGCCTAAAAAAGCCACTAAAATAATACTTACCCAATAAAAAATTTTTAAATTTCTCATATGCTCTATTTTTTTAGAGAATCTTTCATAGTAAAACCCATAAATACTACTCCGATTCTATTTAATCTAAACAATAAAAGAATTAGGTTTGCAAATATATAAATTTTATTTTAGAGAATCTCTTTTCTTACCAATCTCTTCTATATACATCTAAATATTTATTACATTTGCAAACATAATGATATGAAAATTAGCGAGTTTTAGATTTTTTTCATTATCTAAGTTCATCAATAAAAACACTTTACCATAAATTAATACAGAATGAAAAAACACTTATATTTTCTATTGGCATGCATAGGTTTATGCAACTCAATGTCCGCTCAACTTAGCGAACAGGAAGCTGCTGACATAAAGA
The DNA here is from genome assembly GCA_024401435.1 of Paludibacteraceae bacterium. Lineage (GTDB taxonomy): Bacteria > Bacteroidota > Bacteroidia > Bacteroidales > Paludibacteraceae > UBA1181. The sequence goes on along the minus strand of JAKSLB010000031.1, from coordinate 2,051 downwards.
AACAGGTTATTTCCGAATGGAAAGCACAAATGTCAAGGCAATATGATCAAGCATATCAAGAACATATCATCCGTCGAGATGACTTAACATTACCTTTAGGTTATATCATTAGAGGTGAAGAGCCCCAAGGTGGTCGTAGTCTATGGATTTCCATGCATGGAGGTGGTAACACAACCAAAGAAACAAACGATCAACAATGGGAAAATCAAATTTATCTATATTCCCCACAAGGCATCTATGTAGCACCCAGAGCTCCTTGGGATGACTGGGATATGTGGTTCAAAGCGCCTATCGACTCCCTATTTCAAGATCTTATTACAATGATGATTGTCAAAGAGAACATCAATCCGGACAAAGTTTATATTTTAGGTTATTCAGCTGGGGGCGACGGTGTATGGAGATTAGCTCCCCGTTTAGCAGATCACTGGGCCGCTGCTTCTATGATGGCTGGTCACCCTGGTGATGTAGGACTACGGAACCTAGTCAACACTCCTTTTATGATGTGGGTGGGTGCCCTGGACTCTGCCTACGACCGAAACCTTGAAGTTCAAAAAAGAGGTGTTGAAATGGATTCTCTAAGTCAAACTGTACCAAACAAATACATTCACCAAACAAACATTGTCGCAGGAAAAAGCCATTGGATGGATCAAACAGATACAGCAGCTATCAGTTGGATGAACAAATATACCAGAGATGCTCATCCGAAACAAATCATATGGACCCAAGAAGAATGCTTACGCAAAGCCTTTTACTGGGTATCCCTTCCCTCTTCCATAACACCTAAAAGAGGAAATACATTTGATGCAAGAATCGAAAACAACACAATCTTCATTGACCAAATGGATTATCAAGAAATAACCATTTGGTTGGATGATGACATGGTAGATCTTTCTCTACCTATTACCATTCAATACAACGGGAAAATCATATTCAAACAACAATTGGATAGGACTCAGGAAAGTATGAAAGAATCTATCTACGAAAGGAAAGATCCTTCATTCTGTTTCCCAGCAAACGTTACCATCAATAAAGATATGACATATACAGATCCTGAGGAATATGACGAGCCAATACAAATAGAAAGATTAGCTTGTGACTCCACATGGTACACTGGTGAAGGAACCCAATACGGCGGTATAGCAGGAAGTAATGGTGGCAATTGTGGAATTTTCGTGGAAGAAGGCGATTTTTATCACTGTGCCATGAATCATATTCAATACGATAGTAGTTATGCTTGTGGTGCTTGTGTCAAAGTACAAGGACCAATAGGAGAAATCACGGTGAAAGTTGTGGATCGGTGTCCTGAATGCAAAATGGGCGACATTGATTTTTCGACAGACGCATTCACAACAATTGCGAAATTAGAAGATGGTCGTGTTCCTATCAAATGGAGATTTGTTCCTTGCGAAGAAAATAAAAACATAAAAGTCTTATTTGAGAAAGGAACTAGTCCGTTCTATTTTAAAGCTTTATTCTACGACATCAAATATCGTATTAAAAGCATAGAATACAAACGTTCTGATGGAACTTACGCACCTATTCATCGTGAAATGTACAATTATTTCGTGGAACAAAAAGGAATCGATGAGAATTCTTCACAATGCGGACCTTATTCATTTAGATTAACTGATGAACATGGTGATGTTGTTTATGTAGAGAATGTAAAATATGAAGCAGGTGTTGAAATAGATTTAGGTGTTCAGTTTCCAAAATCCAATTGTGGGGATGAAAGTTTTACAAATGAAATTGAGAACACCCTCTTATGGAGTGACGATATTCAAAAAATTGAAGTTTATGATTTATTAGGAAGAATCATTTTTACTACCACACAAAGAGAAGAATATCTTGCATTTTCTCAACGATGGGACAAACTACACCTTCTTAAACTCTATTTTGAAAAATTCAGCAAAGTGGAAATAAGAAAATAAAGAAAATATACATTAACAAATGCTGCATTTAAGAATATAAACGGATTCATGAATGCAGCATAATTTTTATTATTGGTGTCCGCTAAACATGAAAAGGCATACCAAAATAATCTGCAATGCCAG
>JAKSLB010000030.1 GCA_024401435.1 Paludibacteraceae bacterium | reverse complement strand
CCTCATCCAAATCATCAGAACCTGCATATTTGAATCCTTTGCTCCTGTTCCCTCCACGAGCGGCATATTCCCACTGTGCCTCCGTCGGTAAGGTGAATTGCTTTCCCGTAAGCTGATTCAGTTTTTCTATGAACTCCTGACAGTCGTGCCAACTTACTCTTTCTACCGGACGTTGCAAATCCCCAGTGAAGTAACTTGGGTTATTTCCCATCACCGCCTGCCACAAAGCTTGCGTCACCTGCGCCTCTCCTATGTAATAAGATTGGGTGAGGGTTACCTGGTGACGTGGTTGTTCATCATCATATGCATCCTCTTCTTGGTTGGGTGCGCAACCCATCATAAAGGTGCTGGGTTCTACCTTTATCATATTAAAGGAGATGCCTACAACTGTAAAGGTAAGCAAATTAGAAGTTTCACTCATAACTTTTAAATCAAGTTTTCCTGCTTGCATCTTTAGTTAGCAATGATTATCATACGATAAAATATAAATGTTTCTAAATTAATTAAAATTTGTATATAATACAATTGAAATTCCCCTCAAAAATTGCTTTATCAAAAAGTAAAAAAAATGCTACAATAAAACATCATAACATCCATTACCTCCCCTTCGATTTCATCAATAAACACATACAAACATTCAATTTGTTTCAATCAATAGCACTATCTACTTTTGACATATCAAAAATTACAATTATGGCAAATTTAGATCTTAGTAAAAACGATTTTCTAAACAAGGTTTGGAATTTCAACATCTCTCCTAAAAAATGGAGATTTCAAAGTAATCGACCCGCTATTGTCGATTTTTACGCCTCTTGGTGCGGTCCATGTAAAGCTCTCGCTCCTATTCTCGATGAACTATCAGACGAATATTTCGAAAAAGTGGACTTCTACAAAGTGAACGTAGACTTGCAACCAGAGTTATCCAACCACTTCAACGTCAAAGGGATTCCTTCCCTCTTGTTCTGTCCTATCAAAGGGGAACCTCACATTCTTCAGGGACTGGTCTCCAAATCTGATTTAAGGAAGACCATCCAAGAACTTTTATTAAACAACAACTAACACATTCTACTTTATGAAAAATTCAAAATATGCTGGTACAGAAACCGAAAAGAACCTTTTAGCCGCATTTGCCGGAGAGTCTCAAGTACGCAACAAATACACCTACTTCGCTTCCAAAGCTAAGAAAGAGGGATTCGAACAAATTGCAGAACTATTTCAGAAAACAGCAGACAACGAAAAAGAACATGCAGAACTATGGTACAAGGAATTATATGATATCGAAAACACGGAACAGAACCTCGAGAACGCAGCTAAAGGTGAACAATATGAATGGACAGAAATGTACGACTCCTTTGCAGAGACAGCCGAACGTGAGGGATTCTACAACTTAGCTCAGAAGTTTCGGCTAGTCGCCGCCATCGAGCGAAGACACGAGGAACGCTTCCGCACATTACTCAAAAACGTAAAAATGGAAGAAGTGTTCAAAAAATCATCCATCAAAATCTGGGAATGTCGCAACTGTGGTCATATCGTCGTAGGTGAATCTGCACCCCTCACATGTCCCACATGCGATCATCCACAGAGTTATTTTGAAATTCACAAGGAAAATTATTAAACAACGAACCGTAGAGACGTCATATCATGGCGTCTCTTTTTATTACACCATATTATGACGTTTCATTTTTCACATCATACATTTTATCACAAACCCTTATACTGAAATTTGTTCAAATCCACCCTTCCATTCTCCACCCAAACACCTTCTGACTCTAACATACTTTGTTGTCCTTTCAATCCTCCAAAAGCAAAATGTATGGCCAATTCACCCTTTCCATTCACCACACGATGACAAGGGATTTCGCCTTTTTTCGGATTATGATGCAATGCATTTCCCACCGCTCTGGCATAACAACTGTTTCCCAATACACGCGCCACATCTCCATACGTAACAACACGACCACTGGGTACCGACTTAAGCACCTCATAGACTTTCTTCGCAAATTGGGTTGTCTTCGTCAAGGGTTCCTCATTCATAATCCTATAAAGATAAAAACAATGGTATTTTTCTAACAAAATTAGCAGCGCAATAACTCATCAAAACATTTCACCGCATAAGTATCCGTCATACCTGCAATAAAATCCAAAATAGCTTGTATGTAAACTTTCTCATCAGACAAATCACCATATATTTTTTCATTCTTATATTTATTTTTCACCTCCTCATACAAAGATTGCTCTTGAATTAAATCCGGGTTACAATATTTGGATAAATAAGAAATGAAATCACGCACAAATTGTTTCTCTTCGTAATTCTGACGAATGCAACTTGAGATCGTATCACACCCCTTGTACAAACGATATAAAAAGTCAAAAATCTGATTTACAATTAAATGAGAATAAGCCTTATAAGGTTCCAAACGAGGATTATTGTAAATCGTTTCATAATTAAACCTTTTGATACGATTCAATTGATCGGACATTTTCTTACTTAACCTCAGTCCCACCTCAGGATTACTATTTTCACACAAGTCAATAATCAGATTATGCATAATGACAGTGGTATTAATAGCTTTCTCATCATTCACACGAGCCATTTCTCGGAGTTCCGACAACTGTTCTTTCGAGAAATAGCCTAACATCTTAGCGTCCTCGATATCACGACCCAAATAAGCAATCTTATCAGCCAATTTCACAACACAACCTTCCCATGTATAAGCCTGATACTTACCTTTCGAATCAAACTCTTTCAAATCGATATACTGTGTTCTAGGACAAAGAACGTTTTCGTCCAATTCCCCACAATGAGAGATGATGCCATCACGAACCGCATAGGTAAGTTGCAAGTTCTGATAGTTCTCCTCATTATCAGCCAACAGTTCTATCTTATCAACGAAATAGAGACCATTCTGTTCATGCCAGAAATTCTTATTCAAATGTTTTTGTGCCAATTCGTCAATCACATACTCTCCCTGATGACCAAACGGAGCATGTCCCAAATCATGGGCAAAGGCAATAGCGAGAGTCAGTTCCGAATTTAGTCCCAACTCTTTTGCTATGGTACTAGCCACAGATTCCACATGAGCCACATGTTCGATACGCGTGCAGATATGGTCATTATCCGCACCATTGAAAAAGACTTGTGTTTTATGTTTCAATCGTCTGTAAGCCCAAGAATGAAGCACACGCGTATAATCACGGGCAAATTCACTTCGAATATCATCTTGTCTTGAATAGATAAGATGTTCTCTTCTTATTAATTCGGGAGACTCTGTAGCAGCAACGGATTCAAATAATTTATTTTTCATAGACTGAATGATTTCAAAGAATTTTGTCTTGAAACGTTTATATTGCTCATTTTGTTATATTTAATTTTCACACGATGAATTTATAGAACTCACCACAAGGAATTCACAAATATATATATTTTTTGTTAGAAGTCTCCGATATCCACGATTTCAGGCAATATAGTTTTCCGAAAATCGTAGACAACGGCGTTTTCACTGAATAAAAACAACTTTTCACTTAAAATGCTTTTTAAATCTCTTTCATTTCCAAAAATATCTTCTATCTTTGCTTTGATGTAATAAGAAAAGTGTAAATCAAGTCGTAAGTGTAAAGGTGTAAAAAGTATAATTTTTTATTACAAAGAAAACAAATAAAACTAAATACCATGAAGAAAAAAATACTTCCGTTGTTGGCAATGCTTACGACCTTTTCTGTCTACGCATCTGTCAATATCAATGAGATGATGGTTCGAAACGTATCATCTAAGATAAATGAGAATTACAATTTTGAAGGCTGGGTTGAATTATACAATTCAGGTGCTCAAGCTGTAGATTTAAGTAATTGTTTTTTTTCTGACAATCAAGAAGATATTTATCTATGGCAAAACAAAGCACAAACAATACTTCAACCTGGAGAGTTCGCCATTTTCTATTTTGATGAACTAGACCAAAACAACCATGCTAGTTTCAAATTAGATAGTGACGGAGGTATCCTAATCTTGTCCGATCAAAGTGGAACCATTTTAGATATGGTCAAGTATCCTAAGCCAATACGTAACGCCTCGTATGGTCGTACAAATGATGGAGAAGACAATTTTGCCTTCTTTATCACACCAACCCAAGGTACCACCAACAACAATTCAGCTACTGCCACACAACAAACAGCAGCCCCTTCTTTCGGTACACAAGGCGGATTTTTCTCTTCCAGTCAAAGCATCACAATTAATGCAGAAAATCCTTCTGCAAAAATTTTCTATACCACAGATGGTAGTGAACCAAAGGCTAATTCAAGTATGCAATACAGCTCTCCATTTACAGTCAGCACCACCACTCCTATTCGTGCAATTGCTGTTGTAGACGGAGAAATCAGTAGTGATGTAACGACTGCTACTTACTTTATTAACAATGGTAACAACATACCTACCTCTACAAAAGTTATCTCTTTGGTAACAGATAGAGATTATGTATATGGTGATGAATTAGGTGCATTCGTAATCGGTAGAAATGGTAGCACGGTTCCCTCTAAATGCGGATCAATGGATAGAACCGCAAACTATATGAACGATTGGGACAGACCTTGTAACATTGAGTTGTTCGACGAAAACAAAACATCTCAAATCAATCAAGAGGTAAAAATTGGTGTGTTCGGAGCTTGCTCTCGTACAAAATCGATAAAATCCATTAAAGTAAAGGCTAACAAAATATATGGCAATAACAAACTCGACTATGCTATATTCAAAGAAAAGCCAAACTTAAAATGGAAAAGTTTCGTACTACGTAACTCAGGAAACGATTTCGGTAGAATGTTGTTCCGCGACGGTTACCTACAATCATTAGTGGCAACCGCAATGGATATCGACCACCAAGCTTACGAACCTGCTGTTATATTTATGAATGGCGAATATTATGGTATGCTCGGTATCAGAGAGAGGACAAACAAAGACTTTGTATACTCTAACTACGGATTAGACGAAGAGGAAATTTGTATCGAAGAGACCTCTGCCAGAGCTACCGAATGCGATGACTATCAAGCTGTTCTAAACCTGACTAAAAATTCAAATATGAATGCAGCTGGTGTATTCGATCAGATTGACAAAACAATTGATGTAAACGAATGTCTCAACTATTTCATGACTGAAATTTACATCTGTAACGAAGACTGGTCTGAAGGTAACATCAAAGCATGGCACCGCACATCTGATGGTAAATGGAGATGGATTCTATACGACACAGACTACTCCACATCTTTGTACCAAGACTATTTAAGTACAAACGGATTTGTCTATTCAGCTAAATGCAAGTTCTTCCCTCAGTTTATCAAAAACGATGAAATCAAAAAACGTTTGATGACAAAATTCGTGGCTCACGCAGGTACCACCTTTGAATCTGAACATGTATCGTTTGTATTGGATAGTATGAAGAACATATTAAGTGACGAAGCTGATTATTTCTTCAACTTCTTAACATCCAAAAGATTAAACGAAAAATCATCTTGGCAAGAAGAAGCTGAAAAAGTTCGTAATTTCCTTACTGCTCGTGAAGCTTTCGTCTTTAAACATGTTGCCGACTCCTTGAAATTAGGAAGTCCTGTTGATCTTCATATCTATTCAAATCTAAATGGTGGCATGTATACCTTGAACGGATTGGAAACCATCAAGAAGAGTAATTTTAGAAGTAAATATTTCACTGGTTCTGCCATCACTGTCAAAGCAGAAGCTCCTGCAGGATATAAATTCAGCAAATGGGAAGTTTGCAGTGAAAATTACCTAATTCAAAAAAATGATACTTGGAAATATTTGTACCAAACAGACGCTGCCGACTATTCTTGGAAAGAAGTTTCTTTCAATGATAACGATTGGCTTTCTGGTACAGCTCCCCTTGGTATCGGTTTAGGTAATAACTTATTAAAAACTACATTTACCTCAACCAATAACAATCAACAAGAAAATCCTGGCACGAACCCTGGAACTAATCCTGGTACAAACCCTGGAACTCCTGGAGGAAATCAAACACCTGGTCAAGGTAATACAGGTATCAATCCAGGCGGTTGGACTGGCGGAGGTATGGGTGATTGGACTGGCGGTGGTATGGGTGACTGGACTGGCGGTGGTATGGGTGACTGGACCGGCGGTGGCATGTTCTTCGGTTCTTCTGCCAATACGACTACCTATCTAAGAAAAACTTTCACTATCAGCCAAGTGAACTCTCTTGCTACAAACTTACAATGCACAGTTCATCTCAATGATGGTGCTATCATCTATGTCAATGGTAAAGAAGTCTACAGATATAATATGCCAAACATGGTCAATGATACCATGAAAGCCATTTATGAAATGGACTCCTATGCTACGCTCAACTTCGAAATTCCAAGATCCAACTTCACAAGTGGTACCAACGTAATTGCTGTGGAACTTCACAACGCCAAGAACTCAGGTTCTCTTCTATTCGACTTATCACTGTTGGATGAAAACACAGGTGTTTCTGTGATAAATTCTTCTAACAATGCTGAATATACGACAACAGTCAATAACAACTTGACCATCCGTGCCGTATACGAAAAAGACAACTATTGGAATCCATCAGATGTTAAGTTGTACATCAATGAAGTTTGTGCTGCTAACAAACAATACGTTGACGAATACAGAGAAGAAAATGACTGGATTGAAATTTATAACGATGGTACAGAAGCCGTTGATTTAGCTGGTATGTATATCAGTGACCAAAGAGACAATCTTACAAGATATAAAATACCTACAGGAAACTCTAAAGTAACAACCGTTCCTGCTAAAGGATACCTTGTTATTTGGGCAGATGCTGATTCAACCACCCAAGGTCCTCTTCATACAAATTTCAAACTAAATAAAAAGAAGAGTCAAACCGTTTGCTTGTCTCAAATGGTGAATAACACTATTCAAGTGATCGATTCCATCGCCTACATTCCTCATAAGAACGGACAATCTTACAGTAGATTCTCTTATTCAGGTAATGGTTCGTGGACTGTAACCAGCATTCCTACTTTCGCAAAAGTAAATGCTTATGCACCTGTTTCTTCATCTACAAACGATCTTGAAATTATTGCTAATGATGTTCAAGTAACCCACGTATACCCTAACCCAGCAGAGGATTACTTGTGGTTCTCATTCGATGCTGATAAAGCTCTTGTCACTATTGCAGATTTAAGTGGTAGAATTTTGATCAACGAATATGTAACAAACGGAAGCAGTATCTTTGTTGGAAACCTTCCTACTGATTTATATGCATTGAACCTAACCATTAATAATAGTAAATATTCAACAAAGATTATTAAGAAGTAATCTTTGTAACGTTTTTCATCAAAAAACTCTGCAATTCATTTTGCAGAGTTTTTTTTATTGGTGTCCGTAAAACTTTTCATCTTTTGGGCGAATGCAATTCGTTTTTTGGGCGAATGCAATTCGCCCCTACACCGGCGTACGAACATGAGAATGGATTGTCGTGATGACTCCTTTTTTTCTCTCTTCCCTCCATTTTCGCCCTTTGAATTTAACATGTACGGAATTACACGCATTTAAAAGGAAACAAATCCATTATTCTACCGATATGAAACCTCTCCAGGGTACAAGAATGTACAACAGAGAAGAATCATACATTAATTCATTTTAGAATTGGAAATAAATGAATTTCTGTAAATCAGCTGTGATAAACTGGTAAATGACAAATACAAAAATTGCAACAAATACAGCCATAACAGGCAATGGTAGAGCCGCAAATGTAAATCGATATCTACGCTTTATATTCTCAGGAATCCAATGAATCAGCATACCTAAAACAATCAAGATAAAGACACTCTTATAGCCAGCACAGATTTGAGGAATCAGAGAGACATCCCAATGTCCACCAATCTGATTTACCATGTTTTTAGCAGTATCCCATGCTTTTTCATTTGCTTCTGCAGGATCCAAATTAGAGCCTGCGCGGAAGAACAAACGTGTCCACGTGATAAACACAAAAGTCTGAAAGACAGCCCAACAGGTCTGCAAGAATTTAAACTCATACGTTCCTTCAAAATAAGCATATATCAAACGTATGAATGTACCAATGAAGATGATGAGACACCATACAAAAGCGATATTCCAAATTGGTGCTGGGAACCAACAGGCAACTGCCAACATCAAGATAGTCAACGCCATAATAATGGCCGTACGAGCAAAGACATCCCAATCTTTCCAAAAACGGTAAACTATCATACCCAATCCATTCAAACCACCCCAAATCATAAAATTCCAACTGGCTCCATGCCACAAACCACCCAACAACATTGTATTCAAGCGGTTCATATTAGAAGTTAAATTCTTTTTCTTCTCTGGATATTTATAACAATTGATTGTCACAATCAAAGCGATGGTAATTACAATAATAGCGACCCAAATACTACCAGAAAGAATCGTACCGACCAATGATATTGTTAAGATACAAGCATAAGTACCAAAAGAGGCTGTACGATTTCCTCCTAATGGAATATACAGGTAATCCTGCAACCATTTAGACAATGAGATATGCCAACGTTTCCAAAATCCTCCTGGATTCGTTGCCTTGTAAGGTGAATTAAAGTTCTTCGGTAAATAAAAGCCCATCAACATTGCCACACCAATAGCGATATCCGTATAACCAGAGAAATCGGCATATACCTGAAGTGAGTAACCAAACAAAGCTACCAGATTTTCAAATCCAGTATACATGGTTGGATTATCAAAAACGCGATCGATAAAATTAACAGCAATATAATCACTCAAAATTATTTTCTTAGCCAAACCATTGAGAATCCAGAACATAGCGATTCCGAACTGACGACGAGACAAGAAATATTTTTTATAAATCTGAGGAATAAAATCACTTGCACGAACAATCGGACCAGCAACCAACTGAGGGAAGAATGTAACATAGAAACCAAAGTTCAGAACATTTTTCACGGGTTCCACTCTATTTCTAAAAATATCCATCAAGTAACTAATACACTGGAAAGTATAGAATGAAATACCTACAGGCAACAATATCTGATCTACCGTAAAGGCTGGTCGTCCTGCTATACGATTACCAATCATTGCAAATGCATTAAACACCTTTATTTCAATACCAAAAAGGTCTTTAATCATATCTGCGAAGAAATAAGAATACTTAAAATAGCATAGTGTCATCAAATTAACAATCAAACCTAAAATCAACCATGCCAACTTTCCCCCATCTTTCTTGGCTCGATAGATGAGTGCACCATCAAAGAAGTTGAAAATAGTGGCAAAAACAAGGATAAGCGTAAACCAACCACTTGTTTTATAATAGAAAAAGACACTAACGAAAAATAAAAAGGTGTTACGCATCAATACCTTGCTATGTATTCTACTGAACACAGCAAAGACCGCCAAGAAAAAGATCCAGAAATAGAGTTGCGTAAAGAGCAACGGTGATTGTGGATCAAACGAGAACGTATCACATATGAAATTTATAAATGTATCCAACATAAGCTATTCTTTTTCTAAATAAGATAAAATCAGAGCATTATAAAACACATCTCCGATTAGTTTATAACCTTTTTTGGTAAAATGAATTTTATCTTTCTGTGCTAATCCATTTATTTCCCATTGGCGCATTGATTCCAATCCACCCATCCATCCGAACAAATTCCAATAACCTCCTTCATACTTTTTTGCTAAAGTATAAAAGGCATGTTCTGCTTTTAACCCATTACGATTAACAACATAAGAAACACGTTTATTCTGACGAACCTTTCTATACGAATCATTATTCGTCACAAATATGAAAAAGCAATTAGGATTTATCTTCTCTATTTCTCCTATCAAAGAGTCATATCGAGCAATAAATCTCTCTTCTGAAAAATTCTGAGGTACAGCATCATTGATACCAATACCAAATATAACCATATCTGGTTTGATTAGATTTAAATCACGTTGAAAATTCTCACATGACAAATACGACGGAACAGAAGCCCCATTCACCCCGATAGAATGATAAACAATGCCATTCTCATCATTTTCAGTTATAAAACCACAAACGGTAAAAGGATGAGGAGATGAATCCAATTGTTTAAATCGCAATACGAATGAGTCGCGAGGACCGTTAAACTGGAACATATATGATTCAGTACACTCATCGTACGTTGGATAGACATACGTACTATCTGTATCTACCATATAAGGTATGCAAAGAGAATCAGAATAGCCTAACAAACAGATTCTCGTAAAATTCCAACGATATGTTGTATCCACATCCATCTTAACTGAAATTTCTGCGTTAGGATCAGTGGTTGTTACCGCTATACCCGTCATACCCAATTGCGCCATACGTTCCTTTTTCACATTTTTAGAGGTAACCCAAGTTCCTTTTGAAGTCACCTTATAATTAGTCGGGTTGTTTGTTTTTGCCACCTTATAAGGAAAAATCACTCCTCTTGAAGGGAAAAAGTCATCATTGATAGAATCCAAATGGCATCTAACCGTATGTGAAAAGAAATCCGCTTGAACATGAGACCCACCAATATGCAGAATATTGATTTTCCCTTGTCTACATAAAACAATAGAGTCCAATTTATCAAAAAAGAGATCTCTCCTATGATGATTAATTGAATCAGGATATTGAATATATTTCAATGAATCAACTATAAAATCATAATACGCGGCGGAATCTTTTACAAGAAACCCCTTCGCTTGAAGATTTACAATTTCAAAGAAAAGAAATAATATAAACAAACATTTACGTTTCATCGCTCAAATCTCCACCATCATTTAGTCTTTGCTTTCTGACTAGTACTTTTTTTAGAATGTTTTTTTGTCTTAGTCTTTGACTTATTTTCCGTCTTGGAGTTTATCTTACTCCATTTATCATTTCGTTTCAAGAACTGATAATAGTCATAACTATTATTTAACGATTGCATAAACACCTCAGCAATTCGACTAGCACCCTTTTCCGTAAAATGAATATAATCTGTGGTTGCCCAAGCAGGACTATGACTTACCCATTTTTGCATTGAGTTTTTACCACCCATTACATCATACATATTCCAGAACATGGCTCCATTCGCCAATGCAACACTTCTTAAAGAATCTATGATTGTTTCTAACTTAGGATAAGATTGCAACTTACCATCCACCATTGTATTCATATCGGCAGGACCAATAAAGATTATATTGGCTTTCGGATTCAATTTCTTAACATATGCAATCTGACGACCAATGCTATTCTTAAAATTAGATATACTTGTACTATCTCTCAAATATGGAGTAGCATTTCCACCAAACTCCATTAAGACTAGTTTCACATTCATTTTGCTCATAGATTCGGAAAGCAAATGAGAGGAAATTTTGGTGAAGAATGTACCAGACGACCCTCTAAGAGGAATATTATCCACAAACACACCACTTTTCGAATCCATTGATACACCATACAATTCAGCTTTTCCTGATAATTTTAAAGAGATAGAAGATACGGGAGAATTTAACTGCCACGTTAATTTAGTCATACCTAACACCTCTTTCTTAATGGTCTGGACAGAGTCTTTTCCATTAGCAACCAATGTAGCAGAAAAACCTTCATCTGTATTACCCACTAACAAAGAGATTTTTGAAAATTTCTTTGCATGAGGAAAGGTCTTTTTCCAATTTCTAGAAGATAGATTCAAACTCAAGCGACCATTCATTTGCGCCATTTGAGCCAACACTCCATAATGATCGCCGTCTAATTTTTGTCTTAACGTACCATCTGCAATATAACGTGGAATACTATCTGATGCCGACTGAGCAACAGACATAGAAGGTATAGGTTGAATGGCAGGTACCAAACCTGGTCCCCAACCACCAAACTTATTTTGCAATTCTTCACGAATATATGCTGTTATACGATCTTGTTCAATTTGAGAATCACCATAATGAAGGATATGGATCGACTCCTTACCTTGTGCACATTTGTCTAAGCAATCAAAAAAGGAATATAAAACGGAAGGATCATTATTGGGATAATCAATCTTAGCCGTCGTCTCGAAAAGTAATTTTTGATAAGATTTTAATGTATCAGTATAGGCAATAGAATCTGCCAATTCAGCTTCGTATACTCGATTCAAAGAGTCTTGTTCAATTTTCAAACGCAACTCTTCCTCTGCACGTTTTAACTTCTCTTCTGCCGACTCCTTATCTTGATATCCTTTCGTCATTGCCTCCGTCAACGAAGGGAATCGAAATGTTTTTTCTCCTATTGTAATTCCATCTTCTGGATAAAAAATGCACATTCCTATCAAGATCAACAGAACGCCACAAAGAAAAATCAACGTATGTTGTGCTTTCATTTGCTTTTTACTTACAGTTTAGAAACAAAATTTTCTTACTAATTTATTCTCGGGTATTTCTATACCTCTCTTCACAAGCGCATTCTTACTATTTTCAGCCTTTCCGAAACTATCTTCAAAATCCTTCATCGAAACTAAAAATCAACACACAGAAGCACCCATCTCATTAAATGAATTTCTAAATTCACGCAAATTTATTCAAAAATTCCCGATTTCAACTATTTAACAACATTTTTCTGCAAAAACCTTCTTGCTTTTTACATCTTATTAACGAATACAAGTCTTCCCTATTTCTCATTAACACGTATAACCTTTTTCCTAATTTTCTTTTTCATAACTACAAAATAGGATTATTGATTAGAAACAAAAAATGAATCAAAAAGAAACATTCATTTAACTAGATAAAAATCAAACTCAACAACAAATATATGACTATATCATCATTTTACCTTTATATTAACATTTTTTTACGATTATTTTTAGCAATTTTATAAAAAAAACAAGGATATTTTTAGACTAATAAAAATAAATTCCTATATTTGCAATAAATATTAACAACCATAATATATTGATATGTTACAACATTCTATTGGAGAAAACGCAGGAAAAGTTTGGCGTTTGCTAAACGAAAAAGGTGAGTTGACATTTGCTCAAATCAAGAAAGAACTTGAAGGTAAAAACGAAGAACTTTATATGGCTATAGGCTGGTTGCTTAGAGAAAATGCAATCTATAGTCATGACGAAGAAAAGAAAACATTCTTCGGTTGTAAGTAATTTTTACTTGACTAACAAAACCAAAGGGAAGTTTATAACTTTCCTTTTTTTTTGTCTTATTCAGAACAAATGGGAAATCATAAACGAAGAATTTCTTGTTGACATTTGCCAAATGACATTCTAAGAAATCTTCCATCAAAAAAAACAGGACGCATCTTCCGACACATCCTGTTACGTTGTTTAATTTAAATATTGGGGGAAAATGGTCACTCCGCCTGAGTCCAATCAACACGTTGTGAAATATACATCAACAATGCTAATATGACAAACAATCCCAAACTACCAGCAAGTAACGCATACGTCTCCATTCCAATCAATATGAAGATATACATATAAAGAACGGATAATGCACCACCTATAAAAAAGGCCGTTTTACGAATTTTGAGAATTGCCGCTGAATAGACTGTCAACATCAATATGGTCATAACGGAAGAAATCATATAAGCTGGCGTGAATCCTAAATGTTCTGATATAGACAACAATAAAGAATAAAACAATGTCAATGCCAATCCAACTAATATATACTGTATCGGATGAACCTTTTTCTTTTGAATGATTTCAATGAAAAAGAAGATGACAAATGTGAGGACAACAAACAACTCTGCATATTTCACACATCGCAACGACTTCTGATAATGCTGAACTGGTAATAACAAATTTACACCAAAAGATGAATCTTCTAAAGATGATTTATATTCTTTTGACACTGAAAACATCTGCGGATAGGATCTATTCACATATGAAACCTTCCATTCACTTGAAAAACCATCTTCTTTAACCTCTCTGTTAATCGGTAAAAATTCACCCGTGAAACTTGGTGTCTGACAATTGGATGTTATATTAACGCTTGTCACCTTCCCTATCGGAACAAATTTCAACGACTGAGAACCTTTCAAATTCAATACCATCTTAAATGGTATCGAAACTCCAGCTTTCCATTCTTCGACATTGATCGAAGAAGAAAACTCTTTTGATCTTTCGATAATTCCTTCACCATTAGGAATTAGCGTGCATTTCTGAGAATCCAAGGTTAATACAATCTCTTCTGAGACTCCCTTCAAATCAGACAATGAAATATTAATTTTCATATTGGATGTAGCCTCATGGAGTTGTTGTAATTCTTCATTTGTAAACAAGAAATCACCTGTTATTTCCAATGGCGCATTATACGTAACTATCTCATATATACCTCTTTTCAACTTTTGTGAAGTAATCTCTCCGTTAATTCGTAAAGAATTAGGAAGCACCCGCTTTGTTACTGTAGTTGAATAAGTTTTTTTATCATCCTTATCTTTATAATAAGAAGTGACATTATAACTTATGTTCGGAGCCATAATTAATTGTTTGTTACTCCACTGATTGAAAACTTCATCCATCGCATAACGTGCAGTATTTTCTCGATTCTCAATCTGACTTTCTATCATCTTGATAGGAATCAACAACAATAAAATGAACACACCAATAAGCAAGGATTTAAGACCTAATTTCTTATTAAAAGAACTAACAAATTTCGTATTACGTTCTTCGTTTAATTTCAAATTCTGATTTTCCATGTTTCTAAAATTTTAAAAGTACTTTGAAATTCAAAGTATGTGGTTAAAAAAAATTTTTATTATTTCATTGATATTTTTAAGAACTGTTCTAAAGCATTTAAATGTTCGGTAAAAGCCTTACGACCATTTTCTGTAATGTGGAAAGTGGTATTAGGTTTACGTCCAATAAATTGCTTTTTCGATTCGATGTACCCCATCTCCTCCAAACTTCTCGTATGGCTGGCCAAATTACCATCCGTAAGTTCCATGAGTGACTTCAAAGTGGAGAAATCCAACTCTTCGTTCACCATCAATGCAGACATGATGCCCAAACGAACCTTGCTTTCGAACGCCTTATTTATATTTTTTAAATCGATTTCCATTATAGAATCATTTACTTAATTGTAACTATCTCAATAATAGTTAATTCATTAATATTCACTCATTTTTCTTTTCAATGTAACAATAGAAAAAGATACCATATGCTATATGACTGATACCAAATCCCAATGCCCAAAATAAAAGGGAATATTTAATCATCAAAAAATCTATAATACCAAGTATCAATTGAATATAACCCAAATATTTAATATTCGAGAATGTATAATTTGAAAGATTGATCAACGCTAATCCATAAAAAAGCAACATAAATGAAGAGGTCAACCCATAATGCCCTTGATAGATCAAACCCACACAAACGATACCGCCAATCATCAGTGGTAAAAAGAAGTTCCAAAGCATCTTCTTTACTGTCTGATTAAATTTAAATACCATTCCACTCTTTTCTGCTTTTCTTTTTGAAAAAAACAATACAGTACCAAAACACAACAGAAACAAAACAACCGACATTATCATTAAGACTCTCACCTTATAATAATGTGGCCATTCATTATTGATAATCATATTAGCAATAAAAGATGCCACCAAAGCAAAACATCCGACAACAATAGATGATATTCCACTCAAAGACAATACCTTTGTGGACTTTGCCATCATATTTCTAATTTCTGATAATGTATTTATTACTTCTTTGTTTTCCATATTTCTATTACACTTTAAAAGTACTTTGTACTGCAAAGTTACCATTTATTTTAATAATACAAAATTATCATGAAGTTTTTTCTTCATTTTTCAACAACTAATCCATAAGCACCTATTAATCAACAACATAAATTAGCACATATTCAATATAAATATTAAAGTAAAGAATATCAATTATAAAACCACGAGAAATTCCACGAGCGTGTTTCAACTTCTTGCACAGATTTTTTTTAAGTTTCGGACAAATCAATTATTGGTGTCCAAATAATAAAATTCAAGTATAAAAACTGTAACGGTTATTTTGAACTAATCATGTCCTCTAAAAATAAAAAAGGGATGTGCCATTCCAACACATCCCTTTCACTCATATAATGTAAATTATTTCACCACATTCTTAACTTCCAAACACAATTCTTTCAATTGTTGATCGTCAATAGCAGAAGGAGAATCGATCATCACGTCACGACCTGCATTATTTTTAGGGAATGCGATACAGTCGCGAATAGAATCCAATCCAGCTAACATAGAAACGACACGATCCAAACCGAATGCCAAACCACCATGAGGAGGTGCACCGAACTTAAACGCATTGATTAAGCAACCGAATTGATCCATTGCTTTCTCAGGAGTGAATCCAAGTAATTGGAACATCTTATTCTGTAATTCTGAATCATGAATACGAATCGATCCACCACCCAACTCTACTCCATTCATAGCCAAATCGTATGCATTTGCACGAACTCGTCCTGGATCGCTATCCAAATATGGAACATCTTCCAACTTAGGACTTGTAAATGGATGGTGCATTGCATAGAAACGTTGATCTTCCTCACTCCACTCAAACAATGGGAAGTCGATAACCCATAATGGAGCGAACTTGTTTTTATCACGAAGACCTAAACGTTCACCCATCTCCAAACGAAGTTCATTCATTTGCTTACGAGTCTTATCAGCATCTTCACCACAAAGAATCAACATCAAATCACCTGGTTTTGCATTGAAACGCTCAGCCCATTTTTTCAAATCATCCTGAGAATAGAATTTATCCACACTTGATTTCAAAGAGCCATCTGCTTCATATTTCACATAAACCAAACCTTTAGCTCCCACTTGTGGTTTCTTCACGAACTCTGTCAAGCCATCCAATTGTTTTCTTGTGTAATCTGCACAACCTTCCGCACAGATACCCACAACAAATTTAGCAGAATCAAAGACAGAGAAATTACGTCCTTCTGTCAAATCTTTCAATTCAACGAACGTCATTCCAAAGCGCATATCTGGTTTATCAGAACCATATAGGCGCATACATTCGTGCCAAGTCATACGAGGAAATGGACCATCAAACTCTACCCCTTTTACATATTTAAAGATATGTTTAATCATACCCTCAAACATATTGATAACATCTTCTTGTTCGATGAAAGACATCTCACAGTCGATCTGAGTAAACTCAGGTTGACGGTCAGCACGAAGGTCTTCATCACGGAAGCACTTAACGATTTGGAAATAGCGGTCGATACCAGCCACCATCAAAAGTTGTTTGAACTGTTGAGGAGATTGAGGTAAAGCATAGAATTGTCCGGGATTCATACGAGAAGGGACAACGAAATCGCGAGCACCTTCAGGAGTAGACTTAATCAACACCGGAGTTTCAACTTCCAAGAAATGTTGGCTATCCAAATAGCGACGAACTTCGAATGCAATTTTATGACGTAATTCCAAGTTCTCACGAACAGGGTTACGACGAATATCCAAATAACGGTATTGCATTCTAAGGTCATCACCACCATCTGAATTATCCTCGATAGTGAAAGGAGGAACTTCAGACGCATTCAAGACAACCAATTTTTTAGCAATGATTTCAATATCACCCGTGGCGATATTTTTGTTTTTGTTACTTCTTTCAGCGACTGCGCCCTCTACTTGGATTACCCATTCACGGCCCAATTTATTGGCTTGTTCACACAAAGCTGCATCATTCTCTTCATTAAACACAACTTGAGTGATACCATAACGGTCACGCATATCAACGAAGGTCATACCTCCCATTTTTCTGGATTTTTGAACCCAACCAGCCAAAGTAACGACTTCACCCACATTTGCGATTGTGAGTTCGCCACATGTTTTTGTTCTGAACATTTTTATATTGTTTTTTATTATATTCGTACTGCAAAAATACAAATAAAAGAGGAAATGATATATTTATACAGCAAGAATTTATAATGGGGGACTTCTATAATCAGCAATCTGTCTGACAAAATCTTCAAAATCACTACAAAGCAATTTATAGAAATCCCCAATATAGAGTTTTTCAAGTTCATTTTTTTCCTTACCCAACAAAATTCGTTATCTTTGCAAAAATTTTCTATTAAAATGCATAAATCCGGTTTCGTAAATATTGTGGGGAATCCCAATGTTGGAAAATCCACACTTATGAACGCTTTAGTTGGTGAAAAGATATCTATTATCACTTCTAAAGCGCAAACTACACGTCATAGAATTTTAGGAATCGTCAATGGAGAAGATTTCCAGATTGTCTATTCAGACACTCCGGGTGTTTTAAAGCCTAATTACAAGCTACAAGAGTCCATGCTCAATTTCTCCAACAGTGCTCTTACGGATGCCGATATCATTCTATATGTGACAGATGTAGTGGAAAACGCAGAAAAAAATGCAGATTTTCTAGGAAAAGTAAAGAAACAAAAGGCTCCTGTCATATTAGTTGTCAACAAGATTGATTTGACAGACCAACCTAAGTTGATTGAATTGGTAGACAAATGGAAAGTTCTTCTTCCAGAAGCTGAAATCATTCCCATTTCCGCCAAAAACAACTTTAATTTAGACTATCTTCTCAAAAGAATCAAGGATCTTCTACCCGACTCTCCTCCATTCTTTGAAAAAGATGCATTAACAGACAAGCCTGCACGTTTCTTTGTGACTGAAATCATACGGGAAAAGATTCTGACCAATTATGACAAAGAGATTCCTTATTCTGTAGAGGTTGCTATTGAGCAATTTAAGGAAGACAATAAACTGATTCGTATCAACGCCGTTATTTTTGTGGAAAGAGATTCTCAAAAAGGCATTATCATCGGTCAAGGCGGAAAAATGTTGAAAAAGATTGGTACGGAAGCCAGAAAAGACATTGAAGCTTTCTTCGAGAAAAAAGTCTTCTTGGAATTATATGTCAAGGTTGAAAAAGATTGGCGAAACAAAGACAAAAAACTGAAAGAGTTTGGCTATCAACCAGAATAAAAAATCTTTTCCATTCACTAACCCTAAGATTATGTATTATGAGTAATTTAGTAGCTATAGTAGGAAGACCTAATGTGGGAAAATCCACATTATTCAATCGTCTCACACAGACTCGTCGTGCTATCGTTAACGAGGAGGCTGGAACTACCCGTGACCGTCAGTATGGTAAAGTGGAATGGTGCGGACAAGAATTCTCCATCGTAGATACAGGAGGATGGGTTGTCAACTCTGATGATATTTTCGAGGAAGAGATACGCAAACAGGTAAAAATTGCCATTGAAGAGGCTGATGTTATTCTCTTCGTTGTGGATGTTATGAGCGGTGTAACAGACTTAGACGAACAAGTGGCACAAATTCTTAGAAGAAATAAAAAGCCTGTCATTCTGATTTGTAATAAAGTAGATAATATTGATGCACAATACTACTCTGCCGAGTTTTACAAACTAGGATTGGGAGATCCGAGCAATATCTCTTCTATCTCAGGTTCTGGAACGGGAGATTTACTTGATTTGGTACTCAAAGCACTTCCTAAGAAGGTGGAAGAAACTGAAGAAGATGATCTTCCTCGTTTTGCTGTAGTTGGTCGTCCAAACGCAGGTAAGTCATCGATTATCAATGCATTCATCGGTGAAGACAGATATATTGTGACAGATATTGCGGGTACAACCAGAGACAGCACCAACACACGTTTTTCTAAATTCGGGTTTGATTTCTATTTAGTAGACACAGCAGGTATTCGTAAGAAAGGGAAAGTGACAGAAGACTTGGAATATTTTTCTGTCATTCGATCCATCCGTTCCATCGAAGATTCCGATGTATGTATTTTGATGATTGACGCCACACGTGGTATCGAAGCACAAGATATGAACATTGTTCAACTCATTCAGAAGAACAAAAAAGGAATTGTCGTTTGTATTAACAAATGGGATTTGATTACAAACAAGGATTCTAAAAGTACTCTTACCATGGAGAAAGCTGTTCGTGAACGTTTCGCCCCATTTGATGATTTTCCAATCATCTTCACGTCAGCAGTAACCAAACAACGTATATTCAAAGTGTTGGAAACGGCAAAAGAGGTGTATGATAATAAGAAAAGAAAGGTTTCGACTAGTAAATTAAATGAATTCTTCTTACCAATTATCGAAAACTATCCGCCACCATCCATCAAAGGTAAGTATATCAAAATTAAATATGTCAGTCAGATACCAGACACACAGATTCCAACATTCGTTTTTTACGCCAACTTACCACAATACGTAAAGGAGCCATACAAACGCTTTTTGGAAAACAAATTACGTGAGGAATGGAATTTCACAGGTACTCCTATCAATATATTTATTAGACAGAAATAATTCTAGTTGATATAAAAGGGAAAAAACGGACATGGGATGATGTCCGTTTTTTTTTGATGATGTTATCGATCTAATAAGCTTATCTTCCATGAAATGGAAACCATAGTTAGCGTATACTTCCATTGTTTGCATCAGTATGTCAACAGCAAACAATTGGAATATGTTTTAATACGTATTCAAATGGAATTTTTTCTTGTTCTAATCGAAAGTTGTTTTCTTTTAAGTATTTGAACATTTCATTTTCATCTTGCGTAAGAACCAGATCTTTTTCTACATTAGTTTTTGTACCTGAATCTTTTTCAAAAAAACGGTCAAATGTTAATCTGTCCATCAGAAAACTTTTAACCTGTTTGAAGTGTGTTCTGATTTCTGAAAGAATTTGAAATCCCTGTGCATCCAAATCTCCCCAGTAAAATATTTTTTTTTGACTTCATCCATTCTACATCTTTCATTACATCCACTCCAAAACCATGTCCCCAAACTACAATACTATCTTTTATTCTTGGAAATGTCAACATGTTTATTTTGTTTTCAACGACATACACCGCTTGTATAGGCAAAGATAGATACTGAAATCTGCTGATTGGAATACTTAAATCATCAACACCAGAAAAAAACGATTCACTAATAGACGTGTCTAATATTCTTAAGCGTACAATTGGCTCATCATATTTGAGATGAAACCGAGTTTCAAAACGCTTTTCACTTTCATCAATGTTATCTACTAATATTATATCTAATAACTCTTTAAGAATACCTTTATTATTTTCAATGAATTTTGTATGAACTTGTATTGGTAATTCTCGAATATAAAGTTGTGGATTTGGAGTGTTCTTAAAATATTGGCATACCTTCAATATACTTTTCCAATCATTTTCAATCACCTTCTTTGGATATTTGATAATCCAATCTTTCAATTCAGGAAACAACGAGATAATGTTTGTTACATCCGATTTGAATTTCTCTGTATCTTTTTCTTTTTGTATGTATTTCAAATAATCAGATTCGGCTTGAAAACTAATTGAAACAGGTATGTCTTGCTCACCATGTTTTTTTGTTTTTATGGTTTGATAGTCAATTGTGTAACCATATTCTTTTTTCTCTTTTGAATGATTAATCAAATCGGTTAATTCTTTTTCGAACCTAACTGTATCTTCATCAGGCTTTTTGTTGCCAGAAATAACAATTGGGAAAAAAGATTCTCTATTCACAATCGACTGTAAATAAAAACAATATTTATTCTCAGCTTTCTGCTTTATTTCAGTTGGTGTTATCATTGGCATTGTTTTTTTCTCGTTCTTGTTTAAAAATTTCGATTGGCATATTGAATAAACGAGATTCATTGCCAAATCGTTCAACATAATGGACAAAAGAAATGTCATTTTCGACAATATGAATGTTGTCGCTTGGAGTTACAACCAAAAGTTGCAAGTGTAATTGTTTGCATAATGATATTAGATAACGGGCCTTGTCTTCATCTTGCGCTTTAAATGCTTCATCAATAGCAATAAAACGAAATGAATTGGCTTGTAATCCATCTTTTGTCAAACCAAACTGGTAGGCAATGGCAGAACCCAAAATCGTATAAGTGAGCTGTGCTTTTTCTCCGCCTGACAATTGCCCCATACTTTCGTAGGTCTTGTATTTTTGGTTTGTCTCTTTGAAAAATTCTTCGGCTTTGTATGAGAACCAATTCCTTACATCCATAACTTTTTTGCGCCAAGGTTCTTCCTTAAGGTGTTCTATAAATGGTCGTATTTTGTTCTCAAAATGTGTTCGTTTGCCATCAATAGTGTCATTTAGGTGGAAATTAGGCATGGCGTTCTCCAATTCTTTCTTAAAGACTGCTATATCTTCATTGATTTTACTTGTGTTTACAAGTTGAATATAGGTAGAAGGAGAAGTGTTGAAATCAATTTCTTTGAGTGACTCATTAAGCGACCTGATCGTTTCTTTTATTGATCTTTCCCAATTGGTAAAAAACATTCTAAAATCAGAAACTTTATTTGTAATAGTTTCTTTCAAATAATTGTCAAATTCCTTTTCGTGTTTTACCAAATCATCGTTTTTTAATCTAGCATAAAGTTTTTGATACTCACCAACAAAATCAATATTTTCTGGTAGATTATGTACTTCAGAACGCCAGTCTTTAAATTTTGAAATAATATCGTCCGAAGGTGTCTTGAATTTAATCATCAAGTTAGAAACTTCACGATCTGTCTGCTCTTTTTTTAATTTGTTCGTTTCTTCTTGATGCAGAATATCTTTCTGAAAATCCTTTTGCTTGAATTCAATATTCTCGTAATTGACATCAAGCCATTTAACATTTTCGGTTTCAAAAGTAGACACATCAATAGTCCCAAATTTGGAAAGAAATTCGTTGCTATCTGACAGCCTTTTCTTTGCTTCAACAACATTAACTTGTTCAATTTGATATATTTCTCTTTCTTTTGTTTTTATCGTTTCGTTTTCAAGTTTTGACAATGATTCTTGAACAATTTTTAGTTGTTCTTCCATTTTTTTTACCTTATCATTGGTTTCTTCCAACTCTCTTTTCTTTTCCGTCTTATCTTGTATTACTCGTGCTGTTTCTGCCCAATTTATATCATCATATTTTGTAAAAACATTGAAAATGTACTCAAAACAATCTTTTTTTCTATTTATATCTTTGATTTCATCTTCTATATTGCGTATTTCTTTAGAATTTTGAGTCTGTTGTTCTTGCAAGTTTTTAACCAATTCACGAATTGATGATAGTTTTTCTTTGTTATCCCAACCTAAAACATAGTTTTCTCGCTTGTTTGTGTGCGGACGGTCATCTTTCTCGTGCTTGTTATGGGTTGACTTTATCAAACCTTCAATTGTTGCCACCTTCTCATTAAATTTGGCAAATTCATCTAGACTTGAAACACAGGCATAATTATAGTTGTCGGAAATAATATCCTCGACCCAATTTGAATATTTGCTTTTTGAATTGAATTCTATTTTTGTCAATAAACAATTGGGGGATGATTTTTGAAAACTTCTTAATGATGCTGTTTCTGAATACTTGTGGTACACTATTCTACCATTCAAATTGTTTGAGTTGACGAACTGGTTTACCACCTTGTAATACTTTTCTGGAACTATTAGACGAAGGGCAAAATTATGCAGAATCTTTTCAATAGTATTTTCCCAATCTTTTTCATCTTCTTTAACTCTGATAAGTTCACCTATAAATGGAATTTCTGCAGGTGTCGCTCCGATTTCTTGCAAAATCATATCTCTAATTTCGGCTTCACGACCAGAGATGTTGTTTCTATTTTTCTGTAATATATTAAGAGTTTCAATATTATCGTCAATATCATCTTTCAATGAATCTGCTTTGTTCTTTGCCAATCGCATTTTTTCATTTTGAGATTCTAATTCTAATTGGCAATTGACTTTTTCTTTTCTAGCGTTTTCTCGGGTTTCATTAAATTTCTCATTTGATGGATCTTTGTCAAGTCCAACAACAATCACCTTTTTATTGTATTCTTCAAGTTTTCTTTGACGATTCTGTTTCGTAGATTCAAGACCTCTAATCTCTCGTTCCAAATCTTTTATTTGTCTACCGACATTGTCATTTTCTATGTCTATTGACAAAGTCCTTTCTTGTTGTTTCAATTGCTCTTTTTCATCATTCAATTTTGCGAGTTGTTCTTTTAATTCTACGACTTTGTTATTCAATTCAACTAATTTTGAATTAGCCAGTTCAACACTCTTTTGAGCGAACCAATAATCAGCATATTCTTTGGTTTCTTTTATTTTGTAATGTGCAGAATTGATAGATTCTAATTGTTTCGCTTTTTGGTCTATCTGTTCCAACTGCGCAATTTGCTCTTTATCTTTTTCAATTTTCGTTTGGGCTTCAATTAGTGTAGAAAAACTTTCGTTTAATTGGATATATTCATTTTCTGCATCACGTTGTTCAAGCATATTATTGCGAATAAATTCATCCAAATCATTTAGCACTTTAACTCCAACAATTTGGTTAAAAAGCGTTAGTGCCTTCTCAGAATGTAATCCTAAAATATTAATAATTCTGTCTTTATAATCTTTTATGGTGTCATAAAAGTCTATTTGTTTTTTTGGAACATTTGTGTTGTATCGCTTCTCTAATACCTTTTTCCACTCGCCTTTGCTTCCGCTGAATTCCGAAAAATCATTTTTAATAGTAAGAGGTTTATATGAAAAGCCATATGAACATTTCAAATCTCCATTAGAAAACCAACGAACTTGAAATAATGTAGCTACATCTTCACGATTATTTACAAATGATGCCAATATAACTGAATATGTGTTTTTGTCTCGAAGTTGTTGGCTTTTAGTGGTCACTTCGCCTTCAGATAGAATGTTGCCATAGTTTCCCAACACATATGTTTCTTCTGTTCTGTCTCCTTTTTTCTCAACTCCTGACGATTGATTATAAAATCTATCTTTTTTAGAAGGGACAAACAATGTCAGCAAAGCATCAATCAATGTGCTTTTACCTGATGCATTGGCACCTGTAAGCAACGAGTTATTGCCCTGAGGTGCAATCTTATATATTTTCCCATTGAATGTACCCCAATTGAATATTTCCATATAATTCAATCGGTATCCTGCTTTATCCGAATCAGTTGTAAATAAATCATATTGCATTTGCATATTCTTCCAATGTTTTTTTGAACCTATCTAAATCTTCGAGCGTAACTTTATCTTTAATGATTCGGTGTATTTTATAACGAATTTCATCATTATTACGCTTAACTTCTTTTAAAAATCCTAAATCAGCAATAGTCTGAATATATCTATCTAAATCCTTTTCCAACTTAGCCTTGTCATATTTTTCTGGCAAGAATAACCTGACTTCATCCTTAATCTCATTGTTGGTTATTATCTTGTCCATTGACTGTGTTTCCGTTGGATTACTATCATAATCTTCGAGAATTTGACGCAATACAACAAGGACAATAGAAGCCTCAAAGCCGATTTGACGCCGTGAAACCAAATTTAGAGTAGTATCATCGTCACTAACAGTTTGTTTGACAAAAGCAAATCCTTCATCTTTTTTGACAATTAGTTCCAATCCAATAACAGACAAATAGTCTTGAATTTCAATTTGATAATTGATAATATCGTTCCAAATCGGAGAGTTCTTCTCGACGGTTTTCTTCAGTAAACCGACGATGGCTTTTGAATATGGTTGTATGCCGTTCATAGTGAAATAATTATTTCTGGAATTTGAATCTGTTTATTATTTTCATAATCAAACATTATAGGTTGCAATTTTTTTTCGTTGACCGTATGCTGAAATTTGTTTAATATGCTGAAATATGCGAAAAGCTCTGACAGTCCCTGTTTTAAAGGATTTTGCGTAATAACATCGACCAATGTTGTTTGACTTTGATTATTCAAAATCTGTTTAATATTATGTTCCAACTCTTTTTTGTTGATTATTACATTTCCAAACACTTTTCCCAACTCACTCAATTCTTCAATTGAAAGAACACTTGATTCTGGTTTCAAAGTGTATTCCTTGTTTTCACTTTGTTCAAATGTAATCTTCCTATCAAAAGGAATGTTTATTTCCAACCCATCATCAACGTCCAACGATATGTCAGGATTTGTATCTTTTATAGAAGCATCAATTAATATCTTTTTGATTCCTTGAATAATGCGTTTTGTGTCATCCGACTTTGACACCTCGCTTTCACGAATGATATGGCTTAATTTTACAGCCATTTTATCGTTAGTCTGATATACTTTTCTCCCTGAATTATACAGGTATGATACCATATTTTGTAAGAATGTATCATTTACAACAATATTTCTTTCTTCCAAAGTCTGAAACAAATCCGTAATAAGCGAATCCAGATTAGTTTGCATTTCGCGTGTTTGTAAAAACTCCCAAAATGAATAAAAACTTTTTCCTTGTGAACTTGATTTCAACTCATTCAATGCATCAAATGTAAATTGCAGTATTCCACCTTTGTTCAATGAAGGGTCTATCTGTTTCTTATATATTTCTTTGATAATAACCTTGAAATTATCATCAACATCTTTGAAGTCAGATAGTAGTTCTTTAGCCAACTTAGTAATTTGCTGAAAACGAGGAATAATTTGGAACTCTTCAAACACATTAACATCTTCACCCATCTTCATTCGTTGAATTTGTTGATTGATTTCCAATTTTTTTTCTTCCAATAATTGCAAGCGCTTCTCTTTATCTTCATTTGTGTATTCCGCCAACTCTTTAAGTTGCGTGATTATCGTTTTGAATTTAGATTCTGTTCCTACATATTCTTCTTGTTTTAATCCTGATACCCAATCAATAACCTTGCTTGAATGAGAAGAAAGTTCATAATATATCTCTCCATCTTCGTTTCTATAATTTGTTAAGAATCCGTTCTCCGTCCATTTTTTTATATATTTCTCTGCCCTTTCTTCTAATGTATCAGAAATTTGAATATCACTTTCTTCATCGATTACTACTTCACGGTTATTTAAAAAGTCGACCAATTGAGTACGAATATTTTCATACGAGATTACAGAATTCGTATCAAAAACGCTTGAGAAAAATTCAAGTATTATATCACACTTCTTTGCTCTTAGCAAGATGATGCTTGGAGACGTTTCTAAAATTTCCAATATATTTATGCGATTTCCCATATCAATACTTCTGTTTTGATGGTATTACTCCCCTCACTCCACCTTTCGGATTCTCAACATCGCCTTTGTAGCGAGGAATTAAGTGGATATGTACATGAAAGATACTTTGTCCTGCAGATTCGCCAACGTTTATGCCAACATTGAAACCATCGGGGTTGTAGCGTTCTGTGAGGATTTTCTTGCAGTGATTTACCAAAAGCCACAAAGCTCGTTGTTCGTGAGTGGTCAGCTCGAAATAATCAGCTACATGACGTTTAGGAATTATCAGTGTATGCCCCTTGCTGACTGGATAGCCGTCGAAAAATGCTACAGCAGTTGCCGTTTCGCTCAGCAACTCCACATTCGGATTCAAGTTGCAAAATGGACAATCTTGCTCTATAACATATTTCTTTTTGTAATCAGTCTTGTTGAAATGTCTGTACTCGTAAATTTCACAGTTTTCGTTTGAAAACACGCTCTTGTACGGTAGTACTACATTGCATTGATATGTTGGTTGTTTGTGTACAAAGTGCATACGGAAACCTTCGCTTTTCAGGTCACGGCGAACCGTGAAATATGCCGTTCCTGTTGGCTTCAACAATTCCGAAACCGACATCAGCACATCCGCCTGTTCTTCTGGTTCAAGCACATTGAGAACATAATTACATATAATGGTGTCAAAACGTTTTGCGGGATATTCTGGACGATAGTAATTGTCGTAACCGACAATGTCAAAACCTTCTTTTTGAAGTTGGTCGGTATCGAAACCAAAACCACAGCCGAAATCAAGAATTTCGCCTTTCAAAAGATTGTTTTGTTTTAGCCAACGAGTAGGAAAAGAAATCGATGTTCTTTCTTTGGCTGTAAGATGAGGATTGTTTTTTATCTTTTTCATAGTTTCCAATTTTTAAATCCCATATTTTCCGCTATTTGAACCATTGGAGAAAATGTCTTTTTGAAAACATTGTAAAATTCCTCATCGGAAAGATTTATCAAGTTAGGAACAGAGTCATAAACCATAAGATAATCTTCCAATAAAGTGTTGTTTGGATTTTTAGTGTACAATATTTTCAATGCGTCATGATGAACATCTGCAAATGGTTTTAAATAGACGTCCAACGGAGGCAGATTATTACTTTTCGACGAGTTGACACTCGGATCAGCAGGAATCAAATTCCACAAAAGATTGTGTGAAACGAAGCTCCAAGGCACAAAATGGTCTAAATCGTATTGTTTCGCAAAAATCGGTTTGCCAGTATATATGCAATTGATACTTCCAACTGTTTCAATGTAGGTGTCCCAAAACTTATGCTGCTTCGTAAGAGAGTCTCGCAAAATCGGCTTTATAAGTTTCGATGGCACGTCAGGCACATTCGGATTGCGTTTCTGCAGAAATTCGGCCAGGTTCCAAAAAGCAAAATCCCGCAGAATTATGTAATTCTCCGTAAGATAATCAACCCAAATATCATTGATTACGATTTCATCTCCATAGATTGCATAAAGGCATTGGTTTTCAAAATCTTGCGATTTATTTATCACGTCTTCATCGTAAGTGTATTTTATCCAAGGCGAAAGGAATCGATATGGCACATTGAGTGTAAAAACACGCAGATACTTTTTTGTATTATCTAGATTATCAAGCAAATATTCCTTAATTATTTTCTTGTCAGATTCAATTGAAATTTGAAATGCATTTTGGATTTCAAGTGATCTATCAAACAATGAATCGGCCTTGCCAAATGAGAGTTTGAAATAATGAATCGGATACCATGATTCCGACACCATCCCAGCAATGATTTCCCAAAACGATATTCTCGTCTTACGCTCTTTTACAAGGATATCAAGCATTGCCACGAACCAGTAAAACTTATATGTAGCAGTGGTGTTGTTGAAAATTTCAGCAAGATAGGAAATCGGAAGTTTGTTGTTTTGTGGTAATATCATGAATTTTTGTAATTATTATTCGACTTATTTTTGAGCAAGCATTTTCACTTCATTGATCTCTTTTACAAGTTGCTCCGTGGTTGGAAGATAGAGTTTGTATTCACTCGGAAGAATCGTTTGGTTGTTTTCTGGCAAAGCCATCTTCACGACAGTATCGTTCTTGCTTGTACATAGCAGAATGCCTATTGTCGGGTTTTCTTCTGCTAATTTTTCGGTACGGTCATAGTAGTTAACATACATTTGTAACTGTCCCAGATCCTGATGGGTGAGTTTGCCCGTCTTGAGTTCGACAATGACAAAACATTTCAAGAGTCGATTATAAAGAACAAGGTCGGCAAAAAACTCATCATCTTCCAAAAGAATACGTTTCTGACGTGCCACAAAAGTGAAACCATTGCCCATTTCCAAAAGGAAATCAGTGATATGCGTGATGATGGTACTTTCAAGATCTTTTTCGTAATAGGATGGGGTGCGTTCCAATCCCAGAAATTCCAGCACCATCGGGTCTTTGATAATTTCCTGTGGTGTTTCCGGAATTCTTTCCTTGCGTGCCACAGCAAGCACTGCTTCTTTGTCGTTGCTCAACAGAAGCCATTCGTACAACTGACTGTTAATCTGACGTTCCGTCTCCCGCGCCGTCCATGCATGATTCACTGATTCTAATTCGTAATATTCCCGTTTGTCGGGATCATCAATTTGAATAAGAAGACGATACTGTGTCCAATTTAATTGCGAACGCACTGCGTTCGCAATTGGATAAATGCGGTAAAATTGTCGACATAATTCCAATTGACGTTTCGAAAATCCGCTTCCATACTCGGCTTCCAAATTCTCAGCAAGGGTTTTCACAATGTATGCTCCATAATCGGCTCTGTCCTTTCCTTGTTGTTCTTCCTCGAATATTCTTCTACCCAAGTTCCAATACATTTGCACACGGCAAAAATCAACACTTCGCACGGCATTCGCACGAGCGTTTGCTATGATTGTGCGGACATCGTCAATCAAAGCGTTTGGTATCATTTGATCAATAGTATCGTTCATCTTTCTGTTTTTTTTCATCTATTTACCTCACACGACACTGAGAAATTTGCAAATTACTCTTATAAAACCGATAAATCCTCTAAGAGTGCAAGCAAGACTTAATCGTAAGGCTGATACAAAAATATAGACTATCAGAAACAAAACGAAATGTTTGGTGTAGAAAATTGTAAAGATGCATTCGCCACGAACCAATAAAAACTTATATACTCATTTTTTCACATTTTCGTTTGTGTGTTCCAATGCATTTTCAAGTTCTTCAATAGCAGGAAGCGACGACTTAAAATTTTCTGGTATCAGTTTGGAAAGTTGGTATGCAGACACGCCTATAGGTTGTGACGAGGATTCCAACGCATATTGGGCTTCCACACTATCTTTATACTTGCAAACCAGAAGTCCGATGGTCGGGTTATCGTTCTCGCCCTTTAGTTGATGATTTATTGCAACAATGTACCCGCCAAGTTGTCCAACATTTGAAAAATCGAACTTTTCAACTTTCACTTCCAGTACTACATAACAATGAAGTTTTATGTTGTAAAACAGCATGTCTATGAACTTTTCAGTTTCTCCAACTTCAACACGAACCTCTCTACCTACAAAAGCAAAGCCGTTTCCCAATTCAAGCAGAAATTTCTGTATGTTGTCCATAAGTGCATCCTTAAGTTCTTTTTCGGTATATTTTTTCGAGAGAGACAGAAAATCAAAACAATATGGATCCTTGATTATTTGTTGTGCTAAATCACCATTGGGTGCTGGCAATGATATTTTAAAGTTCGTCATTGCCTTTCCTTCGCGCTCATAAAGGTCTGTATCAAGAAAATTGAGTAGCACTGCCCTGCTCCAATTATTATCTTTTACCTTTTGAACAAAAAATAATGCTTTTTGAGGATTGTCCTTACATTTATCAATGATACGACGGTGATGGTCCCAAGGAATAAAAAACAATTCTTCCGCAAGTTGCGGAAGATTTTGCTGCAATGGAGAGTATAATTCATAAAATGCTTTAAAATATCTTGTATTAATGGGCGAAAAGCCTTTTGCATCAGGTAGTTCACGTTGTAAATCAGCACTAAGGCGATTGAAAAATCCACTACCATAGGTGTTCTCCATTTTCCGTTCAACAATATCATGTCCAAGCGACCAATAGAAACGCAACATTTCTGAGTTTACCTTGACGGCGGCCTTAACCTGACTTTGGCGATAACGGCTGCTGAGTTCGCTAATCCATTGTTTGTAATCTTTGTCGATGATGGTAATTTTTTTCATTTTCTTTTCATCTTTTTATTTAAGGGGACTTCTATAAATTCCCCGATTATTAAATATTTTTTAATAGAGGTTATTCTTTCATCTTTTGTGCGCTTTTGAATTTTTGTCGCCATCTTGCTGATTTTCACTCAGTCACAGTGCCCGTACTGCACCTTCGTTCAAATCGACAATCTGTCTGACAAAACTTTCAAAATCACTACAAAGCAATTTATTGAAATCCCCTTAAAATCTTAAAAGCATGCAAATGTCCACATTGTCATTTAGCAATTGTATTTGGCAGATTTTCTACTCCAACTCAGAAATTCGCTTTTTTCTAGCAAAACGAAGTTTTTTGTCCTGTCATTTACCCCGTACGACATTGAAAATTGTGCAAATCACTCTTACAAAACTGGACGATCCTCTAAGAGTGCAAGCAAGACTTAATCGTAAGGCTGATACAAAAATATAGACTATCAGAAACAAAACGAAATGTTTGGTGTAGAAAATTGTAAAGACGTATTCGCCACGAACCAGTAGAGCCGTGGTCAGAATGTAACTTCTCCACCCTAATATTTTGATTTATCAAAGCGCCTTGCTATATTTGTATATAAATAAAATATAACATTATGGATATTGCAACGACAAACATACTTTCCACGGACTTCATAAATTTTATTGTTGTCTCACTGATGTCACTGGTTATCGGTCTTTCTCAACGAAAATTATTTTCAAAAAACGCTGAGGAATCCAAAACTTTTGGTTCTGACCGAACCTTCACACTGATTGGAATTCTTGGATACATTCTTTTTGTCATCGGTGATGGCAGTCTTACACCTTTTCTTTGCGGTGGCGCTGCATTAGCTGTACTACTCAGTATCACCTACGCGCATAAGATATTCGTCCGTAACCACATGGGTATCACCTCCATCGTGATCGCTCTCATCACCTATTGTTTAGCTCCAATCACCTACAAAATGTCTATCACCATTACACTACTGGTTGTTGTAGCTGTATTGATCCTAACAGAGATGAAGGAGAAATTCGCCCGTTTCACCCAAACAATGAACGATGAAGAATTTATCAACTTAGCGAAGTTCCTAATCATCGCAGGTATCATTCTACCGCTTCTTCCTAAAATTGAAATCATCGAAGGTTCCGGACTGACTCCCTACAACATCTGGTTGGCTACAGTCGTCATCTCGGGTATCTCCTACATAAGTTACCTGGCTAAAAAATATATATTCAAAAATAGCGGCGTTATTGTCACGGGTATTTTAGGTGGTTTGTATAGTAGTACCGCCACAACCATCATTCTTGCTAAAAAGGCGAAAGATGCCATCGGACAGGAATACGAATATGTCTCCGCAATCTTCTGCGCCATCTCTATGCTATATCTACGAATTCTTATTTTACTAGGTATATTTAATTTCGCCCTAATGACTCAATACTGGTTCGTATTTGTCATTATGGTCTGTGTTACTGGTGGTATCGCTCTGTTTTACTATTACAAGAGCAACAAAAACAAATCGTTATGCAAACCCAGTGAAATAGAAGATAAGAACCCTCTTGAATTCAAAGTGGCTCTCCTATTTGCCGTACTATTCGTTTGTTTCACCTTAGCCACCCATTATACCCTTATGTATTTTGGTGACGCAGGATTGAAAGTATTATCCATTTTAGTCGGTGTAACCGATATAAATCCATTCATTATCAACTTGTTTCAATCTGATTACACACAAATATCAGGGGCAACATTGGTACTATCGGCTCTACAAGCTATCATCAGTAACAACTTCGTTCAAATGTTGTATGGCATATTCTTCTCTAACAAAAGAATCTGGAAGGAATTGTTAATTGGATTCAGCATTGTCTGTATCTCCAATATTACAATCATTCTTATTGCACTCTAATGAAAGAAAAAGAATTAAGAATTTTTGCTATTTCTATCCGTTAAACACAAAAATTAATTGCCATAGATATGAAGCCCCACTAAGGTTCAATGATGTACGACTGCGAATCTAATAAACACAAAAAGTTTTGATGTACGAATCTATCCTCATAAAGATATCGTTAAATAAAAATCTGATTTTCATATCAGACTCAAATAAAACATATATCTTTGTCTCAACAAATTGCTATCATTCAACCTTCTAACTTTATATATTTACATCTCATACCATGAAAACACGCATTTTAACCATTCTTACATTTATCTTAGCGAGCTCTTTCGCGTGGGCTGATATTGATGTCACAGACCTTTATTTGGAAAATGCAGGCTTCGATAATGCTAACTACTACGACTATAAAGCTTCCGACTACGGAAATGTAGCGCAGGAAATTCTATCCATCTATGGTTGGAATAAAGATATCGGTGTTGATTATACCGTTACAGGAATTTATGAATTAGGTACATCTAAAACCTTCAATACCAATGGTAAAGTTCCATCTTCGGGTTACAATGGTTCGAAAGGTGGTTGTCTCGTCCTTAGTACAGGTTGGGATGAATCACTTAAATACTACCAGAATGTTACCCTTCCATCGGGTTCTTACAAACTACAAGCAGCATTCTATAACGGTAGCAACTCTGCCAGTGGATCGAGTTTATTGGGTTGGATACCCGACAATAGCAATGCTTCTTCACATCTTTCCTCAGTATCCTCTTTCAATATGAATAGTTGGACCTTAGACGAAGTAACATTCTCTCTCTCCTCGTCTACAGAAGGTCGCATTCAAATAGGTTTCAAAGGTGCATCAGGTGGTTCTGCCAACTCTGCCAAGGTGGTGGTTGATTTTGTGAAAATTTTTCTTGTTGGAAATGATAACACACTGACTTCCAATATGCGCTCTGTTTTAAGCACCTCCCTTTCAACCGCAAATTCCGCATACGGAACAGGTACAGGAAACGATGCAGCAAACCTTAAACAAGCCATCGATGATGCCCAAAGTGTAAATGATAACGCCTCAGCCTCCTACGCAGACCTTTTCAAAGCGAATGAAAACATCCAAAAACAGTTAGTTTTATATGAATGGGCAAATGCCTCTTCTGACAATCCTTCGGATGTAACAGAATTCATCATCAATCCAAGTTTTGAAAAAGGATTCACAGGTTGGAGTCAAAGCGAACTACAAACACAAACTAATACATCCTTCACACAAAAATCAGGTAATACTTACGTTGAAAAATGGATTTCCACAGGTTCTCAAGTCGGTAATGCCAGTGTTCTCCAAACACTTGGTAAAGATGTTCCTAAAGGAATCTACATTTTGAAAGTCAATGCACAAAACACACAAGATGGTAAAGGTGGTCAATCAGGTGCATGGATTACAGCAGAAAACGATAGTGTACAAGTTTCCGACACAAAAGAATACACACTTCAATTCACTCATATAGAAGATGAGTTAACCCTTGGATTTATTGCTCGCAATGCCACAGGAAACTGGATTGCAGTGGATAACTTCCGTCTCTATTACATAGCTGCCACAATAGATGATTATAAAGCAGAACTTCAAAAGAGGATTGACGTGGCAAAAGATCTCATTCAAAAGAATATCGGTAGCAAGTGTCAGGAAACCTTATCCGACGTTATTACGGAAGCAGAAAATTGGATGAACCATCCTTCCATGGAAACTATTTCTGACATTTCAGTCTCCTTACGCAGAGCTATAAAAGAGGCTCAAAATTCTCTTGCACAAGCTGAATTCAGAGAAAAACTGGAGAATGCCACAGGACCCGTTCCATCCGTTACAACAGATCCGCGCCACGCACGAGGAGCTACTATGGCTTTCGGTCGTGCCTCTTTCTCTGGAAACAA
This sequence comes from Paludibacteraceae bacterium, assembly GCA_024401435.1. Classification (GTDB taxonomy): domain Bacteria; phylum Bacteroidota; class Bacteroidia; order Bacteroidales; family Paludibacteraceae; genus UBA1181. Next base: position 6,210 of record JAKSLB010000030.1, on the reverse strand, counting down.
CATCATTGAAAAAGGATTCTGTTGGAGTACACATAAGAATCCAACCGTATTAGACAATCGTTCCACCCTTTCTTATAACAACAATGGAAGTATCTACGTGATGGATGGCTTACTACCCTCCTCACTCTATTATATTCGTCCATACGCTATCACCAACGGTTACGCTGTAGGCTACGGAGAAAGCATCAGGATCTGTACTCTTCCTATGGGAAATATCACATGGACCTATAACAATGGAGGATCCGAAGATGAGAACAAACGAATCAATAGTGCCATCGACGATGCCGTTAATGTATGGAACAATATCACCAGCATACAAGGTCTTCACCTTTCTGTTTCGTATGGAGCAAATACAGAAACCGCAGATTGTAGTTATGGAGGCTCTATGCGTGTAGGACCGAATGCCAGTTACCAACGTACAGGAACGATTCAACACGAGATGTGTCACGCTGCAGGTGTGGGTACAACCGAGACATGGTACAACTCAGCCATCTACAGACAAGAGACAAGCAAAGGATTCTGGTTAGGAGAAAGAACCGATCAGGTGGTCCGTTTCCTTGATAATGACAACAGTGCTCAACTACATGGTGATAACACCCATTTCTGGCCTTACGGAATCAATGGTGCACATGAAGATGATGGAACACGCATCTTATACTATGCAAACGCTTTAATCATGCAAGCATTAGGAGAAGACAACTTGCCACCTGTCTCTGGAGCCTTCGCTTCCCCAGCCTACACATTCATGCATGATGATAATGAGACATACTATATATTAACAGCAAATGAAAACATCGGTAGTATTCCAACCATGCTTCAATCAACATTATCTAACGGAATCAGTATAAAATCAACAGATTGGAAAGAGGCATTATCCGACAAATCATTGGAATGGCAAATTTGTTTCAATGCAAGTTCACAAATGTATGAATTCCGCAACATTCTAAACAATGTGACGCTAAACAACAACAATGAGAGTATCTTACAAAGTATGTACGAGAATTTCAAAATACAATTATTAGGATCTAGACAAAACGTTGTGAACAATTACTTCAATCTGAAATCTTATTGGATAACTTTCAATGATAGAAGAAGTAACAGACCAATGGCTTTGACCGCTACCATCAATAATGGAAACATTTCCATATCTGCCACTCAATTCGACCATCAAAACTCAGCCAGTCAACAACGTTGGATCATTCTTTCAAAGAAAGAAGTGAAAGCTTTAGCTGGTGACTTTTCTGAACTACAAGAGAATACAAGCAATACATCATCACTACTTGTTTATGAAGGCGAAGGTTCTCTAATCTTTGAAACATATGGAAACGGGAATTGGATTACCATCTATACGATAAACGGACAGTTAATAGACCAATTCTATATACAAGCAGGCATGAAAGTTGAAAAACAAATTAATGCCGGAATCTACATAGCAAATGGTAAAAAGGTGATTGTGAAATAAGAGAAAAAATAATAAATGGCCAAAACGATATTTAAATACTCAAAAGAAATATTTTGAAAATGCACACTTCAACAAGAGAATGAACTCATTGAGATTTGGACAAAAGAGATTTAAATTCATCACAGAACCAAAAAAATTGATAATTTTGCATTCAAAAATAAGTGTATGCTAAAAAATTTCTTGTTAGTAGGATTAGGAGGTGCCATCGGTAGTATGCTACGTTATGCAGTGACATGCCTTTTCGCCTCTACTGTTTATCCCGCTTTTATCGGAACATTGTGCGTCAATAGTATCGGTTCATTCCTCTTCGGACTCTTTGCTTCTCTGATTAGTAAAGACTTTACATTACTTCTATGTACTGTCGGTCTATGTGGTGGATTCACCACCTATTCAACCTTTTCCGCGCAATCACTCAACCTCCTACAATGCGGGAAATATTCAACAGCATTTCTTTATATCATCTCTACCCTTTTCGTCTGCCTTTTATTCACATGGATAGGCATCTGGGTAGGAAAACGTTTTTCTATTTAAAAATGGACAATTTACCACAAGACATTAACATGCTTTTCAGTTTCATCAATATGAAACTAAGAGATGAATATCCTTCGCTCGATATTCTTTGCGATGATTTAAACATCAAGAAAGAAGAACTCATCAGTAAACTTGCTTCTGCTGGTTTTGAATACAATGAAAATTTGAATAAATTCTGGTAATTTTTTCTAACTAAAAACTCCAGAACAAATAGTGTATCTCACATAGAATCAACCCAACTCATCATTCCATACTCTCGTATAATTTCCGATAAAACGGATGTTTTGTCAAGGTTGCCACGTTACCAATAATAAATAGTTTCATCTTTGCACGTGTCATAGCCACATTCATACGACGTAACTCACGTAAGAATCCGATATTTCCTTCATCATTCGAACGAACCAAACTGATGATAATCACATCACGTTCCTGTCCCTGAAAACCATCTACTGAATTGATGGTAATCTGATGTCTGAAAGGTTTCAACACCTTATTTTGCTTTACTAAATGTCGCAAATAACAAACCTGTGCTTTATAAGGAGAAATCACACCAAAATCTATGCGTTCGTCTAAGACTCGATGTGTTCCAATCTTCTCAATAAAATTTTCCAAGACTTGTATGACCAAATTTGCTTCTTGTTTGTTAACTCGTCCTGCGGTCTGCTCTATATACTCTTCTGAAAATGCAAAACATTCAGTATTAATCCATTCCATCGGTTTTTCAAAGTCTAAAATTCCCCGAAAACGAACTTCATCCGCTGCCTTCAATTTTCCTTCGTAAAACCATTCCGATGAGAACTTCATAATCTTCTCATTCATTCGGTACTGAATATTCAACAAGGAGACCACATTCGGTTTACTCTCCGTCAGTTTCTCCATCAAAGTATGAGACAATCCCGCTTTATCCGCTTCAAAACATTTTATAGTAGGCGGTAGTTGTTTATGATCACCTGCAAAAATCACACGATGAGACTTTGCAATAGGTATCCAACAAGCCGCCTCTATCGCTTGCGCAGCCTCATCTACAAACAGCGATTGAAATGTACGACCATATAGTAAGTTATTAGCAGCCCCCACCAACGTACAAGCAACCACACGAGCCTCTGCAAAAAGAGATTCTCTAATCTCATATTCCAATGCTTCAGCCTTTTCCTTCACCGCCATCGCCTTGTCTTTATTGGTACGATACAGTTCACGCACCGTCTTACGCATTCCCCACAAAGTATCATATTTTGGATGAGACTCAAATTGGCGTTCGTAGGTATAAGAAAGCATCTTGTCATCCACACGTGTCGGATTCCCTATTCGTAACACATTCACACCTCGATCCACCAATTGCTCTGAAATCCAATCCACCGCCATGTTACTTTGTGCACATACCATAATCTGACTTTCTCGACGCAATGTCTCATAAATAGCCTCCACCAAAGTAGTTGTCTTACCCGTACCAGGAGGTCCATGCACAATAGCAACATCTTTTGCCCTCAATATCTTATTTATCGCCTCTTCCTGGGATGCATTCAACCATGGAAATCGAATCGGACTGAAAGTAAGGAACTCAGGCTCTTTACATCCCAACAAAATCTCACGCAAATCGAACAACCGTCCATCTTTCACCTTCATCACACGATCGAGCGCATCAAACATGGCTCGGTAACTACTCTCATCAAAACTCAATTGCACGCCCACTCTGTCAGCATTTTCTAATGCCAAGACAGCATCCCGATTGGGCAAAACGACTACCAGTGTATCAGGCGTCGCATAACTCACCTGCGCCGTAATCTTAATCGGTTTTACCTCATCATTTAAATTGACACGAAAAAACTCAACCGATTTTCCATACTCAAAATGATCATCCTCCTCTTCTACAGAAGAATGAATCTCCACAACATACTGATTCAGAGAATTATAATACGAACGACATATCGTTATGGGATAACGACATATACCCGCTGATACTTTTTTATCAATAGAAATAAAATTCGATTGATGTTCAAAGCTCTTTTTATCAAACTCATACTCCATCTGCAACAAATCACGATGCTTTTGGAGGGATATCATAGAAAGATTGGTATTCATCAAACAAAGAAAATATTATAAGGGAATTTATAGAAATCCCCTATATTTTTTAGAACTCGCAAATATACATATTGAAACAAAAGACTAAAAGAAAAAATCTTACTTATTGGAATGTCAGACAAAATTAAGATGATTACTATAATTTGATTCCTAAGAATTTTATCTTGAACTGCAATCTCTTCTCGCACACTTCGGAAAAATCTTCTTTTTTAATTCTTCATTTTAATTCTTAACTATATATTTGTATCGTTTATAAACAACAGACTATTACCATGAAAAGGATTATTTTCCAACTATCTGCAGTCCTATTCTTAAGCTGTCAGATAATCATTGCACAAACCATGTATGTACACCATGGCTCAGAAACCACACAATACAATATCGAGGATGTTGATAGCATCACTTTTAAATGGAATGAACCCCAACAACCCATTCAAGAACCCTCTATGTATGTAGGTGGCGACATTTCCATGTTACCTAAATACGAAGCACACGGGAATACCTACTACGATATCAATGGTAATAAAGTGGAGGTTCTACCCTTCTTCAGTCAGTTAGGTCTCAACAGTATGCGTGTACGTCTATTTGTAGATCCAACCAAAGCTACTCGTGAAAACATCGGTTCCGGTGTAGTTCAAGACCTCAATTTTGTCGTAAATCTAAGTAAGAGAATCAAACAAGCTGGATTCAAATTAATGTTAGATTTTCATTATTCCGACTCATGGGCAGATCCTGCACAACAGACCACACCTGATTCTTGGAAAAATGCATCCGCTACCGCTTTATGTGATACATTATACAACTATACAAAAAGATGTTTAAAAGTGATGAACCAAAATGGCGCCACGCCAGACTTTATACAAATCGGTAACGAAATCTCATACGGAATGTTATGGAATACAGGGAAAGTGTATCCCAACAATGACAACAATTGGAACGTCTTTTCAAACTTTCTTAAATCAGCAAGCAAAGCATGTCGTGAAGAATGTCCCAATGCACAGATTGTCATCCATACGGAGCGTTCTGGAAAACCTGATGTCAGTAAACAATACTATCAAAAAATCAAAGATTATGGTATTGATTATGACATAATCGGATTAAGTTATTATCCATTTTGGCACAACAATTTAAGTACATTAGAAAACACCTTGTCGGTATTAGAACAAAACTTTCCTAACAAGAAAATACAAATTGTAGAAACAGCCTACTATTATCAATGGCTTCCTCAAGTAGATTATGATTTCAGTTCCACATGGCCAATATCCGCAGATGGGCAAAAGAAATTCTTGGAGGATCTCATAAAGACATTGAAAAAACATTCAAACGTAAATGGATTGTATTGGTGGTTTCCAGAAGAAAATGGAAATGGCGTAATTGACAACTGGGTGAATAGAGGTCTATTCGATGACAATAACGGCAAAGCCTTACCTGCACTTTACATTTTAGGAGACTTTGTTAAATAAAATGAGCAGACTCATGCAACAAATATTCTAACGTCACAGCGATAATCAGTATCGTCTTTATGTTCATCAAAAATACAGATCAAACATCCGTCCTTCTCTACTATATTGGCTGTCTTTACTTCAATTGTAAACACGAAATGTTCCTTACCTTTTTCACTCATTTTCAATAGAATGCCGTTCGTGACACTTATTGCATCTGTAATAAATCCGTCAAGAATTATATCCAAACGATCATCTGAATACACCTTTATACTGACACGTTTTCCAACCAACATACCCGTGTCCACTGTACCATCATAACATAACACCGAAGATTGTTGTTTCTGTGATAGCTCTTGTTCTAATGTTCCAACATTACTCTTCATTATATTTGATTTTATCATAAAGATTGAATAAAATTTGTTAAATAATCACATCCCATTAATCATTCACTTTTAGATTAATCAATGTTGCAAACATAACAATAAAAATTATCACGTCCACATTAATCATTTTGAGATTATTACTGTCCGCTAAACTTAAAAAGACATACAAAAATAGTCCGCAATGCCAGTAAATACGGTGTTGCGGATTCTTTTTTGAAAACCAAGCCCCCCTAATCAAACAACGAGAGCTGAATAGGAGTCTCTTTTCTCGCAGACGCCCTGAAAGGGCAGTTTTCCCACAGCCTAGGGT
>JAKSLB010000003.1 GCA_024401435.1 Paludibacteraceae bacterium | reverse complement strand
TAGAGCACTGGTCTCCAAAACCAGGTGTCGGGAGTTCGAGCCTCTCCTTCCGTGCAAATATTTACAAACATGTATAAGGTAATAAATTATATTAAAGACTCTTACGACGAACTTGTAAACAAAGTATCTTGGCCTTCTGCAAAAGAGTTATCTAATAGTGCAATTGTTGTTCTTGTAGCTTCCCTTCTAATTGCATTAGTTGTTTTTGCAATGGATAAGAGTATCCAATTCGTTATTCAGAGTATCTACGATTTGTTGAGATAAAAGAAAGGGTAAGCACATGGCAGAGACTGGAAAAAAATGGTATGTATTACGTGCCATTAGTGGTAAAGAGAACAAGGTTCGAGAGTATGTCGAAAATGAAATGGCTACTACGGATCTTGGTCAGTATGTTTCTCAAGTGTTAATTCCAACTGAGAGAGTTTATCAAGTTAGTAAATCTGGTAAAAAGATTTCTAAAGAAAGAACTTACCTTCCTGGTTATGTATTAGTAGAAGCAAATTTGGTGGGCGAAGTACAACATCGCTTATCAGAAATGCCTAATGTAATTGGATTTTTAGGAGATGGCTCCAAAAAGTCCAATGAACCTGTGCCTTTACGTCAAAGTGAGGTTAATCGTATCTTAGGTAAGGTTGAGGAGTTGCAAGATTCTGAAGAGAATGTAGTGATTCCTTTCTTAGTAGGAGAAACTGTTAAAGTTACTTTCGGACCTTTCAGTGGTTTCAGAGGAACGATTGAAGAGGTAAATAACGAACGTAAGAAACTTAAGGTTAAGGTGAAAATTTTCGGAAGAGAAACACCTTTGGAATTGGGATTTTTACAAGTGGAAAAGGAATAATCAATTTTGATTGTTTTTCGTAAATAATTATTTTTTTTAAATCAAAAACAAAATGGCTAAAGAAGTTGCTGGATTTATCAAATTACAGATAAAGGGAGGCGCTGCAAATCCATCACCTCCAGTAGGACCTGCATTAGGTTCTAAGGGAATCAATATCATGGATTTTTGTAAGCAGTTCAATGCCAGAACCCAAGATAAGGCGGGTAAGGTATTACCAGTCGTTATCACGTATTATGCTGATAAGTCTTTTGATTTTGTAGTTAAGACTCCTCCAGTTGCAGTTCAATTGCTTGAAATTACTAAGCAAAAGAGCGGTTCTGCAGAGCCTAATCGTAAAAAAGTTGCTGAAATTACTTGGGATCAAGTTAAAACAATCGCACAAGACAAAATGCAAGATTTAAATTGCTTTACAGTTGAATCTGCGATGACTATGGTTGCTGGTACAGCAAGAAGTATGGGTATCACCGTAAAAGGGGAATTCCCTGGAAATAATTAATTAACACTTCAATTGAAATGAGTAAACTTACTAAAAATCAAAAGTTAGCTTTAGAGAAGATTGAAGCAGGGAAATCTTACTCTTTAAAGGAAGCTTCAGCTTTGGTTAAGGAAATTACTACAACCAAGTTTGATGCTTCTGTTGATATTGATGTCCGTTTAGGTGTTGATCCTCGTAAGTCAAATCAAATGGTACGTGGTGTTGTTTCTTTGCCAAATGGTACTGGAAAGAGTGTTCGCGTATTGGCTTTGTGTACTCCAGATGCTGAAGCTGATGCTAAAGCTGCAGGAGCTGACTATGTTGGTCTTGACGAATATATCGAAAAGATCAAAGGTGGTTGGACTGACGTGGATGTAATCATTACAATGCCTTCTATCATGGGTAAAATTGGTGCTCTAGGTCGTGTGTTAGGTCCTCGTGGTTTAATGCCAAACCCTAAGAGTGGTACTGTTACAAATGAAGTTGGTAAGGCTGTCCGCGAAGTTAAACAAGGTAAAATAGATTTCAAGGTTGACAAATTTGGTATCGTTCATACATCAGTTGGTAAGATATCTTTTACTCCTGATGCTATCTTTGAAAATGCAAAAACTTTCATCGATACTATAATCAAGTTGAAACCTACTACTTCAAAAGGTGAGTATATCAAGAGTATTTATCTTTCAAGTACTATGAGTCCGGGTATTAAAATTGACCCTAAACAAGTAGATTAATTTAATATTTAGAGAAGTATGAAAAAGGAAGATAAAAATGTTATCATAGATCAGGTACTCGCCAGCTTGAATGATTATAGTCATTTCTATATCGCAGATGCTGCTGGGTTGACTGCAGATCTTACAAGTGATATCAGACGTGCTTGCTTCAATAAAGATATTAAGTTGGTGGTAGTTAAGAACACATTGTTAAAGAAAGCCTTAGATAAGAAAGAAGGCGATTTTTCTCAATTATATGGTGCTCTTGAGGGTCCAACCGCTCTAATGTTGTCTAATACAGGAAATGCTCCTGCTAAACTTATCAAAGAGTTCAGCAAAGGAAATAAAGTAGGTAAACCAACTTTGAAAGCTGCTTTCGTTGAGGAAGGCTTTTATGTTGGAGCTGATCAACTTGATGTATTAGCAAGTATTAAAAGTAAAAATGAGCTTATTGGCGATATTATTACTTTGTTGCAGTCTCCTATGAGAAATATTATTTCTGGCCTTCAAGCTAAAGCTGACAAGGAAGCAGAAACAAACGATTAATTAACAGATTATAAACATTAAAGCAATTAATAAAATGGCAGATTTAAAAGCTTTCGCAGAACAATTAGTTAACTTGACTGTTAAAGAAGTTAATGAACTTGCTGATATTTTAAAGAATGAGTATGGTATTGAGCCTGCTGCTGTAGCTGTAGCTGTTGCTGCAGGTCCTGCTGCAGCTGCTGCTGAAGAAAAAACGAATTTCGATGTTGTATTGAAATCCGCTGGTGCAGCTAAGCTTGCTATCGTTAAATTAGTAAAAGAATTGACTGGTCTTGGCTTGAAAGAAGCTAAAGATATGGTTGACGGTGCTCCAAGTGTAATTAAAGAAGGTGCTGACAAAGCAACAGCTGAGGACTTGAAGAAGCAACTTGAAGATGCTGGAGCTGAAGTTGAACTTAAATAGTACTGTACAGTTCTGAGCAAATCAGAAACTTTGGTTTAGAACCTATGTATAGGTTCTAAACCTTTTTGTGTCTGTTATCTTTTTTAAGTTCTTAATAATATTCTTAGATAAATGTCTTCTATTAATAAAAATCAAAGAGTAACCTTTGCATCTGTTAAAAATCAGATGGAATATCCTGATTTTCTTGAGGTGCAATTAAAATCTTTTAGAGATTTTTTCCAACTCGATACGCCACCAGAGCAACGAAAGAATGATGGCATGTTTAAAGTGTTCGCTGAAAATTTCCCAATTGCGGATACTCGTAATAATTTCGTCCTTGAGTTCTTAGATTACTATATAGACCCTTCTAAGTACACTATCGATGAGTGTATTGAAAGAGGTCTAACTTATAGTGTTCCTCTGAAGGCTAAGTTAAAGTTATATTGTACAGATCCTGATCATGAGGATTTTGAGACAATTATCCAAGATGTCTATTTGGGTACGATCCCTTATATGACAGATAAAGGAACATTTGTTATAAACGGTGCTGAACGCGTTGTCGTATCTCAATTGCATAGATCTCCTGGCGTTTTCTTCGGTCAGAGTATGCACGCTAATGGTACGAAATTGTATTCTGCTCGTATTATTCCATTTAAAGGTTCTTGGATCGAGTTTGCTACTGATATTAGTAATGTCATGTATGCTTATATCGATCGTAAAAAGAAATTACCAGTAACCACATTATTACGTGCTATTGGTTTCGAAAGTGATAAAGATATTCTTGAAATATTTGGACTTTCGGAAGAAGTTAAAGTTACCAAATCTGGTTTAAAAAAGGTTGAAGGTCGTAAATTAGCAGCTCGTGTTTTGAAAACTTGGGTTGAGGATTTCGTTGATGAAGATACTGGTGAGGTTGTTTCTATTGAACGTACAGAAGTAATCATTGATCGTGAAACTGTATTGGATAAAGACAACATCCAAGATATTCTAGATTCTGGTGTACAAACTATTCTTCTTCACAAAGAGGATCCTAATCTTTCTGATTATAGCATCATCTATAATACTTTACAAAAGGATCCAACAAATTCAGAAAAAGAAGCTGTATACTATATATACCGTCAAATGCGTAGCGCTGAGCCTGCTGATGAAAATGCTGCTCGCGAAATCATTTCTGGTCTTTTCTTCTCAGAAAAACGCTATGATTTAGGTGATGTTGGTCGTTATAGAATCAATAAGAAATTGAATCTTACGACGGACATGGACGTTCGTGTTTTGACGAAAGAAGATATTATTGAAATTATTAAGTACTTAATTGAGTTGATCAACTCAAAAGCTGATGTTGATGATATCGACCACTTAAGTAACCGTCGTGTTCGTACTGTTGGTGAACAACTTTATAACCAATTTGGCGTTGGCTTGGCTCGTATGGCTCGTACCATTCGTGAACGTATGAATATCCGTGATAATGAAGTGTTCTCTCCAACAGAATTGATTAATGCAAAGACTATATCTTCTGTCATTAATTCATTCTTTGGTACAAATGCTCTTTCTCAGTTCATGGATCAAACCAATCCATTGGCTGAAATTACTCATAAACGTCGTTTGTCTGCCCTTGGTCCTGGCGGTCTTTCTCGTGAGAGAGCTGGTTTCGAGGTTCGTGACGTTCACTATACTCACTATGGTCGTCTTTGTCCTATTGAGACTCCTGAAGGTCCAAACATTGGTTTGATTTCTTCATTGTGTGTCTATGCAAAGATTAATGACCTTGGATTTATAGAAACTCCTTATCGTATTGTAAAGGATGGTAAAGTCGACGTCTCTGAAAATGGAATTAAGTACATGACTGCAGAGGAAGAGGAAGGTAAGACCATCGCTCAAGGTAATGCTCCTCTAGACGATGAGGGTAACTTCTTGGTTGATAAAGTTAAATGTCGTAAGGAAGCTGACTTCCCTATCTTGGATCCTAAAGAATTGGATTTGATGGATGTCGCTCCTCAACAGATTGCTTCTATCGCTGCTTCTTTGATTCCATTCTTGGAGCATGATGATGCTAACCGTGCATTGATGGGATCTAACATGATGCGTCAAGCTGTTCCATTGTTACGTTGTGAGTCACCTATCGTTGGTACAGGTATCGAGCGTCAGTTAGTTCGTGACTCTCGTACTCAAATTGCTGCTGAAGGTGCTGGTGTTGTTGAGTTCGTTGATGCAAGTGTTATTAAAGTTAGATATGATAGAACTGAAGATGAAGAGTTCGTTAGTTTCGAACCTTCATTGAAGGAATATATAATCCCTAAATTCCGTAAGACCAACCAAAGTACAACTATCGATCTTCGTCCAATCGTTGTATCTGGTCAAAGAGTAGAAAAAGGTCAAATCATGACTGAAGGTTATTCTACGCAAGATGGTGAGTTGGCAATCGGAAAGAACTTGTTGGTAGCATTCATGCCTTGGAAGGGTTACAACTACGAGGATGCTATTGTTATCAATGAGAAAGTTTGTAAGTATGATATCTTTACTTCTGTTCACGTTGACGAATACCAATTGGAAGTTCGTGAAACAAAACGTGGTATGGAGGAATTGACATCTGATATACCTAATGTAAGTGAAGATGCTACAAGAAACTTGGATGAGAATGGTGTTATCCGTGTGGGTGCATTCGTTGAGCCAGGTGATATCTTGATTGGTAAAATTACTCCTAAGGGTGAATCAGATCCTTCTCCAGAAGAGAAATTGTTGAGAGCTATCTTTGGTGATAAGGCAGGTGATGTAAAAGATGCTTCTTTGAAAGCTAATCCATCATTACGTGGTGTCGTTGTTGGTAAGAGATTATTCTCTAAAGCAATGAAGACTCGTAAATCTCGTTTGTCTGATAAGACAATCTTGGAAAAATTGGATGCTGAGTTCGAAGAGAAAGAGGCAGCTTTGAAAGCAATCTTAATTGATAAGTTGCAAGTTCTTACAAATGCTAAAACTTCTCAAGGTGTAAAAGATTACTTGGGTGTTGATGTGATTGCTAAGGGCGCTAAATTCACTAAGAAAGCGTTAGAAGATATCAACTACATGGAAGTTCAATTAACAAAATGGACTTCAGATGCTCATAAGAATGATATGATTCATGATTTAATCATGAACTATATTAGAAAATATAAAGAGTACGACGCTGAATTGAAGAGAAAGAAGTTTAATATCACAATCGGTGATGAACTTCCTTCAGGTATTGTTCAATTGGTTAAGGTATATATCGCTAAGAAACGTAAGATTCGTGTAGGTGATAAGATGGCAGGACGTCACGGTAACAAGGGTATTGTTTCTCGTATCGTTCGTCAAGAGGATATGCCATTCTTGGAAGATGGAACTCCAGTTGATATCGTATTGAACCCATTGGGTGTGCCTTCTCGTATGAACTTAGGACAGATTTTCGAAACTGTATTAGGTCATGCAGGAATGAAGTTGGGTGTGAAATTTGCAACTCCAATCTTCGATGGTGCAACATTGGATGATTTGAACGAGTGGACTGACAAAGCTGGTCTTCCACGTTATGGTAAGACTTATTTGTGTGATGGTGGAACTGGAGAACGTTTCGACCAACCAGCTACAGTAGGTGTTATCTACATGTTGAAGTTGGGTCACATGGTTGATGATAAGATGCATGCTCGTTCTATCGGTCCTTACTCTTTGATTACACAACAACCATTAGGTGGTAAAGCTCAGTTCGGAGGTCAACGTTTCGGAGAAATGGAGGTTTGGGCATTGGAAGCATTCGGTGCATCTCATGTTCTTCAAGAAATTTTGACAGTTAAGTCTGATGATGTTATGGGTCGTGCTCGTGCATATGAGGCTATTGTTAAGGGCGAACCAATGCCGCCTGCTGGTATTCCTGAATCATTAAATGTGTTATTACACGAATTAAGAGGTTTGGGATTAAGTGTTAAACTCGATTAATGTTCATTTTTATTTAGTACAAAAATGGGTTTTAGAAGCGATAATAAAGTAAAGAATTCCTTTACAAAAATCTCAATAGGATTAGCGTCTCCAGAAGAAATTTTGGAGATGTCTAGCGGTGAGGTTTTAAAACCAGAAACTATCAATTACAGAACATACAAGCCAGAACGTGATGGTTTGTTCTGTGAACGTATCTTCGGTCCAGTAAAAGATTATGAGTGTCATTGCGGTAAGTACAAGCGTATTCGTTATAAGAATATTGTGTGTGACCGTTGTGGTGTTGAGGTTACTGAGAAGAAAGTACGTCGTGAACGTATGGGTCATATCCAATTGGTTGTTCCTGTTGCTCACATTTGGTATTTCCGCTCATTGCCAAATAAGATTGGTTATTTATTAGGTATGCCAACTAAGAAGTTGGATGCTGTAATATATTACGAAAGATACGTTGTTATTCAACCTGGTATTAAAGCTGCTGATGGTATTGAAGAACAAGATTTGTTGACTGAGGAAGAATATCTTGACATTATGGATTCTCTTCCAAAAGAGAACAAGGATTTAGAAGATTCAGATCCAAACAAGTTCATCGCTAAGATGGGTGCAGAAGCGGTTTATGATATGCTTCAAAGAATTGATTTGGATTCATTGTCTTATGATTTGCGTAACAAAGCAGGTCAAGAATCTTCTCAACAACGTAAGACAGAGGCTTTGAAACGTTTGCAAGTTGTTGAAGCATTCAGAGCTTCTAACGGAAGAAACAAACCAGAGTGGATGATTGTGAAAATTGTTCCAGTTATTCCACCAGAGCTTCGTCCATTGGTTCCATTGGATGGTGGTCGTTTCGCTACTTCCGACTTGAATGATTTGTATCGTCGTGTTATTATTCGTAATAACCGTTTGAAGAGATTGATTGAAATTAAGGCACCTGAGGTTATTTTACGTAATGAGAAACGTATGTTGCAAGAGGCTGTTGACTCATTGTTCGATAACTCTCGTAAATCAAGTGCTGTTAAGACTGATGCTAATCGTCCATTGAAGTCATTGTCTGACTCATTAAAGGGTAAGCAAGGTCGTTTCCGTCAAAACTTGTTAGGTAAACGTGTTGACTATTCTGCACGTTCTGTAATTGTTGTTGGTCCTGAATTGAAGATGCACGAATGTGGTCTTCCTAAGGATATGGCAGCAGAACTTTACAAACCATTCGTTATTCGTAAATTGATTGAACGTGGTATTGTAAAGACTGTAAAATCAGCTAAAAAGATTGTAGACCGTAAAGATCCAGTTGTTTGGGATATCTTGGAATATGTTATGAAAGGACACCCTGTTCTATTGAACCGTGCCCCTACATTGCACCGTTTGGGTATCCAAGCATTCCAACCTAAGATGATTGAAGGAAAAGCTATCCAACTTCACCCATTAGCATGTACAGCGTTCAACGCCGACTTTGATGGTGACCAGATGGCTGTTCACTTGCCATTAGGTAACGAGGCTGTTTTGGAAGCTCAAATGTTAATGTTGGCTTCTCACAACATTCTTAACCCTGCCAATGGTTCTCCTATCACCGTTCCATCTCAGGATATGGTGCTTGGTCTATACTATATCACTAAACCTCGTAAGGGTGCTTTAGGCGAAGGCTTGATTTTCTATGGTGTTGAAGAAGCTGAAATTGCTTACAACGAAGGAAAAGTTGCTTTGCATGCTCCAATCAAGGTTATTGTTAAAGATTTGAATGATAAGGGCGAATTGGTTGATACTATGGTTGAAACAACTGTAGGTCGTTTGAAATTCAATCAAAATGTTCCACAAGAGGTTGGTTATGTAAATACATTAATTACAAAGAAATCTCTTCGTGAGATTATCAGTAATGTAATCAAAGTTTGTGGAGTAGCTCGTACAGCTCAATTCTTGGATGATATTAAAAACTTAGGATATTACATGGCGTTCAGAGGATGCTTGTCATTTAATTTGGATAACGTAATTATCCCTAAGGAGAAAGAGGAATTAGTACAAAGAGGTTATGCTGAAGTTGAAGAGGTAATGAACAACTATAATATGGGATTCATTACATACAACGAACGTTATAATCAGATTATCGATATTTGGACGCACATCAATGCTGATTTGGCAAATATCTTGATGAAGACTATTTCATCAGATGACCAAGGATTTAACTCAGTTTACATGATGTTGGATTCTGGAGCCCGTGGATCTAAAGAGCAGATTCGTCAGTTGTCTGGTATGCGTGGTTTGATGGCAAAACCTCAAAAGTCTGGAGCTGAAGGTGGTCAGATTATTGAGAACCCAATTCTTTCTAACTTTAAGGAAGGTTTGTCAGTGTTGGAGTACTTTATTTCTACACACGGTGCTCGTAAAGGTTTGGCTGATACCGCTTTGAAGACTGCCGATGCAGGTTATTTGACACGTCGTTTGGTTGACGTATCACATGATGTGATTATCAACGAAGAAGATTGTGGTACACTTCGTGGATTGGTTTGTACAGAGTTGAAAAACAACGAAGAGGTTGTTGCTTCCTTGTATGAAAGAATCTTAGGTCGTGTTTCTGTTCATGATATTCAACATCCATTGACAGGTGAAATCATCGTTCGCTCTGGAGAAGAAATTCGTGAGGATGCAGCTCAAATTATTCAAGATTCGCCAATTGAACGCGTGGAGATTCGTTCCGTTTTGACATGCGAATCTAAGAAGGGTGTATGTGCAAAATGTTACGGTCGTAACTTGGCTACGAGTCGTTTGGTTCAGAAAGGTGAGGCTGTCGGTGTTATTGCAGCACAGTCAATCGGTGAGCCAGGAACTCAGTTGACATTGCGTACGTTCCACGTCGGTGGTGTTGCCGGAAATATCGCTGCTAATTCAGGTATTACTTCAAAATATGAAGGTATCGTTGAAATTGAGGAATTACGTACAATTAATTCTGTAGATGAAAATAACAATCCTATACAAGTGGTTGTCGGTCGTTTGGCAGAATTGAAGATTATAGATCCTAATACAAAGATTACTTTAACCAATGCGAATATTCCTTATGGTGCTAAGTTGTTTGTTAACAATGGTGCAACTGTTAAGAAGGGTGATCGTATTTGTGAATGGGACCCATTCAACGCGGTTATTGTAATTGAAGTTTCAGGTAAGATTAAGTTTGAAAATGTTATAGAAAATGTAACATACAAGACTGAATCTGATGAAACAACAGGTTTGCGTGAAAAGATTATTATTGAGTCTAAGGATAAGACAAAAGTTCCAGAAGCTCATATTGTTGATAAGAAGGGTGATATCATTAAGACATATAGCTTACCAGTAGGTGCTCACGTTACAGTTGATGAAAATGATGAGGTTATTCCTGGTCAGTTATTGGTTAAGATTCCTCGTGCTGTTGGTAGTGCGGGTGATATCACGGGAGGTCTTCCTCGTGTTACCGAGTTGTTTGAGGCACGTAATCCTTCTAACCCAGCTGTTGTATCTGAAATCGATGGTGAGGTTACATTTGGTAAGGTGAAACGTGGTAATCGTGAAATCGTGGTTACCTCTAAGACAGGTGATGAGAAGAAGTACTTAGTTCCATTGTCAAAGCAAATCTTGGTACAAGAAAACGACTATGTTCGTGCTGGTACTCCGCTTTCTGATGGTGCTGTAACTCCATCTGATATTTTGGCAATCATGGGACCTACTGCAGTTCAAGAGTATATCGTAAACGAGGTTCAAGACGTCTATCGTCTACAAGGTGTGAAGATTAATGATAAACACTTTGAGGTTATTGTACGTCAAATGATGCGTAAGGTAGAAATTGAGGATGCTGGTGATACACGTTTCTTGGAGAAAGAAATGGTTGATAAGTTGGAATTCATGGAGGAAAATGATCGTATTTTCGGTAAGAAAGTCGTAATTGATGCCGGTGATTCTGAGAATTTAAAACCAGGACAAATTGTTACTGCTCGTAAGTTGAGAGATGAAAACAGTGCTTTGAAACGTAAAGATTTGAAGTTGGTTGAGACAAGAGATGCAGTTCCTGCTATTTCTTCACAAATACTTCAAGGTATCACTCGTGCTGCATTACAAACAACAAGCTTTATGTCAGCTGCTTCATTCCAGGAAACTACAAAGGTCTTGAACGATGCTGCTATTAGAGGTAAAGTTGATGGTTTGGAAGGTATGAAGGAAAATGTAATCTGCGGTCACTTGATCCCTGCCGGAACTGGTCAAAGAGAATTCGATCGTTTAATCGTCGGTTCTAAAGAAGAGATGGAAGGTTTGATCAACGCACCTCGCAGAGGTAATGTTGAAGAATAATAAATTTTTCAATTATGTATAATATAGACAAAGGAAACTAGCATGGGCTGGTTTCCTTTGTTGTTTAAACAAATATCGAAAATGCAAGATAACGAAGAAAAAAATGTTGTCAAAAATCAAATCAGTGTTGAACTGAGTGAAGAGGTAGCTGAGGGTGTCTATTCAAATATGGCAATTATTTCACATTCCCCTTCTGAATTTGTGTTGGATTTCCTTCGTATTATGCCTAATTCTAATAAGGCTAAAGTGAAATCAAGAATTATTTTAACTCCTGAACATGCTAAACGTTTGTTGCATGCTTTGGAAGATAATATGGAGAAGTTTGAAAATCAATTTGGTACTGTCAAACGCGCAGATCCAAGTTTTAATCCACCTTTCCCTATTAATTTATCAGGATCTGGAGAAGCATAATTCCTTTTCTTCTTCAAATCTTTATAGAACAATTCATTATGTCATTGAGTAACTAAATTTTGCATTCTGTTTTATTCTAAATGAAAAATAATACAAATTGTGATAAAATATTGTTTACAAGCAAAATTTAGTTATATTTGCAGACTGGAAACGTTAAAAAAAACGAAAATGAAAAAAATATTATTAGCTATTTTCTTGGTAGCTTTTGCTTTTGACGCAACTCCAAGAGAGTACATGAAGGTTTCTCCTGACCGTCCTGTTGTTGATGGACAGAGAGTTTATATGATAAGAAAAGGTTATTCTCGTCGTGATAAAGTCGAATGGGTTCCTTTCAAAGGAGAATTCGATAATTTCTATTACGAGCAAGGATACGAATATACAATCTATGTAGAGGAGTATAATCCTGAAGCTGATACTATTCACGTTGTGAAAACTATTGCACGTGATAATAGTGAAGCTTATATGAAACAATTGGAATTAAAGAAGAAAAGAGAGGAAAGAGCTGCTGCTAAAGCTGCTGCTGGTAAATAATCAGATATGAGCCATTTAATTGCTCCGTCTATGTTGTCTGCTGATTTCTCTAATTTGCAGAAGGATATAGATATGGTTAACCAAAGTAAGGCAGATTGGTTCCATCTAGATATTATGGATGGCGTTTTTGTACCTAATTTGTCGTTTGGAATTCCTGTGGTCGAAGCTATTAATAAATATGCAAAGAAACCATTGGATGTGCATTTGATGATTGTTGAACCAACAAAGTATGTGGATGCATTTTATAAAGCAGGTGCTAAAGTGATTAATGTCCATTATGAAGCTTGCTTGCATTTACACTCTACCATCCAAAAAATCAAATCTTTGGGTATTATGGCAGGTGTTACTTTAAATCCTCATACTCCTGTTTCTGTTCTTGAAGAGATTGTTAATGACGTTGATTTAGTTATGCTAATGTCTGTAAATCCAGGTTTTGGAGGACAAAAGTTTATTGAAAATACAATTGATAAGACTCAACGTTTAAAAGAACTTATTCAGAAACGTAATTCGAAGGCTTTGATTGAAATCGATGGCGGTGTCAATTATGAAACTGGAAAACGATTGCTGAATGCGGGTGCTGATGTCCTTGTGGCTGGCAGTTTCGTTTTTGGTGCAGAGAACCCATTGGAAACAATTGCAAATTTGAAAGCTTTATAAAATATAGAAGAGGAAACATTAAAATCTGTTTCCTCTTTTTTTGTTTCTATCTGCTGAATATTAGTCTGTTTTTGTCGCATTTCTAACTTGTTTTTTTTGATAAACCTAATGAAAGATTTGTCGAAAATGCCTTTTACACGGTTACTTTTACCTGTTGTCTTGGGTATTTTATTTAAAAAATGCATTCCTTGTGATTGGACAATCGCTTTTTTGCCATTGTCTGTCCTCTTTTTTTTATTGCATATCATTTATAACCAACGGAAATCATATGCGACTAGATTTTTGTTCGGCCTATTCGTTTTTTCTTTTTTCATTTGGTTGATAGGAGAGCGTATAAAGAAAGAAGAAAAAGAATTAATGCCATTAAGTGAATTGCCTACGGAGATATTGGCTAAAATTGAAGATGTTCCTATAGAAAGGACAAAATCTATAAAATTGTTGGCAAGAATGATGTCCGATTCATCCCATTCGAATGTTAAATGGCAAATCTATCTACAAAAGGACAGCTCAAGTTTGTTGTTGCAAGAGGGTGATTGGATTGTCGTTAAAACGGACACTGCAAGAAAAATTCAGCAAGACAATACCGATTTCAATTATGAGGCTTATTTAAAAAACAGAGGTGTTTCAGGTTCTTTTTATGTACCGTCAGGAAAATGGTATTTTGTCGATCATTCTACCACTTTTTCCTTGTACAGATTGTCTCATTCCATTCAAAAACATTTGGTGGATATTTTCCGAAATAAAGGTATTGAGGGTGAAGAACTAGGAGTCTTGTCAGCACTTTCTATTGGTGACAAAACTATGTTGAGTGGAGACTTGAAAAACAGTTATTCGGTCACGGGAGCAAGTCATATTTTAGCTGTTAGCGGTTTGCATGTGGGAGTTGTGTTTCTTGTTTTTACAAAGATTTTGTCGCAGATTTTCAGAAAAGATTCGTGGGTCAAATGGCGTGTGGTACTTTCATTGCTGGCCTTGTGGTTATTTACGTTTGTGACGGGCTTGTCACCTTCCGTTATTCGTGCATCTATTATGTTGACATTTGCATCTGTCGCCTCTTTGGTGAATCGAAAACCGATGACTTTTAATATAGTTTTTGCATCTGCCTTTTTTATGCTTGTTTATTCTCCTAAATATCTGTTCAACGTGGGATTTCAATTGAGTTATACGGCAGTGATGGCAATATTGATCTTTCAAAAACCACTTTACGAATCTTTTGTGTTTCATACGAAGTTGCAAGAGAAAATATGGTCTTTGTTATCTGTTTCCTTTGCTGCACAATTAGGAACGATTCCGTTGACGCTTTATTACTTTCATCAGACGAGCAATCTGTTTTGGTTGTCAGGTTTTATTGTAATTCCCTTGTCTGCTGTTGTTATTTATCTATCCATATTTTTGTGGTGCGTTTCTGCTGTTCCTTATTTAGGAGATTTGGTATCATTCTTGTTGGAAAAGGTTGTGAAATGTATGAATGTGTCGATTGTATATATAGAAAATTTCAGGGGTGTTGTGAGTCCTACAATTGTTTTTGAAATGACAGATTTAGTGTTTTTTGCATTGTTAATGGTTTTGTTAGCATTCTATGTGAAAAAGAAATCTTTTTTTCGAATCATCTCTTTCTTATTTGTTATGTTTGTTTACTCCATATATCAAGTGATAAACAAAATATTTTTTGTAACTTAGCAGCCTAAATGTAGAAGAGTATGATATCAAAGATTATCAAGGAAGATTTGATTCAAGCAACGAAGGATGAAATTGAATCAGTAAATGATATAGTGATTGTGTCGCATATATCTCCGGATGGTGATGCAATTGGCTCCTCATTGGCTTTGGCCAATTTTTTAAACACATTAGAAAAAAATGTGACTGTGATTGTGCCTACCGCGTATCCAGACTATTTTAGATGGATGCCAGGAGCTACGGATATACTCGTTTATGCAGATCAGAAAGAGCAATCCGATGAAAAAATCAAAAATACAGAATTGATATTTGCATTAGACTTTAATGTCTTGAAAAGAATTGGAGATATGGCGTTTGTCGTGGCAGATGCAGCTGCGAAAAAGATTTTGGTTGACCACCATATAGAACCAGGTAATTTTGCTAATGTCGTTATTTCATATCCAGAGATGACATCAACAGCGGAAATGGTGTTTCGATTGATTTGTCGTATGGGTTATTTCACGGAAATGACGAAAGAATGTGCGGAGTGTATTTTTGTAGGATTGATGACAGATACAGGTTCTTTCTCGTTTAATTCAAATCAATCAGAAGTTTATTCAATAGTTTCTGAATTAATTAAAAAGGGAGTGGATAAAGACGAAGTTCATCGTCGTGTTTATGATAACTACTCAGAGAATCGTTTCCGTTTGTTAGGATATATGTTGAGTAACAAGTTGAAGATGTATCCAGAATATGGAGCAGCGTTGATGTGCTTAACAAAAGAGGAATTAGATCGATTCAATTATCAACCAGGTGATATCGAAGGCTTTGTAAATATGCCATTGTCTATTAAAGGTGTTGTGTTTACTGCATTATTCAAGGAGGATGGAGAGAAGATTCGTATGTCATTCCGTTCTCAAGGTAATGTTCCAGTGAATGAGTTCGCATCAGAATATTTTACGGGCGGTGGACACAAAAATGCGGCAGGTGGACAATTGTTCGTTTCAATGGAGGAAGCTGTACGTGTTTTTGAGGAGAAATTACCTACATTAGAACAATATATGAAGGTCGAACATGATCGACAGATGAGTATATAATGAGAGATGTGTTAAAATACATAATAGGTTTATTGCCTTTTTTGTTAGTGGCTTGTTCTGATCCTGCTCCTCAGATTCCGAATAATAAAATTCAACAAGAGAATCCAACGGAATCTTTTATGGAGTTGAATAAAGAGTTCGCAGCCATTGAAGATAGCATAATTTCTTCTTATATGGATTCTTTGTCTGTTCCATTCACAACAACTAAGTCTGGAATCCGTTATTATATTACGAAGGAAGGTGATGGTGATACTGTTTCGGCGACAGATGATGTAACCTATCGTTATTCTGTAAGAATGTTAGATGGTACGTCTTGTGAAAAATTGACGGATGTAGTCAAGACAGTTAACTTGGAAAAAAGTGAATTGGAACGTGGTTACAGAGAGGCGTTGCGTTTGTTGAAAGTATCAGGTACGGGTGTTTTTGTGATGCCCTCATTTATGGCTTATGGAGTGATAGGAGTACCTAATTGTATTCCAGCATGGACACCCGTTGAATGTACTATCACGTTGTTAGAAGTTACAAAAAAATGATTAATATAAATAAAATGAAATTTTTTATAACCGTTAGAAGAGTTGTTACTTTGCTTGTGTGTGCAGTTGCTCTCTTCTCATGTAAGGATACGGAGACGTATGCAGATCGTGTGGATGATGAAAAGGAAGCGATTAAGTCATTTATCGCCGGAAAAAATTTTGCTGTTACAACATCTATGCCGACAGATTCGCTAGAATGGATGGATGGTAATAAAAAACTATTCTATAAATATGAGACAGGTGTTTTGGAAGGTTTGTATTATCATCAAGTTGAAAAAGGAACTGGTGCGGAGCCACAAACTAATTGGAAGGCTTATGTTAGGTATAAAGGATACGATATGACTGGTAAGTTGTACTATGATTGTACTGCTGCAACTAATCCAGATCCTCTTTCTTTTATTCTATTGCAGAATCCTACTTCGAATAATAATTATGGAAGAGGATTCCAATATGCAGTTCGTAATTTGAGAGTGGGTGGTCATTGTCAAGTGATCATACCATTTGATCTTGCTAATGGTACGTTGTCTACTGTAACTGGCGGTAAACGTTCGGATGCAGATGAATACAAGCCAATGTTTTATGATATTTGGTTAGTCGCTTTAGAATAGTAGCAGATGGAGCCTTTAAGTAAAAACACAATAAAACTGATAACCTCTTTGACCCGTAAAAAGGAGAGAGATGAGTTGAATTTGTTTTTTGCGGAAGGACCTAAATTGGTAGATGATCTATTAAATACTTTTTCTTGCTCTCTATTGGTGGCTACATCGGATTACATAGATTCACATAAATCTATTCGTGCTGATATCGTTAAGGAGGTCTCGAAAGAGGATTTGAAAAAAGCGTCAGCTTTGTGTGCTCCACAATCTGTTGTGGCTGTTTTCAGGAAACCTAATTATCAGTTAGATTGTGCTAATATAGCCAATCAGTTGACTTTAATGTTGGATACTATTCAGGATCCTGGTAATTTGGGAACCATTATTCGTGTGGCTGATTGGTTTGGAATAGAAAACATACTCTGTTCGAAAGAAACAGTGGACGTATATAATCCTAAAGTTGTGCAAGCAACGATGGGAGCTCTTTCCAGAGTGAAGATTCATTATCTTGATTTGGAAGAGACTTTAATTAAAATGAAAAATGTTCCTATTTTCGGTACTTTCTTGGAAGGTAATAACATATATGAGGAAGCGTTGCCTCCGACAGGTGTTATTATTATGGGAAATGAAGGAAATGGCATTTCTTCTGGTGTTGGAAAATATGTCAATCGGAAATTGTATATACCCAATTTCCCTCAGAGTAGAGATACTTCGGAATCATTGAATGTTGCTATTGCAACAGCAATAACTTGCTCTGAGTTTAGACGAAGAATAAATAAATAGGTATGGGAATAATATCAGGTGCAAAATCACTTTTACAGAGATGGCGGTTTAAATACAAATTGGCAATTTTGAATGAAAACACGTTGGAAGAGGTGTGGAGAATCAGATTGTCTAAACTCTCTGTTATTTCTTTTGGCTTTTTTGTGGCGGTTGTCTATTTCTTTTTGATCGCGTTACTAATTATAAAAACTCCTTTACGTGGTTTCTTGCCTGGGTATTCAGAGCATATCGATTTGGAACGTCAATTAAAACTGAATATGTTAGAAGTGGATTCTATTTCTAAAGAAGTAGAATTACAGACTAAATATGTGGAAGCCTTACGTTCTATTGTGGCAGGTGAAATTGTTGTCGATTCTGTCATAAGTGTTGATTCTTTGCGTATTGTGGCACAAAAACCTTTGTCTGAAGCATCTCCTAAAGAATTGGCTTTCCGTGATTCTTTTGAGTCTGAAGTCGCCGTTTCGTCTGTGTTGGGTATGATTCAGAATCAGGACAACATAAATTACTTGATGCAGCAACCTGCTCAAGGTAATGTTGTGGAATCTTTTAGCCCGCATTTGAAAATGTTCGGAATAACTATGAAAGCTGATTATAATTCTAGTGTTGTCTCCATCTTGGATGGTGTGATCCTTTCTTGTGACTATACTTTGAATAATATTTATGTGATGACGATTCAACATTCGGATAATATAGTTTCTATCTATAAAATACGACAACCATTTATGAAAGAAGCTGGAGAAAAAGTTCATGCTGGAGAAATCCTTTCTACGTTCCAAAAGAATGTTGAAACCTATTTTGAATTCCAACTTTGGAAAGATGGACTGCCAATGGACCCTCAGGTGTTCATTACATTTTAAATCGTTTGAAGGTTTATATGGTTGTAATTTTAAAAATCGGGGAATTTATAGATGTCCCTTTAATTAACCCACAAAAATGAAGAAAAAACAAATCGCTATATTGGGATCGACAGGTTCTATTGGAACCCAGGCTTTGGAAGTTATTGAAGAGAATCCTTCTTTGTTTGAAGTCTATGCTCTTACTGCAAATAATAATGCGACACTCTTAATTGAACAGGCAAAAAAATTTCAACCTGAGATGGTTGTTGTTGCAAATGAAGCTAAGTATCAGGAGGTGAAAGATGCTTTGGCAGATATGCCTATTAAGGTGTTTGCTGGTTCACAATCCATTGCGGATGTGGTTGAGTCAGAACCTATTGATATAGTTTTAACGGCTATGGTAGGTTATGCTGGTTTGTATCCTACGATTAAGGCTATTAAAGCTCATAAAACAATCGCATTAGCTAATAAAGAAACCTTAGTGGTGGCTGGTGATTTGATTTGTCGTTTGGCAGAAGAAAATAAAGTCGCAATCCTTCCTGTAGATTCAGAGCACTCCGCTGTTTTCCAATGTTTGGCTGGCGAATTATCACCGATAGAGAAGATCTTGTTGACAGCCTCTGGCGGACCTTTCCGTGGAAAAGATCGTGCTTTCCTAGAGCATGTTACTCCAGCGGATGCGTTGAAACACCCTAATTGGTCGATGGGAGCGAAAATTACAATTGATTCTGCTTCTATGATGAACAAGGGATTTGAGGTGATAGAAGCAAAATGGTTGTTTAATGTTAAGGCTTCCCAGATAGAGGCTGTTGTTCATCCACAATCGTTAATTCATTCCATGGTTCAGTTTCAAGATGGTTCCATCAAAGCTCAACTAGGATTGCCTGATATGAAATTGCCTATTCAATATGCCTTTGGTTATCCTACTCGTTTGAAAAATAATTATCCTCGTTTGGATTTCTTTACTCATCAGACGATGACTTTTGAAAAACCAGATTTGAATGTTTTCCGTAATCTTGCATTCGCTTATGCTGCTATGGATAAGGGTGGTAATATGCCATGTATTTTGAATGCCGCGAATGAAGTGGTCGTGGCTAAATTTTTACACGAGGAGATTGGATTCTTACAAATGTCTGATGTGATAGAGGAGACGATGGGACTTGTTTCTTTCATTGCAAAACCATCGTATGAAGATTATGTTAAAACGGATGAGTTAGCTCGTGCAAAAGCTATGGAATTATCATTAAAGTATAAATTATAAATATATGCAACTATTGGTTATCCTTCTTCAGTTTTTTGCTAGTTTGTCTCTCTTGGTTATTATCCATGAGTTTGGACATTTTATTATGGCAAAAATATTCAAGGTTAGAGTAGAAAAGTTTTATTTATTCTTTAACCCATGGTTGACATTGTTCAAATATAAGCCTAAAAACAGTGAAACAGAATATGGTGTTGGTTGGCTTCCTTTGGGTGGATATGTGAAATTGGCAGGAATGATAGATGAGTCTCTTGATCAGGAACAGATGAAAAAAGAGCCACAACCATGGGAGTTTAGAACGAAACCTGCTTGGCAACGTCTGTTGATTATGGTGATGGGGGTTGTTTTTAATTTTTTGCTGGCTATATTTATTTATACGATGATTGCCTTCCATTTTGGAGAAAAGTATATTCCTTTTAAGAATATGACGGATGGAATGGAGTTTAGTGAATATGCAAGAAGTGTTGGTTTTCAAAATGGAGATTTACTTCTTCGAGCAGATGACCAACAGTTAATCAAGATGGATGATGCCTCTATTCATGCAGTTTTAGAGGCTGACAAGGTCTGGGTGTTGCGTGATGGTGAAGAGGTGATGGTTGATCTTCCAGATGATTTTGCAGATCATATCATAACAGAAAATTCTGCATTTGTAGGATGTCGATATCCGTTCGTAGTGGATTCTGTTATGCCTAATTCTCGTGCAGAAAAGGCTGGGTTGATGAAAGGTGACCGTATTGTTTCGTACATGGACTCTACGGAAAATGTTGTTGATGCATATGTATTGGGTGTTGTTGATTTGTTTAATAAAAACAAAAATCTTCCGATTGTTGTAAAAGTACAAAGAGGAAACACATTAATTCATTTGACTTTAACTCCCAATCATGAAGGAAAAATAGGGGTAGGAATGAAAGGACCTGCTGCTTTTTACAAGATGGAAAGTGTTTCGTATGGTTTCTTTGAATCTATTTCCGTAGGCATTAAAAAGGGATTTGGTAGATTGTTTACTTATGTGGGAGATATGAAATATGTATTCTCTTCTGCAGGTGTAAAACAAATGGGAGGATTCATGAGTATCGGAAATTTGTTCCCTTATCCATTTAATGCCCATGCATTTTGGGAAATCACTGCTTTTTTGTCTGTCATATTAGCCTTTATGAATATCTTGCCAATCCCAGCTTTGGATGGCGGTCATGTGATGTTCTTGCTGATTGAGGTGATAACAAGAAAGAAACCAAGTCAGAATGTGATGGTTAAAGCACAAATAATTGGAATGGCATTACTGTTTGCTTTGATGATTTATGCCAATTTAAATGATGTGTTCCGATTATTATAGAGTGGGGCGTGTTGCACATGTTCATATAATCTCCTATACTTTATTATTACTGTCCGCTAAACATGAAAATAAAATTCTAATACACAGAAATACAGCGGATGCGAATAAGAAAACTTGAGGCAAGCCCCGTTCAAAATGTGCAACCCCGCTGGGGTTGTGAAACATTACATTACGAATCATTGCTATAAATATGAAACCCCGCTGGGGTTCAATGATACATCACGATAACAACATTGGGCGTGATTTCGGTAGAGATGCCATAATATGACGTTTCTACAAGGAGCAATGTTGGCAGGTGACCGCCTGTGAATTTTTCGATAAATATTGTAAATGTGTTTGTTACAATTGCTTCCATACATTTTTTTGCCACATTCGAAATACTATTACCTTTTGTGCCATGCAGAAAACCCCGGAGGGGTTCCATGTCTGTAGATGAATTGATTTGTTGCACGCGTACACAACCCCAGAGGGGTTGCACATTCTATTTATTACGCATGATTAATTTTAGCATTCTTTTTTCATAATGTTTTGAAACATAAAAGGTTTGGCGAATAATAATAATACTTTATGATGTTTAGGAGACAATAGCAATGACTCCGCTAATAATCATATAAATGTAGACAATCTTTCGTAGCGTGTCGGCTGATATTTTATCGAAAACATATTTGCCTAGTATGCTTCCGAATATGACACCAATGAAAGCATAGACCCAATCAATGCAAACTTCATGTGTTAAGAATCCGTGACCTGCACGGAAAATGGTCATTGCTATATTGCCAATGAGAAAATAGGCTTGCGCTATCGCTAAATATTCATCTTTACTCTTTTCTGAAGTTAAAAAATAGAGTACGGCAGGAGGACCCTGCATTCCGAACAAACCGCCCATAACACCGCTAATGGTACCCATGGAAATTTGTAGTTTGATACTCGGCTTAACGTGAATGTGCCTGTTGATAAACAAAAAATATAGGCTCATAAGAATTAATATGATACCTAGTAATATTTTTAAATGAGATTCTGATGCGGAAGCTACAAAACCAATGGATATAAAGGAGAAGATGAGAAATGTAATCATAATGGGAACAAGGTGTTTCCAATTGATATATTTATAATGTGTCCTTATGATGTAGATTGATTGTGCGGCAGATAACATTCCAGATAGAGTGGTGGCTTCTCCGTAGGTGGGTAGAATATAGGGAAGCATGGTCATGATGAAGATTCCAAAGCCGAATCCGCAAACACGCTGTACGAAACTTGCACCAGTGCTTAATAAAATTAATAATGGTATGGTGTATTCCATTTTTTTATCTTTCTGTTTCGATAAACAATTAAATTTTTTTGATTCAGAAAAAATAAAGAAGCAAATATTTTTAATTAATTGTAAATCAATCTGATAAAATAAAAATTCAAACACTATTAACGAAGACAAAAGATGTTTGTGTTACACTTTATTATGAGTGAAAAATCGATTAATAGCTTCAGTTTAATTCCATATGCAAAATTAATATTTATGTATGAAATAAATCCTTAATCTTTCCTTTGTTTTTCATAAAAAATAGTCTTATTTTTACCGATGAAATAAAACACAAATAGAATAGATATGGAGAAGAATTCAAAAAATGGGACTTCTGTAGTTAAGAATGTTGATTCATTGATTCGTAGTGTACAGTCGACATACGATTGTTTGTCTTTTGATGCTAAACGAATAAAGCCTTGTGTGGAGATGTTGCAAAATATGCCGATGTCAGATTCTCCTAATGCTGCTGTTGCAACAAAAGATTTAGTAAACAGACTGACGGCGGCAGATGAAAAATTGGCAGAAGCAATGTGTTTGATACAAGATGCATTGTCATCAGTATCTATCGGAGGTAAGAATTATAAGGATTCTGTTAGGAAGGATTAGATTCTTCGTTTTCTTCTACCTGTGCAAAGTTTAGTTGTTCAGCTCTTTTTTGCCATAATGCTTTGGCAAACGCTT
Organism: Paludibacteraceae bacterium; assembly: GCA_024401435.1. Classification (GTDB taxonomy): domain Bacteria; phylum Bacteroidota; class Bacteroidia; order Bacteroidales; family Paludibacteraceae; genus UBA1181. Next base: position 186,115 of record JAKSLB010000003.1, on the reverse strand, counting down.
GCATATCTGTTTGATTATCAAATTCATCTGTGATTTCAAGTCCTAAGATAGTTTCTATCACATCTTCTAGTGTGATGATTCCATCCATTCCGCCGTATTCGTCAATGACAAGAGCTATTTGCTCCTTTCTTGCCACCATCAAATCGTAGAATTTCGTGATAGATGTGTTTTCGTAGCATACCATAATATCACGTTTAATTTCTTTTAGTTTGATTTGATCTTCACCATTAGCGAGATGGAAAAGAATATCTGCTTTTAAAACAAATCCTGTGATGTCGTCGAAGTCATTTGTGTAGATGGGAATTCTGGAATAGGTGAGGAATTTTTTATCTTTGAAGAACTCTTCTAATGTCATATCTTCTTGTGCGGCTAAAACAACCGTACGTGGTGTCATAATGGAGTGGACTTTCACTTTCTCCATTTTTACGAGGTTGTTGATGATGATACTTTCGTTTTTCTTGAATACACCTTCGCGTTCACCAATGTTGGTGAGTGCAGCCACTTCCTCTCTACTCACCGTTTGAACTTGTTTTCTTGTAAAGAGTCTGGTGAGAAATTGTGACATAATTACTAGTGGATAGCATAAGTATAAAATAACACGAATGATATATCCGGCAGGAATACATAGTTCTCTCCAATAATTGGAACCAATGGTTTTCGGTATGATTTCGGAGCAGATTAATACTAAGATGGTAAGTACGACAGAACATAGACCGAAATACATGCTACCGAAAACGTCTACGGCTTGAGCACCCACTGCTGCTGCTCCAGCTGTATTAGCTATTGTATTGAGTGATAAAATGGCAGCAATGGGTTTTTCTATGTTGGATTTTAAATTTTTCAAATTTTCCACGCCATTTTTTTCTGTAGGTAATGATTCTATATAAGAAGAGGTCGCGTTGTATAATGTTGCTTCGAGTAAAGAACATAAAAACGATATTCCTAAAGTGGCTATTAATGCAATGATAAGTAGTGTCATACGTTGATGATTTAAAATGTCTTTTCTTTCCTAAAATATCTAAAGATTTTGTTTTAGATGGCGAAAAGTACAAATTATGTGATACATATGCAATGAGAAGATGGATTTATTTTAATCCTTGTATACTTCTTCACATTGGTAAAAAAAAGCGACCAAGAAAATTCTTGATCGCTTTGGTGAGCCAGTTGGGGCTCGAACCCAAGACCCCATCCTTAAAAGGGATGTGCTCTACCTGCTGAGCTACTAGCTCTCCCTTGTTTGCTTTATTTCTCAAAAGCGTTGCAAAGGTACGCATTATTTTGATACGAGCAAACTTTTTGGATAAAAAAATAATATTTTTTTTATCTTTGCAATTAAAATAGAATTTATGGTAAAACTGATAGATTTGTTTCGAATATTCTTGCGAATAGGAGCTTTCACATTGGGAGGTGGTTATGCTATGCTTACAATGGTGGAAATTGCTATTGTGGACAAGCGTAAGTATATGTCTAAGGAGGAATTTTGGGATTTGATTGCATTGGTTCAATCTTTGCCTGGTGTGTTTGCTATCAATACTGGATTATATGTGGGATATAAGTTGCGAGGAAAGGCGGGTGCGTTTTGGTCGGCTTTAGGTGCTGCCCTACCATCGTTCATTGCTATTTTGTTGATTGCCATATTTTTTACGGAAATAAAGGATAATGAGATTGTGGAACGATTGTTCAAAGGAATTCGTCCATGTGTGGTGGCATTAATTTTAGTGCCTGCTATTCGTTTGATCAAACAAAACAGTTGGAGTTGGAAGAAAATATGGATACCAATCGTGGCTGCTGTTTTGATATGGAGGTTTAAGGTTTCTCCGATTATAATTATATTGATCGTTTCGGTGGGTGCATTGTTGTATGGTATCTATATGTATCATAAAATGAGGAAGGTGTAAGTGTATGGTGTATCTTGAATTATTCTATGTTTTTTTTAAGATCGGATTGTTGGGATTCGGTGGTGGATATGCTATGCTCTCACTCATTCAATTTGAGGTGGTGGATCATTTCGGTTGGATGACAATCAAGGAGTTTTCTGATATGTTGGCTATCTCTCAAATGACACCGGGACCTGTTTCAATTAATACTGCTACTTACGTGGGATATGTTGTGGCTGGAATTCCTGGCGCTGTGTTGACAACGACTTCTTTATGTTTGCCTTCGGTATTGTTGATGTACTTGGTTGTTAAGTTTTTAATGAAAAACAAAGATAACCGATATCTTCAATATGTATTATCAGGATTGAGACCTGTGTTAGGTGGATTGATTTTAGCAGCTTCGTTGATGTTGTTTAACAAGGAATCTTTTGTGGATTTTGGTCGTGGTGAAAATAATATCTCTGTTTTGATTTTTATGGCCTCATTTGTTGCACTCTATTTTTTCAAGGTGAACCCAATGTTGTTGATTGTTGTTTCAGGAATTTTGGGTGTTGCTTTGATGTAGATTTATATTTTAGGGGACTTCTATAAATTCCCCGATTATTAAATATTTTTTTATATAGGTTATTCTTTAATCTTTTGTGCGCTTTTGAACTTTTGTCGCCATCTTGCTGATTTTCACTCAGTCACAGTGCCCGCACTGCTCCTTCGTTCAAATCAACAATCTGTCTGACAAAACTTTCAAAATCGCTACAAAGCAATTTATAGAAATCCCCTTTAAAATGTCGTTTTTTTAATTTGTTACCCTGTAGAGACGTTGTATTATGGCGTCTTTACCCGCAACATATTGCGTCTCTGCCGAAATCCTGCCCAATGTTCCCATATAACCCCGCACACCATTGAAATATATAATTGCACCATATTATAATGATTTATAGGTGTTCGATAAACCTTTTGTGTTTTTAAACATTATACAAAAAATGATTCATGCGAGGTAAATAGAATGTGCAACCCCTCTGGGGTTGTGTACGCGTGCCACGAATCAATTCATCTACAGACATGGAACCCCTCCGGGGTTCTGCATAGCACAAAAGGGAATAGGATTTCGAATGTGGTGGAAAAAGAATGTGTTGAAACAATTGTAATTCTACCGAACCCCCGCACATTGTTGTTATCGTGATGTATTCTTGAACCTCAGCGGGGTTCCATGTTAATAGCATCAATTTGTGGCGTGATGTTACTTTCTCGCAGAACCCCAGAGGGGTTGCATATCGGTAGAATGATTGATTTGTACCCCCGTCCACACACAACCCCAGAGGGGTTGCACATAACATAGAATACGATTATTATGTATTATTAATTATATAATTCATTTTTTTTTGCACAATGTTTAAAAACATAAAAGGTTTAGCGGACAGTAATAATTTTTTTATGTAAGATTAAAAAAAGCTTATGTAATAATAAATATTGATAATTATCAAGAAATAAGGGGGGGGAATTTTCTATGCAATAAATAGGAGTTAATAATGCTAAATGCGCTAAATTTGCAAATAATCATTGACATTATAGGGTGTCCATGGTATTTGTTTTAACGGGTTTGGACGGTAAAATGGTAATTTATAGAATCCTTCTAATAAAATATGATTTTTGTTGTCGGTTGTTAAATGATTAAATGTTTTTAAAATTTATTGATTTTCTACGTTTAAATAAAAAATACAATTTTATGAATCTTAAACAAATTATTTTGGCATCTGCATGTATCCTTACAGGCATGATGTCTGTTAGTGCTGAGGCAACCTATTTGACAGTGGAGCTCAACGCAGGTAACAAGTACAACTTCCTATTGGCAGACAAGCCGGTAGTGACATTCAAATCTGGGGACCTGGTGGTCAACGGCAATTCCGAGACTTCCTATTCAATTGAGGGTGTGAAGAACTTCCATTTTACGGAGGGTGATGTGACAAAAGTAGAACAACTCTCTTCCGAAGAGATTCGTATTGTCAGTCTGGACGAGGCGACAATCCAGTTGCAGAACCTTGACAAGCAAGCTGTTGTAACGCTTATGAACGTGTCGGGAATGCTTATCTCATCGTCGAAAACAAACGAAGATGGAACTGCCATCGTTTCATTGCCAAAAACCAAAGGGGTATACATCCTTTCGGTAGCAGGTAAATCATTCAAAATCATCAGAAAATAATCCGTAAATACTAAATAAAATAATATGAAAAGACAATTACTGGCAATAGTAGGGTTTATCTTCCTATGCGTGTCATCTTACGCCACGACCTTCATGAAGGTGGAAACCACTGACGGCAATATTGACCGTTATGATGTGGAAAATGTAATTGAAGTTGATTTCGAGACAGAAATGACTCATGAGTATGTTGATTTAGGTCTTCCTTCTGGTACCTTATGGGCGACTTGCAACATCGGAGCCACTCAGCCAGAGGAATACGGCGACTATTTTGCTTGGGGTGAGACAGAACCAAAGAATGTGTACGATATGAGTACATACAAATGGCAGAGGAATAATATTTTTACAAAATATAATCCGGATATAGATTCCTATACTACCCTTCTTCCCGAGGATGATGCAGCGACAGCCAACTGGGGTGATGAGTGGCGTATGCCGACCAGTGAAGAGCAGATAGAGCTTTTTAAAGAGTGCACATATAGTTGGGAAGAGGTTGACGGAGTGTACGGAGCAAAATTCACAGGACCTAACGGTAATTCTGTTTTTTTCCCTGCCGTTGGTTGCCGTTACCTTTCATATCTTGATTATGTGGGCGAATATGGTTACTACTGGTCGTCCTCGCTCTACGATACAGACTACGCTTACTACATGGACTTCAACGAGAAGAGTTCCTATGAAGGACGTGACTTCGTTCGTTACGGCGGCTGTTCCGTTCGTGCGGTACGTGCTCAGAAACAACAACGGTATGTTGATCTTGGACTTCCTTCCGGTACTCTATGGGCGACTTGCAACATCGGAGCCTCTCAACCAGAGGAATACGGCGACTATTTCGCTTGGGGTGAGACAAAGCCAAAAGAGGTGTATAATTTGGGAACATACAAATGGATAAACGATAATGTTTTTACAAAATATAACCAGGATATAGATTCCTATTCTACCCTTCTTCCTGAGGATGACGCAGCGACAGCCAACTGGGGTGATGAGTGGCGTATGCCGACCAGTGATGAACAGAGAGAGCTTGTTGAAAAGTGTACATACAGCTGGGAAGAGGTCGAGCAAAATTCACAGGACCTAACGGTAATTCTGTCTTTTTCCCTGCTGCTAGCTTCCGTTCCGGTTCGGATGCCTATCATGTGGGCAACTACGGCTACTACTGGTCGTCTTCGCTCTACGAGACGGACGAGAACGGCGCTCGCCGCCTGTTCTTTGACGAGGAAGGAGCACTCTGGAATCCTGTCGACAACCGTGGTAGCGGCTTCCCAGTTCGTGCGGTACGTGCTCAGAAACAACAACAGTATGTTGATCTTGGTCTTCCTTCCGGTACTCTATGGGCGACTTGCAACATCGGAGCCTCTCAACCAGAGGAATACGGCGACTATTTTGCATGGGGCGAGACAGAGCCAAAGTCGGTATTCAATGGAAAGAACTATAAATGGGGAGATTTTGATCATTTTACAAAATATAACCCGGATATAGACTCTTATACTACCCTTCTTCCAGAAGATGATGCTGCCACAGCCAACTGGGGTGCGCAGTGGCGAATGCCTACAACCGAAGATATGCAAGAACTCATTGATAACTGCGAATATAGTTGGGAAGAGGTCAACGGAGTGTACGGAGCAAAATTCACAGCGAAGAACGGCAATTCTCTCTTTTTCCCCGTTCCTGGCGATGTTAACGGTTTGGATGTCAAGAGTAGTGGAATCTATGCGGGATATTGGTCGTCTTCGCTCTGCAAAATGTACGAGAACAATGCTTACTTCTTGAATTTTTCTGATGAGTATGCTGAGTGTGGTAGCAATGGCGTTCGATACTACGGACATCCAGTTCGTGCAGTGCAAACTCAGGAATCCATGGAATCCACGGAACCTACAGAACCTCACGAGGTAATCTACATGAGAGTGAAAACTGCCGACGGCAATATTGTTCGCTACAATATGGAAAACGTGGTGAAAGTTGATTTCGAGACAGAATCAACACATGAGTATGTTGATCTTGGTCTTCCTTCCGGTACTCTATGGGCGACTTGCAACATTGGAGCCTCTCAACCAGAGGAATACGGCGACTATTTTTCCTGGGGCGAGACAAAGCCAAAAGAGGTGTATGATATGATAAGATACAAATGGCTAAAGGATGATGTTTATACAAAATATAATCATATAGATTCCTATTCTACCCTTCTTCCCGAGGATGACGCAGCGACAGTCAACTGGGGTGATGAGTGGCGTATGCCGACCTGTTATGAACAGAGAGAGCTTGTTGAAAAGTGTACATACAGCTGGGAAGAGGTCAACGGAGTGTACGGAGCAAAATTCACAGGACCTAACGGTAATTCTGTCTTTTTCCCTGCCGCAGGCTACCGCAACTGTTTGGATGCCTTCCGTGTGGGCTACGGTGGCTATTACTGGTCGTCTTCGCTCGATGATAACGTGTACTTAGAGGTCGCCGCTCGTTTCCATTGCTTCTACGAGAAGGGCGCCTACTGGGTCAACGATGACCGCCTCGATGACTGGGCCATCGAGGACCGCATCCATGGCTTCCCTGTTCGCGCGGTGCGCGCTCAGAAATAGCATCCTTGCCCACTCAACCCCTAAAAGGGACGCAACCCCATATTCTTTTGGTGTGAGTGTCGCGCGTGCTGTGATGTGGGGGCTCTCCAAGCCCCGACGGCACAGCACGGGTGACACATTTTTCATGGTGTCTTTTACTCCGAAAATATTCCTTTCCTCCTTTGCAGGGATAACAATCCATCTTGATACTATGGTGGTAAAAGACGAGAGATCCTGTCTTCTTCATAGTCTTCCTCGTTATGAAGTCTGATTACTTCATTGAAGTTCATTTGTTGTTTTCCTGACTTAACTGATACATTGTAAACTCTTGTTGTGAGTCAACTTTTTCAGTAAAATATAAAACTTAACATGATATATCCTCCTATTGGTAGATCAAATTTCATATTTTTGTAAAATGAAATAAATTTTGTATAAAAAGATGAAAGACATTTCCATAATAAAAAAAACGGGTGCAACATTTACACCATCTAAATTAGCCAACTACCTGTCAAATAAATTGATAGATTATTATGGCGATTTGTCAAACAAAATCGTTCTTGACCCTGCTTGTGGTGATGGTTCACTTCTTATTTCTATTGCAGAACAAACAGGTTCGAATGTTGAAAAACTAATTGGCTTTGATACAAACAAAGAGTATGTCACTCAAACTAAAAAGAATTTAGAAGAAATTGGAATTAGCAATTATGAAATTGGAAATGAGGATTTTCTTGAAATATCAAATAAACAAAATAATTTGTTCTCAAGTAATTCTCTTTCCGAATATGCAGATATTATTATAGCCAATCCACCGTATGTGCGAACCCAAAATTTAGGACGTGAGAAATCGAGGCAAATAGCAAAAAATTTCAATTTGACTGGCAAAGTGGATTTATATTATCCATTTTTGATAGGGATGACTAACGTTCTCAAAAAAGGAGGAATTTTAGGCGTAATTACATCCAATCGATATTTGACAACCAAAAGTGGCTCTGATATTCGAAAATTTCTTCTTGACAACTATGATATTTTGGAGGTTATAGATTTAGGTGATAGTCAATTGTTTGATGCGGCAGTACTGCCTGCAATTTTAATTGGCAGAAAAAAAACATCTAAAACCCAATTGCAGTCAACATGCAAATTTGTGAAAATATATGAAATTCACAATTCATCAAAAAAAGCGACAAATATGGTTAGTTCTGTTTATGATATTTTATCAAACAATACGACAGGCATATATTGGGTTGGGGGAAAAGTGTTTGATTATACGACAGGAATTCTTACTTATTCGTCAAATAAAACTGATGTGTGGAAAATGACCAAGGAAACAGAAAGTAAATTCATTGATGTTATTCACAAAAATACATACTGCCATATTTGCGACAAATTCAAAGTGAGAGTTGGAATAAAATCTTGTGCTGATAATGTATTCTTGAATCCAAACTTGAATGGCGATGTTTCATCCGAACAAGAGTTGTTCAAACCAATGATTTCTCGCGAGAATATTCAACGATGGAGTTGCGATTCTTCCTCTCTTATGAAAGTGCTATATCCGCATTATGATAAGGGTGGAAGTAGGTGTGTCTATGATATTGACAAGTATCCTATAACAAAAGAATATCTGCTCAAACACAAAGAACAATTGGAAGGACGTTCGTATTTGATTTCTGCAGGTCGTAAATGGTACGAAATGTGGGTGCCTCAAAATCCTGCTTTGTGGAAATTCCCTAAAATTGTGTTTCCTGACATTAGTGTTGAAGCACAATTCGCATACGATGAAAGCGGCGCAATAGTAAACGGGAATTGTTATTGGATTGAGGCCAAAAATGATACAGAAAAAGACTTATTATTACTCATTCAAGGTATCGCAAATTCAGAGTTAATGAGTACATATCACGATTTATGTTTCAATAATAAATTGTACTCTGGTAGAAGACGATATTTGAGTCAATATGTTGAAAAATATCCTATTCCAAACCCGAACAGTGATTATTCAAAGAACATAATTAGAATAGTTGAGGATTTAAATGCTGCAAAAGATGTAAATTGTTGTTCTGCTTTAATTCAGAAACTGAATGAGAACGTTCGTCTTGCTTTTGGTGTTACGGATTAAACACGCATCTCTTTTTGTATTTATCAAAGAAAGACATAGGTATGGAACGTTGACATTTGAAACTTGTATCACTAACAAAAGAAAAAATATCGCCTAACTCTTTGCCTGATACCAAAACGACACTCTCTATCATATGTGTTTTATAATTTGTTAGAGCAATCAAGTAACGAACATCCTTTGTTGTTATGTTTGAATGTATAACTTCTTCAAATTCAGGTGAATACTTTCCTAAATCTATAGTAGGTGAATCTTGAACCTTCACTTCAAGAAATTGATTTGGAACATCGGGGTAGCCGCCTACTAAATTGCTTTTATATCCTAACAATGACATTGCTTTTCTTTCTAAAATTTGTCCTCTGTTTTTCGTGTCAGCGGACTGTAATTTCGTTCCCAAAAGTTTTTCTGCGACCAATTTTGATAGTAAATCTATACAGAAAGGTTTCGTTTGTTCAGGAAAGTCAGTCATTTTTTCTGTTGGTTGCTTATATGTTTTCCTACAAATGCCTGACATTCGTTTCGTGTCAGTTCCCAATAAAACAACACCTTTGATTTCTTCTCTCTTCTTTTCGGAAATGATGATTTGGTGCTTGATTGTTGGTTTCCCAAACTGACCGAATTCCTTTTCAATGTATGCTGGTGTAAGAATGATAATTGATTCAATTATAGATTTTTGCAAATCTATTTTCAGAAAAACTAAACGAATGTCACACGCACGTATTTTTTTACCATTTTTGTACTCTATGAGGGCTGATTTGCTGTTCGGAAAACGATTCCAAACTTGCAAATTGTAGTTCGCACCACTTGTTATAATGTATGTGTCAACCAATTCAAGCAAAAGTCGTGGTATCCCTTTCCCACGAGGTGGAATTGTTTCATAGTCAGTTTCTTTGGCGGCTTCGCAAGTGCTATAAACCGATAGGCAATCCGTAACTAATTTTCTTATCGTTGATCCATCGGTTCGTGGTTTTCCTGTTATTTTTACCGATTTGCCAATTAGATTTTTCAAACAAAGTGCTAAATCATTGGCACTCATTATATCACGAGGATTCTTTGGTGGAATATTAAATGTCTTTTCCATGTTATTTCTTCTCTTCTACCATTCTAAACAGTTCGCTAATAGGCATTTGAAAATATACCGCAAGTTTTTCTGCAATTTCTATCGACACATTGCGAGCTCCTTTCTCTATATGCCCAACATAGGTTCTATCAATGTCAGCATCAAGAGCCAATCGTTCTTGTGATACACCTTTTTGTGTGCGTAACTCTCTGACAACCAATCCAAATTTTTGTTTAATTTCCATTTTACAAAATTCTTAACACGATGACAATCGTACAACGGACAATAATCATCAAAATTGCATTCATCTACAGATATGGAACCCCTCCGGGGGTCTGCATACGCAAAAAAATCGCCATCACCAATAATGAAAAATGGAGAGAGGCACATCCAGATAATAACAATATTTTTAATGTGTACACTTTTTTGTACATATTTTCTATATTTGCAGAAAAATAAAAACAAAGCTTATGAGAATATTGACAGTTAGAGATTATCGTAAAAATCTTGCAGATTCGTTCACGAGAGCATATAATGGAGAGCGGGTCTTAATTAGACGTAGGAACCAGTTGTTTGCACTCGTTAGTGTTGGAGAGGAAGACATGATTGTGACTCCAGAACTTCAAAAAAGAATAGAAGAAGCGGAAAAGGCTTGTCGGGAAGATCGTTGTGTCACATGTAAGAATGCAGATGAAATCAAGTCGTTCTTAAATTCTCTGTGATGGTGTATGAGGTCAAATTTGATGAGACTGTGCAACGAATCATCAAGAAATGGAAGAAATCAAATGCAGCTAATTTTAAGAAATTAGTCAAAGTTATCCAATCTATTTCGGAAGATCCACGCAATGGATTGGGTCATCCTGAACCTTTAATTGGTGGTGAGGGTGTCGTGTATTCTCGTCGCATAACAGCGAATGACAGAATCATATACCGAATCAATGACGATGCTGTGTATGTGTTGGTGATTCAAATAGAAGGTCATTACAAAGACAAGTAAATCTTGAAAATCCGTACGTATTGTAGAGACGCAATATGTTGCGTCTCTACAATACCCCGCCCAATGTTGTTATCGTGATGTGTCCTTGAACCCCAGCGGGGTTCCATATCAATAGCACCAATTTGTGACATGATGTTACACAACCCCAGTGGGGTTGCATATTTTGAACGGAGGATTGTCTTGTGTTTTGGAAACAATGATAATTATCAGGGAATTTCAATAAATTCCCCGATGTTTAAAAAATCAAATTTTAAATTTATAGAACTTGTGTCGTTTATACAACCCACCCTAAAAAATATGGGGGAGTAACATTGACTCCCCCATAATGATTTAAAATTGTATTGATAACAGAATATCGTGCGTATTGGATGGTAGATTGTTGTACTTACCTAAGTTGAGATTGTAGGTGTAACCGATACGGAACATATCGTTCCATTCAAATCCTGCGGTAATTGCCAACATAGACATTTCGGTTGGTTTGCTTAAATCTGGTTTCCATGTCACACCGCCCCAGATGAATCGATTGTAGAATGCCATTGCATTAATTTCCAAAACATTCACTTTGTTTTTGTGCATATAAGATAGGGCAGGGGCTATGTCGAAATGATCTGAAACAGGAATAAATCCTCTTCCATATACATAGATGTGTCGACCAGCTTTGAAAGTGGTTGAGCTATCATTCAGTAGGTGTGTGCAAGATGCACCTACCATCCAATGCTTGGAGGTAAACTCAAAACCGAAGTTCAGGTCTGGTTTTACTTCTGTTGTCTTCTCTTGTACGTATGTGTCCGGATCACTATATTCGCTTTCGTCTCTCATAATGTTGTCTTGCGGATTGAAATATCCGAAGTTCACACCTCCTGATAATCCTAATGAAAGAATGTATTTCTCTGTGATATCTAAGTGATAAGAGTAAACCACTTGTGCATTGGTCGTACTGTGACCTACACCTAAATGATCGTGTAAAACGGTGAGACCAATACTTGATTTGAGTTTTTCACTATATCCAGTGAAGTTTAGTAATCCGACTTTCGGACCATTGTCAACTCCTACCCACTGAAATCTACCTAAAAGGAAGACATCAAACTTATCATTGTTACCTGTTCCTGCGGGATTCACATTGATACGAGAAAACAATTGTTGTGAAAGCATTATGTCTTGTTGTGCTTCTGTTGTACAGACACACAAGAATGTGCAGCAAAGAACTGCTAATAGTTTGAAAACGTTCTTATTTTTCATTGTACTAATCATACTCTAATCAAAACTTAATTCAATTTGTAAATTTCTACACGGCGGTTTTTCTGGTGATCTTCCTCCGTCTTTGCATTTTTGATAATCGGATGATACTCTCCGTCTCCTCGCATCTTCAAACGGTCTACTTTAACGCCTCTGAGTAGTAGGTTGAAATAAACCCATTCGGCACGTTTCATAGAGAGTTTGTCATTGTATTCAAATGTTCCTCGTTCATCTGTGTGACCGACTAAAAGGAATTGACTGTTAGGGTATGCATTGATAAAATCCAATACGATTTCCAAATCTTCTTTGTATGTTCCATTAGGAATACCTTTGTCAAATTCGAAATAGAAAATACGCATTTCGTGTGTGGCAAGTACATTTTTAGAGACTTGGATTACTGTGTCTGGATGAGCTTCCAGTGTTTTGTTCAGTGCACTTACTTCCATCTTCTTATCAGTACTTGTTGAATTACGTTGATTCAAAGCATTTTCAATTTTACTATTGAGATCCTCGCTTTTCTTTTCTTCGGGTTGCACAGTGGTCTGCTCGGGCTCTTTCGTCTCTTGTGCTACCACTTGATTGTTGGCAATCGTTTCTTCAATTTTTTGAATGGATTCAGCTAATGTTTTATCTTCTTTAGGCTCTTCTTTCTTAACTTTCGGAGTAATAGATAGTAGTTGAGGAGTCTTTTCATTCTTTGGATTGATGACGTACACATTGTATTTGCCACTATCAGGAACTGTCTTGTTCACTTTCCTGTCTGAAGCGAAGGTGATGCTACCATCCTCTCTTACGAATGGGTAGTCTTCGTTACTGTTTGAGTTGATATTCGCACCGAGTTTTTGTGGATTTCCCCACATATCGTTAGCAATCTTATCCACCTTCCAAATATCAAGTCCATTTTTACTTTTGTTGTTGGTGGCAAAGTACATTACAGTCTCGTCGTCATTAACGGCAGGATTGAGAATGACGATGGAATCGTTAGGAAGGTATCTCCAATTGGCGTATGCTAAAACAGAACCTTTGTATTTGTCACGTTTGATATCAAATCCTGGTATTTCAATGTATTTGTCTTCTACCCATTGCCCGTTTTTCTTCTGTCTGGCAGTAAATAGTTTGCCAGATTGGGTATAGTAGAGAGCTCCTGATTTTGATCCATAAGAGACCTGACCATCATGTTCGATTTTTTTCAAATCGGTTGTGTAGGTGATGTTTTGTAGTTGTCCCTCATCATCTAATTCAGCGATGAAGGTACTATCGTGTCTGACAAAAAGAACTTTTCCGTCTTTGTATTTAGAGATTAACTCTTGTGTCCCTACATTTTTTGTTTCCGTAAAATTCGTTGTTTGGCGACAAAATCCGTCTATGGAATTAAACATTGTGCCAATAGCTAATAAGGTGAAAAATAAATTCTTCATTATCGTTTCCCTTCTAAATTATTTTCTGAATATTTCAATTGTACCTTTTACGACTCTGCCGTCTTTTAATGTCAAGACATAAATGTAGACGCCAGGGTCAGAGAGCTTTCCTTTGTAGTATCCGTCCCAACCATTGGATGAGTTGCATACGATGTCTCCATATCGATCATAAATGATAACTGGATAACCAGGCATAAAGTCATCGTTCTCACCATCTACGGTGTAAGGAGTAAAGACTGTAGGTATGACTATATTGTCAACCAACGTTGCTTTGATTGAATTACTTTCAATCTTAGGACAAGCTCCATTCTCTGCCACTATATGGTAGGTGACGTCTCCATTAGGCATATTGTCTAATTCTATTTCGTCACTAACTGTTATTAGTTGCTCATCACCGTCAGCATCTATCGAATACCATGAATAGGGTCCGTAGATGAATGAAGATGTATCGGCAATTAAATGAATGTCAACTCCATATTCAAACACCTTGTTGCTAGAGGATAGTTGAATGGTAGCAGGTTTTGCCACTTGAATATCCAATGAGTCTTTGTCGGAATCAGCACATACATTATCAGAGATGTATACCCATGGACTCATATTCTTTTGAGGAACAAACGTGTGATGATTTTCCTTGCTTTGAGTTCCATCCCACCAGTTGTAGAGTTTGGCTTCACCAGAAGTTACTTCTGCTGTTAATGTGATGGAGTCGTTACCATATTGACAGATGTCGAATTGGTCTGTACTGATGGCAACTGACAATGGTTGACGCACTTCGTAAGGAATGTATTTTGTCACACTCAAACATTTGTTGTAAAGAGATTGAACGGTTGCTTTGTTAGAACCACTCTCTTTTGGCGTGATGTGAAGAGTGTCTGCTGTTGAATTGTCATCCCACACGATGTCACCTAAAATATGGTTGGTACTATCGATTGAGATGATGATTCCATTGGTATCGGTAGAACAAATCACCTCTTTGTCTAGTTTCAATTCGAAATCTATCGGTTCATCAAGTACTAAACGAATGGTGTCTGTTTGTGATTCACAAAGACCATAGTAAGATTCTGCTTTTATTGTATAAAGGTCTGTTGTAGCATTGACAGTTGTAGTGGTGTCTTTGGTACCATCACTCCAAATAGGATTGCTGATGGCTCCTTCGGTCACAACGACTGTTAGTTTCACTTCATCACCTCGACAAACCGTATCCTGACTTGTTGTTAAGTGGAAGACAGGGTTCTCTTCAATGAAGAGTGTTTGCTCGAATGAACTGATGGCAGAATCGCCTTTTTGAATTGCTGCTTTGATTGTCATGCCGGGTTGAGCAGGAATAGTGATGGATTTTTCACCATCGTATTCTAAGCGAGTGTAGTCAGATTCGCCACCGAGCTTTTTAGACCATACAAGTTGATAACCATTTGCAATGGTTCCTATTTGATTTTCGTCTATAGTGAATGTTACTTCTTCTTGTGTTGAACAGATTGAGTCTGGCCAATTGGAAGGAACAAGATGATTTAAACGAATGGAAAGTGTATTGGTGATTTTGTTACTTCCACAATCGGCATCGTTGTCTTCTGCAAATTTTAGAATGTCTTTTTCTGAGTTGGCAACAAGAGCTCTAAATAACATATCTTTCTTGATGTTTTGGGCAGGCATGACAAATTCAGTTTCTGATGTTGGACCATATGCGTTTGTCCAATGAATAGAATCAGAAGATGTTTGGAATAGATAGACGTGAGTGAATTCGTCTTTATCTGTAGTATAAATTATCACTTTAACACTATCTGTGGTCAAAGGTATTTCAGTTTCAGAAGTGTTGTCATAACGAAGGAATTGGTTAGGACCGCAATTACCATCTCCCACAAAGAATTTTCTGGTTGCAGTGACGCCACTACCATCTTTGCTGGATGCTGTAATAGTGATAAATCCGTCGGTATTTACATTGTGAGTGATTAAAACACCTTCACTAGTTATGTGCGCAAGAATGTCGTTGTCGACAGACCAGTCAATCTCCTTTAATGTTGCATCTTCAGGAAGAATCGTAATGTTGAGTGGAATAGAGTCATTGTGAGACAAACATGCGCAACCTAAAATCTCCATGGAGTCGATATGGATAGGGTCTTTTACGTATAGATAGATGGTGGTGTCTTTCTTTAAAGTGTAGTTTCCATCATATCCATTGTCATAATGTAAATGATAGGAGTAATCTCCAGTTTCACAGAACAACTCTACTTTTCCGTCTTGATCTGTATAAGTGGCATTATAGAAGTTGTTGTCTTTATTCACATCGAGTAACAGGTCTGTTGCAGGCTTCTTGCTTGTTTCGTAAAGGACTATGTATTTTACATCATACAATTTCGTTCCTGAAATAATATCGAAACTTAAATCGTAGTCTTTAACGATGAAGTCTCTTGCAATATCCAGGATTCTAATTTGATATCTACCAGGTACCAAATGGTCGATGATGTTACCTGCGGAATTGGTTCTAAGACCTGCATGCGATCCGTCATCGTAATCTGTACTCTCTTGTAAAACACCGTTCTCATCATATTTGTAGATGTTTCCGAATACACCGTTGACCAAATCGAGGTTGGCATCTTTAATGGTGATGGTAACAGAACGTTTGACAGGGACTACAATATAGATGAGTGTGTCAGGGGAGAGAGAAGGAACAATTTCAAAGTTAAGTTTGAAGGTCCCGTTGTAGTCATAATCCTTCAAAACATATTCTATGTAATATTTATTAACTTCGCAAATAGTTGGTTCATCGAATACCCATACGTTTGTATTTCCTTCATATTCCTCATAAAAATGAGAAATTGCTTTAGAATAAGGTGTTTCTTCGTTTGTGTAAATGTCCATATTCATGATTTGAGGGTAAACTAGGTTACCATCGTGCAAGAATTGGAATTTCACTTTTTGGGAGTTTAACGCTTTCGATTGGAAATAGATGGTAGTATCAGCATTCAGAGTGAAACTTTGTGTGTCACCCAATGCACTAAGAGTGTAATCACCGATAATGTGACGACCCGTATAGAAACCTAAACTATCTGTTACTAATCGAGAGGTGAAACCATATTGATTGATTTCGATATATTGTCTAGATTCAAAGTTCAATCCGTTGATGTCACGCATCTCAATGTTGAGTGTGTAGAAAGGTTCCAATGTTGTTTTGTTTCGAATGAGAGTGTCACCTCTTCTTACGGTAAAATCTTTGATGAATCTTCGATGATAATCTTTTTCCTCCAAATAGAATGAATAACTATACGTGTTATAAGGAAGAAGAATAGGATCATCATATGCGTAATCTTCACCTTTTTCCCCATATATGGTAAATATTGCCTCTTCTTCATCCGAAGGCCACACAAGGATTTGATCTACAGACGTTGGATTGAATTTTTCTGTTCCTAAGTAGAAATCAAAATAGATTTTGGTGAAATCACTTGAATTGATATACATATAGATGGTGGAATCTTTGTCTATTCCTACTTTTTTTAATGTATCATTCAAAATGGCGATATCAAAAGTATCGGGTGCTACATACCAAATAACGAAACCAGAGTCGTTTGTGAAAGCATAGGGAGAACGTATTTCGTAATCGGATGATTTAAGAAGAGAAGAAAGAGCGTTTGCGATAGGTGTTGTGTGGTCATCCTCCAAGATAGCATATACTTTCAATTTTATAGGTGTCTGTGGAGAAATTGTATCAGCAGCTTCCAATTTATATAACTCTTTTTTCTTCTCATCATCATCACCTTTTGATGTGTCTGGAAGAGTAGGTAATACGAGATAGACGATGTTGTCAATAAGTGGGTCATTATCGTCTACTATAAAAGTGTCGGATATGTTGCCGTAGTCTTGTGTCTCCACAGTACATGTGTAAGTTCCAGCAGGACAAGAAACATAACTTTCCGTTGTGTTGTATAAATAATAACCATGAGAAATGGTTTTACTGTGAGCGTCAACCGAACCAAAGATGTAGACACTATCTGGTGCAATGTGTGTCACAGAAATGTCTTTCGCAAAGATGGTTAGATTTTCTTTTTTATCGTTGATGAAGCAGAAGTGTGTTTGGTGGGTGATTTCACCACTTGTGACACCAATTGCCGTGTTGATGTTCTGGTCTTTGACCTCTTGGTAGTTAGAACCACGGAAAGTTGAATATTTGTACTTTCCTTCAGGTACAAGGAATTCTGTGATTCCTGCTACGTCTGACATTTTTTCACTGACAAGAGTCTCTGTGTTATCTTCATTGACTTTGTATATTGTTGCCTTTTTGTTGGCTAAAGGCGTATCTTCGTCATCTTTAAATGTGATAGTCCACAATCTGTAGTCTAGGTTAATCCATGTGTAATCACCATCTTTTACAACGAATGTTCCAGAATTTAAATCTCCAAAATCAAAGGAGTAGGTGTACGTGCCTTCAGGAATAAAAGCATCCACTAAACGTCCACTCTCATTCGTTGTGTATGATCTGTGAAGTTTCCCATCTTTTTTTACGTCGATGGTAAGACCTGAAACTGGCTTGTTTTGTGCGTCTGATATTTCGAATATTAATATACCCTCCGAATATACATTAGATAGAATAAACAAGAACCCAAATAACGTAAAAATTCTTAATAAAAGTTTTGCCATAACTTTATTGTTTGAAATTTGTTTGATTTGATTTTTGATGTTAATAATCTTTTATCATACAGCAATATAATTTTACCACACCTTTTTTGTCAAATTTGCCTAAGTCTAGGTTCATTTTAACGGTTAGGTAATCTTCTGCGTCTTCCATATAGATAGATGCAACATCGGGTGCAGTCCAATATGTTTTGATACCGTTCTCTAAATCATATGAGTTAAGATTTTCGTAATGATATAGAATTTTTGTGCCATTTGATTTTATTTCAGTGACGTCAATGGACCAGTCGTTATAGTCTAATAGATTGTTATCTATATATGTTGGAAGAGCTTCTCCCTTTTTCTTTACAACAACTGTTGTTCCCGTTGAATTGTCAACGAATTTAAGATCTGTCGTAGGTGAAACAGTACAATTATAGGAGTCAATAAGATACTTGGTTCCGTCAATTGTAATAGCGTTTTCATACGCTGTAGGATCATCTTCTGTGCCATCTCCCTCGAAAGTACAAGCGGTAAATATGCCATAACATAGGCATACTAAAAGCAAATTAAATAATTTTTTGGTATTCATGTTGTTGTGTTTTAAATTGTTATTCAATAGTTTATTTCTTTAATAGAGAGCTATCCCCATAGCTTAAAAATCGAAATCCATTGTCCATTGCATAAGCATACATCTTCTTCCAATCGTCACCTACAAAAGCCGAGATAAGTAGTAATAAGGTACTTTGTGGTTGGTGAAAATTGGTGATGATTGCTTTCACAAGATGGAAAGTGTACCCTGGTACGATAATAATTTGTGTGTTGGCATTAATTGTTTCTAACTCATTTGCCTGCATGTAGTGTAGAATGGCATCTAAAGCCTCTTCAGTAGATAGTGAATACCCACTTTCGTATGGCATCCATTGTGTTACTTTTAAATCTGTTTCTGCCAGTTGATCATTTTCAGCCAATTGGCAGCCGATGTAATAAAGACTTTCTAATGTGCGAACGGAGGTAGTACCGACAGCAACCACTTTCCCTGCTTGACGAATTTTCTCGATGACAGATTTCTTGACAGAAATCCATTCGGTGTGCATCTCGTGATCTCCGATTGTTTCGGACTTTACGGGTTGAAATGTGCCTGCACCTACATGAAGAGTTACCTCTTCGCATTCAATGTTTTTCTCACGAAGCGAGTCGAAAACATCATTGGTAAAGTGTAGTCCTGCTGTAGGTGCTGCTACGGAACCTTTAATTTTCGAATAGACTGTTTGATAAGTTACCTTATCACGTTCTACAGTTTCTCTGTGCAAATATGGTGGAATGGGAAGGACACCAAATGCATCAAGAATAGAGGCGAAGTTGATTGTCTCGTCATCCCAAAAGAAACGAACATAATGAGCATTGCCGATGGTTTCTCCACGTTCGGCTTTGAAGATTAACTCTTTACCCTCAATCATTACCTTTTTCTCAAGAATGGTGTCATGTTTCCATTTGCTGGCATTTCCTATCATACATTTCCATGTACATTCTTTTGTGGTTTGGAAGGTAAGTACGTAGTCGTGAGGAGAAATAGGTTCAAGACAGAAGACCTCAATGTGTGCACCCGTTTCTTTTTGAAATAGAAGTCGTGCTTGAATAACCTTTGTGTTGTTACAAACCAATAAATCTCCACTATTTAGTTGTTGTGCTAAATTTTTGAAAATTGTATGAGATATAGCTCCGTTGTTGTAAAGCAACAATTTGGATTCATCTCTTTTCTCTAATGGGAATTTTGCGATACGCTCATCTGGAAGATCGTAGTTGAAATTTTCAATGGCGATGTCTTTTGGTTTTTGCATGTCAATCAACGTATTGATGTTTCTTTTTCAGTGCACAAAATTATAAAAAAAATGATAGACGAAAAAATATATTACTACGTATGGAGGGATTTTATCGATGAATGACGATAAAGTTGATATTAAAAGAAATTAATATTGATGATGAAATGATGAAGAATATTTCTTCTGTGTTGTTCTACCTTTGAAGAGAGAAAAATAACATTTAAAGTTAAAAACATCATGGGTGATGAAGTGTTGAATGGAATGAAAAACCACGGACTTCGTTTTTTCATAACAAGGGTAATTTATTATCTTTATTGCTTGATAAATAAGCATATCTTTTTTTGTTGTTAAAATTCTTTATATTCTGTATTTTTGTAAAAAAATATTGCATATGGTAAAAGTTGGAGATAGAGTGCGTTTCCTAAACGCTGTAGGCGGTGGGGTTGTGACGAAAATCGTCAATCGAGAATTGGTGATGGTGACAGATGATGATGGCTTTGATGTGCCAACACTTGCTCGTGAATGTGTGGTGGTGGAAACTGAAAATACGATTCACACGCAGGAAAAGAAAAAAGAGAAGGAAATAGAGACGTTAGAAGATTTTGTCGAGAAAGAACAAGAATCGGAACCCTATAAACCTCAGGAAGATACGCCAGAAGGTGAAATACTCAATGTTTTTTTAGCATTTTTGCCGCAAAATGAAAAGGTTCTTTCTTCTACTAATTTTGATGCTTATTTGATAAATGATAGTAATTATTATTTGTCTTATAACATTGCTGCAATGGTTGGAACAAAGTTTGTTAGTAAGACTGTTGGCTTTATTCAACCCAACACCAAAATACTTTTGCAGGAAGTGGATAGAAATGATTTGAATGATTGGGAACAATTAAGAATTCAAATATTGGCACTGAAACAAAAACGTACCTATACGTTAAAGCCTGTTTATGATGTGCAAATCAAACAAAATGCTGTTAAGTTTTATAAATTACATAGCTTTGTCGAAAATGATTATTTCGACGAATTGGCTTTGATGTGTCCAGTTATACAAAATGATGTTGCTGTGGCTTCTATGGTTACGGAAGATGAATTGGAGCGTGTCCTTCAACAGAAAGAGACTCGTTTTGCTGCGAAAATATCTCAGAAGCAGAAACCTATGGACATAATCGTTAAGGATTTACATATGAATCAGTTGGTCGACAATACAAATGGTATGTCTTCTAATGATATGCTTCAGTATCAATTGGATACTTTCAATAACTTGATGCAAGAAAATGCAAAACGTAAAGGTCAGAAGATTGTCTTTATTCATGGAAAAGGGAATGGCGTTTTACGAAAAGAGATTCTAAAACAATTGAAATTGAAATATTCTTCTTGCTATGTACAGGATGCTTCGTTTCAAGAGTATGGTTATGGTGCTACAATGGTGACAATCCGTTAAAAGTTGAGGCTATGGCAGATAATTTCTTAGAAAGACATCAAGAAGAGTACGAAATCAAGAAGAAAGCTTGGGAGGCTAAAAGTCGTATTCGGAAGATTAAGGAGTTACGAACTAAAATGAATAATAACCAAGGAAATTCATCAGGCGAACAGGTAAATAAATGATTGTTAAAAGAATATATAATTTACAATCTTCGGAGGATAAAAAACGTAGTATGTGGCTCTCTTTTATGGCGTTGCTGCGTTCTCTTTTGAATTTTGCGGGATTGGCTTCTTTATTTCCTTTGCTCAAAATGGTGTTGGAAGAGCATCCGTCTACGAATAAAATGATGATGGTTTTTGGTGCAATCTTTTTATTCATTCTTGTCAAAAACCTTCTTGTTATGTTGTTGACGAAAGTTCAGACGAGATACTTGATGAATCAGTATCGCTATTATAGTTCATCATTATTTGAGCAATATTACAAAAAGGGTCTTCTTTTTATCAAAGAGTCTGGCCCTGTTGCCTTAACCAATGATGTGACGTCTGTTAGTATGGTGTTTTGTGTAAACGTTTTGCAAGGTTTATATACCATAGTGGCAGAGTCTTTTTTAGTTCTTTTTATTTTTGCTGCTTTAGTTTGGTACTCTCCGTTACTTTCCTTTTTGATGATTGCAGTTATGATTCCATTAGTTGCTGTTTACGCTTTTTTATTTAAAGGGAAAATGCAACTTTGTGGAAAGGAAGAGATGGATGCTCGTCGACAACAATCGCGAATCGTGGTGGAAACGTTCCGAGGATTTTCGGAATTGGAGGTGTATGATGCTTATGAGAAACAGATGAGTGCCTTTTCTTCTGGATTGAAAACGATTGCAAAATACAGGGAAAAAATAGTGATGATGTTTTCAATTCCATCGCTATTGACAGAGTTAGCCTTGGTATTTGGTTTGGCACTTCTTTTGCTAATTCAAGGAGCTAATAGTGCATTGTTAGGGGGAGCTTTCGCCTTGGCTGCATTCCGTTTGATGCCTGCTTTCCGTAATATTGTTTCTGCATGGTCTACTATTCAACAATCTACTTTCTCGGTCGATCTGTTGGAAAAAAACTTGACAAATAAACAAGAAGATGAGACTGAGTCAGAGAAAATTCCATTCCGACATGAATTGAAGATGGAGAATGTTTCTTTTTCTTTTTCGGATGGAACATCTGTTTTCCAGAATTATTCTATGTCTATTCAGAAGGGCGAACGCATAGGCTTTTGTGGCGTTAGTGGTTCTGGAAAGAGTACATTATTCAATCTTTTGTTAGGCTTTTACCAACCGCAGGAGGGACGAGTGTTGATAGATGACAAGGAGTTGAATCATTCTACGCATTCTGATTGGTTACGTCAGGTGGGCTATGTTCCTCAGGATGTCTATATTCTTCAGGGTACGTTGGCAGAGAATGTGGCAATGGGACAATCTGATGTGAGTGAAGATAAAATTAAAGAGGTTCTTTGTTTGTCTTGTTTGTTAGATTGGGCTGAAAGTCTTCCGAATGGTATTCATACACAGATGGGTGAAGCGGGCTCTCGTATGTCTGGTGGTCAACGTCAGCGAATTGGAATTGCTCGTGCCATATATAAATCCCCAGAGGTGTTGTTTCTCGACGAAGCAACGTCTTCAGTAGATACACAAACAGAACAGGAAATCAATCAGACATTACAATCTTTGTCAGATAATTGCAAGGAGTTAACGATTGTTGTGATAGCTCATCGTGAAAGTTCCTTGGCATTCTGTTCTCGTATTATTTCGATTAATTCTTAATTTATTATGAAGTTAAAATATGATTTTGTAATTCAAGAGGTGGCTGGCTCTTTTATAGCTGTTGCCATTGGTGCTGGTTCGGAAAATTTTAAAGGTATGATCCGTTTGAATAATACGGCAAAACATATTTTTGAATTTATTCAACAAGGAAAGAATCAGCAAGAGATTGTGCAATCCATGTTGGAGAATTTTGATGTCACCGAACAACAAGCACAAAAAGCGACAGAAGATTTTTTGTCTCAGTTACAAAAATCGGGTCTTTTGGTTGAGTAAGTTGATATGAAGGGATGTTATAAAATAGCAGGACATGTAGTTGAAATAGAGTCGATCTATGAGAAGATTCATACGATGTGTGTGGATTATCGAACCACACTGCCTGCTGAATATTCTATTGTCGTGACTAATGCTGATATAGAGAAGGAACGAGAATATTCTCGTATGCAACAAGAACGGGAACTGCAGATGATAACTGAGTATTCTGATGATTATTTAGAAACATTGGCGGTTTATCGTCAATTGGCGGTCTGTATGATTCAGTATGATACATTGTTGTTTCATGGTTCTGTCGTGGCGGTGAATAATGTCGGTTATCTTTTTACGGCTAAGAGTGGTGTTGGAAAGTCTACTCATACCTCTTTGTGGCGAAAATTATTAGGGAAGCAAGCTGTGATGGTGAATGATGATAAACCATTGATTCGTTTTATTGAAAATAAAGCTGTCGTGTGTGGTACGCCATGGAATGGGAAGCATCATTTAAGTTCTAATGTGGAGGTCCCTTTGCGTTCTATCTGTCTGTTGGAACGTGGTTTGGAAAATCAAATTCGAAAGATTACACCCGTTGAGGCTACTACTTTTTTGTTGAAACAAACATATCTTCCGGAGGATCGCACGAAACTATTGCAAGTCTTGTCATTGGTTAATCGACTCTCTTCTTCTGTGGCATTGTATCATTTGCAATGTAATATGGATCTCTCTGCAGCAGAATTGTCGTATGGTGTTATGTCGGGACAAATTCCTGCCGATAAATAGTTGAATCAATAAATGTTGTGTTATGAAACAAACAGCAATGCCATTGTCTACAAGTGAAACAGATATCTTTTTTGCCCTTCTTCGTCATGCGTTGTGGAATGAGCCCCTAGTACCTGAACAGTGGGGAAAAACATGGTCGTGGAATGCAATCTTTTATGCAGTAGAGATGCATGCGTTGCAGAGTTTACTGACCAATTCTATATTGTCCTTGCCTAAAGAATATCAGCCAGATGGTGCTGTTCAAAATCGATTCATGCAATTGATGGCTTTGAATATGAGGGAACATAGCCGTTTAAATGCTGATATAGTCTCTTTTTTCACTTTGTTGCAACAACATGGATTTCATCCTGTTTTGATGAAAGGACAGAGTTTGGCACCCTATTACAAAAACCCTTTTTTTCGTAAGTGTGGAGATGTGGATGTATATGTGGGTTCGGAGGATTATGATGCGGTTTGTGATTTTTTGAAACATCAATATCCTCAGGCTGTATTTGAAAAGGCTACGGATAAACATCAAGAGATGAAGTGGAAGGAAACAGAATATGAGATACATCGTTATTCAGAACTTCAGTTCTATCCGCAAGATGATAAAGCGTATCAAAAGTTGATGCAGGAAGCTGTTCGTAATCTCTCCTTTGTGAAAATTGCTGAGACTGAGATTCCTGTTTTCCCGATACAAATCTTACCCGTTTATTTGCTTAGTCATCTGTGGAACCATTTTAAAACAGGAGGCGTAGGATTCCGTCAGTTTGCTGATTTGGCTATGTGCCTTCATAACATTTCCGATTCATTGGATAGAGAAAAATTACAAAAAGATTTGAAAGATGTGAAATTGTGGGATGAATGGCTACTTTGTGGCGCTTTAATGGTTCAACGATTAGGGTTGCCAGCATCCGAATTCCCTTTTTATGAAAAAATGAATGATCAAAAATTAGACAACTTCGTTTCTGTGATTATGGAGGATGGTAATTTTGCATCAGGTCGAGATTACGGGAAAGAAAAAAAATATTGGCGGAAGAAATTTCGCTCTTTGTGTATCCATATAAATAGATATGCTTGTTTGCTAAAAATCTCGGTTCCATTATCATTTAAGTTGCTTTTGGCAAATTTGATGATGGGCTTTAAAAGATTAAGTAAGGGAGTTTAATTTAAAGAAAACTATTTTTAAATTTGCCCTATAAATAAAAAAGATATGAATAACAATCATGTAATTATAATGGCAGGTGGCGTGGGTAGCCGCTTTTGGCCATTGAGTACTCCAGATTATCCAAAGCAATTTATTGATGTGATGGGCATGGGGCGTAGTTTGATTCAAATGACTTACGATCGTTTCGCTCCCGTATGCCCTGCTGACCATGTTTGGATCGTGACCAATGCTGCATATGTGGATATTGTTAGAGAACAGTTGCCAGAGATTCCAGTTGATAATATCTTGGCTGAACCTGCAGCACGTAATACGGCTCCATGTATTGCTTATGCATGTTGGAAAATTCAAAAGAAATATCCAGATGCTAATATCGTTGTGACACCGAGCGATGCTTTGGTAATCAATACGATAGAGTTTCAACGTGTGATTGAAGAGGCTCTACGTTTCACATCCGACAGACATGCCATTGTAACGATTGGTATTAAGCCTTCTCGTCCAGAAACTGGATATGGTTATATTCATGCTACAAATCAGCAGGCAATGGAAGATATTGTGAAGGTAGCTGAGTTTAAAGAAAAACCTGATATTCAAACAGCAAAAGCATATTTGGAAGATGGTAATTATTTGTGGAATGCAGGTATTTTTGTGTGGAATTTACAAACCATCATGGCGGAGTTGCGTATGCATGCTCCTGCGTTGAGTGCTATCATGGATGAGATGAGTCAGTCGTTCTTTACGAATCAGGAGAAAGCAACGGTCGATCAACTATTTCCAACGTGTGAGAAAATCAGCATAGATTATGCCGTAATGGAAAAGTCTAAAGAGATTTACACTTTACCTGCTGAGTTTGGATGGAGCGATCTTGGTAACTGGGCTTCTCTACACGGTCTTCTCTCTCATGATTCTCAAGAAAATGCTGCAGTGGGTAACGTGCAGATGTATGAGTGTGCGAATTGTGTGGTTCATGCTGCCGATGCGACTCGTGTGGTCTTGCAAGGCTTGGATGGTTATATCATCAGTGAAAAGAATGGTCAGTTCTTAGTTTGTAAGAGAAGCGAAGAACAGAGAATAAAAGAATTTTCAAGTGCTAAATAGTGTGTTTCATAAGGGATGAAACTATCCGAAACGAAAATGGATGAAAAAGTAGTTAGTAGTTTTGAGGAAACACTTCAAGTTTGTGGTATTTTAATCTATGAGAATGAGGGGGATAGTATGCTCCCTCTCATTCGTCAGGGTAGGGATAAGGTGATTATTGTTCCCAAACCCGAAGGACGATTGAAAAAATATGATGTTCCTTTGTATAGAAGGGATAACGGAAAGTATGTCTTGCATCGTGTAATGCGTGTCCGAACAAATGACTATGTGATTTGTGGCGATAATCGATGGCGTTGTGAAACAGGTATTGGAGATCAGCATATTATAGGGGTTCTATCTGGTGTTATTCGAAAAGGGAAAACGATAAAGACCACTGACAATTGGTATCGATGGTATGTTCGGTTGTGGTGCTGGCCGTTTTTGTTGAGAAGAGCTATTTTTATGGTTAGAGAGATGGTTGTCCGAGGGTGGAGAAGATTGAAAGGATAAGAAATTTCTGAGGATGAAATTTTGAACGTGTCAGGATTTGACAAAATGGAATTTGAAAATCTTTCTACTTGTATTTTGCATATTTTTTGCATATATTTGCATCCTATTATGCTAATTTGGGATTCTGGTATTATTCATTATCCTTTTTAACTTGTTGTGAATGAAACGATTGAGAGTGATTTTGATGGGTTGTGCGATGGCACTTCTCCCTTTGTATGTGATTGCACAAGATATTGAAGTGATGGAAACAGATTCTCTCTCTGAGGGAGATGAAACATTAGATGAAGATGTTTCTGGAACTATTAGTATGGATTCTGCGAGTGTCAAAAGTTTTACGAGTTTAAGCTTACCAGTCGACTCTTTGTCCGACTCTTTAGTTGTTGCTATTTATCGTAGTGGTTGGGATAGTACTCGTGTAAATCCTTATCATTTTCCTATTGATTCTATTAAAGATACTTTCGTAGTTGATTGTCGTGGATTTTATCCTCCTAATATCAATGTTGTAACCTCTGAATGTGGTGAACGTTGGGGACGTTTCCATGCTGGTACCGATATGCGTCTTGCTATTGGAGACTCTATCCACGCTGCATTCGATGGTAAAGTGCGTATCACTCGTGTGGGTGCTCGTAAAAAAGGGTATGGCTACTTTGTCCTTATTCAACATCCAAACGGATTGGAAACTCTCTATGCACATATGTCTAAAATATTGGTACACAATAACCAAGATGTGAAGGCTGGTGATGTTATTGGTCTAGGTGGTAATACAGGTCGTTCTACTGGTCCTCACCTCCACTTTGAATTCCGCTTTTTGGGTAATCCTATTAATACTCGTAACTTACTTGAAATCACTCCGGATACTATGTATATGAAGGCTGACACTTACACTGTCAGCAAAAAAGAATCTTTTAAGGAGTTTTACAACTACCTTCATAGTCCTGCTCAATATTACAAAATTCGTCAGGGTGATAACTTGGGTCGAATTGCCCGTCGTTATCATACCACAGTCAGTCGTCTTTGCAAACTAAACCACATTAAGAGCACTACCATCTTGAGAGTGGGTAGAAGATTGAGAGTGAGATAATCGTTGGGGGCGTATGCAATACGCCCGTACGTATGGGCGTATTGCATACGCCCTATTGTATACGCCCTTATCTTCCGTTGGATTGAATCAAATTGCGTAAATGATCATTAAACTCATTGTTGTCGATCAAATCTTCGATGAGAAGGTGCATCCTATATCGCCAATAGTTGTCTGGATTACCAGGATCGTTAATCCTCTCTTTGAATGTCTCTTTCCATCGTACATTTCCATCGGTTGCCATCCAGTCTTGTAAAGGTAAAATCACCCAGATAGCAGGTGATTTGAGATGATTCTCTATGACCTGCTGACAAATCCATGGTTCACAGAATTGAGGTGCTGTTCCATATTGATTGAGCTCATTACTGAAATATCGTTGTATGCTCTCTCTTTCTTCCTCCCACCATTGTCTCATCGTACTCATATCATGGGTGGAAGTAGTACAAACACATTCCTTAACTATTTTTTTTAAATCATCAAATTCGACTCCCATCATCTTTGGCATGCGTTGTATTTCCAGACTGAGAATTTCTAATTCGTTCATTAGTGACGGAACACATTCTGGTACCATTCCAAGGTCTTCTCCACACACCATCATACTGGTTGAGTTGATGAGAGGTGTTAACTTCTTGAGTGCTTCTGCTTTCCAGAAATCATTGTGACGTTTGTAATAGAAATCTTCGTATATCTCCTTCATCGCCTTTTGTAACGATGGTTCTAATGTAGGGTAGAGGTAACTGTCTAATATGCTGATTCTAGGATGATATTTGCCTTTTTTCTGATAATCTTCTATGAAGAGCACTTGACAACACAGGTAGTAAAGACCTTTCTTGATATCTGTTTGTTGGGTATCATTGCCTATTGTTTGGTCAATTGCTTCGTGTGTGCTAACCTCCTTTTTCAACTTATATTTGTCTTCTCCGCTCTTTGTTAGATAGGTTTGCTTGATATACTCCTTCTTATCTCCAAAGATTGTGGTTAGAATGGCATCATTGATGATGGGCTGACAACAGGTATCTTTGCTAAACTTGATGCCGTACGATTCAATTTCTTTGACAGAAAGAGGCATGGCAGGTGCAAATTGTCCTAACAATCCCATCTTCGCTGTGGTTGGCGTACGGAAGATACGGAAAAATCCAAGGATGTGATCTATTCGATAGGCATCGAAATAACAAGCCATCTTCTTGAATCT
Organism: Paludibacteraceae bacterium; assembly: GCA_024401435.1. Lineage (GTDB taxonomy): Bacteria > Bacteroidota > Bacteroidia > Bacteroidales > Paludibacteraceae > UBA1181. Next base: position 157,001 of record JAKSLB010000003.1, on the reverse strand, counting down.
GTTCTCCCACCAGAGGTAGTTGTCTTTTGCCATTTGTTCCCAATTATAGATGGGAAATCCCCAAATCTGACCTGTCTTAGAAAAATAGTCAGGAGGTGCTCCAGCACTTCCGTTGCAATCGAAAAGTTCGGGATGTTCCCATACATCTGCACTATGACGATTGACTCCGATAGGCACATCACCTTTCAAGGCAATTCCTTTCGAATGAATATATTCTACTGCTTCTGTTAACTGTTTGTGCAGATGATACTGCACGAAGAAGTGAATAGCAATATCCTTATATGCTTCATGTTTGGGTTGACAATAGTCGTTGACGCGTTTGGCGTTGAATTTCGCATCCTCACTCCATTGACTGAAGTCAGAAGTGTTGAATTTATAACGTAGGTAGCTGAATACCGCATAAGGTTTCAACCATGACTGATTCTCTTTAAAATAAGTTTTGAATTCGTTGCTTTCGAAGGTGGCATCTCCATATTTTTCAAATTGCTCGTGAATAAAAGTCCACTTGTGTTGATTGACAGCCTCGTAGTCTACGAATTCTTTGTCGTTAAGAGTCTTTTGTTTTTTTTTATAGCGAGTAAGGTTTTTCAATTTTCCAATCTTCTCGATATTGAGATACATAGGATGAAGAGCGTAGACGGAGATGGCACTGTAAGGATAGGAGTCGCGCCATGTTCCGTAGACGGTTGTATCGTTGATCGGTAATGTTTGAATGATTCGTTGTCCCGTTTTAAATGCCCAATCAGCTAATTTTTTTAAGTCGTTAAACTCACCACACCCAAAACTCTCTTTTGTACGAAGAGAAAAGATAGGAACTGCTGTACCAGCACCTTTGAATTCTGGTAGACTGAATTTCGGACATGCGTCATTGACAATGATTAGATCAATAGCTGGAGAGAAATCAGGTGGAAGAAGATGGTTTTCTCCCTCTTCCCAACAAACGACACTCTCTTGTTTTGAATCTTTGATGACGTATTTATATTCTAATGGAAAGAAAAGTTTGCCAGCATCTAGTATCCGTTGAAATTTAGGATACGTAGTTGTGCTCATTTCAATAGCATCGGCTTCTGTCCATTTACCTAAAGCCGTACAACTTCCTAAAATGGAGAGCGTATGGTTGTAATTGATACTGGTACTCCAAGTGTTGAATATGATGGGTACGCGTATAGCACTATGCTTTTTCTCTGTTGTGCCGTGATTACGAATTGCTTTTGAAAAGGCAGAGGAGAGTAGTATGCGAGATGGAGCTGGTGTTGGATCGAAACAATCATAGACCAAAATGGTGTTGTAATGTTTCTTTTGAAAAGGACCAATGACGTGAATCATCTCGCTTTCAGATTGTGTGATGATTCCATTACATTCAATGTAAAAGCGATATTTGAAGGTGTTTTCTTCTGTGTAGAAAGTAATTTTCCAACCGCTTTCAGTATATTCCATAGGAACACCTTTCTTCTCTTTGCTTTGAAGTGCTTTGATGTCACCCTCAATGAAGACGTTCTCTCCGAAAGAAGATTTGTATCGCAAGTACAATGTTATTTTCATAAGCTATTAATTTTATGTAAAAGAGCATATACTCTTTTGTTTGTCATCAGAAAGGATAACTATCCAGGTTATTCTTCGTCAGGAATGGTTTCTCCCTTACGATAGTAATAGATGAGACCGTATTCCTTGCATTTTTTGAGTTTCTTTTGTGGAGGTAATGCCTCATATTTTTTTTCTACTTCATCCCAGATGTTGAGAATAAGTTGATCCACCTCTTTGTTGAGTTCTGCTACGCCTTCGATGCTACGAGTGGTGTTGTTTTGTAGAATCTTTTGATTGTTATAGCTTTCTACAAAGATGTCGTAGTGTACTCTTACTTTGGCAATGGCTGGGTTGTAAATAGGAGTACCACCTTTGGCAAGTCGTTTCTGCTCTCCATCGATGATGCGTCGTCCCCATTCGATAAGTCCATCATCGGTGTTGATGTCGGGCACAGTAAAGTTGGAAGGGTCGAGTCCGTATAGTTCTTTGTACTCAGCCTTGATTTCGTTTCGTTGAACGCACATGTTGAGTACTTGAATGAAGTGAGAGACATAGAGACGCGTCATCTTGGCGGTCTCTTGTAATTTTTTGCTTGTCTTAAATTGGTTCTCGCTGCATTGCTTACTTTCGAAGAGTGCACGTTCGTAGCGTACGAGCAATGTCTTTGCATCCTCCCAGTGTTTGTAGGAGAAGGCAAGGTCGTACATGTCCACATAGTCACCTATGCTGACAGCCTGTTGAAGAGACCTTAATCTCGCTTGATTGGTATTTGGTAGTCTTCTGTATGGCATTTTAACTCCCTTTCTTAGCTGATTCTATACATCAGTTTTTCTGCCAATTGATAAAAACCGGCTTTTTCAGTTTCATTTTTATTAATCTTACGAAGAGCAGTTAATGCTTGATCGTAATATTCCTTCATCTTGTTCTCAGTGAATGTTCGCAAGTGAAGTTTGTTGTAGATGTTAGTGACGGCTGCCACTTTTTCGTTTCTGTCAAAACTTTTTTTCTTCAACCATTGAAGTAATTCTTTCTTGTCATTACCTTCTGCTTGATTGATGGCGTTAATAAGAAGGAAGGTCTTTTTGTTACAACAAATATCTCCTCCAATTTCTTTTCCGAAATCTTTCGGATCACCATAGACATCCAACAAATCATCTTTCAATTGGAAGGCAATACCGATGCCAATACCAAACTCGTAGAGATATTGTGCGTCTTTGTCATCGGCACCACCACAGATAGCACCTATCTTCATGGCTGCTGCCAATAATACGGCGGTTTTCAATCGAATCATCTCGATGTATTCGCTGATGGTAACGTCATTGCGACTTTCAAAGTCCATATCGTATTGTTGCCCGTCGCATACCTCTGCAGCTGTTTGTGAGAATATCTTAAACAGTTTCGGAAGAATCTCTGGATTGCTTTGCTCAAGTAACTGATAAGCTTTGATTAACATGGCATCACCCGATAGAATGGCTGTGTTATCATTCCATTTTACATGTACGGTAGGTTGATTTCTGCGCATCTCTGCATGGTCCATGATATCATCGTGTAATAATGTGAAATTATGGAAAACTTCCAATGCCAACGCAGGTTTGATAGCTCTTAATGCATCACCTGAGAATAGTTCGCAAGCCATTAGTGTGGTAACAGGACGAATCCTTTTACCGCCTAAGTCTAACACATATTCGATTGGAGCATAGAGATTTTTTGGAGAAATGTTCCAATTCAATTTTTTTAGTTCCTGCTCGAAAAGAGCTTGTAATTCTTTCGTTTCCATATAGTTTGTTATTCATTGGAAGATGTATTGCATCTTCTCGTTCTATTATAGCTTCTATAACTGTCATATTCAATCTCTACCTCTGGCTCGATGAACTCGCTTTTAGGTTCAAGGTTGAATTTTATGTATTTAATGGTTAATCCTCTCTCTATCCATTGATTCTCATAGAATGTCTTGATGGATAAAATCTTGTCATCTGAAAAATCGGAATGGTACAGATCGTCATTTTGAAACAATACATTGTAATGATTCGCTTTCACCATTTCACAAGTGTATTGGAACATGAAATTACTATCAGTCTTCAAATGAATGATACCATTCGGACGAACAAAGGATTGGTAAAGTTCCATGAAACGGGTTGAAGTCAATCGCTTACGCACCTTTTTCATTTGAGGGTCTGGAAAGGTCAGCCAAATTTCTGATACTTCATTAGTGTCGAAGAACTCTGAGATGATCTCAATGTTTGTTCGAATAAAGGCTACGTTTTTCATTCCTTTTTGAAAGGAACTCTTAGCGCCTGTCCACATCCTTGCCCCTTTGATGTCTACGCCGATAAAGTTCTTTTCGGGATAGAGCTCGGCTAATGCTACCGTGTATTCACCTTTTCCACAACCTAATTCTAAAATGATGGGGTTGTCGTTGCCAAAGAAAGTGCTCCATTTGCCTTTCATCGGAAAGGGTTCTCGCTTCTCTTGTAGGGCTGAGAAGGTGTATTGGAATACGTGAGGGAAAGTCTCCATCTCACTGAATTTCGCTAATTTATTCTTTCCCATCGTTGTCGTTTGTTACCTTTTGAATACGAATTCCTATTTCATGAATACCTTGCAATGTATCTGCTCGCATACCTTGCACTAAATCAAAGTGATAGGTCCCTTCTTGAGGAAATTGAATGTTTGATAAAAACAAGACTGGAACCGAATACATGGAACCAGATGATTTTCCGATCCATCGGCCATATTGGTCGGCTAACATACATTCCAACGTGTCGGAGAACTCAATTCCCTTTGGTGAGGTGGAATGCACAAACAACCAAAAGTTCTGAAACGGATAGTCTGGTGTGTTACGAATGTCCACAAGGATGTTGTAGGTCCCTGTCGTATCGGTCGCATTGTAATCAAAAGAGACGAAGTCATTTTTATACCAACCTGTATCGTCAATCGCATGTGCGTCTTGGTAGACGATGTCATTACTACAACTTGCGAGAACAAAAAGTAGGGTAACAATGCCAATGGTTAGGCATTGAATAGAATGATGAATTTTATTCATTGCTTTGTGGATTAGCATTATTGTTGGTATTTCCATTCGAACTGTTTTGCCCGTTATTATTGCCTGCTTCGTTTCTATTGTTTCCGTTTCTTCTTCTGTCGAAGTTCCTGCGACGATTGTCGCGATGGTCTCTTCTTCTGTTCTCCTGATTTGGATTTGGATTGTTTTCTCCTGCGTTTCCTTCGTTTGAAGGATTATTTCCTTGAATAGGAGCATCTTGAATAGGAGTATTTTGAGAAGCGTTGTCTTGAGAAGCATTATTATCACCTTCTTCATTACCTTTGAAAGATCGACGGTCACGGTCACGACGATTGTTGCGATCTCTTCTTCTGTCATTGTTGCGACGGTCTCTACGTTCTTCGTTACGAGGAGAGTTGGTTGGTGCTGCATTGTCATTGTTTCCTGCAGCATTGTCTTCTGTTGTATCTGTTTCCTCGTTCTTTGGAGATTCTTCGACCACTTCGCTTTGATTTTGTTGGTTTGTTGGCTGATCTGTAGAAGATGCGTCAGCAGTATTATTGCCTTTGTTTTTCTTCTTTTTCTTCTTTTTGTCGAAACGAGTCAAACTATCTTGTCCTACTACATTATCGTAATCTGCCTCGCGTTCTTTCTCTTCTGTGCTTTCTAACAAGGATTCAACCTTGATTCCTTGCTTGTTGAGAGCAATGATTTCTTTTACTCGGTCGACTGGAATAGATACAATGTTAGCTGCCATGTTAGGGGCAGAAGAGTATTGCATGATACCACCAAAAACATCCGTTTTGAAATGGTAGAATGTGCCATCCAATGTTTCAAGAGGAATGTTGCGGTCTGGAATGCTTTTTTGAGCCTCTACGTAAGCATCTATTTCAAAGTTGAGACAACATTTTAGTTTCGCACATTGACCTGCTAATTTTTGTGGATTAAGGGATATTTCTTGATAGCGTGCTGAACTTGTGGCAACTGAACTGAACTTGGTCATCCAACTAGAACAACACAACGCACGACCGCAAGGACCAATACCACCAATACGACCAGCTTCCTGACGAGCACCAATCTGTTTCATTTCAATGCGTACGTGGAAGGTGTCGGCCAATACTTTAATAAGTTCACGGAAGTCAACACGCTCATCTGCAATGTAATAGAAGATCGCTTTGTTCCCATCTCCCTGATATTCCACATCACCAATCTTCATATTAAGATTGAGGTCTTCGGCAATCTTTCTGGCTTTTAGCATGGTGTCATGCTCTTTTGCCTTGAATTCCTCGTATTTTTCCATGTCGTTCGGACGAACTTTTCGATAGACACGCTTAATTTCCGTTCTGGTTTGGTCGATATGATATTTTTTCATTTGAGCAAGAACCAATTGACCTGTCATGGAGATGACTCCGATGTCATGTCCCGGTGTTGCTTCCACTGCTACGATATCCCCCTTCTCGAGAGTGAGGTCGTTTGTGTTACGATAATATCCCTTTCGGGTATTTTTGAAGGTCACTTCGACTAAGTCGGTTGCACTGGTTGATTCAGGAATGTCACACAACCAGTCGAATGTGTCCAATTTTTGATCTGTCTTTTTGCTGCAACCTTTCGTATTCATTTGGCAGCCATTGTTTACGCCCATATATTATTTTTATATTGTTTGCTAATTTATTTCATTTTGATGAGCATGGTGATTTTAAGTGAAAGATCGAAAAAAACGATTTTTGCTTGTACATTCTGCTCGATATGTTGTGCGGCAGATTCTAGTTCAGATAAGAATCCCGCAATATTTTTTTCGTTGATGAAGGGGGCAAACCGCATTGAAAACGCAGCCTCCTGTTGCGTTAGATAATTTAGCTTTTGCTCATGCAAATTGTAGATGAAGTTTTCACGAACCATGCGTTGAGCATATTCCAAAAAGGTGATTTGCCTTTTCCTTCCTATCTTGGCTATCTCTTCCGACCACTCTTTCATCTCTTTCGCTTTGCGTTGATAACATAAACGCATAAGAGAGATGAATAGATTAAAATATTCATTTTCCTCGGTGGAGGATTCAATGATGTTGATGGCTTTGATTAGATTGCCATTGGCAATGTGTGATACGTTGGCTAACTCTTCTGAAGAAAGCGTAAATTTTCCATTCAACGCATTGGCTATCTCTTCTTCTGTCAATGGTGGAATGAAAAAACGTTGTGTACGTGACGTGATGGTTTGTAACAACTTCTCAGGTTCCTCACTGACCAAAATAAAAAGCGTTTTTGATGGCGGTTCTTCAATGATTTTTAACAACTTGTTGGCACAATCCTCTTGCATTTTTTCAGGTAGCCAGATTATCATCACTTTGTATTCCGATTCATACGCTTTTGCACTGAGCTTTTTTAGAATTTCATTGCTCTCGTTGGTGTAGATGGTACTTTGCTTGTTATCTTGGTTGATGAGTCTTTCCCATTGCTCCAAATTGAAATAGGGTGATTCGAAGATGCGTTGCCTCCATTCTGGCAGAAAGGTATCGCAGGTGGTGGAATCAGAACTTCTGGTGATCGGGAAAACAAAGTGCAAGTCGGGATGCACTAACTTTTGAAATTGTATACATGAGGGACATGTCCCGCATGCTTCTCCATCTTTTCGATTCGGACAATTCACGTATTGTGCTAATGCGATGGCCAAAGCTAATTTTCCCGTGCCTTGAGGTCCATACAACAAAATAGCGTGCGCTAATCGATTGTCGCTCACTGCCTTTGTAAATGTTTGTTTGATGGCCTCTTGTCCGTATATTTCTTTGAATAACATCGCTTTTATTCCGAATTTAAAATTTCTCCAAAGTTAAGTAAATTTGTTGAGAAAAAGAAGTGAAAGAAGAAAAATGAGAATGGCTATTTGTGACTTTTGATGTGGAGGTATTCGCTATGAAAGAATAATGCTTTTTAGTGCATTGATAAGACTACTTGTGCATGTGATGGGAAAATAGTACCTTTGCAACGCAAAAAAACAATGAAAAGGTTGCGAAAAATTCCTTATTAGAAGTACCTAATTTATGATTTCAGTTGATGGATTAACGGTCGAATTTTCAGGTTCGACACTTTTTGAGAATATATCGTTTCAGGTGAACGATGGTGACAGAATAGCTCTTATGGGAAAGAATGGAGCAGGGAAGTCTACTTTGTTGAAAATCTTGGCAGGAGTGCAACAACCCACACGGGGCAGTGTCACAGCTCCGAAAGGAACCGTGGTGGCTTATCTTCCACAGCATTTGATGACAGAAGATCATCGCACTGTCTTTGAAGAGGCTTCGCTTGCCTTTGCCGAATTGTTTGCCATGGAAAAAGAGATAGAAGAATTAAATAAAGAACTTTCTGAACGTACTGACTATGAGAGTGATAGCTATATGGAGTTGATTGAAAAGGTCTCTACGTTAAGCGAAAAATATTATTCTATTGAAGAGACAAACTACGAAGCTGATGTTGAGAAAACGTTGCTCGGTTTGGGTTTCCTTCGTGAGGATTTTACAAAACAGACGAAAGAGTTCAGCGGTGGATGGCGTATGCGTATTGAATTGGCGAAAATCCTTTTGCGTAAACCAGATGTCATCTTACTTGATGAGCCTACTAACCATTTGGATATTGAATCTATTCAGTGGTTGGAAGAGTTCTTGGTGGAGAGCGCCAAAGCGGTGATCGTCATTTCACATGACCGTGCCTTTGTGGATAATATCACAACTCGTACAATTGAGGTGACAATGGGTCGAATCTACGATTATAAAGTGAACTATTCCCATTATTTGGAATTAAGAAAAGAACGTCGTGAACAACAACAGAAAGCTTTTGAAGAACAACAAAAGATGATTGCAGAAACCAAGGATTTTATTGAACGATTCAAAGGTACCTACTCTAAAACTTTGCAAGTGCAATCGCGTGTGAAGATGTTGGAAAAATTAGAGTTGGTAGAGGTTGATGAAGAAGACACTTCGGCTTTGCATTTGAAGTTTCCTCCTTCTCCACGTTCTGGCTCCTTCCCGGTTATAGCAGATAGAGTGGGGAAAAGTTATGGCGATCATTTGGTCTTTAAAGATGCTTCGTTTACCATTTCTCGTGGTGAGAAAGTAGCCTTTGTGGGTAAAAATGGAGAAGGAAAATCCACTATGGTGAAATGTATTATGGATGAGATTAAACATGATGGTACTTTGACGTTGGGACATAATGTGATGATTGGCTATTTCGCTCAAAATCAAGCTTCTCTGTTGGATGGAGAATTGACTGTTTTTCAAACAATTGATGATGTGGCAAAAGGAGAAATCCGAAATAAAATTAAGGATTTGTTAGGTGCATTTATGTTCGGAGGCGAAAACTCTACCAAGAAGGTGAAGGTGTTGTCTGGTGGTGAGCGTACACGTCTGGCAATGATTAAATTATTGTTGGAACCTGTCAATTTACTCATCTTGGATGAGCCAACTAATCATTTGGATATGAAGACGAAAGATATTCTGAAGACTGCTTTGAAAGACTTCGATGGAACATTGATTGTGGTGTCTCATGATCGTGATTTCTTGGATGGCTTGGTGACAAAAGTATATGAGTTTGGACATCAGCGTGTGACAGAGCATCTTGATGGAATCTATGAGTTCTTGAAAAAGAAAAAAATGGAGAATCTTCATGAAATAGAACGAAAGTCGTAAGTGAAAAAGAGTAGACAAAAGATTTTTGAATACAATCATTCCCTTAGTGTATATGTATGAGGGAAAAAGAGTTAAAAAAAATTGAAATACTCGCAAAAGTTTTTGTAATTTTGCCACTTGAAATGAAGATGCCATTCTTTAATGATAATATGGTGATTATGAATATGAATAGAATGGTGAGTGAATGTCAGACATTGGTTGTTTTGAACTAAAATTTAGATAATAGAATCCAGTTTAGAAAAAGAATGAAACGTTTTACTTTATTGATTATATTGTTTTTCTCGTTTGTCTTTGTTAGTGCAAAAAATGATGACAAATCTGATGCACAACAGGTGAAGGAGAATATCAGTATACCCACTATTCAATCGTTAGGATTGAATGGAAAAGTGAAATTGTACACTTTGTTTAATGATACGGAATACCGTGATTCATTGACTGAATCGGAACATTTTTTTATTTGCAGGATGAGTTTTGATGAAGAGGGAAATATTGTGAAAATTTTCAGTTCAGAAGATACCACTCAAAGTTCTTTTTCTTCTTTTAAATATGATGAAAGGGGAAATTTGTTGGAAACTTGCAAATACGCAGAAGAAAATGTTTTGAAAAAGAAGATTGTATGCCAATATTCAGAGAATGGAAATCTGATTTATATGGAGAGTACAGTCTTTGAATGGTATGGGAAGGGAAATGTCCAAGAACGTTCTGTCTCTGTTTTCAATGAAAATGGGACACAAAAAAGTCAAGAGACATCCTACTATGATAATAATGGAGTTTTGAAAAAAAAGTTTGTTTATAAATATGGCAAATCGGGACTCGTTGAATTGAATGAGTACGATGCAAAAAACAAATTAATCTCTCGTCAAAAGAATGTAAAGATGGATAATGAGAGAGAATTGGAGATGAGTAATTTTTATGTATTAGGTAAAAATAGAGGATTTGATAAAGTGGCATTTGATGAAGAAGGAAACATGACACAACGTGTGCGTGAGTATTTGGATCGTATCGAAAGATATAGTTGCCAAATAGAATATTATCAATAGTCCATTTTGTATCAAATTGTTAGATTGCAACGAACTGAACATTTCCTGATAAGAACGGGAAAAGTGTAGTATTGACTTATTAAAACTGATTTTTTTATCAATTTATTATTGAGACTGCGAAATTCTCGTGGGTATATTGATTTATGTTTAAGGTGTTTTGGTTTCATATCATGGCATTTGTTGTCATTTGTTTTTCTTTCATATCATGTGAAGATGAAGGATGCATCTCTTGTGAACAAACACAAAACATAAAAAAACAAAAGGTGGCAGTGATTGTTTCTTTGGAAAATACTGACCGATGGAAACGAACATTACAATGGACTGCGGCCAACATTAGAGAAGCACAACGCGACAATGATTTGTCCTATGATTTTCAGTTTGTCTTTTTTGATGAAAATGCATCGGAACTCTCTTTAAATACTTTTATTACGAATGTCCTTTGTGACAGTAATTATGTGGCAATGATTGGTCCAGAAAGTTCTGCCAAAGCAGAAAATGTGGCTTTCATTTTTGATAATTTTAAAAAGCAGTATCAAAAAAATCCTATTCCTTTAATCTTACCTGTTGCAACAAGCATAGATTTACAACGTGAATATGTGGGGAGTGATTGGTTGTGGTGCTTGTCGGAGTCGAATTTAACACAATCAGAAGCCTTGCTTTCTGTGACAAAATCATTCTCTTCATTGAATACTGATAATGGTTCAAAGTTACATTTGATATGTACCACAGATTCTTACGGGAAAAGTTTCTCTACCTGGTTACCTTTTGTTGCAACGGAAAGAGCTATGAATATTTCGACCACATTGAACATATCCGAAAATATTTCAGAAGTGGAATTGAAAAAGATCCTGCAATCAAGTTTAATCAGTAAGGCTGAAAATGGTGAAATCATTATTGTTGCTTGCAGTAATCCTACGCTATGTGCAACAATAGATTCTTTGTTGTCAAATGATGAGTCTGGAAAGATTTTTGTTCAAGTATTCTCTGATTCTGCATTACCTGATCGTATGGGATATGGTGTAATAGGCTCGTATGGCGTGGCAATTGGGGCGGATCCTGCTTATGGATTTCGTATTCTTTATGAAACAAAATTTAATGAATTTCCTGTTTATGGAGAACCACAGGTTTATGATGCCTTGATGCTGACATGGTTAGGCTTGTGTGCAAAACACTATTCGACAGTGCCTATGACTCAGATTGATGCAATGAAAAGTATAGCACGAGAGAGCACGAGAGAGGCAAAATTAAATTATACATCATCTAATTTGAAATATGCATTAGATCAGTTGAAGAAAGGGGAAATGCCCAGTGTGGTTGGTGCAACGGGTCCCTTTGTTTTTGATTCGAAATATGGATCAATTCGAGAGAATACTAGTTTTGTTTTTTGGCATTCTAAAGATGGTGTTTTTTCCAGTTTAGAGGATTTTTCTACGAAGGGTGTGTTTGGTACTCAATCAAGTATCTCTTCTTGGAATTTTCAAATGCAAAATATTGAAGATGATTCAGATACTCAAGGAAACGAGTTGCCTGTCTTGCATGATCGTTGGGCTTTGTTGGTGGCAGGTTCGGACACATGGCAGGATTATCGTCATCAAGCAGACGTGTTAGCTATGTATTGGACTCTTAAATATTGCGGATATGACGATGATCATATCATATTGGTGGAGGAAAACAATCTGGCTTACAATATACAAAATCCAGTTAAAGGAAATGTCCATAATTCTGTGGGGGGATTTAATTTATATAATAATGCGTATATTGATTACCAGTTGAGTCAGTTGAAAACTTCTGATATTGGAGATATTCTTTGTGGAAATGCCAGAGAATCTTTGTCGAAAGTGTTACACTCTGATGGCGATGATGATGTGTTTGTTTTTTGGTGTGGTCATGGAGAGACTGATGTGCTGAAATTCGGGCAACGAAACATCTATGCTAGTGAGGTAAATGATTGGTTGACACGCATGGAAAATGGCAATAAATATCGTAAATTGTTGTTTGTGGTCGAAACATGTTATGCGGGAAGTGTTGCTCAGTATTGTAGTTCACACAAAAGGACATTGTTTATTACAGCAGCCAATTCGGTAGAAAGATCGTATGTGGATATGACCAATTTGGATGAAAACTTAGATTTGTATGTTTCCAATGGATTTAGTAATACATTTATTCAAATGGTTGGTGAACATCCAAATGTTTCTCTACGAGATTTGTATTATGGACTGGTGTTGGGAACGTCAGGTTCTCATGTCTCTTTGTATGGATCAAAATCATTTGGCAATTTATATGATTGTAGTATGAAAGAATTTTTTTAAATAAACATTATAATTTTTAAAGTATGAAGAAGATTTATTATTTGATGGCATTTTTTGCAATCGCAGCATTTGTTGGATGCGAAAATGATGATGATGAAAATCCAAATTCTGCTAAAGAACAACAAGTTTCTCATGCAGATTCTGTGAAAGTACATGTATTTTGTTATGACAAGTATTTAACTCCAACAGATGTTTTCGTGACAAAGAGTGATACATCACAGATTTCTGTTAGTACAACTTTGATAGAGAAATTGAATAATGGAACGCCTAAAAAAGGTAATGTTGTAGTAGTTTGGAATAAGAAAACAGATGTGCCTTATTATCTTCGTGTGAAGGAAACTTCAAAGTCGGAGGATAGATTGTTGTTGAATGTGGATAAGGCAACTGCATTCGAAGCTTTGCCTGATGGCGAGTATAAATTCTCGACAGATGTGTTTTGCAAACCAACATTGATGTCAACTCAAAATGGTGAGATTAATGAAAAAGGTTTTTATGATGAAGTTGATAGCACTTATCACCCAATAGTTATTATCGAAACCAAAAATACGAATTTGACGAATGACAATGACGTTGAATGTATTGATAGAAGTGTGTCTATGTCGGAAAAAATATTTGAAGAGAGTGGCTTTATTGATGTTAGAGAGTTCGTAACTTCTAACTATACATACGATGCAACTGTCATAAATTTTGATAAAACATTTCGTATTGGAGTTATCCCATTCCCTGGATTAGGAAAAAGTGTAGAGGGTGTTCATGGCGGTTGGCTTGATTTGTTCGGCGGAATGGAGAAGTTGAAAAAAGCAGGTGGCGTTGAAGGTTTCGGAACTTCATTTAAAGCATATGCTAAGATCGATTCCATCAGAATGAGCTCGAAGTTGTCTGTTCATGTGGACGTTCGAACAAGTTGGATGCGTCCTGTATACTTCGAGGCTTCTGTTAAAAAAGAGGGAGATTTTGAAGTTTCTAATATTGGATTCGGAATTGGCGCAGGATTCTCGGGAGAAAAACAATTGACTCATTTCCCTAGTCATACGTTCGTGTTCTGGATTGGTGTTGTCCCTGTTGCAATTGAAGTTGCACCAGATATATTCTTTAAATATAATGTTGAGGCTTATGGTATTTTAGATTATCCTTTACTTTATAAGAGTCACAGCACTAGTACGGCAGGATTGCGTTGGGAGAAGGATAAAGGAATAAAAGACTTGTCAAGTTCAAAAGATGATTCTGATTATAATAAATCAAGTAGTTTTTCCGATTTTGTTAATAAATCACGTCTTGCTTTCCATGGAAATGCATCAGCAGGTGTCTATTTGCGTACTAGAATTTTGTTTTACAATTTAGCAGGTCCTACGTTAGGTATTGGAGGACGTTTTGATTTGGCTGCAGAAGTTGGACAAGGCAAACAAATTAATGATGAAGGTGAGTGGATTTCTAGTTATGAAGCAATATCTGGAGACTATGCGAAATTGTCATTTGCAGTTGCTGGTGAAGTAGGCGCAGAGGTAAGTATCCTCGGTAAATCATTATTCAACAGAGCATGGGATGTGTATGATTTCAAAACATATCCTATTTTTTCATATTAAGAAAACTTCTTATGAAAATATTCTTTATTTTGACTAATTTTGTTTCCTGAAATCTGTTTTTTTTTTAGTCGGATTTTGCGAAATAATGATTAGATGATAAAAATAAAACCCATAAAGAAAGATTGGAAGTCTCTCGTGAAAATCGAGAGACTTTTCATCTTTCTTTGTTTTTTGTTTGCAGTGAATGGATGTGAAAAAGAGGAAGAAGAGCAATCATCTGTAAAAAAAATAACTGTTGTTTTCCCTCCTAATTCTATTGGAGACAAAGGCTACTATGATAAAATACTGCAAGGAGTTGCGATGTTTGAAAAACAGGGGAAGGAAAATGTTAATTGTGAAATTTTGACATCAAATGATAAGCCTACGATGATTGACCATATTCAGAATTGGTATGCAGATGGCATCACTCATGAAGATGAGGGAAACACTAATCTTCTTATTATTACAGATTCGGAAGTGATAGATGATGTATCGTATATGTTTTTGTCTTTGCCAAAAAGATACGAAGTACTATTGTTTACAGATGAACAAAAACATTCGGAATATAAAGGTTGTCATGTCGTCAATTTGAATGAATATTCTGTCTCTTATCGTGCAGGATATGAATTTGCAACAGCAAAAAATCTGAAATCACCACCTGTGAAAATACAATTTACAGAACTAAATCGTTCGTTTGAGATAATCAATGAAGGATTTTCGGATGGTTTTCATGCAGCATCGTCCAAAGATATGGAATGTTTCTATGTCCCAAAAACTAATGATGATTTGGAAATAATAGAAAATATTTCTTCTGCGGTGTTAAATGTTGTTGCAGATGATTATCAATTTGAAAAGTGTATCTTTGTGTTGTTAGAAGAATATCAGAATGTTTTTCTTTCTTGTGCTTTGCAACGTTCTGTAGTGTTTGTCGGCATTGATATTCCTGTCAAAGATTATGTGTCTTGTGCACTTTCTATCAATCGACACTATGATGTTTTGATGAACGATTTGCTTACAAAATGGTACAATGATAATAATTTGCCTTGTTATATTGAATACGGGGAAGATAGTAAATATATTGAATATGAAAAATCACCCTATTTTTTTGAGGAAGAATAAAAACAAAAACATCTATTGATTTTATTGTTTGTGGAGGCACAATCTTGTGTCACTACAGATTATTGACAAGCCACCTTTCTATTTCTTCTTTCGTCATTCCTCTTTGCTTAGCATATTCTCCTTTTTGATCTTCACCGATTTTTCCTACTATAAAATAAGATGCTTGCGGATGAGACAGATGTAGACCGCAGATAGAAGCATTGGGTTTCATCGCTCCGTTTTCAGAAAGTGTGATCCCTATTTCGTTTAGGTTTAATAGTTTGTTGGCTTCAAACAAAAGGGAAAGATCGGGTAGGGATGGATAACCAAAGGCTGGTCGAATTCCTTCTGCATTATTCTTTGTCGCATATCCCCAGTATTCAGTTCTGATTTTTTCATGCAACCATTGTGCGGTAGCTTCTGCTAATCGGTCGGCTACACTTTTGATGAGGAGTGCGGTATAATCGTCACCCTCTTTTTGAACATTCTCCGCCCATTCATCCCCTCCGTGTACTGTCACGGCAAATAGTCCGATATAATCTTCTTCGGGTGAGATGAAGTCGGCTATTGACAAACAGAAACCATTTCGTTCGCTTGCATGCTGTTGCCGTAACATAGGAAGATAAAGAATTTCTTCTCCTTCTTTTGTTAGAGAGATGCCTTCCCCTTTGCTGTGTGCGTTTGAAAAATAGACAATGGCTGAGAGATGAAAGATTTTTTCTCCTATTCCTTTTCGTAACACTTCCTTGGCATCTTTCATTAGTTGATAAGCCTCTGACGCTTTTTCTCTCTCTTCTGCCTTGAATCGTAATAGCCATTGCATCTTGCACGTTTCACAGTCGCATAAGGTGTTAAGACCTTCATAGTTTCCCGTTAATTTCCAAGCATGGAAAAAATAGCGCCAGTCAATTCGAGAAATGACGGGTAAAAAATTAATCTCTTGGATGATTTTCTTTCCTAGAAAACTTGGAACAATCGGTTGAAACATTATGAATGAAAAAAAGGAAGGGCAGACGAATGCCTGCCCTTATGTTCATATTCGAAGTTTAATTGTTTACTAATGTGTTTGCTTCTGCATTTTGTGCTCTTCTGTTGTTTAAGGTGAAAGTGATGTTATCCATCTCTTTTTGGCTCAATGGATATAAGAACATCAAACAAGCACCGACAAGTGCGATAATGGCAGGAATAATACTCATCAAATTGATGATGCCAGGAATTGCACCTTCGATAGCAAGAGAGTCTTGTCCGTTGTATCCGTATGTATTCAATACCCATCCGATAATAGCACCTGCTATACCACCACCAAACTTAGTGGCGAAAGAACCAGCAGAGTAAACCAAACCAGTTGCGCGACGACCATTAACGTATTCAGAATAGTCGGCAGCATCACCTAACATAGCGAAAAACAGGGTAGGCATAATGGCTGCAGCACATTCTGATAATGCTCCGATAATGAAAATGTTAAATTTGTCTTGAGGACCACAGAAAAGCAAAAGAGAGTTGATGGCACCTGTAATTATTAATGCTCCGATGAAGAGATTCTTTTTGCCATATCTTTTGCTTAATGGGGTGGTGATGGCTGCTCCAATAATGGACGCGATCATCAAAACCGTCATGTATCCTCCAGCCAGTAATTGATTGTGAACGTAATGAGTGAAATAGATGACGGTGATTCCTTGTTTCATGTTGTTGTAGATGTTGAATATTAATCCTACAATTAACAAAATTAACCAAGGTCGATTCTTTATCAGGTCTTTTAGATCGTTCCCGATGTTCTCTTTTTGTGAGGCAGGCGGTGTTACACGTTCTTTCGTGAAATAGAATGTGATAAATAAACACAACACCAAAATGATGGAAAGGGAACTGATGGCTTTGCTGTAACCCTGACGTTGATTGATGATGGAGAAACTTTTTTCGTTAAGAGATTCTTCCCCTTTCACCTCAAAAGTATAAGGAACACCAGCTTGCATAGAGAAACTTTTTCCAACAGTGAAACTGTCTTTCTCATTTCCAATCAATAAGAATTCTGCGATTCCGTTTTCGGTTTCTATGCGTGCGTTCTGAACATCATCGGGTGCAGAAACGGTGATTTGATATTTCTCGACGTCTGTTTGTTGTATGTCGATTGTGGGGTTGACATTACCAAAGTGCGCAACAAGGAATAATAGAGAACCTTGTACAAGCATTCCACCAGCGAAAGCACCTACCATACGAAAAGAACCGATATTGGTACGCTCTTTGTCATCGCTTGTCATAACAGCCATTAAGGCTCCGTAAGGAATGTTGTTGGCTGTATATATTAAGGTAAATAGAATGTAGGTTGTGTAGGCATAAACTATTTTCCATGACATAGTCCAACTTTCTGGACAAACATATAATAAAGATAGAATGATACCCAGAGGTAGAGCTGTCCATAATATCCATGGACGAAACTTTCCGTATTTTGATTTGGTGCGATCTCCGACGATACCCATCAAAACATCAGAAACACCATCACTGGTTCTTGCCACCAACATAAGTGTGGCAACAATACCCGGAGCCAAACCAAACACGTCAGTATAGAATATTATTAAGAATGCGGAAACACCACGCCATGCAATGTTTGCAGATGCGTCGCCTAATGCGTACGCGATTTTCTCTTTAAGAGATAATTTCTCAGCCATTTTACTCTTTATCGTTTAATTGTTTTTTGATTAAGGGAACTTCTATAAATTCTCCGATTTTTTTTAATTTTCAAATAAGGATTATTCCTTCATCTATTGTGTGCTTTTGAATTTTTGTCGTCATCTTGCTCATTTCCATTCAGTCGTAGTGTCCGTACTGCTTCTTCTTTCAAATCAGCAATCTGTCTGATAAATCTTCAAAATCACTACAAAGCAATTTGTAGAAATCCCTTTATAAGAATAGGACAAAGATAAAAAAAAATAATAGATAAAAAAACAAGCGAATCGAGAGTGCGTTTATGTTGTGGATGCTACCATACCATTTTTTATCCCTCCAAAAAAAATGTTTTATTTAAATATTTTTGATAATTTTGTACCAGTAAAATATCAATGTTAATTCGTAAGGTATGAATAAAAGTTTATCGCATTCAATTTCTTTTGCGTGTATACTATTAGCAATAAGTATATGTTTCCCGAGTTGTGAAAAAGAGGACGATTCCGAGAAGGAATCCGGAGGTCAAAAAACGCCAACATCATCTTATTCAATAGGGACAGTTACGGCTACAAAAATAGCCCTTAATGCAATCAACGATCTGTTTAAATATGACACTACAGATATACGTGAGCGCGAAATAAAATCAATTAGTCCGATGACAAGCGATGACGAAAGTAAAAATACGGTAGCCTACATTTGTAATTTTAAGGACGATGCAGGTTTTGCAATTGTTGCTGCAGACTCTCGTATAAAGAATAAGATAATTGCATGTGCAGATAACGGACAATTTGAGGATAACACAGATAATCCTGGTTTGCAATTGATGAAGGAAAATATAAAAGCTTATGCGAGTAATCTATATTATGAGTGTAACGAAAATGGTTCTACAATAAAATCCAGTTTGAAAAGTACATCAAACACTAACGACACACTTGGTAAAAAGCAAGTTGGTCCCCTCTTAAAGACCACATGGAATCAACTGTATCCATATAATGCCTTTCTGGATACTTGCCCTGTCTGCCATGAACCTTATTATACAGGGTGTACTGCTACTGCGATTTTGCAAATAATAGCATACTACAATTGTCCGGGAACATCACTCATGGGTGAGATGGTTGCAAAGAAAAAGGCAGAAGATTTGAGTGATTTAGGAAAAACTTGGGTTGGAATCTATTTTAGAGCATTTTGGCGTGATGTTCCCCCTTATGAAATAAGGTGTGAGGGTACGGGAGTAGAAATAACCTCAGCAATAAATTATTTGAAAAGTTATACCTATGTTACAAACAGGATATCATTAACTTCAAAAAAGGTTATAGAAAACTTAGACAATAAACATCCTGTCGTAGTCGTTGGAGAAAATGTTAAAAATGGTTCGGGACATACATGGATTATCGACGGATATTATCATGAACAAGATGCAAGTTCTGCAAACAATACCAATGATACTGAAAGTGATCCTTATTTCCATATTAATTGGGGATGGAGTGGAGATTGTGATGGCTGGTATGCTGCAGGGTGTTTTGACGTGGAAAAAGCCGAAAAATACGATACAAGGATTATTTACATGGAGAGAAACTATGCCAGAATAGTAGTCGCTTATGAATTGTGGCCCAAAGATCAAGAAATCATGTTGGACATTGAAGAGGCAGAAGTGAATTCTGAAAATTAATAACGAAAAGTATAAGAGAGGTTGCTGGACAATTAGCCTTGTGTAGAGGCGTTTTGTCCAGTAATTTCAAGCATTTCTGGTTCTTTGTACATGTTACTGAATTTTATATTCTGCTATGTGGTGTGTTTTTTTTGTCAATAGTTTTTGTTTCGTTTGTTTTTTTTCATATTTTTGCATCGAAATAGAAATGACTTTTTAAAGGGTACGTATGACAAAGGTTGGTTTTAGTTTCATAAAGGGAAATAAGAAAATTTATATTGAATAGTAGTTTATTTATAGTTATAGAAATGAAAAAAATTTTTATTGCGGTAACTCTATTCTTATCAATAGTTGCGAATGCATGGTCTGCAAAAGAGCCAGGCTTGACAGTTGATTATTTGTCAGCTGGAACTCCAGATTATGTTGAGGCGATGAAAAAGATAGGAAGTATAGAGTTTAAAGAATCAAAAGTGTATCTTGTATACAATGACAAGTCGCTTGAGAAGAAAGAGTTAGGCTCACTTGAGTCTATTGGTAAAATTGCTTTTGGAGAAGTGGATCTTTCAGATGTGAAAGATGTAAATTCATCTGTAAAGATTATTGCTTATCCAAATCCAACTAGTGAAACACTTCATGTGGAAGGAGTGGAAGAGGGCCAACAGATTAGTGTTTTTTCTTCTGAGGGAAAGTTGGTTTTCGTTACGACAAGTACAGACATTGAATTTAGTAATCAACCACAAGGTATTTATTATCTTCAAGTCGGAAATGGTATAGTAAAAGTTATTAAAAAATAAAAAAGGATTTTAAGGGTTTACAATATGAAAAAAATAGTTTATATGTTGGGTGCCGTATTATCATTAGGCGCAACAATTCAAAACGCGAATGCTCAGTTTTATGCATGTAAAGAAGGACAGATAGTATATTCAAATTTTAATTCAACTCCAGATTCTGTAACATTCCATGTCCCAGGATTTATGGCTTCAGAAAATGTGAATGTAGTTGATTTAGATTTGCCAAGTGGAACATTATGGGCCGATCGTAATGTGGGTGCCCCTTCTACTAATGATTGTGGTGTTAAATTTGCATGGGGTACTACAGCACTTAAAGAGAGAGATTCATGGGGCGACTATGAACATACTGAGATTTATATATCACAAGAAACAGAGGCTGTCTATACTAAATATACAAAAGAAGATGGTAAGAAGGTATTAGACCCAGAGGATGATGCAGCAACAGTAAATATGGGTGATCAATGGTTTACTCCAACAGAGGCGATGTTTGAAGAATTGTTGGAAAATTGTAATTGGGAGTTTAAAACCAATTATAGAAATACAGGTAATCCTGCTTGTATTGTAAGAAATAAAGAAGATGAATCAAAATATATCGTATTGTTGGTGGGTACTTATTGGACGAGTGAGTGTTCTAATGATGAAATTGCAAATTATTTTTGGGTGTTAGATCAGACTAACCTTGAATTAAACAAACCTGGAAAAATCTATGGTATGTTTAAATTCGATTCTCATTATGTTCGTCCTGTAACGAAAGATGCTAGTTTGCTTACAGGTAAAAACTTAAAGATGAAAGCTGTCGATTTGGGTCTTCCAAGTGGAATTTATTGGGCAGATATGGATTTGGATGCAGAATCAGAGGCAACTTATGGTGCGCCATATGCATGGGGTGAGACAGAGCCTAAAACGGAATTTACAAGAGAAACTTATAGCTTGTGTGAGTCAAAGAATGTTATTAAAAATAAAGTCACAATGGATAATTATGGCGTAGATGAAAATTATCATTTATATAGTGATTATAGTTCTGATGCCGCATATCGTTATTTAGGAGAAGGATGGGCTATTCCATCTAGAGAACAAGTTCAAGAGTTGTTGGATGAGTGTGATTGGTCTTTAGACAATACTACAGGTGTATATACAGCAACAAGTAAATATAACGGAAAAAGTATTTCTTTCCCTTGCGGATTTTGGATTAATGAGTTGAAGTTTGTGGAATCAAAAGAAACTAGTTTCGAAGCATACTATTTCTTGGGTAAAACTTTCGACTCAAAATATAGATATCTTTCGATGCCAGTTCGCGGTGTGAAATCAACGAAATAATATTTTTAGAGAAAGAAGAAGGGTGATGTTGGAAATCGGCATCACCTTTCTTGTTTTTTATAGGACATGAATGTTTTTGTATATTCATACATTTTTGAATTTTTATAGAAAAAACAGGCTGTTTTGTGAATATTTATGTAAAAATGAATGCTTTCTGATGGAAAATCTATTTTTTTATTCGATTAAATGTTGTAATTTTGCACCGTTTTTCTGTAAGGTGAGATGCCTTATCAGACAAAAAAGATTCAGTAAAGATTAATTATATAAGATAGAAGAAAGATGGCATTTAATTTTATCACAGCCGAAGAGGCAGCATCGTACATCAAAAACAATGATGTAATTGGTATTGGTGGTTTCTCATCAGTGGGTACTGTAAAAGCTACAACTGCAGCACTTGCAGCAAAGGCTGAGGCTGAACATGCAAAAGGAAATGAATTTAAAGTGGGTATGATTACGGGTGGTTCGACGGGTGACCAAATTGATGGTGCTTTGTCGCGTGCTAAAGCTGTAAAATTCCGTACTCCATTCCAATCCAGTAAGGATATGCGAAATGCAATTAATAAGTGTGAGGTTCAATATTTTGATATGCACTTATCGCATGTTGCACAAGATCTTCGTTATGGTTTCTTAGGTCATCTTGATTTTGCACTTATCGAAGCAGCTGATATTACACCAAGTGGAGAAGTGGTTCTTACTACATCTGTCGGTATCACTCCAACTTTGGTAGAAAAAGCTGATAAAATTATTATTGAGTTAAATGCACACCATCCTGCAAAAATTAATGGTATGCACGATTTATATGAACCAGCTACACCTCCTCATCGTCGTGAAATTCCTATTTATACGCCATCAGATAGAATTGGTTCTGCAACATTGAAGGTTGATCCAAAGAAAGTGCTTGGTGTTGTAAAAACAGATTTGCCAGATGGTATTGCACAATTCACTCCAGTGGATGCAGTTACTGCAAAAATCGGTGAGAATGTGGCTAACTTCTTGTTGAATGAATTACACAGAGGTATCATACCAACTGAGTTCTTACCATTACAATCTGGTGTTGGAAATATTGCTAACGCGGTGTTGAGTTCTTTGGGTAATTGTGATGAAATTCCAGCTTTCACTATGTTTACTGAGGTAATTCAAAACTCTGTGATTGATTTGATGAAACGTGGTCGCATCACATTTGCAAGTGGAAGTTCGTTGACGTTGTCGGATGACGTTTTGATGGATGTTTATGCCAACTATGATTTCTTTAAAGACAAGTTAATGCTTCGTCCACAAGAGTTGACCAACCATCCAGAGTTGGTTCGCCGTATGGGTGTTATTGCTATTAACACAGCTTTGGAATTGGATATCTTTGGTAATGTTAATAGTACGAATGTATTAGGTCAAAAGATGATGAACGGATTGGGCGGTTCTGCCGATTTCTCTCGTAATGCATTCTTGTCTATCTTTACTTGTCCGTCTGTTGCTAAGGGTGGTGTTATTTCCGCTATTGTTCCTATGGCTAGTCATATTGATAGTTCAGAACACTCGGTTAAGGTTATCGTAACAGAACAGGGAGTTGCTGATTTGCGTGCTAAATCACCAATGCAAAAAGCTGAATGTATCATTGAAAATTGTGTTCATCCAGATTACAAAGAGTTGCTTTGGGATTATGTAAAGATGGCTGCTGGTAAATATCATACTCCAATGACTTTGTCAAAAGCATTGAATATGCACCTTGCTTTTGAACAAACTGGTGATATGCGTAATACAAAATGGGATTGATTAAGTCGTAATTTTTATTCATATGTGAAGGGATGTTTTCTGAGAGGAAAACGTCCCTTTTTTATTATTTTTATTATATTTGCAAGTATTTTTGTTTTTTTTGGAAACATTTATGCGAATTTATAAATGAACATTTTATAAAAATATATATGAATAGGTTTATTTTTAAATGTATAATTACAATAACTTGCTTATTAATATTTAGTTTATCTTCACATAGTGCAGCATCATTACCATTGATAATGGATGGTAATAAGTTCAATGAAAATGGTGTTGTTATAAATAAAACGGGTACCGTTGAGTGGAATGATGATTATGGTATTTGTTTGGGCTCGGATTTTGGAGGTGGTTTTGATTGGAACGATAAATTTGTAATTATTCAAATTTCAGATAAACCCGATTCGATTTCTTTTACAACGAAAACATTAGTTACTACAGCTATTGGTAGTGCTTTTGGTGGTGTAACACTTTGTGAGTTCTATGTTTCTGAAAGTGCTGATAATTCTTCTTGGACGCAAACATGGAAGTCTAGTTCCGAAGAAAATACAGTTTCTTATGTTTTGAAAGAAAGTACAAGGTATATTAAATTATGTTTCTCTGGTAATTTTGAAGGTCAATTCAGACATTTAAGAATTACATCAGAAATGTATAATTTTAGAATATATATTGATAATGAGTGCGTTAGAAATGAAAGATTAAGTCCTGGTGCTTCTATAGATACGTTTGATTTGTCCGCTTACCTTGATTGTAAAAATTTTGTCGGTTGGGATAACGTATATCCAAGTGTAATGCCATCTTATGATTATACGGTTAGTACAACTTTAGAGAAGAAAAAGTATACATCTTCTTTCAAATTGTCTAATCCTGAGTTAGACGTTGATTTAAGCGATTATTCCAAGGATTTTTATTGCGGAGATGCTGTTGAAGTACTTTCTCCTTCTTTAAAGGGTTATACTTTTAATGGGTGGTCTCCTATACTACCTCTTATAGTTTCTTCTGAAATGGATGGAAAAGAGTATGTCGCTCAATGGATTCGTAACTTGTACAATTATAAGGTGTATACAGTTGATGAAAACACACCTGCAATTTCAAAACAATTGTATTATGGAACACCAATAGAGGAGTTGGAAACGCCAAGTAGATCGGGATATTCCTTTAATGGTTGGGATAAGGAAAATCCTACGACAATGCCAGCTGAAGATGTGACAATTCGTGCTAAGTGGTCTCAGTTGAGTTATCGCTTGGTCGTTTATACTACTGAATCGGATTCAACCGTCTCCTTCTTGCATTATGGAGATCCGATAGCAACTCTTACTGCTCCTACAAGATTGGGCTACGAATTTTCGGGATGGGACTCAGAACTTCCTGCGGTAATGCCGGATCATGATGTGTCTGTTCATGCCAATTGGTCTTTGGCATCTTATCGTTTGGTCGTATATGAGACAGAAAATGACTCAACAGTTTATACTAAGGAATACAAAGAAGAATTGTCGCCACTCCCTACACCTACAAGAAAGGGATATGCATTCCTTCAATGGAGTGTTGAGATGCCGTCAACAATGCCTGCTAATGATATAATTGTAAGAGCAATCTGGCAAAAAAAATCTTATACGATTACCCTATTGTCGGATGGAATATCTTTCTTTAAGAAATCTTTTGCATATGAAGATTCTGTAGATGTGTCGGATGCACCTGTTCCTACTAAAAGCGGATATAAGTTTATGGGCTGGGATGGTCAATTCCCTGCTACAATGCCAGATGAAGATTTGACATATGAAGCAATTTGGAAAGAGGCTTCTTTTATATTGGTCTTAGAAAAAGATATAAATGATCCAACTCAAAATGATACTTTGTCATTTGATTATAACGACCCAATCAAAGGTGTTTTGGATCCCGAAAAAACAGGATACACTTTTGTCGGTTGGAATCCTGAATTGCCTGATTCTATGCCGGCAAAGAATTTAACGGTAACGGCAAAGTGGAGTCAGAACACCTATCGTTATGTTATTTATAATACGGAGGACGATTCCATTGTGTTAAAAACACATTATAATGATGAGTTACCTGAATTGAAAGATCCTGCATATCGTCCTGGTTATACGTTTGAATATTGGGATACTGAAAAACCTGCAACTATGCCAGCTAACGATTTGACCATTCGTGCTATTTGGTCTGTCAATACTTATCGCTATGTTGTCTATCGTACGGAATCAGATTCAACGGTAACATTGCTTCATTATGGAGATCCTATTGACGAATTAGAGACACCTTCTTTGACAGGTTATGATTTTAATGGATGGGACAAAGAAAATATTCAGACAATGACAGATGGTGATTTTGTTATAAAAGCCACTTGGAGTTTGGCAGAGTATAAGTTGATTATGGTAAAAGGATTGGATTTCTTCCCTGAAGCTGATACATTGAATGTCCTTTATACGAAGAGCGTTAATGTGACGGATCCTTCTCATGAGGGATATACGTTTGATGGTTGGACTCCAGCGATCCCTGATGCTATGCCAGCAGAAAATGTTACGGTCACTGCAAAATGGAGTAAAAACAAATATCGTTATGTGATTTATTTCACCGAATCAGATTCAGTCGTGGATAATGTCTTTTATGGTGAAACTTTACCTGCTTTAGAAGATCAGGTACGTACCGGATTTGATTTCAAAGGCTGGGATATTGAACAACCATCAACCATGCCTTCTTCTGATTTAACTATTAAAGCAGTTTGGGAACGTAAAAATTATACATTCGATCTCTTAGTTGATGGTCAAATCTATTTCACGCAAAGTTTTGCATTTGGCGATTCTATTAAATTGACGAATTATACAGATCCTTCTAAACCAGGATATGTGTTTGAGGGATGGGATGATGATTTCCCTCTTGTCATGCCTGCAAAGAATCTGCAATATGAGTCATCATGGTCTGCAAGAAAATATTCTTTAGTTGTTGTTCATGACAATGAAAATTTATTGTTAAATGATACGTTCTATTATTTCTGTGATGAAAAAGTAAACAAGATTGATGCTTTACCTAAAACAGGATATACGTTCGTTGGTTGGAATGACGAATTCCCTGATAAAATGTTACCGCGTAATGTGATTCTTGTTGCTAAATGGGAAGCAAATACTTATACACTGACCTTTATGAATGAGGATACGGTTTTCCTCAAAAAGTCTTTCAAATATGGTGATCAAATCGATTATAAGTCGCTACCAAAACCAACCAAAGAGGGATTCTTCTTTTTGGGATGGGGTAATGACGCTCCTAATGTAATGCCTGCGGATGATGTTGAATTGAATGCGATTTGGTCGGCAAATGCTTATAGCATTGTTGTTGTAAATGACATGGATGACCCATCTAAAAATGATACGATCTATTACGAGACCAATTCTTCTATTGCTCCATTAATGGATCCTGTCAAAGAGGGATACTCTTTCCTTGGTTGGGATGTTGAACTTCCAGCTAAGATGCCTGCTGAAAATATAAAGGTGATCGCAAAATGGCAAATCAATATGTATACGTTAACAACGTTGGTTAATTGTAAACCGACTTCCTATACTTATACATATGGCAATTCAGTATCTGTCTTAGATCCATCTGTGGAAGGATATAGCTTTGAAGGATGGTCGGATGTGGTGCCTGCTATTATGCCAGGTCATGATGTACTTCTTGTGGCAGATATGAGATTGTTGAAGTTCAATTTCATTACGATTGTTGATGGAGATACCACAGTTATACCTTATAATTATAATGATTCTATTGAAATCCCTGCAACTCCTGAAAAACAAGGATTCACGTTCTTGGCTTGGGATAAGACTATTCCTTCTGTAATGCCTTCTTCAGATGTGATTATTACAGCCTCATGGACACGCAATACTTATGTGGCTTCCTTTGTGATAGGAGAGGATACATCTCATTATAATTATTTCTTTGAAGATACGATTAGAGTTCCAAAGGTTAATGCGGAAACAGGATATTCCTTCTTAGGTTGGAATACGGATATACCTTTGGTGATGCCAGCTGAAAATGTTATTTACATTGCTGAGTTTACTCCAAACAATTACAGCTTTGTCGTTATCTCTGATGAAGATACAATCTCAACGCGTTATCCTTATGGTGCAGATGTCGCTCCTGTTGAAAATCCTAGTAAGATTGGTTATTCATTTGTTGGATGGAGTAAGGATATTCCGACTACCATGCCAGCTTATAATGATACTATTGTGGCAAAATGGAGTGTTAATTCCTATACTTTGACATGGATTGATGATAATGATACAATAGTAGACACTTATAATTATGGTGATATCATTGAGAAAAAAGTTGATCCTGTTAAGAAAGGTTATACCTTCTTAGAATGGAATGGCGAGATTCCAACTGTTATGCCAGCAGAAAATAGAGTGTTTACAGCAGAATGGGAAGTGAATGTATATGAAATAACATATGTTAATGGAGAACATACCGATTTGTTCAGATATGCTTATGATGATACGATTCACCCTGTTACTGATCCAGAAAAAATTGGATATAAGTTCACGGGTTGGTTGCCAACTGTTCCTGTTGTAATGCCAGATAGCTCATTCTCAGTGGAGGCTCAATGGGAGGCATTGAATTATGAATTAACTGTCGTTGTGGATGGAGAAACAGTTCAAACAGTTCAATATCATTATGCTGATACGATTGATAGTTTGAATACTCCAGAAAAAGAAGGTTATTCATTTGCTAAATGGATCCCTTCAGTTCCAGAAACAATGCCAGCTGAAAATGTTAGCGTAGAAGCTACTTGGTCACTTAATTATTATGATTTGATTAAGATCGTTGATGAAGATACCGTTTCTATTGTTTATGGTTATGATGAATCAGTGGCTGAAATTCAAGATCCTTCACCAAAGAAGGGTTACAAGTTTATTGGATGGAGTGATACAATACCTTCTGTAATGCCTGCTCATAATGTTGAATTGGTTGCACAATGGGAATTAGAATGGTATGATTTGACGTTAGATGTGGATTCACAATTCTCAGTATTCCATTATAAATATGGTGATACAATTGCTCCTGTTGCTAATCCAACCAAAGAGGGATATCTATTCAATGGATGGTCTGATGAGTTGCCAATTGTGATGCCAGCTGAAAATGTTACTCTTTCTGCTACATGGATGAAGAGCCAGTTCGTTTTGAGTTTGGTAGATGGTGATACCACTAAGTTGGAGATGACATTTGGTCAACCTGTTCAGGTGGAAACTCCATCTAAGGAAGGATATACTTTCGTAGAGTGGATTCCAGCACTTCCAGAGACGATGCCATCACATGATGTTGTATCTGAGGCTATGTGGAGTGCTAATCAGTATGATTTCGTTACAATCGTAGATTCTGACACAAC
This sequence comes from Paludibacteraceae bacterium, assembly GCA_024401435.1. GTDB lineage: Bacteria > Bacteroidota > Bacteroidia > Bacteroidales > Paludibacteraceae > UBA1181. Next base: position 128,231 of record JAKSLB010000003.1, on the reverse strand, counting down.
GATAGTTTCATATGCTTATATGCAAACCGTTGCTGTTCCAAGTAATCCAACTAAAGAGGGTTATACATTTGAGAAATGGAGCGATACCATTCCTTCTGTAATGCCAGCTGAAAATGTACTTTTGTCAGCCATCTTTACACCGAATGATTATACATTTACGGTCAATGTGGATGATTCTTCAGTTGCTTATACATATCAATATGAAGATACGATTCTTGTTCCTTCTATACCAGAAAAAGAGGGTTATCAATTCTTGAAATGGTCCGATTCTATTCCAACTACGATGCCATCACATGATGTGACTATTTCTGCAGTTTGGACAACGAATCTATATAATCTATATGTGATCATAGCACAAGACACCTTTACCTATCCATATAGATATGGAGATCAATTGTCTCCATTGATGAACCCAGGAGTTGCTGGATATACATTTGAAAGTTGGAGTATGGAGTTGCCGAAAGTTATGCCGAGTCATGATGTTGTCATCTCTGCAATATTAAATCCAAACAAATACGATTTAATTGTTGATTATGGCGATTCGACTTCTGTGTTAACATATTCCTATAATGACACAATTCCTGTTATAAATATTCCAGAAAAAGAGGGATATACGTTTGTCAGATGGAATACTGAAATACCATCCGTAATGCCTAATAAGAATATTCAGGTTGCAGCTGTATGGGAAATTAACACTTATTCATTCGTTGTGATGACAGATAATGATACAATTACAACAACCTATGAATATAAAGCAAATATACAGATACCAGAAACGCCATCGAAGGTGGGACATAAATTTATAGGATGGAGTGATACTATTCCTTCAACCATGCCATCACATGATGTTATTGTATCAGCTCAGTTTGCTGCCGAACAAGGAGGCTTAACCATAGATAATGGTATTGTTAGAGTAACTCAACCTTATTTCTATGGAGATACCATTCAACCAATTGAAACTCCAACAAGAATAGGATATAAGTTCATCGGTTGGGATAGAGAGATTCCTCTTATCATGCAAGATTCTAATATTGTTATAACAGCTCTTTGGGAACCAGAAATATATACTCTGACGTTTATTGCTGATGAGGATACGGTGGTTGTAGAATATCCATTTGAATCAGTTGTTGAATCAATAACCGTTGGCGACAAAGAAGGCTATTCATTTGCTGGATGGACGCCAAAAGTTCCTGAGACAATGCCTGCAGAAAATCTTGTTGTAAATGTGGTATGGGAGAAAAACTCACATGACTTTACCTATATAACAAGTAAGAAGACCGTAACTGTTGAATATGCTTATGGTGATTCAATTGAAAAACCTGCTGATCCAACTCGTAAGGGTTATCGATTTGTTGGTTGGAGTGACTCTATTCCATCGATTATGCCAGATAGTTCGGTGACAGTTGAAGCGCAATGGGAAGCAAAAATGTATACGATAACATTGATGCTTGATAGTGCAGTATATGACACTTTGAAAGTTGCTTATGGTGATACAATTCAATTGCCAGAGAATTTGCAAAAAACAGGTTATAAGTTTATGGGATGGAACAAAGAGGTTCCAACAACCATGCCAGCAAAGAATATGACGTTTGTTGCAGAATTTAAGATATGTGGTAAACTGAATGTATATACAGAAGATGGCATGTTGATTATATATGGATTGCCAGAGAATGTTGAAGTTATAGTAACAGATGTTTTAGGTAGATTAATTTATAGAGGATCTAATACAACTATACCATTGGCGAAAGGAACCGTTTGTGTGGTCAGAGCAATGGATCAAATGAAGAAAATCAATATTCGATAAAATAAGAGATATCACGAATGCCCGAGAGAGGGCTTCGTGATATATTATAGAAATTTAAAAAATCGAGGAATTTATTGAAGTCCCCTTAAATGTTTCCAATAAAATGTTTTCCGTTTTTTTGTGTGTTTGAATTATTATTGAAGATGTGTTGACTCCTATTCAGTCAATGTCCCTGTATGGTTCTTGTCTAAATCAGCAATTTGCTTAACAAAAATTCAATAATCACAACAAAATAGTTGAGTTTTCTGGAAGATCAAAAAACAATTAAACAAATCAATGAAACAGAATAGTAAAAAAAATTAATTTTTATTTGTTGCTTTCAATAGACATAAAAAAGAATAAATGTTTATTAATTTTAATAAAAAAAAGTCTTTTTTTTTCTTTTTTTAAGTTACATTTGTGCCGACCTTGTGTGTACTAGGGTCTTGTTGTGTATATTTTAAATTAATATTAATTATAATCAATTAAAAATGAGAAGATTATTGTTGTCTTTAGCAATGCTTTGCACTTGTATGGGCATGATGGCTGAAAGAACCATCAAAGGAACCATTAAAGATTCTAATGGTGATCCAGTCGTAGGTGCAAATGTTGTCATCAAAGGAACTACCAAAGGTGTTTCTGCGGACTTTGACGGAAACTATAGCATCTCCGTCGAAAATGGTGATGTGTTGGAATTTACTAGTATGGGATTCCAGCCTAAAACATTAAAAATCACTGAGAAAGTAAAAGGTGTAACTAACATTACAATGGCTGATGATTCTCAGATACTTGGTGAAATCGTTGTTGAAACGGGTTATGGTCAACAAAGATTAAAAGACAAGACAGGTGCAGGAACCCACTTGGATGCAGAGAAATTAAGAGAAACAAAAGTTGTTTCTATTGACCAAGCATTGGCAGGACACTCATCAGGTGTTCAGGTAAATGCATCATCAGGACAACCAGGTGCTAAATCAAACGTTCGTATTCGTGGTACGGCTACATTGACAGGTAATTCACAACCTTTATATGTTGTTGATGGTATGCCAATCGGTGGTGGTAAACGTGGTACAGATGATAACCCATTGGCATCTATCAACCCAGAGGATATTGAAACAATGGAAGTTTTGAAGGATGCGTCAGCAACAGCTATTTACGGATCTCGTGCTGCTAATGGTGTCATCATGATTACAACGAAGAGAGGTGCTGCAGATGATAAGGGCGCAAAAGTATCTTATTCTGGATCATTCTCGGTTTCTTCTGTATCAGATAAATTAGATTTGATGGATTTGCAACAGTATTCTTCTTTCTATTCTAATCCTGATATCTTGAAAGCATTTAAGCAATCTTCAGCTGATAAAGAATTAAAAGCAGCTGCAGCTGTTGGTGGAAAGGGTACTGATTGGCAAGATGAAATATTCCGAACTGCAATTAGTCATCAACATCAAATTGGTGTAACGGGTGGTAATAAAGAGACACAATATGCATACTCTTTAGGATATATGAAACAAAATGGTGTTGTTATCAATACTGATTTCCAACGTTTCAATGGTCGTGTTAATTTGGATAACCAAACAAAGAAATGGTTACGTACAGGTATCAGCTTGGCTTATACTCGTATTGATCAAACTAAACAAGCTGGTTTCGAATTAGGAGATGATAATACATTAGGAGGTCTTGGTGTTGGTGGAGCTACAGATGAGGAATTGTATGTACAATCATTGATTTCTAAACCAACAACTGCTCCAACTGATTTTGATGGTGAATATGCAGAATTAGGTGGTAAGGATCAAGAAATCAAATCTAACCCAGTTCGTGATGCTAATTATTCTCCAATTAATGTAACAAAGAACAATGTCATTGGTAACGTTTATGCAAAAATAGACTTTACAGATTTCTTGTTCTGGAGAAATGATTTCGGTGTTGATCATTCAAATACAGAAGAAAGCCGATTCACTCCAACAAAATCAGGTGCTGCAAATCAACAAGAATTTGTAGATCGTGATAATAACTATTGGCGTTTTTCTTCAACTTTGAATTATAGTGGTAAAACACCTTTCAAAGTTGACTCTACTAAATTCCATCGTTATGATGCTATGTTAGGTTTCGAAGCATGGAAAGCTAACTGGAGTGGAAAAGAAACAAAGAAATCAGATTATTTAGATGATAAAACATTTATTAATCCAGATTACCAAAATCCAGCATTGGGTACACCAGTTGATATTGACGGTTATAAGGGTGCTCAAGCCATGATGTCTGCTTTCGCACGTGTTAATTATAACTACGCTGATAGATATTTAATCACAGCAACAGGTCGTTTTGATGGTTCTTCTACTTTGGCTCCAGATAACCGTTGGGGATTCTTCCCATCATTTGCATTCGCATGGCGTGTATCTGAGGAGAAGTTCATGAAGAAATACAATGCAAAAGAAAATTTGAAGGCTACTATCGATGACTTAAAGATTCGTTTGGGTTATGGTCAAACTGGTAATGCTGGTTCTGAAGCAGGATATATTTCTACTTATGCTCAAAGAACTGGTGCATTCACTAATGGTTTGGTTCAAGGTACTTGGGTTAACTCAGATTTGATTTGGGAAACTAACTGGCAAATCAATGGTGGTATTGACTATACAATGTTCCACAATCGTTTGTCTTTGATTTTTGATGTATTCTACAAACAAAACAATGATTTGATTGTGAAAGCTGAACCAGGTGCAACATTAGCTTCAAGAAGTGATTCTTGGTTGTATACTGCCGTACCTAATATCAACGCAGGTTCTATGAAAAATGTCGGATTCGACCTCTCTATAGCAACTACAAATATTAAGAAAGATCTTGGTGATAATGAATTCAAGTGGAATACTGACCTCAACTTCTCTTTAGTACGTAATGAGGTATTGGAACTTCAAAGTGATTCATTGCCATTGACAGATGATACTTACTTTAGATCAGTTCACAGATCTTATTGCCGTTCAGAAGTTGGTCACGCTCCAGGTTTGTTCTATGGTTATAAAACAGACGGAATTATTCAAAACACTGCTCAATTAAATTCATTGAATCGTTTCGATGGTACTGATGTCGGAGATTACAATTATGTTGATATCAACTCAGATGGTAAGATCGACGTAAACGATAAAACATTTATTGGTGACCCTAACCCAGATTTCACTTTCGGTATGGGTAATACATTGAGTTGGGGTCCTTGGGCATTGAATATTTTCATTGCTGGTTCTTACGGAAACGATGTATATAATTTGCTTCGTTCAAAGATTGAATCAATGGACCGTTTCGGTGTAAACCAATTGACTTCTGTTTTGGATTATGCTCGTGTAATCACAAACGAAGATGGTACCAAGTATGTTGAAAATTCAAATACGAATATGCCTCGTCCTAACTCTGCAGCTAATGGTGGTGAGGATGCTCAAACAATTTCTGACCGTTATGTTGAGGATGGCTCATTCTTGAGAATTCAAAATATTGGTCTTACTTACAGTTTACCAAAAGCTGCTCTTGATAAGATTAAATTAAGCAATATGAGAGTTTCATTCAATGTACAAAATATCGCTACATTTACTAAGTATTCTGGAATGAATCCTGAAGTTGCTAATGGTAGTGCAATTGCTCAAGGTATTGACTTAGGTGGTTATCCAGTACCTCGTCAATATGTAGTTGGTTTGAATTTTGAGTTTTAATTAATTTAATTTTATAATAGGTAATAATATGAATTTTTCAAAGTTAAAATATAGATCATTGCTATTAGGTGCAGGTGCAACATTGCTTCTTGCTACCTCTTGCAAGGATTTCTTGGATGTTGATTGTTACGATCAGTATTCTCCTACATGTCTTTCGTCTAAGAAATCATACCAATCATTAACTGCTCCTCTTTATGGTGGTTATATTTGGTCTCAATATGAAGGTAAGTTCGCTTGGTGCGTTAACGAAGGTTTGGCTGGTGTATTATTTAATGTAAATGACCAGGAAGGTGCTTTGTTTAAGTTGTCTATCGGAGATGATAACTCAATCTTGAAAGAGGGTTATACTTCTTTGTATAGTGGTGTTATTGCAACATCTAATCAGGTTATCAAAATTGTAGCTGATTCATTAAGTTCAAATGCATATCCTTCAGATATGAGTCAAGCTGATATGCAAGCTGTTCTTGGTGAGGCATATTTGTTCAGAGCTTATGCTCATTTCTTGGCAACTGAGTATTTCGGTGAATGTCCTTTGATTTTGAACTCTGAAAACGATATTTCTAAAAATGTTAGTGTTCCTCGTGTTTCTCGTAGAACATTATATGCTCAAATTGAAAAGGATTTGAAGGTTGCTTATGCATACTTGCCTGAAAAACCTGCTGATGCTTGGAGAGCTTCTCGTTATTCAGCTAGTGCTTTGCTTGCTAAATTATATTTGACAATGGCTTCTTGCCGTGTTGCAACTCCAGGTGTTACATATCCTTATATATGTCCTAATCCTGCTGAGTGCATTGCAAATGCTGAATATTATTTGAATGAAATCGTCAATAGCGGTAATTATGCTTTAGCTAGTCATGCAGAGTTATTCTCAGCAGCTAATCGTAACTCAGTTTCTCCTGAAACAGTGTTCGCATTGTATTGGACAATGGGTCAATATGCTGAAGGTTCTGCTTATCAATCTCAAATGGCTCTTAGCTCTGATTGGAGTAAAGGTTCTGGTTGGGGTGTTGGTAAAGGTTTGACTTATACTTTGTATAATTCATTCACAGAATCTGATGCTCGTAAGAAAGAGTTGTGCTTCTATGTTGGTAATGGTACTGGTAATGGATACATGACTGCTAATGGTGAAATGACTTGGTATGGTAGTGACTATGTTGCTAAGAAGAAAGCTGGTGAAGTTGCATTCGGACAAGATGGTAAAGAATTCCTTACTCAAGGTCAACACTTGATGAATAACATCAAAAAGTATGTATGGGCTGTAGATGGTACTGCCGTCCACGGTTCTGGTATGTCTATCGATCGTCGTCAAGATATCATTCGTTTGTCAGATGTTTATATGATGTTGGCTGAGGCTGCTTTGTTAAAGTCTGGTGCTGATGTTACTCAAGTAACTAGTGATGCTAATGTGATTTCAAATATCAATAAAGTGTTGACTGCTCATGGTGCTCCAACTATTGATACTATTGCTTACTTTACAGATTTCTCTTCTAGACATCCTGCAGGTGAAAAATTTGAGTTCAATGTAACTGTTGATGATGGTAATGGTAATGGTACTCAAAAAACTGTTCCTGTTTATTCTACAGTTCCTATGTATCATGAAACTGTACGTGCCGATTTCTTACAACAACGTCGTAAGGAGTTTGCTATGGAAGGTCACGCATGGTTGGATTTGAAACGTTTCTATTATCTAAATCCAGAAATGGCTTATAAGTTCATGCAACAAATGGACCGTGGTTGTGCATTTACAAACTCTCCTGAAATTCCAGAAGATGATAGCCGTTTCCAAACAGAACTTGGATACAAACGTCTTGCTTTGGTAAACCTTTGCAATGCTCAATTGGCAAAAGATTATCCTAACGGAAACTATACTGTTGGTGATAATGAGGTTGAGATCTTTACTGCTCAGTTTAACGAAAAAAACAGATGGTATTTGCCAATTCCTTCATCTGCAAAATCATTTTTACAACCAGTTGTACTTGATTTGTATAACGATGTTTTGACTGGTACTTACCAATATTAATTCAAATTTTAATTTAATAGAAATAACAATGAAACTTAAAAATAAAATTTTAGCTGCTTCTTTTGCTTTACCTATAGCATTGGGTAGTATGTTAGTTTCTTGCGAGGATTCTTGTAATAATTGTAATTGCGATAGCTTTACTATTACATCTGTATGTGATGCAGATTCTGTGAATACTCCATTGAAAGAATTGTATTCTCAAGAAACTGTAGTGATTAGAGGTACGGGTCTATCTACTACAAGAGAGGTTTATTTGCAAGACTCTACTGGTGCAATGTACTTCGTGGCATTGAATCCTGCTCTTATTACGGATAATACAATCATTATTACAATGGATTGTGATGCTAATATGATCTCAACAGACAAAGTGGTGTTGGTTTCTAATGGCGGTTGTAAGGTTGAATATGCAATCAACAAACCAGTTCCTGCTCCAACATTAAAGATGTTCTATTCAGAGTTTGTTCCTGCTGGTGATACTTGTCGTATCTTAGGTTCTGCTTTGATTAGTGATGAACTAAATCGTGATACTTTGAAGGTTTGGTTCCAAGCTGATGGCGGACAACCTGTATATGTTAATGAATATACTATTGATCATGACAATACAGAACTTCGTTTCGCAGTTCCTGAAGGTGTTCAAAATTGCTCATATTTATATATGAAAAACAGCCATGGTCAAACAAAATCTTCTATCATGTTCCGTGATACAAGAAATATTTTCTTGGATTTCGATACTAAAATCGGTAGCGATTGGAGAGGTTCTATGACACTTGACAATACAGGATGGAATACTGCTGCTGTTGGAACAAACATTGATACTTATAATGAGATCTTAGCTAAAGTCCTTGGAGGTAGTTTCCCTAAGGGTTGCAATGGATTGTATAATGCTGTAACTGTTACAACTGCTTCTAACGACTTCTCTACAAATAGTGCTATCTTATTAGCTCCTAAAATTCAAGGTGAGGCTAAATCTGATACTTCATTATTGGGTCAATTCCGCAACGATGAAATCTCTAATTTGTGTTTGAAATTTGAGGTTTACGTTCCTGAACAATTAAGATTTGGTTCTTACTTCTATATCGTATTCGGTGCATATGGTGCTGAAGATGTTACAATGTGTCAAGAGACTTATGGTCGTTATGCAATTTGTGAAGCTGGTCACCTTCGTGGTATCACAAGTAATGGTCAAAAGAATGCTAATCCAAACTTGGGTTCTTTCAACTATGACGATGCTAATGCAGTGTTGACTTGTCACCAAAGCCAAATCGGTGTTCCTGCTGCATGGTTCCATCCAGGTGCATTCGCTGAGTATGATGAGTCTGCAGGTAATGGTTCTATCAAGATTACTCCTGAAAAATCATTCTATACTCAACATGGTTGGATGACGGTTGCTATTCCTTTGTCTTCTGATTACTTCAAGTATTCTCCTAAGGATATGGATATTATGACAACTGACAATTACAAAACTTGTCATACTCTAGAACCTAAAGATTTCTATACTATGTTCGTTCATACTAACAGTGATGTATGTCAAGCTGATTTGAAGACTCCTTACGGAAACATTTGCTATGTTGGATTTGATAACTTCCGTATCGTTCCTGATGATGGCGGTGGTGTTCGTTTCACTAAGTATAATGGTGCAACTTCTGGTTCTGTTTATCCTTACTAATATTTAGTATATGATTGAAAAAGAGGAAAGTCGTAAGATTTTCCTCTTTTTTTTATATTAGAGTTTGCTATTTCAGAAAATTATCCTAATTTTGCATTCGGAAATTTTATTCCTAAGCGGATATGGCGAAATTGGTAGACGCGTCAGACTTAGGATCTGGTGCCGCGAGGCGTGTGGGTTCGAGTCCCTTTATCCGCACAAAGACTGAAGTTAATCTTCAGTCTTTTTTTGTTTTTGATTTTACCTTATATGATTTCCTCTTTTTTTTTGATTTTTCAGCATTAATTTCTTTTGAAAAGGAACTTGTCCGTGAACCACTTTTTTATTTCTACACTTTTTTGTATCTTTACCGATGTATTTCGAATGGATTAAATGACCTCTATTTATGTCAGAAGAATTAGACAATCAAGACTTACAAAACGAAGAATTAGACGAAAACTTTGATGAAAATTCATCATATGGATCTGCTGTTAAAATAGACAGTGATGTTACTCATTTACCAGGTATGCTCCAAAAATGGTATTTGGATTATGCCTCTGCTGTTATCTTGGATCGTGCCGTTCCTCATCTTGAGGATGGTTTGAAACCTGTTCAACGTCGTATCCTTCATGCTATGAAGACTATCGAAGATGGAAGATATAACAAGGTGGCTAACATTATCGGTCAAACTATGCAATATCATCCTCATGGTGATGCTTCTATTGGTGGTGCCCTTGTCACAATGGGTCAAAAGAATCTTTTGATTGACACACAAGGTAACTGGGGTAATATATTGACGGGTGACGATGCCGCTGCTGCACGTTATATTGAAGCACGCTTGTCAAAATTCGCTTTGGACGTTTTGTATAGTCCTAAGGTGACCGAATGGATGTCTTCTTATGATGGAAGAAAACAAGAACCAGTGACGCTTCCTGTTAAGTTTCCTTTGTTGTTGGCTCAAGGTGTAGATGGTATCGCTGTTGGTCTTTCTGCTAAAATCCTCCCTCACAATTTCAATGAAATTATTGATGCGGCGATTGCCTATTTGCAAGGGGAAGATTTTGAATTGTATCCTGATTTCCAAACAGGTGGTCTGTTGGATGTCTCTCGTTACAATGATGGTGAACGCGGAGGTAGAATTAGAGTTCGTTCGAAGATTACTAAGCTAGATAATAAAACCCTTATTATTTCTGATGTTCCTTTTGGCACTACTACAGATTCGTTGATGGAATCTATTATTGCTGCCAATGACAAGGGTAAAATCAGTATTCGAAAGGTTGAAGATAACACTTCTGATAAGGCTGAGTTGATTGTTCATTTGGAAGCAAAGACTTCTTCCGATAAAACAATTGACGCTCTCTATGCTTTTACGGAGTGTGAAGTGAGTATTTCTCCTATTTGTTGCGTTATATGTGATGATAAACCATTCTTTACGAATGTTCATACCATTTTGAAATTATCTGTTGATCGTACGAAAGATATTTTAGGAAAAGAATTGGATGTTCGTAAGAATGAACTTCTTGAGCAACTTCATTTCTGTTCTCTCGAAAAGATTTTCATCGAGGAACGTATCTATAAAGACAAGAAATTTGAGGATAGTAAGGATGTGGATGCCGCATTGAATCATGTTGCTCTACGTTTGGAACCTTTCCGTGAACTGTTTGTGAGAGATATCACTCGTGATGATTTACTTCGTTTGTTGGAAATTAAGATGGCTCGTATCCTTCGCTTTAATTCTGATAAGGCAGAAGAACAGATTGTTGCCTTGAAACAACAAATTGAGGATATAGAATACAACTTGAATAACCTTGTTGCTTATACGATTGCATGGTATAAATCGTTAAAAGAAAAGTACGGCGTAAAATATCCTCGTATGACGGAACTTCGTACGTTTGACACCATTCAAACAGCGAAAGTGGTTGAAGCAAACGAAAAACTATATGTGAATTGGAATGAGGGCTTTGTTGGATACGGACTTAAAAAAGATGAGTCTGAATATCTATGTAATTGCTCTGATATCGATGATGTAATTATTATTCATAAAGATGGTAAGTATCAGATTACAAAGGTTACTGAAAAGAAATATTTTGGTAAAGATCTGCTTTATGTGAACGTCTTTAAAAAGAATGATACTCGTACGGTTTATAATGTTGCCTATCGTGATGGAAAGGCAGGAAGTACTTACATTAAGCGTTTCGCTGTAACGGGTGTTACGCGTGATAAAGAGTATGATATTACACAGGGAACAGAGGGCTCGAAAATTTTATATTTCTCAGCCAATCAAAATGCTGAAGCTGAGGTGATTAAAGTGACATTGAAGCCAAAACTTCGTTTGAAAGTGCCTGTCTTTGAACGTGATTTCGGTGAAATCGCTATTAAGGGACGTCAGTCTATGGGTAACATATTGACGAAGAATGAGGTGTTAAATATAAAATTAAAACAAAAAGGTTCGTCTACCTTAGGAGGCAGATCTGTTTGGTTCGATCGCGATGTCTTGCGTTTGAATTATGATGGTCGTGGTGATTTGTTAGGCGAATTCCAACCAGATGACAAATTGTTGGTAATAACCAAGAAAGGTGATTATTATTTGACAGGATTTGAGGATACCAATCACTTTGAGGATGATGTGTTAATTGTTGAGAAATTTAACGCCTCTAAAGTTTGGTCGGTCGCTTTGTTTGATGCAAACGAAAACTATAAATATATTAAGCGTTTTGTACTTGAAATTACTAATAAAAAACTTAATTTTGTCAGTGATAATCCGAAGTCTGTAATGCTCTTGATTACGGATACTGTTTATCCACGAATTAAACTCACATTTGGTGGAGTTGATGCTCATAGAGAACCGATGGAAATTGATGTGGATGAGTTTATTGGTGTGAAAGGTATGAAGGCTAAGGGTAAACGTTTACATACTTGGAATATCGAAAAAATTGAGGAGTTGGAACCTCTTCGTTTTCCTGAACCTGAGAAGACGGAGAATGAGGAGACAGAAGATATATCAGAAAACACTGACACTTCTTCTACTGATGAAAATGGTCAAATGTCATTTTTTTAGTGTATGAAGGATTTAAAAATAATAGTTTCGTTGCTATGTGTCTGTGGTGTATTCTCATTAAATGCACAGGATCATTCAGAATACGAGAATTTGTATCCTAATTGCGTAGACAACCAGGAATCGACAATCTATGGCGGAACCTATGGTAACTGGCCACGAGAGTTGATATTGCCTGATTTCCCTGGTGGTGGAGATGTTGAGTTTACACGTTATGTTCATAGTAATATTGAATATCCTCATGTGGTTGAATCGTTTGAATATACCAATGGGGGAAAAGATAGTTCAGAGGTCTTAGCCAAAGGAACTGTTGCTATTCAGATTGTTGTGGATCGCTGTGGAAGAGCTACTAGACAAGAAATCGTCCAATCTGTCAATGATGAATATGATGAGGAAGCTCTTCGAATCATGCAAGGACTTCCGGTATTTAAACCAGGAGAACTGAGGGGTATCAGAGTCAAGGTGGCTATGATTATTCCAGTCCATTTCAATCGAACGAAAATGCCACCTCCACCAGAGAGTGAGTACATGGAGTACGATTGGGATTCGGACGACTATGATAGTGGTTATGATGATAGTAGTAATAGTAGTAGTGGAGGAAAATACGATGATTTACAATGGGACGATAGCTGGTAATCGCTTGTTCTTGGTCGGTTACATGGGATGTGGTAAAACACACACAGGTAAAAGACTAGCGAAAAAATACCATAAGGATTTTGTTGATTTAGATGCTTATATTGAAAGCCGTTTTTTTAAAACCATTCCTCAGATTTTTGCAGAAAGAGGGGAGACTGGTTTTAGACAATTAGAACATAATATGTTGGAGGAAGTTGCTTCATTTGAAAACGTTATTATTTCAACGGGGGGTGGAGCAGCTTGTTTCTTTGATAATATGGATATTATGAATGCTTGTGGCGAGACTGTCTATTTGAAGGCGACACCACAAGGCTTGTTCGAATATTTGAAGAATGCTAAACAATCACGACCTTTGCTTCAAGATAAATCGGATGATGAACTGTTACAGTTTATTACGGATGCATTAAAGGTTCGTGAGCCTTTTTATTTAAAAGCTAAGCATGTGATTGATTCGATGGATGAATCGGATGTGCTTTTTGATCAGTTGTTGAAATAAATAGTTAAATTATACATTCCTCATGCAAGAGAAAATTATTGTATTGGATTTTGGTGGGCAATATGCTCACTTGATTGCAAATCGTGTTCGTCGTTTGGGTGTCTTCACAGAGATTGTTTCTCCAACAGCTCCTGTTGAAGATTTCGCTGGTGCAAAAGGTATCATCTATAGTGGTGGTCCTTCTAGTGTGTATGCTGAAGATGCTCCAGATTACAACCCTGAAATTTTAAATATACCTGTTCCTAAATTAGGTATTTGTTATGGTCACCAATTGATGGCTTCTCAGTTGGGCGGTACTGTCCGTCCTGGAAAAGTAAAAGAGTATGGTATCGCTGATCTTTTGCTGAAAGAACCACAACATCCGTTGTTGAAAGATATTCCTACCTCTTCTCCAATGTGGATGAGCCATGGTGATGCAGTGGAAAAATTACCTGAAGGTTATAAAATTATTGCTTCTACGAAAGATTGTCCTATTGCTGCTGTGGCTTTGGATAGTCGCAAAATATATGGTATTCAGTTCCATCCAGAAGTGACTCACAGCAAATTCGGTATGAAGATATTAGACAACTTCGTCGATATTTGTGGTTGCGAACGTACTTGGAACATGAAGAGTTACATGCCTTTGATTTCTGAAAAGATTAAACGTGAAGTAGGGGATAGAAAGGTGTTCTTGCTTGTTTCTGGCGGTGTGGATAGTACGGTGGCTTTCGTGTTGTTGAACCGTGTGTTGGGTACGGATCGCGTAATGGGTCTTCATATCGACAACGGTATGATGCGTATGGATGAGTCTGCTAAGATCATCGATTTCCTCAAGGCTGAAGGTATGAACAATCTTCGCGTGGTGGATGCTACCAACTCATTCTTGGGTAGATTGGAAGGTATCACAGCACCTGAGCAGAAACGTAAGATCATCGGCGCCACTTTCTTGGTGGTGAAAGATGAGGAGATGAAGAAATTGAATCTTGATCCGAAAGAGTGGATGATCGCGCAAGGTACGATCTATCCAGATACGATTGAAAGTGGAGGTACCAAGAATGCTGATTTGATTAAAACGCACCACAATCGTGTAAAAGAAGTGATGGATTTGATGGCACAAGGTTTGTTATTGGAGCCTTTGGCTGACCTTTATAAAGATGAAGTTCGTATGTTGGGTGAGGAGTTGGGTATTCCTCATAATCTGGTATGGAGACATCCATTCCCAGGTCCAGGTCTTGGCGTACGTTTGCTTTGCACAGATGGTAAGGGTGAATTCGCGAAGATGGAAGAGGTGCCAGGTTTGGCTGAATATTTGAAAGAAAACAATATCGAAGGAAAGATCCTTCCGATTAAGAGTGTGGGAGTGCAGGGTGACGGACGTACCTACGCGCAACCGTTCTTGTTGACCACGAAGAATCTCAACTGGAAGCAGTGTGAGAAGTTCTCCACCGAGTTGGTGAACCGTTTTAAGGTGATCAATCGTGTGATTTGGCAGGTTGGTAGTGTTTCAGATGAGCAGCCTAAGTTGATCGCTCAATATGCTACGAAAGATAAGTTTGATGTGTTGCGTAAGTTTGATAACATCTGTACGGAGTTCTTGCAGGAGAATAATTTGTACGAGTCTATTTGGCAGATGCCAGTTGTTTCTGTTCCGTTGACGGTAGCCGACAAACCATGTATTGTGATGCGTCCAGTAAATAGTTCGGAGGCGATGACAGCCAACTTCGCGGAGATCGACCAGAAGTTGCTCGAAGGTCTTTGGGGCAGATTCGTCGCAGAGGGCGCAGGCTCTTTGTGGTACGATGTGACGCACAAACCACCGGGAACAATTGAGTGGGAGTAACAGGATTGGTCCAAAAACTCAAATGGCGATAAAAGCCTAAAAAATCGAGTTGAGGATATAGGCCTAATACACAACAATTTAAGCCCTAATTTAGCAAGCCGATTTTGCTAGTTAGGGCTTTATTATTGCCGAAAACTCAGTTCAATTATTCAAAAAAAAGCCATTTTTTTGATCACGATTTTGTCCACACCCCCTGTCCACTCTTAAGGCTTGTAAGTGACTGAATTGTAGATTGTTATAAGAGAGCTGCGTTTTACTGACTGTTTTCGAGGTCAATTATTTAAGTTTAATATTATAATTGATTTTTAGGTATAAAGGACAAAATTTAGGATATTGGGAGAGTATTGTCGAGTAAAGGACAAAATTTAGGATAGTAAAATGAGGACTATCTTATATTTGCAGCATCAAGTGAAACGGAGAAGGGCTCTGCTGGGGAGCAACCCTTTGAGGGATAACTTGTGTGATAAAAAAGTAAAACAGAGGCATGGGGTCGCTAACACCTCATGCAACCTATGATAGAAAAATCACAAAACAATTTTGAGTCTCAAAAAAAAGCAGTACCTTTGCGGTCGTTTTCGGAAACCAAACATTTTTTTTCTACATAATTTTTGTTTTTTTTCTCCGAAAAATATTATATTAGCAAAGTGATAATTTAACCGAAATGCCTATGAGTAGCTTTATTGACAACTTGGAAAAGTGGTTTGACTCCCTTCCCGACGAGGAATTTCTTGAAAGTTGGGAGAAATCTACTGCGGGAATGGAAGGTACAAATCAATATGTTGATTTCTTCAGTGATTTGGAATTTGAGTTTGAGTGCAATGCACTCCCGAATCTTGAAAATCAATATTTAATTGACCAAAGTAATTTATCAAACCACGATATTTTTAACACTCCCGATCAAAAATCGGGAGTTTTTTTATTTTTATAGATATGGAAGTTATCAATGCAGCCTTTAGTTTAGTAAGTTACGAATTCCCTAATGTGAATATGCAAGGGGAATATCGTCCAACTACAGAGACTTTATCAATTAATTTTTCGACAAATGGAGAATACGATGCGGAACAAGGATTGTTCAATTTGATTTTTTCTACTCAAATATCAGGGAAAAACACAAATCCATACATATCTGTTTTGTGTAAGGCAAAGTACAAATTCAATTCGCCAATTGCGTTTGAAGAAATACCAGATTATTTTTATACAAATAGCATTGCCATCCTTTTCCCTTATGTAAGAGCCTATATTAGTCTGCTTACTACACAAGCAAACCAAAGAGCGGTTATTTTGCCTACTTATAATTTGTCATCGTTAGCTTCTCAACTACAAAAGAACACTAGGGTATAACAAATGCAGAACATAAAGATATATCAAGCTGCTAGCAACGATTCTGTTTTGAAAAAACCTTTGTATAGCCATGAAAGGAAAGGAGATGACATGACTTATCCATGGCTTCAACCGGGATTCTACTTTTGGGAACATCATATAGAAGATGCTAGAACATGGGGCATGAAAAGGTATAATGGTGATTATTCTATCTATTCATGTAGCTATAATATGGATGACCAAAAATGTCTTGATTTAGTAAGCAATTATCAGCATAGAGATTTTTTTCTTAGAGTGAGAGAAAAATTGGTTAAGAATAACAAGGGTGATGTTAGTATCGAGAAAATTATTAAATGGCTTCGAGACAATCAAACTGAGGCGACTAAGTTTGATTGCGTTCGTCTTCAATCACAAACATTTAATCCCACAAAGATTGACATACCTACACCAAACGGGAAAACGATACGTTTCTATCAGACAACAGTTCAAGTGTGTTTTTATGAATATCCTAATAGTTTAATTTTGGAGGAGTTCAATCTTGTTGAATGTCATCCGAAATCTCCCATTTACGGATAATATAACCTATTTGATTGTAGGATGTTAGTGAAAAATAAAGGTGCTTGCTCTTCAATCTTCGCCGCCGAACATCCTTGAGCTTTAGTGGAACTGCACATTTTGAACGGAGTTTGTCTCAATTCCGAGTTTATCTGTAAGTCCTTCCGTGGACTCGCTGGCGTTGTCCGCCGCCTTGCCTAATTGTTGAGCGGTTTGAACGCATCATCAACTAATTCGTATATAACCTGAACTTTATCTGCCATTTTATTTTTCGTATGGGGATATTTTTGTATATTGTGGCTAGAGAGGAGGACTCAAAGATGTTTTCGTTTATCATCAGTATATTATCGCTAAGATTCGCCTATAAAATACTAAGGGGAAAATACGATGGCGAACGGATGCGCGAATGGCGCAAAGAATCTTGGTGGACCGACGAAGGTCGGAAGGAACGTAAGCATAGATAATGACTGCCGATTCATCGACCGCATAGTGAAACTTGCTATCATTGACGAACCCTTCAAGATGCTGGAAATCTTCCTGTAAGAGGTGTTTGAGGGAGGAGATTATGGAAATGATTAGACAGATGTATAACCAATATAATATTTAAGATTATGGAAAACAAAAGACTCTTTGACGCATATGTGGAAATTATCAAAAAATGGAGAGAAAAATCCGAGAAACTAAGTAACGAAGTTCTTGAATTATTAGATAGAGGTTTGGTTATTAGTGTAAATTGCCCTGAAAAATCTTTCCTTTTGACTGGTATAAACCCTTCGTTCGATGTTAAAGCGAATGATAGACAAAATATTAATTTCGTGTTTGCTGAAGCAAAGGATAAAGGAAAGAGTAGATATTGGAGAAAAAAGCACAAACAATTTGGAGGTTCAGGTTGTGACTTGGTTATAAATCATATGGGATATATTGACCTTTTCCCGTTAAAAGAAACAAGTCAATCACGATTTGAGAAGCTTCTTCTTCCTTATAACGACTTCAGAATGCAATTGTTACAGATGACTAAAGAAGAAATTGAGCGAATCAATCCCAAGTTAATAGTTCATGCTAACAAAGGTTCTCTCTATTATTGGGGACTAAGTTCTATAACATACAGTAAAGATTACACAAATCCATGGCTAAACTATGATTTTGAGGAAATCAAACTGTCTGATTGCCCTCCTCTGGTAAATTACGAAAAAAGATTAAACTCATTTCCTGTTCCTAATGAAAAGAGATTTGTTCATCTCTATAAGATTTCAGGTAATGGATTTAATAACGGAAGCCATTTTTTTCGTGGCATACGCTATGGAATACTACGGTATGAAGAAATGGCAACTTGTGCAATTGTTGACACCAGAAGAAATGACTGAACTATGGGAATGGTGTAAAAAAAATTAAATCGACAATATTATCCCGCTTTTAACAGGGTTGTGCGCACCGTTTGCACAACCCTGGTTTATTTTCGCGGTGTCATTCAAATATTCATTAAACGATAAAAATATGGACATCCAAGAAATTAAAAACCAATTGTTTTGTTTTAAACGCGTCTAATTCCTTACAAGTAAAATCTTCGATTGGAACTTTAAACGTGGTATCTGTTTCATGGCTTGAATGCGAAATAAAGATACCAGAAGAAGGCTATCCCCATTAGACCTCTGAATGTTTCAATGATTAGTATTCCAATGTTTTTATCATAATCCAATACTTGATCAAAAATACAATCTTCTTTCCATATGACGCGAATATCACCTTCTTTTTCTTCCCAAATATTAAATTCGCGAAATCCCCACACTATTAGTTGACTACCATTTATATTAACAAATTTGGATCCTGATTTTTGAACGTAGGTCGTTTCTATCACCTCTCCGTTTATCTTCAAATCCCATATTTCATAGGCGTGATATATAAGAAAGGCAGATACAGCTACCATAAAGATTGAGATGAATAGTAGTGATAGGATATCCCTAATTGTCTTAATAATACTTTTAGCCTTCTTTGTTGACTCGGTATTCGTTGTTGGATTAGTTATTTGGTTTCTCGTTTTTTTCTTATTCTTCATGTTTTTTAGCTCGTGTAATTTCTTTCATGTAAAATCGAAAAGGGCAAGAATACTACATACAGATACCTATATTCAGTTATGGATGATATATACAATGAACAAAGCAACGGCCGGTGCCCGCTTAAGCTCAAGGCCACACGATCATTGCTTCGTGTTTTTTCGCAAACATACAACAAATTTTCAAATCTATAAAATATGATAGAGCAATTTTTAAAAGACCCGCACCGCCTACCGTTCGGCACCGCCTGTTTCATGGGGGCGCATACCAATCCGTATGGTGGTGATGTAGAGATGCAATATTTTGCGTCTCTACAAGGGGGTGAATGGAATGGAGACGAGATTCGGTTTTAAGCTCGTGTAATTAGAATAAATATCGTATATTAGCAGAATTAATCACGTTTTATAAAAATATATAAGAATGAAATTAGCTGAAGCTTTACAAGAACGTTCGGATTTGAATCGAAGAATACAACAATTACAAACAAGACTTAATAATAATGCAACTGTTCAGGAAGGTGAACAACCAGCAGAAGATCCAGATTCGTTAATCAAAGAGTTAGACGCTTCGATAGATCGTTTGCAATGGATTATTTCAAAAATAAATTTAACCAATTGCAAGACAATTGTTAATGGGAAAACATTAACAGACTTAATCGCTCAGAAAGATTGTCTTTCTTTGAAGATTGAAAAGTATCGTTCGTTCCTCAATAATGCAAGTTGTTTGTCAAACAGAGCCAGTAGAACAGAAATAAAGATCTTTAGTACAGTGAATGTTAGTCAATTGCAAAAAGAAGTGGATGCTTTATGCAAAGAACTTCGTAATATTGACAATAGAATCCAAGAAACGAATTGGAAGACGGATTTAGTAGAAAATTAGTTGTTTCAGCTAAACAAGTAAGGAACAGATAAGTCAGGCGAATGCAAACCTCCAATAGTGGCAGAGGTTATAAAGCAGTCACTACCATATTTTCACGATGGAGGCGCGGACAGCCTCGCTTCAGCGTATTTATTCACGCTGTCATAGTTATGTCCTGATAGTGTACAATCGTATCAATATCATTTATATTTATTACCATGCATTGATGACTATCGTTCCTTTTTCTTCCCATTGTTTTTTAGTTCTTTTGCAAAGATACACTTTTTCATGCACCTTTGTCGTTGTCTAAATTTTTGGGAGTATTATATTTTTTTTACTTTTGCTCATTGAAACAAAATAAATTCAATTTATTCAACATGCTTTATATTTTATGACAAGAACTTTGTTAATTGTTCTGTTTCCCCTTTCTATCATACTTTGGGGATGCAATTCGGAGAAATCAAATAATACTACTGATTCTCAAAATAACGAATCTGAACTAACAGAGCCTTATGATCTTGATGATTCTTCAACATTAAATGAACAATCTAATTTAGGCGATTTGAATAATGACGGACTAAAAGATTCTGTCGCCCTCATAACTACTAATAATAATACAACACTTTCCATATACTTAGGAAAGGACAACAACCATCATTACGAAAAATGGAATAGCTGGGTAATCCCTTTTTTATCAATGGAAAGCGGTGCATATATTAGGGAAGAAGGTTTATTGATATTGGCAGAATCCGAATATTATCGCTACACATATCAATGGAAAGACAACGAACTATATATGAAAAAAATCGAAAGAACAGGCGATGATCAACCCTACCATTGCATTGATTTTGAGAGGAACGAACTGAAAATTGAAATTGATTTAGATTCTGTCCAATATATTTATAGCCCTATACGAGAAGACAAACGACCTCAATCATTGACATTAAAAAGTACCCTTTCAAATGATTTCAATTCTTTTATGTACTATGATGAAGAGTATATTAATTCCATAATTGATTCTTTCAAAAACGAATTGTCAGATCAACAGAATAAAATTCATTCTTTTTATATAAACAACGACACGCTACTGAAATTAAGAGCCGAAATGAGAGATGAAATTTATCTTGAATTGCTTTTCAGTAAAAAAGGATTGTCATCAAAAGCTATCCAGCAAATAGAAAAGGATTTTTGTCAGATCGTATCCAGTTGGATAAATGTTGAAGGAAATGATTTTAACACAATCTTCTACGATACGAGGGATAAATGGGAAGCCGAAAACTATCGCAAAATAGACTCATCATATTCTGAAGCAGAAGCTTATGGCTATAATGAAATTTATAGTATTGAACCTATCTACACATACGAAGACCTTGTGACATACAGTTTCTTTCACCATCATGGGGGGCATGAATATGAAGAAAATTTCGATTGTGAAAAAACATATAATAGAATAACAGGAGAATCTTTCAGTTGGGATATGATACAAAAAGACGAAGCTCATCTCAACATACCATCCAATGAAACAGAAGGGAATAAATCACCTTCCATTAGAGACAGCTTGTTAGAGGTTGTATACGACGATTATGGAACAATGGAATATTACGCCCGCAACTGTTCTGAAACAGGATTTTCAATTCCTATTTCCAATGTCATTCCTTTTTTGACAGAAGAAGGCAAACAATTCTTTCAAAAAACAGCTCCTGGGATTCTCAAAATTCATCAATGATAAAATAACATAAATCCTCTCTCCCAATATAATAAACTAACTGTTTAATGAAGAAAGAAGGTCTTTCCATATTGGGTAACCTGTGACGAAGTCTCAGGGGAAGGGTGGAGTTGTGTGATTTTGTCTGGGAGACAACATTTTGCTGCGTGTTATGTTCGTGTGGTTCCTTGCGGGTTAAATCAAAACAGCGTTTGTCTATTTAAAAACACATCACACAATGATGAACCCAAACACCGATTCGTTTTCGAATCCATTCCCTCTAAAAAAATCATTCCCGCGTTGATGATATGTTACCCACCCTCTAGAGACGCAATATTTTGCGTCTCTACGCCATCATCATACGTATCGTTTTTTTTTTGTATAATTCCTTATATCTAAATCCGTAGTCTTATTTCCCCACCTTCCATACGTTTTTTACGATTTCTCTGTCATTCCCCTGATATCTCCCCATCCCTTTATAAACGTTGGTGAATCCGCATTTTTTCATCACTGCGCATGAAGCTTTGTTCTCCGCCAGACAAATGCCGTAAACCTCCGTCAAATTAGCTTGGTTGGCAATTACAGGTAGGAATGCCTTTACTGCCTCAGTAGCATACCCCTTTCCCGTGTGCCTTTGGGCAATATGATATCCTACTTCCCGTTTGCCATCATCCATAGGAACCAGCTGTACATATCCGATATTCTCCTTCGTCTCTTTCACAATAATAGGATAGACAAGCGGTCCTTCGAATGATCCATATTGTGATATGAGAAATGCTAAAGTCTCCTTTACTTCTTCCACAGATTCCCAAACTTCATCAGGGACAAATTTCTTGTTATCTTCATCGACAGAGTTCTCTTGAACAGTTGGAGCCATATCCATTGTAAACTTGGTAATCAATAATCTTTCGGTTTCAATCAACATACGTATACTTCTCTTTTTCCTGTGCTTCACAAAAGTAAGAAAATTATCTTAATTTTATACTTGTATAATTCTTTATCTATTAAATCAAAATTATTGAGGGAGATAATATAAAATGATAGACACATTATTACCTTTTCCCCATTATTATATTTTGTGTCTTTGGATCATATATACCTACCTTTTTCTTAATATAAGTTAAGAGTTGAATAAAGATTGAAATTCTGAATTGAAATTTTTTATCTTTGCAGAAAAAGAACACCATATTATTCTAATAATGATGAAAAAAATATTTTTATCTCCCATTTTATTATCTTTAGTGTTCGTGGCATTCACTTCATGCGGACATGACGATGCTTACGATGATTATCATCATCATCATACATATCCATTGGATGACCATCACTATGAACCCTATGATGATCATCATCACGACAACCACCACCAAAATGATAACAATACGTATAATTACATTCGCAATGGATGCTGGTACTTAATTTCTCACGATGATGCGCACATTAATGGTAATTATGAACTGTACATCGTATTTACAGATTGGGAAATTCTTCACTATAACCATAACCACCAAATATATGATTCGGGATCTTACGAATGCAGAGATGGAAAAATAACAGTCCATTACCAAAATGGTGATATTGTTGACTACTATATCAACAAAGCTTGTGATAATGAATTGATTCTTAGAACAAAAAGTGGTATAGAATTTCGTTATGTGAGAAGATAATTAACCTATTCAGGTTGTTCTATAGCAATACAATTAAAAGAATCGCTATTTGTCTATCAAATAGCGATTCTTCTTTTTCCCTACCATACACATGTTTGCTGCTTCTGTCATCAATTGTTTGCTTTGAAGATACAGAATTCGACAAGAAACACTTCCATTAGCCAACAATGGAGTGGAGGGCACTCGTATAATTTCTTACAGTTTAAATCTTTATTGGCTCAACTAATTTTTGAGGATGATTATTGATAAACTACCCCTTCATCTTCTCTTGTTAAGTCAATGACTTCTTGTTGTAAGTAGCCACATTTTGTTATATGGTAAAGTTTAGGCTCTAATCCAATAACTTTACTTGTTAAATTGTATGTGCATATACAATTTGCGGAAACATCACCGGAAGATTTTCCTCCTTCTCCTTTAATATTAAGTTTTATTGTGTCTCCTGATAATGAAATGTCATGTACCAAGGTTCCGTCACAACCAGCTAAAATTTTTGTTGTGCTAAGTGTTAATTCTTTTAGTCCTTTCTCGTATGAGAATACAATAGGAGTCTCCTCAAAAGGTTTTATTACGATTACATTTCCTAGGTCTAAAGAATCTGGTAGATCGTTTATTGTTGATGACTTTAATGTTGTATCTGAAGACGTGTTCTGAGTGCATTCGCTTTTCCCATTGATGATTGTTACATCATTTGTCTTTTGTTCTTCTCTTGGTACATCAATCCAACGTTCTATGTATCCCTCTGGAGTTGTGTAATTCAAGTCAAAGCCTATTATGTCATCAATATGTCCGTATGACGAAAATTCTACATAATAGATACCTTTCTTTAAGTTTGACACTTGACTCTTTAAGTTATAGAAACAAAAACAATTTTCGTCTTCTTTCGTATCGGAATAGGTTAGAACCTTTATAGTGTCTCCTACTAATTGCAAAGATTGCTTGGGTTTTGTACTGCAACTTGAATTAAAATCGTTGAGTTCGATTGTTAGTACGGCTGTTTCTGAGTTGTATTGAAATCCAGGTACCATATTCCTTGGTTCTATGGCAATGTCTGGATTGTCATTATGTTCCCAATCTTTTAGACACTCACTTGAATTTAAAAATTCTAATGTTGGTTCTTCTACTTGTACTTGTGGCTCATCTTCATTGTCTCCACAACTGTTGAATGCAAAAAGGATCCCCAATCCCATTGCATAAAAAATAAAATTCTTTTTCATAATGTTTTTTGTTTATTTATGATGATTTAATAATATGTTGAATCGTGTTTTATTGGTTTTTAAACTCGTATCATTCCTTACATGTTAAATCTTGAACAGCTTTTGTTTAGGAACATATCACACAATAATGACCTGACACACGGGTTCGTTTCCGAATCTATTCTAAAATAATTCATTTAGATGTTTGATGATACGTTATTCACCCTGTAGAGACGCAATATTTTGCGTCTCTGCAATACGGTATGTCATAGGCTATTCAAAAAGTTTTGACGAGCCTCTTCTGCCGTGACCGGTTTTATGATACCATCAGCCACAAGGAACGGGTGCAAGTTATATCGTATGACAATCTCGACGGTCGTGAAATGCATCAGGCTTATCTCGGAAGATATCGAGCCCCACTCATAGTCCAGCCAGATTTCCCCCTTGCTCTTAAGCTGGTTGCCAATCTGCTCAGACAGGAACTTGTCATGCAGGGATTTGAACCTGTATGCCTCCTCCTTGGATAAATCTGGTTCATGTGCGTCGTACAGGTACATGTTTATGCAGTCAACATAGTTGAATCTGTTGACTTCGACATCAACATTCATATCGTATCCGTTGATATCAATATGGTTGAAATAAGCGCCTCTCCATTCAGGATGGAGTTTGTAGTTCTCGCTAAGTGGACCGTTAAGGTATAGCTTTGAGTTCTTAAGGTCCTCTTTCTTCATGCCAGGTTCTATGAACCAGCCTTTCTCCTCGTTGATGACAAATCTTCCTGTTTTTAAGTCTATCATGATTGTACGATAATTTTGACGTTTTAGCAAATATAGGAGAAAAATTGGAATGAGAAAAATATTGTGATAAAACAATCTCTTTAAAAGTATGCTATTTTTATATTTGTATCATTCCTTACATGTTAAATCTTGAACAGCTTTTGTTTAGGACCATATCACACATCAGCCCTTCTTTCCCAGTATTCGCTTCTCTCATTTTGAACATCATTTATATTCTGTTCCATTTTATTGATGTGTTTATTCCTGTTACATCATGCCTGCATTGATAATTCTTTTATCTTTTCTATAGCAATAAGGAAAACAACAATTAAGGATGAGATAAAATAAAAGGATAATAGAGATTCCTTATTTTTAGCATGATCCCTGTATTGCCAGCCACTTTACCGATGATGGATTCTCCATCTTCCGTGGTTGCTTCAAAGTTGGGGTAATTCAGTTCGTATGTGAAATTATATACGAACTGGTCGGTTTGTCCGGCTGTTGTCCCATAATATAACAAACAACCATTTTTATCATCGTAAATATAGAGGTAGTAGAGAGGATAGTAGGGCTCTACTACAGAAGAAGAACTTGAAGTTTTGGGCTTATAATATGAAATATAAGTTTGCCCTGCTATTTTGTTATTGAAGTTATAACCATTAGGAATGATGGAAACATGTTTGTCTTCATCAAAAAAAGTAATGCTGTCCAGTTGAGTCAGCGGATGGGTGTATATATTCTCTCCTTCATCCCAAACTATCATTTTCTGTGCGTGCAATAGAATGTTGAGGAAGAGAAATGAAATTATAAATAAAGTTCTTTTTTCCATAATGTCTAAAAAAATGATTTATAGCCTTCCTAAAAATAAAGCATATTTTTTATAAATCAAAATAATTTCTGACAATTGCATTAATATAGGGCGAATCGTAATTCGATAAGGGACGAATGCTATTTAAAAGAGCGAATCTCAATTAAAAAGGGCGAATGCTATTCGAAAAAGGGCGAATTGCTATTCGAAAAATGGCGAATGCTATTCGAAAAAGGGCGAATGCTATTCGCCCGTACTGTATGGGCGAATTGCATTCGCCCCTGCTAAAAAGACCGTACAATGTTCATTTGTCTATTTGGAAATAACGTGCCAGATACTCCTAAACATACTCTACACGATTTTATTGGATTCTTGTCATTTAAATATCGTAGGGCTTTTTCTTGAAAGTCTGGATCATCAATAGCAATCCCTTCTTGAATGGCTGTGATTGGTTGACGAAGATTCATCTTGTAAATGCGCTGTTGCTCTTCGATATAGGCCGCCCTTGTACATTTGAAGAAAGTGTTGTTTCGAACCATTAAACAGCGATGCTTCATCCAACAATTCTCGTAAATGTCCTGAACTTTCTGCTGGTCCTGATTTTCTTCTTTGAGTACGATGTTGTAAAATTGATCCACATCTTTGATGTTTAGAAGAACATGGTGCTTCTTCGCCATTTCTTTTATCTTTAGAATGGTTCTTTCTGGTATAGGCATGCTCCGGTAGTCGGATACCCAGAGTTGATCGATAGTTGCCATGATCTCTTCTGTCAACCGCTGATTGGCTAATAACCCGTTTGTGATAATGCGCAGATTGATATCAGGAAAATGTCTTTTGATTGTTTGCAGTATCTTCAACAGTTGAGGGTGGAGTAAAGGCTCTCCTCCTGCTACTTTTATCACGTCTGGTTGCAACTCTTTTCCGATGAATGCGCAGATTCTTTCTACTTCTTCTAAGCTCATAAATCGCTCTTTATGATAGGGTGACAGATTGCAACATTGCTCGCATCGAAGATTACAATGCTCACTTACATGTAATTCAAATGATTCTGTGTGAATACGTCCGTTTTCTATGACGTATTTTTCTCCTTTGTCTACATGCCCCTTTTTGTGACACTTGGCTTCCAACATTAACTTTAAACCGTCATAAGGCATCTCGCTTTGTCGATAATCAATGAAGCAATCCCGTGACACAAATTTAGGGACCATCGATTGTAGTAAATCCAAGTCGGATGACTCTTTGTAGTATACATTTAATGATTGCACATCTTCTACGGCAAATCCATATTCTATGCCGTATTGTTTTAAATTGAATTGACTGAACAACAAGCGAAGATTTTCCATGCTTTTATACAATTGTTCGTAGGCATCTTCTGGATAAAGCACCTTCTCGTCGGTCATACTCATGGTAGCCGAACTCCACAATAAAGAGGTGTTGTCTTGCTCTAACAGAGAACCTCTGCACATTGTTTGAATGATGTCTGATTGATAAAGAGAAGCTCTTTTTTGATGAATGTTTTCAAGATAAATGGGTCGGTTTTTGCTTGTGTAAACTTCAATTTTTATGAATTCGCTATTTGAAATATCACTCATTGGTGGAAGGATCCATTTCTCTCTATCATTTCCGTAGACCGTTATACAAGCTTGTTCTCTTAAACGGTAGAAGTTGCTTAGCTGTTGTTGGGGAATGAAACAACGTATAAAGAGTGGATGTGTAGGTAAAAGTGTTTCAAAAAAGGATTGAATGGCAACCATTGGTATATCGTGAGTAAGGTTTATGCTCCATCCTTGTTGACTGATTGTTTCGATAGGAATCAATTGGAAATAGTTCTCTTCGTTGAAATTCTTTGTGTTGCTATCCACGAATGTTGCATATTCTGTTGAATATAAGGAAAGAATGGAATCTTTGATTTGATTATCCACATTTATTTTGTATTCAACAGGAAAACAATCCGGTTGAGAATCTCTTCTTGTATGCAGAGAATCTATTTCTTTTTGATATTTCATTTCACTTTCTTGGGCTGTCCCAGCTTTGTTGAGTAACTGATTGATAAATGAAATATTTTGTTGCTTTAATGTGTTAAATGATTGATTATAAGAGAAGAAAGCATTGAATAGAGATTTTAAACGATACTCTTTCCAACCATCTACTTGGTTATAGGGAGCATCTTCATAAAAAAACACTTTTGAGGATTTCTTATCCAAGAAATATTTTCCTATGAGTGTGGTAATATGATGGTCGATATGTCCGCCAATACCTAATGGGAAATAGAGTTCGTCAGGTTGGTATTGGTCACACAAGGCATTTAGATGTTCTTTGATCCTTTCTGTTAATTCATTTTCTTCTGTATGGTGATGAAAAAGAAGGGTAGAGAAGTCTTTGTATTCTTTGTCTCTGAAAGGAGCATCCGCATAACCTAAATGGATGTAGTGAACATTGAGTCGTTGTGCTACTTTTTTGTCATCCAGTTTTCTTTGCGTATGTATATCGCTTCCTTCCGTAAATAGCGTGATTAAAAAGTTTTCATCTTCTTGCTCTTTGAATAGTTTCATGCCGCAACTTAGAACGACATCGTCTAAGTGAGGCGAGACATAAAACCTGCGAATTCTCTTTTCCATGTTCATTGGTGGTCTTTGTGGATTATTGGATACCATAAGTTGCTTGATCTTTTCTATCATGCAGTCAAGTCCATTGATGGAATTAATGGAGTGTTGAATGAGGGTTGCATGTTCTTTGTAACTTTTGTCATTCAGTAATGACAAAATTGCTTCTTTGTATGTTTTTTTATTGGGCTTCCTTCCGTCTAAAATGATTCCGACATGATTTGATTCAACTAATTTTGCTTGAAAAAATTGGTCGTTGCAAAGTGGAATGATTCCGATGGGTACTCCATTGGCTAATGCTTCCAAGGTGGAATTGGAGCCTCCGTGTGTGAGAAAAATGTCTGCCATCTTCATCAATTCCAATTGCGGAAGATAGGGTACGAGAATGGCATCTTGAGGGACAGAGTGGAGAAGAGTTGGTTTCATATCACCGATAGAAGCGATTAATTGGAGGTTCTCCATCTCTTTTGTCGCATCAATAACCGTTTGATATAGCTCGGGATGATAATAATTCTGACTGCCTAATGCCATCAGTAGTATTTTCTTCGAGGAGTCGATTTTTTCAAATGGAAATGATAAGTGAGTATCTCTGTGTGACGCATCATTCCAGGGCTTGCCCACATAAAATGAGTGTCGGTTTTGACAGAGATTTCTTGATGCATAAGCTTCTGAAAAATAAACAAAATTGAGCCATGGAGAGATAATATCACAAAGGCTAAATTGAGGGTGATCAGTGAAAAGTTGAGCCCGTTCTATTGTATATTGGTCAAACACTTCCGTTAAGCTTGAATTCCAAGTTACAGGAACCAATGGGTTGATAGAACTTGAAATGGCTACCCAAGGAATCTTTGTCTGGAGAGAAACAATATGGGTAGCATAAACCATGGGGTCGCTAATTAACAAATCAGGATGGTATTGTTCAATTGCTTTCCTTAATTCTGTTGCTTGATGAGGGACCATATCAATTAGCAATGCCTTAAGCCAGAGACTCATCCACTCAACATCATTTTGATGTTCTGCGAAAATTTCCCCTTTGGAAGCAAACCAGTCAGGAAGTTTTTCGTCGGAGACAAAAAATTCCGCTTTGAGATTCCTATCTTCTACCTCCATTTGTATGCTTTCTCTACTGAAAAAAGCGATGGAAGCACCTCGTTTGAAAAGTTCTTCCGCCAATCCGATGAGAGGGTGGATATGACCTTTTTCGGGGATACAAATGAAAAGGAATTTTTTGTCTTTCAAATTCATTATAATGCGTTATTATGTAAAAATTGAACCCGTTTGTCTAAATTTAAATCATAAATAACTTTTTCTGTTTCAGAGGGTACCATTCCTTTGATGGATTCGTTATTGATGAGTCTATCTCTGATTTCAGTTGCCCGAACCGAGGTTTGAATGGTCGGAATGGTTGTTTTTAATCCTTCCATTTCTCCCATGATGATATGAGCTGGGTTTGTACTGTAAATTTGAGAAATACGAGGCATCAGCCATAGAATATCTTTCATTTTTTCCATCATATAAGATGTGTGGGAAAATGGAACTATCCATATTTGTTTATGAAAATGAGGAAGAATATAAGCACCCATCATTTCCATCCGTTCACCAGCTGTGGCAGGATTGTGAGAAGACAGTGCTTGTTCGGTACAAGCGACTGCAATGATTGCTTCGTCGTATTGACGGAGAATCTGCTGAATAAACTCAACATGCCCGTTGTGAAAAGGTTGCGCACGGGTGATGAAGAGTGCACGACGAATGGTGTTGTGGTTGGAAATAGAATCTATGGTTTGTGTGTCAATTAAATGTGACGGGTAATCCATCATCTTGGCTGTTTGACATAAGACTTTTATATGCGTGGCAACATGAGAAAAATGAGGCACAAAATGAGAAAGACGAATCATTGTTTGATTAGAATAGAGTGATTGCCCGTCAAACGGAAGAAGATAGAAAGGACGAGTGCAATATTGTAATAATCGTTGTTTCGTTTCTGCCAAAACATTGCCGGGATGCCAATCGCGTTGCACAACAGTTTGAAAATTTTGCCATAAAACCACAAAGACGAGTTCGTCGAATTCCCTTTCAAAAATTGAAATGTCCTTCTGTAAGGGAAGTTCCCCACCTTCTATAATGATGACGATTCGGTTCATTGAATTTTATATTATAATACAGTTTGGATTGTTATTGATAAGGAAAGATGGAAGGCCGTTCTTGTTATAATAATACACTTCGTTGAAACATTGGATAAATCCCATTTCTTTTGTCAGTTGCCACTCTCCGTAGTAGGCGTGTGACAAATAGAGAAGCGATTGTTGAAGAGCGAAGTACGCTTTCCATTGCTCGGGATTGCTTTTGTAAATAGCAAGGATGGAAGGATCGTATTCTTGAAGGAAATAATCCACTTCAGATTCATTGATAACTAGCTTGGGATTTAGTTTGTCGGTCTTGCAAATTCGTAGTGCAGAGAAGATGACATCCATTTCAAGATAGCCCATGGAACATTCGTCAAAATCAAGGAATGAAACGAATTCGAAATTCGAGTCATCGGTTTCTTCTATTTGTATGTTTTGATTGAGATTTTCGGTTGTTTTGGAATATTCTATTCCCTCCTTTTCAAATAGAATATTTTCTTGGTGAATGTCACCATGAATAACTTGCCGTGTGAATTTTTTACAATCTTTTTGCAATTGTTGTAAAAGAGTTTTTGCATTTTTTACAAAAACATTGATGTCTCTGTTTAGTTCTGTCCGAAGGAATTTTTGATTTTTTATCCAATTGTTCGAATTCGAAATGTTTTCTAAAGTACGACTCATCTTGCTTATGAAATCCAATGAAGAATCGTCGCTGTCGAATCGGAATTTTTTCAAATCAGAATTTAAATATTGGTAGGCTTTTACGATTTCTTTTAAGATAGGTCTTGGAGGCGTTTCATACAAAGGGAATGTTCTTCCTTTTATGTGGCGAACAATCGTAGTTGGATAGCCATCTAAGTTGAAAAAGAAAGGATTGCCGGTTACATCCGATTTTTTGCGTGTATGAGGCACTTGTATGATTTGATTTAGAAGAGAATAAACCTTCGTTAATCGTTCTGTGTCTGCCGATTTTGGATGAATGCGAATCATATATTCCACAGCTCTCTGCTTGCCTATTTCTGTCATATCAGTTGGGTCAACATGATTGATGGGAATGTTGATGTTGGTATGCCCATTGAACGATTGTACGCATTTTGGAATATAAAAATCGAAGCCGAACTCTTCTTGGATTATATCATGTGTGTGTTTGAAATCAAGAGATGTTTTAGAGGAACAATGACGGCAATAATAATAGTAGTCATCGGCAATTTCTAAAAGATCTTTTTTATCGACGTTCAAACTAGGATCATATTTATTGTTAAATGTCAGTTTCTCTTTGTCGTAATAAAAGAGATTTGCCATTTGTCCTTCATGCAAGATTGTATTTCGAAGTTCTTTTCCTCTGTTGTCTTCGAAATATTCTGTAGGCAGAATGATTATCCCTTGTAAAATAGAATGATTTTCAGGAGTTGAAAAGAGTTGAATTCCCTTGGAATCTCTTGCATCAATTATGTTGATATTGCAGAATTGATGTATGGTTAATTTTTTTAGATTGGGTGGCAGAATAAGATAGTTAATCTTACTGCTTTCTTCAATGGTTAATTCTTCTAATGAATGGCAAGAATACAGATTTAAACAATCTGTTTCGATTCCGCCGAAAATGAGATCACTTGATTTTGATTGAATGTTTAATTCATTGCAAATCAAACGATATTCGGAAGGAAATAGAAACGTGGATTTAGAAATATAAATATCGTAAGGAATGGATAGTTTGTCGAACTTTTTATGTTCATAATCATTTCCATTTGAATGATTAGATGAGACAATCGTATCGATTTTAAAAAGTATGTCCTGTTGATTCAAGTTGTCATAATAAAGCCAGAAATCTTCCTTTTTATGAATTTGTGAATTGATTTGGGTAAAATTGATGTGTCGAAAGAAGTTGAAAAAGTTTGTATGGCATAATTCAGATGAAATGGATGAAAAATAAACTTCTTTTGCATTTACGTGATAACGTGAGGGCTGGAAGTAATTGAAATGTTTTGGGAAAAATAACTTTTCAATGGTATAATCATTGCCATTTTCCGCTCCGAAAATGTCATTGTAGAATGTAACATTCTCACAATTACTGAAGTCGATTTCTTTGATTTTACAATCATAAAAAGCTTTGCTTTCAACCAATTCAACATTTGCTGGAATCGTCAACTGATCAGTGGTGACATTTAATTTTTTGATAACCTTTAATTTGTTGGGTAACAAAATGTTTTCGATTGTACTTTTTTCGATTGAGATTTTTTCAATTTCAGTTTGATATAAATCTAATAATTTCAGATTCAGGTCAACAAGCTCTTTTGCTCCAGAAGTTTTTTTTGATAATACAAGAGCGTCTTTCTCTTGTATTTGATGACTTGATTGGTTTAATTTATAGGTGAGCTTTTGTGAATGATAGAACGGATACATGGCACCATTGGCAATACAAGAACATTTGGCAAATGTTTTATCTAAATCATTATAATCCAATATCTTGACAATTATGTTGTTGATGATGATACATTTATTGTCGTTGAGTATAGGAGTCTGACTTGATTCAATTGTATCGCATTGCGCAAAAATACCTGAATGTATAATATCGTTGTTTAACGTGTCAAATTTTATTTTTTTGATATGCGGATAATAAGATTTATCGGAATCGATTCTTATTTTTTTTAGTGTTGCCGGTAACTCAAGAAAATCCAAATCCGCATTATGGCAAAAAATTATAATGTTTAAATCGGTTAAATGAAGTGGAAGTTTTAGCGTTTTTAATTTATCTTGCTGTGAGATATCGCACTTCTCTAATTTGTCACACTTCGATAAATCTAAATTTTCAAGGAAAAAGGTCTCTTTTATTCTGTTGCTGAATTCCACTCTTAAAAGAGTAGATGGCATAATGATTGATTTACAGAAATCCAGATAGGCAAATGCTCCATTGCTGATTTCTTCAACACCTTCAGGAACTTTTATTTCAGTTACAGAAGGACCTGTGTATGCGATGAGCTTATTGTTTAATATAATAAAATTTGATTTCGTATTTTCCATATCGTCTTATTTCAAATTTAAAAAAAATGGGTAGCGTCGGCACCATATCCTGTTTTTAAATGGTTGTCCGCTGTATAGATTAGACCTTTAACATCGTTACAAGGTATGTTGATGTCACGTGTCCGTGTG
Organism: Paludibacteraceae bacterium; assembly: GCA_024401435.1. Classification (GTDB taxonomy): domain Bacteria; phylum Bacteroidota; class Bacteroidia; order Bacteroidales; family Paludibacteraceae; genus UBA1181. The sequence continues at coordinate 94,282 of JAKSLB010000003.1, read as the reverse complement.
TAATACCCCATCATCCTGTTTTCTTTTGTGAGATAATAACCATCTAAGCAACAACAATTTATGCGAGAAAATGATCTCATTCGAATCATATTCTTATGGGTAGATGTAAAGATTGCTTGTGTGTCAATTTCATGTTCTTTACAATAAGAGTTGATAGGCATGAGGTGGATGAATGCACATTTGTGTATGCCAATCGAATCGGCCCATTCCATGTAATTTTTTATTTCCTCAATCGAATCAATATATCCTTTTATTACATTGCAATTGAAAATTAATAGATGCTTGTTTTTCAATTGTGATTGTATTTGAATCAGTTCTTCCGTTTTAAGCATGGATTGCTTGAAAATCTGATCGTTCTGTTCATCTAAATAATGATGTCGGCTTAAGTGAATAGACTCTAAATTATTAAGATGATCTAATGATAAAAAGTCAGCCAAATGAGTGCCATTGGTACTAATTGCCACCTGCTTTTGGGTCCCTAATTCATCAAATACGATATTTATAGCTTCATTTAATAATGATATATCCAAAGAGGGTTCGCCACCAGAAAACGAAACACCGTTTAAAGCCTTCTTTTCATTTAAATAGTGAATGGTTTGACGAAAAGTGTCGAGGTTGAAATCCGATTGATTGTCACGATTGCTCGCATTTGAACAAAATTCACAATTGGCATTACAGCGATTGGTGAGGTGAACAAATAAACGAATTCCATGTTCTTTTTCATAGGGCACTAATGGCAAATCATTCATTTGACAAAAATAAGCTGGAAAAGTTATATGTTGTCCGTATATTTCCATAGTTTCATTAGCATCTGTATATATAATTCCTGTATCTGGCTTCCTCTTCCTCTATCTTTTTTTGAATATCGTCGAAATACGCTTTTTGATTCTCTTCTTTTTGATTGATTAAATCTTTGAATTTTGGCGCGTTATTAATGACAGAATTAATCATTTCAATTAATTTGGGGTCTACATTGTCTTTTTTCAATTCGTCTAATAAAGTTTGAAGATTGACTTTTGCCCGCCTTAAATAATCAGAACTCCTTGTAGCGGATTCTAATATTTGAGTAATAAAATCTAAAACTTCCTTTTCTGTCATGATTTTATTTTTAAGTTGTTATTTATATATGCAAATATAAACATTTAAGGTGAGTCCGTAAATATAATTCAATGTTAGTTTGTACAGCATAATCATTTTCCTCCATGTAAAAGGGGCGAATGCTATTTGCCCGTACTGTAGGGGCGAATTGCATTCGCCCTTTTGAATTGCATTCGCCCTTTTGAATTGCATTCGCCCTTTTGAATTTCATTCGCCCTTTTGAATTTCATTCGATCCTTGGTCACATAAAAAATATTTTATATTTTTAGATTTTAAAACAAATAGGAAGTGTTTAAAATCGTTTTGCCATGAAGAATAATAAATATGTTCACGTTTTATGGTTCGCTCTGTTTCTCAATTTTATTATGTTCCCTTTGTCTTCATTTTCAGAGGAACAATCGTCTGATGTTTCGGATATTGTCTATAAGGTTACTTTGAAAGTTGACGAGGGAGGAACGGTAGAGAAGAACCATTCTACGTTCAAGGAGGGTGACACGCTTCGTTATGTGGCGACTCCTGATGAAGGTTATCGTTTTGTTCATTGGCTGGTGGATGGTGAAGAATATACTACAGAAAAAAAACTGAAAATCTATGGTGTAACATCAGCATATGAGGTAGAAGCGGTGTTTGAACTAATTCCTACATATAAAATCACATTGAAAGTTGACGAGGGAGGAACGGTAGAGAAGAACCATTCTACGTTCAAGGAGGGTGACACGCTTCGTTATGTGGCGACTCCTGATGAAGGTTATCGTTTTGTTCATTGGCTGGTGGATGGTGAAGAATATACTACAGAAAAAAAACTGAAAATCTATGGTGTAACATCAGCATATGAGGTAGAAGCGGTGTTTGAACTAATTCCTACATATAAAATCACATTGAAAGTTGACGAGGGAGGAACGGTGGAGAAGAACCATTCTACGTTCAAGGAGGGTGACACGCTTCGTTATGTGGCGACTCCTGATGAAGGTTATCGTTTTGTTCATTGGCTGGTGGATGGTGAAGAATATACTACAGAAAAAAAACTGAAAATCTATGGTGTAACATCAGCATATGAGGTAGAAGCGGTGTTTGAACTAATTCCTACATATAAAATCACATTGAAAGTTGACGAGGGAGGAACGGTGGAGAAGAACCATTCTACGTTCAAGGAGGGTGACACGCTTCGTTATGTGGCGACCGCAGAAAGAGGCTACAAATTTGTGCATTGGTTAGTCGATGGAGAAGAGTATACTACAGAAACAAAACTGAAAATCTATGGTGTAACTTCCGCCTATGAGATTGAAGCTGTATTCGAGGCTCTTCCTAGTTATAAAGTTTCCTTAATCGTGAACGAACCAAATTTTGGTTCGGTTGAGAAAAATCATACTATGTTCTATGAGGGAGATACGTTGATATACAAGGCAAAGAGTGTAGAAGGATATTGCCTTATAAAGTGGTTGGTGGATGGTAAAGAGTATTCCAGAGAAAAAAAACTAATTATACCAAATGTTTCTTCTCCTTTGGTGATTGAAGCGGTGTTTGACACAATTCCTACTTATAAGGTTACTTTGAACGTGACAGGCGATGGAACAGTCACAAAAAATCATACTACGTTTAATCATGGCGATGAACTTGATTATGTGGCGAATCCTGGTGAAGATATGATCTTAGTTCGTTGGATTGTGGATGGAAAGGAGGTCTCTACGGAGAGTGAATTGACAATGACAGTTACTTCTGCCTTGACAATAGAGGCAGTCTTTGGTTACAAACCCCATAAAATTAAAGGTGTTGTAAATGAAGAGGGCGCGGGTACTATTCTTGCCAGTGATAATGCTTTGACATGTACACAACTTGATACTGCATGGCTCGAAGCTGTTCCAAATAAAGGTTATGTTTTTTCCAAATGGGAAAAGAATGGGGAAAAATATTCTTCAGATAGTAAAATTATTTTTACCAAGGTAAAAGCAAGCATGGAACTTACGGCGGTCTTTAAAGAAGATACTAATTTTGTTCCTGAAGTTATCATTAATGAAGTGATGCCTTGCAATTTATCCACTGTGATGGATGAGGATTATTACAATTTTTCTGGGTTCCTTGAATTAAAGAACCCATTGGATTTTACTCAAAAACTGAAAGGTTGCGTTATCACTCATTATAAATTGAATAAAAAAGGTACTTATAAGCTTAAATGGGAATGGAAAATCACAGAGAATCCGACATGGTCGGACAATTTCGTTACTTTTTGGTGTGATGAGCACTCATCTAAAAAAGGACATATTCCCTATAAATTGGATCCTGATGGTGGTTATGTGATGATTTCCAAAAATGGTATTCTAATAGATATGTTGACTTATGGTCCGATGACTGCTCATATTTCTTATGGAAGATATGGTGATGGTGAAGGTTACATGCAGCCTTCTTTGTTGAAAGAAAATACGACTGCTTATGATGAACTCTCTACCGATACGAGGTGTGAGGAGGTCTTATTCAGTGAACAGGGCGGAGTCAAAAAAAACTCCTTTAAGTTGACGTTGAATTGCGCAACAAAGAATGCTAAAATTTATTATACGATAGATGGCAAAGAACCTACAGAAGAGACGGGCAAACTTTATACTGATACGATTAAAATATCCTCCAATATAGCCATCCGCGCAAGAGCCTATAGAAATGACCTTTTGCCAAGCGTTATATCTACTTCTTCTTATATCTACAAAGATGAAAGACACTCAAATTGTAATGGATATACAGTACCAATTGTTGCTTTGAACTGTGACAATGCTTATTTCTATGATGATAAAATAGGTATCTACATCACGGGCTCGAATGGTATTCAAGGAGAGAAGAACTGCAGTGGCTACGGAAATTACAATCAGGATTGGAAACGACCTGTTAATTTTGAATATTTTGTGGATGGAAAACAAGTGGTGTCTCAAGAGGTTGAGGCTTCTATTGTGGGAGGATGTTCCATAATTGAGGTGATAAAGTCTTTAGCATTGAAGGCTTCCAAAAAAACGGGTACTGATAGCTTTGATTATGCTTTCTTCCAATCAAAACCAGATGTTGTCCATAAGACGTTGCATCTACGTAATGGAGGAACTGCATATGCTGATGTGCCTTTCCGTGACGGCTTAATCCAAACATTTGCTGTCAATATGAATATTGACTATCAAGCCTATCAACCTGTTGCATTCTATTTGAATGGTAAATATATGCACATGATGAGTCTCAATGAACGTACGAATGTTGATTATATTGTTTCAAATTATGGAGTAGATGAGGATGATGTCGATTTGATCTCTTTCTCTGACCAATTGGGAATTAAAGTATCCAAGGGTGATAGAGAAGCTTACGACGAATTGGTTAGTTTCCTCAATAATAATACTCCTGGAGATCCTGGTTTCTTCGAGGGGGCGTGTGAACGAATGGATATGGATGAGTATATCGATTATCAAATCCTTCAACAATTTATTTGCAATATGGATTGGCCTGGAAATAATACAAAAATGTGGAGAAAACATAAAAAAGGAGAAAAATTCCGTTGGATTCTTTTTGATACTGATTTTGGATTTGGTCTGAGAGAGTTTCAATGGTTGCAAAGTCCTGACGTGGATATGTACGATTGGTGTCGAGGAAAAAATGCTAACTGGGGAAATGCGGCAGAGTGGATGGTTACTATTTTTTCTCGTTTAAGTAAAGATAGTCAATTCAAGAAAAAGTTCTACTATCGCTATATGGAACATTTGAATTCTACTTTTTCAGAAAAGAATATCAATGCAGTTTTCGATAGTATTGTCGGATTGGTAAAAGATGAGTTTTGCGCTTCTGATGGAAAATCGGCTAATGAGGTCGCTTCTGATATTCGAAAATTTGCGTTACAGAGAACTGAAATAATAAAGGATCAATTGGAAGTGCATTTCCCAGACATGACATTTAATCAGCAGATTCTCAAAAATCCTGATCTTTCTTATGCTTTGGATAAGGGTACTTTAAGAATCGATTCTGATAATCTTATCGGAAACGTGAAATTGTATAATGTGAATGGAGAGCTTTTACTTGATGAAGAAATCTCTTCTTCTCATTTTGAATATAGTATGGACCATTTGCCCAACGGGGTCTATTGCTTACAGATTTTTTCTGATGACTATTGTAAGACGCTAAAGATGGTCAAAAAATAATCCGATTGCCCTAATTTTATTCGGGGGATTTCTATAAATTTGCTTTCTGATGCTTATGAAAATTTAAAAGCACACAAAAGATAAATGAATAATTCCTATTTGTTATTTTTTTTGTCGGGGAATTTATAGAAGTCCCCTTAATTCATAAAAATAATTGGCATGGATACTAATTTAGAAAAGGGGGGAATTTCTCCTATCTCTACGGAAGAGATAAAAAATCTCGCCTATGATTCGATCGTTAATCAAAAACATTCTGCAAACTGGACTATCAATTATCTGGTTGAGAAAGGCGTGAATAAGGACAAAGCTACTACCATCGTAAATGAAATCGTTGAACCGATTAAACAGGAAAAGGAGAGAAAAGAAGATGCGAAAAAAAATCTGTATACAGGCATCGTCTTGCTAGTTGTCGCACCCCTTATTTTACTTGTCGAATTTTTATTCCTTGACAGTGTCCACATCATACTCTTTGTGTTGTTTGTTGTTGGTTTAATCCTTTTAATCAAAGGAATCGTAGGTCTTGTTCAAAAAGGTTAATCCTTGTTTTCATCATGCGATTCCAGACATTCAAACTTCGAATCGGTTTAAGTTATCTTTATAGTATGAATTTTAGAAACAGATCCTATGAAACCATTTTCAGTTATTATTGCCGCTTTGTTCTGCGGTTGGGTTAGTTGCATTGCTCAAACAAGTGACTATAAGAGTGTGGAGGTAGAGGCGTTCAGTCAGACGATTGCCGATGCTAACGTGGTGTGCCTTGATGTGAGGTCTGCCGAGGAATACGCTACGGGTCACCTCGCCGATGCAATCAACATAGACGTACGTAAACCTGATTTTGAACCCCGTGCGGTGACCACCTTGCCTAAGGGACAGATGGTGGCAATCTATTGCAGAAGCGGTAAACGGAGCAAGATGGCGGCAGACATCCTAGTGAAGAAGGGGTATCAGATTGTGGAGTTGAACAGCGGTATCATTGGCTGGACGAAAGCAGGAAAACCGACGACTACAGAGGCGGTTGACCTCTTCTCTACGAAGAAAGGAACTTCTATCTATATCTATAGCATCAAACATGGTAGCGTAAGGATGAAGATAGGTGACAAGTGGCTTTATGTCGATCCTGTGTCGAATGGTGTGGCTCCTGCTACCGATTTCACCGCTATGCCTAAGGCAGACTATATCCTCGTCACCCACGAGCATTTCGATCATTTGGACTCGTTGGCAATCCGTCAGCTTACCAAGGATGAAACAACCCTGATTGTCAATCCAAAGAGCCATGAATTTTTGGGTGGAATAGGGGAGGCTATGAAGAACGGAGAGAAGAAAAATTTGTCTAAAATAATAAAACTCAATGCGGTTCCAGCCTATAATACAACGAAGGAGAAACTCCAATTCCATCCGAAAGGTCGTGATAATGGCTATGTGCTGACAATAGAAGGGTTCTGTATCTACGTAGCTGGCGACACGGAGGAGACTCCTGATATGAAAAAAATGGGAAATGTCGATGTGGCGTTCTTACCCTGCAATTTGCCCTACACAATGTCTGTTGAACAGATGGTGAGTGCTGCAAAAACCATAAAACCCAAAGTCCTTTTCCCATATCATTATGGGGAGACGGATGTAAATCAAGTGGTGAAGTCGTTGGAGGGAAGTGGCGTTGATGTGAGAATCAGACCCTATAAGTGAAAAATCGGATAGACCAGAGAAGGGGACATTTGGCGAATGAGTTTTGATAGGTAGTCACGGATCATTAAAACTAAAAGGATACAAAAAACAGTACAAGGGGAAATTTATGAAACATAAACTATCAAACATTTTGGCAGTCTTACTGTTAGCATTCTGTCACGCAACCTATGCGGAAAATGGGAACACTCAAACAGCAGATGTTAAGGTCATAGACAAGAATTGGGTCAGTGCGCATTTTGATTGTGGCAAGGATACGGAGACAACTATTCCGGAAGGGGTTGACTCGATTGGGTCTGGTGCGTTCTCATTTTGTAAATGTCCCTATGCATGGAAGAAAGATGTGTCGAACATCGGAAATGTGAAGATTGAATATTATTAGAATAGACCTGTGGTCCCTATTTTTTAGATAAATTTTTATAACATGAAACGTTTATTATTATTTTTTTCTTTTTTGACGATTGTTCTCTCCGTCTACGCTGATGACGGCGGCGCTCGTAATGTTGAAGATTGGACCTATGGCAATATCTATGTGAAGGAGCCCAATGAAAAGATTGCCTTGGAGAAGGAGCTGATGGTGTGTGACTTGGATAGTGTCACCGCAACCTTTATTTTCAAAAACACGACGTCGGACACGGTTTCGGTTGATTGTGCGTTCCCGATAGATGTCAAAGTTCCATTTTCTTGTGAAGAACACGGTTGGAGTGGTGAAGTGGGTATGATGGTGAAGGAGTGGAACTATTCTTGTGTCGCCTTGAGAATGTTGTTGGGTACGAAGGATACATTCCGTCTTGAAGAGGTGCTTGATGATGAAGGAAAAATCTCCTTGAATAATCGTGTCAGGAAGTTGGTCCAAAAACATGATAAGGAGTTGCGGGTGATGAAATATGATTCTTATAATCGTTTTTTGGACGAGGTGTCGAGAAGTGAGTATGAGAAGTGGAGGTATACACCTTCTGACTACGTCGCTGATGATTGGGAATATTATCCTTACGCAAGAACTCCATACAGACCACAATGTGTTATCGAACAGGATGGAAAGTCTGTAGCTATTCAAAATGTGGGGATTGAAAGTAGTGTCTCGGAAAATGAATTTGCGATGAAATTACATTTTCACCATGAATTGAAATTTATGCCTGACGCCTATTCCAAGGTGATTGTAAAATACCATGTGGTCTCTGTGGACAGTATTGGACCAGGGGATGCTGGTTCTTATTGCTCTTACATGTACGACATTTCCACAGGAGGAACGTGGAAGGGAAATATCCACTCTTTTGTGTTGGTATCGAAAAATTGCAAAATGCGCAGTTTTTCGAAAAATCACAAGAATACGAATTTTAACTGTTTAAGTCGAGAAAGATGGAGGTGTGGAATCTATTCCAAGAAAGAGTATAAACCTCAAAAAGGTGATTACTTCATGTTTAATTGGCATGAAACGCTTTTGCCTCTTGCTCCAGCCTTTGATGAACTTCATTCCGCAGTCGTGGAGAATGTACGAACCTCATCTTCCTGGTTGAATGTGGGGGCGTTGACCGATAAGAATCCAACCACTTCGTGCGTTATTCCGAATTGGCGAAATACATCGGTGGAATTTACATTGAAGGAAGATGCTATGGGACCCTTCCTTTGTAACGGGGAGTGCTATCCTATGACCAAGAAGCAATTGAAAGAATTAAAGGATAGCCTAAAAATGCAAGATGTTGTAAACTGGTATTACAATTCGGAGATTTTCTTCTTTGAAGAGCATAGCTGGGTGAAGCGAATTATGATGGAGAGCCTGGATAGACCGTCGGATACGTTCTTGTATGATGCTAAACATCTAAAATCCGGTGATTATCCTAGGGTGCTTGATTGGGAACGTATTGATGCTGTTAGTGGAATGACTTTTTTCCCTGCTGGCAGGTACCGTTTCTCCATCAAAGACTGTTATTCGGGTTGTGAGAAACCGGACACTGCCGTTATTTCGGAGTTGTGGTTTTTACCTACCGGAGACTTGCCGTTGATAATGGAGGAGGATAAGAAGAGTCCTTTTCCAATTTTTCAGCATTTGATGGATAGCATCAAGGTTGGTTCGTGGAAAGATAATGGTGAGTTTGTGTATGAAACATCCGCAGAAGATTGTATTGACTGCGAATCACAGGAAACTGAAAGTGACTTTTATGATAACGAGTCTGATTCTATTCTTGAATCCGAACATTTGGAAATTCAACAATGCGCGTATCGCAACGCTTCGGAAAACACAGCGAAGGAAGCGGAGGAGTCGCAAGACTCTTTCCCGATTGGGATGATTATCCTCGGGGCGGTCGGCGTCTTGTGTTTGGTGGGCGGTGTCGTTTGTTGGAAGAGAAAGCCGTAGGGGCGAATTGCATTCGCCCCACAACATGAAAAGATTGGTTTGATCATGAAGAGCCGTAGGGGCGAATTGCATTCGCCCTAGGTGCCGTATGGGCGAATTGCATTCGCCCCTACTTCCCTGCACAAGAAATCATATGCTTCCGTCAGTGCACGGAACTCTTCTGCTGCCTCCTCTCGCTCCTTTTCGGAAGCATTGGCGGACAACGTATCAGGATGACACAATTTTACTTTCGCACGATAGGCATTCTTGATTTCTTCCAATGAGGCAGTCTCCTTTACGTTCAGCAATGCACAAGCACTTTTAAACAGAGTCGAAACCGTCTTGTTATATTCATCCCCCCACTTGGAATAGTCCTCTGAACCTTTCTGTTTACTCTCTTCTCTTTTCTCTTTTATGTACCTGCATTTCAATAAGTTGAAATCCAACTTCCTGATGCCGAGCGCATGGGCGATTTTGTCAAGACACGTCAACTCATTATCATCTATATAATGATCGTACGAATAGGCACAGCCGAACAAGGCGGACATAAGCTCCAATAAATCCTCATATTTAACGCGCTTCTGCTTTAAAGACTGACCGATTTTATTTATGTTTATGTAATCTTTACGAGGGTCGTAATAATTCATGAAACTCGATATCTCTCTTTCGTAGTCATAGTTCTTATAACTGGACTCAGACATGTATTGCTTCACGAAATCCATTCCGAGACAATGAAAAGAGTCGTCTATCGGTCCTGCAGAAAGTATCAGCGAAAAAAGCATCGTCATCGAATGATAATAGGTATTGTCCAATTCTTTTGTGACGGAAAGATCCCTAAGAAAAGGAAGAACGATATTGTAATTATTCAAATCATCATTAATCGTTAAAATTTCATTTTTGACATTTATCTGAATGTATTTGTGCGTGACAAAGCGATGATCTTTCCCTATTATTTCACTGGAAGATCCTTCTGTAATTAGTGAGATATCTCGATAAGAGTATTTTATGCCTTTGGGTCCAGCAAAGCCATCAACAGAGAAAACGAAATGATCTGCACTCTGATTCGTCACTAAAAACACAGCAATCGCCAATGTGATAACGAAGACTATGTATTCCGACAATAGACAAAACACCACAGCGATTGCCACAATCACCAAAAAGACTTTTAGCGTGATAGATTCCGTTTGACTACCAACTATCAATGCGCCCTTCTTATCTAATAATGACTGCGCTTCCCATTTTTGAAAATAACTTTTTGCTTTTTTCTCAATCATAGCAAATTTTTATCTTACTATTAATTTTTGAATAGATTGGGTCCCTTCAGAAGAGATAATAATTTATATAACCATAATAAATGCAAATTTCTGCTATCGACTTGCAAATGTTTCGCAAAGGTACTAATTATATGTATATCAAGGATGGGAATGGATGAAATTTATATTGAGGGGGCGAATGCAGTTATTAGAAGCAAATTCCAATTATTCCATTGAAAATATATAACTTTGTCTGAAACAAAAAGTATTTAGAGATATGATTTTAATTGGTATATCACATGGGGAATAACGACAATCAATTGAAAGGTGAATTCAAACCATTAAAAATCAAGGAATATGATTATGGTTACCTCGCAATGGTAATGATAGCGACATTAAGTGTTGTTTTTTCGTGTATCATAAATATGTACATAATCTTTTTCCTTGCAATCATTCTCGCAATTTTTGTCATCGGCAAATTTTCTATAAATAAAGTAGGATGTGGTAGACGTCTGTTGTCTTTGATTGAAATTGGTATCGGCGTTGCAATGACGATAGGATTAAAATGCCACGATACTACGATTGTAATTTCCTTGATTATCTTTGCACTGCTTCTTACCATTTTAGTCCCCAGACAAAGTTTTAAAGCTGACGAAAACGGAGTCATTAAAATCGGTTGTAAAAGAATCTCCTGCCACGATGTCCGATTCCTCTATACTCAAGGGGGAGAAACTGTCTTTCATACAAAAAATCAGGATTTAACAATATATCCATTTCTATCCTCCAACAGCAACAAGCAATTTGAACAATTTATTATAAATACCTTCGGATCTGTTTTCTCATTCCGCCCGATGGAAACTTATTATCTGACATGCGCTCTTGCCATGATCGTTTCCGAAAATCCAGAGACAAAACAACTTGCCATAAATCATCTAAAGGCAATTTTAATAAACCCCAATTTTGAAATTTCAGAATTGTTGTATGCCTTCCGCAACAAATACAAAGAATTAAAGATGAATTCAGCGTTTTCTGAGAGTTTTTACAAAGGTTCAATCAAAGAATCTTCTCAGAAGGAATTCCTTGACGTTCTATTCCAATGTGCCACATATAAAGGTGCAGGGTCGAATAAAATAAAGGAAAAAATACACTCTTTCTCACAAATGATGTGCATTCCAGAAGAAACATTCCTCGTTGTCGCATATAAATATAATTACGGCGACAATGACACTGATGAACCTGGAGATACCTATGCGGGAAATACGTACAATAACGAAAACCAAGAATTAGGAGAAGATAGCTATGAGGAAAATCCGTACAATAAAGAAAACCGTGCATTCGGTGAAGAAGAGACCAAGAAACTAATCAACTTTTTCTTCAACCATTGGGAAAATGAAAATGTACTTGGAAGAGATGGTACATTACACATCGGGGAAATAAAATTGAGACGAGAGGGAAGTGATTTTTTTCATTTATACATCTCTCAAGATCATATCATTTTAAAAGATGCATTATGTTCCCTTAGGCACATAAATTTAAGAGACATTTCAAAAATTTCTCCCGTTACATGCGAAAAAGGAAAGAAATCTTCTTATTGTATCCAAATTGGAGAAGAAGAATTCGAAATACCATACGACGAGAACTTAATGTCAAATAAATACCGAGGTTACGTTTTTCTTAACGAGATCGTGAACGGGAATCTTGCCAGTATCAAGACAGAAATGGTTCAAGACGTGGTTGTGAATCTGTTCGCCTTCATAGTCAAGATGACCAATGATTCCAATAGTAAAAAATATGCTGTCAATTATCTCCACCAAAAATATTGGAGCAACTACAGTATCATCAGCGTACACATACTCTTTTATTCATCGTGTGAAAACGGCAAGCACATTGCTGAAGAGGATTATTCATATTATAGATCTTGCACAAACTACGAAGATAGGTATATGTTGTTGAACCACCTTTTTGAATGTGCCTATATCAGTGATGGCGTGGACGAAAAAGAATTGGAAATCCTGCAAAAAATAGCCGATAGTTTGCATATTAAGAAGTGGGACCTCATGTTGTTACTGTATGAATATGAATGTAAAAAGGCTGAAAAAGAAAAAGATGAAGAGAAGAAAACAGACAGACAAAAGAAGGTCGAGAAAAACTTTAAGAATGTCTTGACAGAAGCTCACCGCACGTTAGGTCTAACGGCGGACGCCACTGTCGAGGAGATTAAAGCCGCCTATCGTGAATTAGCGAAAAAATCGCACCCTGACACCTTGCCTGCCGACGCCACTCCGCAACAATTTGAAAAGGCGAACGAGAACTTTAGAGTCATTAACGAGGCGTATAGGTTTTTGATGGATTTGGAATCGAAAAAATCATAATGTGAATTCGGTGAAATGAATTAATTGAGTAACTTGTCGTTGATATTATCCCATTCTCTCTGCCAATAACCCGTGACGCAGTCTCTGTTTGAAAAAGAGCGAATATGATTATTGGAAGGAATTGCACATTTTGTCTTTCGACGAAAAAAATGTAATTTTATAGCCCAATAAATAATATCTTCGACTGACATGATTACTGGAGAAATCAAGACTCGTATAGACCAAATATGGGATACCTTCTGGACTGGCGGTATCACTAATAGTATAACCATCCTTGAGCAAATGACCTACCTCTTCTTCATGAAGATGTTGGATGATGCGCAACGAACCAAGGAGGCGAACGCCAATGCCTTCGGTGTGGCAGTCAAAGACCCAACTTTCAAAGAGGGTATGTGGCATAACCCTGATACTGACAAGGACGTTCTTTTCGAGAACCTTCGTTGGAGCGTCTTCAAAAACAAAGAGCCAGAGACGATGTTCTCGCTTATCTCCAAAGATGTGTTCGTCTTTATCAAAAACTTGAACGAGGGAAAGGAATCTGCCTATTCTCGCTTCATGGACTCTGCTACCTTCCTGATTCCGAACGCTCGCACCCTCACCAAGATTGTGGAGGGTATCGACAAACTCGATATGAACAACCGCGACACCATGGGCGATGTCTACGAGTATGTGCTCGGAAAAATGGCGGCTTCCGGCAACAACGGACAGTTCCGTACACCGCGCCACATCATCCGCATGATGGTGGAACTGATGCAACCAACCATCGAAGACACTATCTGCGACCCTGCTATGGGTAGCGCAGGATTCATCGTCGAATCCGCCAAGTATGTGTCTGAACATTATAAGAAAGAACTGCTCAAAAAGGAAAATCAAGAGCATTACAAGAACCATATGCTCCACGGCTTTGATACTGACCAGACCATGCTTCGCATTGGTGCGATGAACCTGATGTTGCATGGCGTCGATAACCCTTGCATAGAATATAGAGACAGTCTCTCGTCCGACAACAAGGATGAGAGCAAATATACATTGTGCCTTGCTAATCCACCGTTCGCAGGTAGCCTCGATTACGAAGCTGTGAACAGTAAGATACTCGACCTCACCAAGACCAAGAAGACGGAACTGCTCTTTCTTGGATTGTTCGTGAGGATGTTGCAGCTGGGTGGTCGTTGCGCGAGCATCGTGCCGGACGGAGTGCTCTTCGGAAACAGTACGGGCCACAAGTCCATCCGCAAGGAGTTGGTGGATCACCAGCAGCTGAAGGCAGTCATCTCTATGCCGAGCGGTGTGTTCCAACCCTATTCGGGTGTCTCCACCGCCATCCTCGTCTTCACCAAGACCAACGACGGCGGCACTGATAAGGTGTGGTTCTACGACATGAGGGCTGACGGCTACACGCTCGACCAGAAGCGCACGGAGTGTGCCGAGAACGATATCCCTGATATCATCGCCCGCTTCCACAACATGGAGGCGGAGGCATCCCGCACCCGCCAGGACCAGTCTTTCCTTGTGCCTGTGGAGGAGATTCGCGAGAAGGATTACGACCTCTCCATCAATAAGTACAAGGAGGTGGAGCGTGAGGAGGTCACATACGAGGAGCCTTCCGTCATCTTCGCCCGCATCGAGGAGCGTATGAACAATATACAGTCGGTTATGGCTGAGTTTAAGGCTAAATTTTTGTAGTATGAAACAAATTACAATAACAGATCCAACCTACAACAATTGGGTCGAGGAATTATGTAATAGATACCGACATAGCCAAATAAAGGCTGCTGTCAAAGTGAATAGCGAGCAGCTTAAGTTTTACTGGCTATTGGGGAAAGATATAGTTGAACTAAAAGCAGAGTCCCGTTGGGGAAATAAGTTTTTTAAAAATTTGAGTGAAGACTTGAAGTGCAAGATGCCTGATGCAACTTGTTTTTCTCCTACTAATCTGTTGTATATGAAGAATTTTTATCTTCTATTTCCTGAATTCAATCCAATTGCTCCACAACTTGTGGAGCAATTACAAAACGACGATAAGGCAAATACTCCACAATGTGTGGAGCAATTTGTGAACATATTTGCTGTACCATGGGGACATTATAGATATATCATTGATCATTTTTTACATGATCAGAAGAAAGCCCTATTTTATGTCCGTAAAACCATAGAGAATGGTTGGAGTCGTTCCATGTTGCTCAACTTCCTCGACTCTGATCTTTATGAACGAGAAGGCAAGGCATTGACAAACTTCACTGCAACATTGCCAGACTTGATGAGCGATCTTGCCAAAGAAATCACAAAAGATCCCTATAATTTTGCCTTTGCTGGAATCACGGGAAAATACAACGAGTCGCAGCTAAAAAAAGCTCTGCTTACAAACATCACTGATTTCCTTTTAGAGTTGGGTACAGGTTTTGCTTATGTAGGGAAAGAATACCGCCTGCAGATAGGAGAAACAGAGAATTTTATTGACCTTTTGTTCTACCATCTGCAACTTCGCTGCTATGTTGTGATAGAGGTAAAGATTGACAAGTTTTCACCAGGAGACATCGGACAATTGAGTACGTATGTTGTTGCATGCAACCATATATTAAAACGTTCGGATGATAATCCAACTATCGGGTTGTTGATTTGTAAGTCTAAGGACAACACTTTGGCTCAATATGCCTTAGAGGGAAGTAATCAGCCTATAGGTATTTCTGCATACGATCTCGAAAAGTTATACCCTGCTAAAGTGGAAGGACTTATACCTACTGTTGAAGAGATTGAAGCTAAGTTGAACCAAAATTTGATGTGAATAAATTAGCCAACCAGTGGTTGCCAAATTGGGAATGGTTGAAAAACAATAAATTTGATGTAGTATGAAGACGGGATGGGAATATAAGAAGTTGGGAGATATAAGTACAATTGCTGCAGGGCAAGGAGCTCCGCAAGGTGATGCAAATTATTCTACGCAAGGTACTCCTTTCATAAAAGCAGGTAATCTTATAGATTTGATAAATGGAGTTGATGAGAACGACATCCAAAAAGTAACAGATGATGTTGCTAAGTCACATAAACTTCGCTTATATCCATCAGGGTCTATATTATTTGCCAAAAGTGGTATGTCTTGTATGAAAGGATATGTCTATACCACAAAAAATGATTGTTATGTGGTTAGTCATTTGGCAATTATCACACCCAAATGCATCAATTCTTCATACTTAAATTATTTTCTACAGGTAAAAAAGCCTAATTCATTAGTAAAAGATGAAGCATACCCTTCAATATCATTAAAAGATATTTCTGACATTGATATTCCATATCCAAGTGCAGAACAACAACAATCCATCGTCACCGAGCTCGATACCTTGTCCGCCATCATCGCAGACCACAAGGCGCAGTTGAAGGACTACGACGCACTGGAGCAATCTATCTTCTATGATATGTTCGGCGACCCTGTCAAGAATGATAAGGGGTGGGAGGTGAAGAAGTTGGGTGATTGTTGTTCTGAATTAAAGTATGGGACAAGTCGTCCTGCTTGTGAAAATGGACAATACAAATATTTGAGAATGGGCAATCTAACATTAGATGGTCATCTTGATTTGGCAGACTTGAAAACAATAGACATTCCAGACGACGAAATAGACAAGTGTATTGTCAAATATGGAGATATACTGTTCAATAGGACAAATAGTATGGAACTAATTGGCAAAACATGTATGTTTGATTTGGAAGAACCGATGGTTATTGCAGGATATATAATCAGAGTTAGATTGTTCGATACTCTTAACCCACGATTCTTATCAATTATGTTCAATCTGCCTTCGTTGAAACTTTTACTTAAAAGTATGGCAAAGGGAGCAGTTAATCAAGCAAATATAAACTCAAAGGAATTAGCATCAATTAGAGTAATTCTTCCCCCTCTTCCTCTCCAGCAACAATTTGCCTCAAAGATAGAAGCAATAGAGCAGATGAAGACGGAGACAAAGAAGGCGTTGCAGGAGGCTGAGACTTTGTTTCAGGCAAGGATGGATTATTGGTTTAATTGATAGTTAATAATTAATTAATAGTTAATAATTGTCGGTACATGCCGACTGATTGGGGTTCCCGTGGGCGGATTTTATTGTTGTATCTGCAAAAAAGTGTAAAATCAATCCGATTTATCCGCAAAAAAGTGTAAGGTTTTCCAAATTTATCTGCAAAAAAGTGAAATTTTGCTTCGGTCACAAAGGATAGAATCGGATGGAAAGACTGATAATGAACAAGTTGGTGGAGTGGAAAGAGAAAAAGAACAGAAAGCCACTCATTCTGAACGGAGCCTGACAGGTCGGCAAGACTTGGCTATTGAAGGAATTTGGCAAACGATACTATGAGGATGTTGCTTATTTCATGTGCGACAAAGACGAGGAAATATCTAAAATCTTTTCTGCCAATTTTGATATAGAACGCATAATACTGCAACTTGGCGCACGTATAGGGAAAGACATTCGCCCCGAGAAAACGCTTATCATTCTTGATGAAATTCAGTCGTCGCCCCGTATCCTTGAATGCCTGAAGTTCTTTTATGAAGATGCTCCAGATTTCCATATAGCTGTAGCTTGCTCTCTGCTTGGCATATCTCTTCATCAGGGCAATTCATTTCCCGTGGGGAAAGTGGATATGATTCGTGTTTTCCCGATGAATTTCGAAGAATTTTTGATCGCCAACAAACAAGAAAGACTCGTAGACATTCTAAACAAAAGAGATTATGATTCAATAAATACACTGAAGGATACTTACGAAAAATTCCTCCGCCAATACTACTTTGTCGGTGGAATGCCTGCTGCTGTACAAGCTTATATTGAGAAAGAAGGTATTCAGGAAGTTCGTGCTATTCAAACTCAAATTTTGTTTGACTACTCAAGAGATTTTTCAAAACATGTATCCAAAACGGATATTCCAAGAGTCAATATGGTTTGGCAAGGTATCCCGGCTCAACTATTTAAGGAAAACAAGAAATTCATCTATGGACTTCTTAAAGATGGTGGTCGCGCAAAGGAATTCGAAATGGCTATCCAATGGCTTGTGGATGCGGGACTTGTATATAAAGTCAACAGATGCAAAGCAATCAAAATGCCGTTGAAAGCATACGAGGATTTCTCTGCTTTTAAATTGTTCTTATGTGATTGCGGATTGCTTGGAGCTCTGGCAGAAATCCCTGCTTCACAGATGTTGGTAAGTGACGACGCAATAAAAGAGTATAAAGGAGGTTTCACAGAACAATATGTGCTCCAACAGATGGTGAGCCGTGATGAGGGTTCGATTTATTACTACAGTGCGGGAAATTCCCGACTCGAAATTGATTTTTTAGTACAGAAAGAGGCTAAAATAGTGCCTATTGAGGTAAAAGCAGAAGGTAATGTACGGGCCAACTCATTATCTGAATTTCTAAAAAATAATCCTGAAATACGGGGTGTAAGGTATTCAATGCTGCCTTATGTCCAGCAAGAGCATTTTGACAACCTGCCTCTTTGGGCAATCCAATAATGAAATACGAACCGTGGACATGGTTCTCCTAAATAGGCCATGGTTGGCAGAGCGTCGCAGACGGTCTGCCTACCGTGGTCGGAATGTAATGTGGCATTCGGCAGAAAAAGTGTAGCGATATATCGTTTGATCGGCAGAAAAAGTGTAGCGATTTGTTGTTTGATCGGCGGAAAAAGTGTTATATTTGCATCGTAATATATTGAAATTCAAAAATGAAAAGACTTTTATACGATAAGTTGGTTGAATGGAAGAGGTCGGCAACACGAAAACCGCTCATTCTTAACGGTGCCAGACAGGTAGGAAAAACATACTTGCTGAAGGAGTTTGGCTCTAATGAGTATGATTCTGTCGCATACATCTCTTTTGATTCCAATGATAGAGTCTCTGAAATATTCAACGGAGATTTCAATATACAACGAATATTGATTGAACTCTCTGCTTATACGAAAGTCGATATCAAGCCTCATTCCACGCTAATTATTTTCGACGAGATTCAAGAATGCAACAGGGCTCTTAATTCGCTGAAGTATTTCTGCGAAGATGCTCCCGAATATCATATCGCAGTGGCTGGATCTTTGTTAGGTCTCTCTTTACATGAGGGAGTTTCGTTTCCTGTGGGGAAAGTGGAAAGCATGAAACTGTATCCTTTCTCTTTCGCAGAATTCTTGTTGGCAACAGGCAACGAAAGATTGTTGGAGATTTTAGAATCAGAGAATAAAGATGCCACACGTGGTCTGCATGAAACATTCATCGACCTTTTGCGTAAATATTATTTCGTAGGAGGAATGCCCGCAGCAGTGAGGGCTTTTATAAGCAATGGACCAAATGAGACACGTCGTATTCAAAAACAGATTCTCTCTGATTATAAGCACGATTTCTCTAAGCACGCACCCTCTTCGGAAGTGCCTCGTATCAACATGGTGTGGGAAAGTGTTCCTCAGCAGCTTGCCAAGGAAAATAAAAAGTTTTCTTTCTCTCAGCTCAAGAAAAAAGGACGTTCCGCTGAATTTGAAATGGCTATAGAATGGTTGATAGATGCAGGACTTGTATATAAGGTGGGTCGTGTGACTTCTTTGCAAAAGCCACTGAAATTCTATGCAGAACCGTCTATATTCAAACTTTTTATGTTGGATGTCGGACTGATGAATGCTATGGTTGACAACTCTATCATAGACATCATTTCCGGCGACTCCTGTTTTAAGGAATTCAAAGGGGCTTTCACGGAATTATTTGTATATTCGCAGTTGGTATTACTGGATATTCCCATATATTACCATTCGTCGAACGATTCCAAAGTGGAGATTGATTTTGTTGTACAAACACCCGATCGTGTCATTCCTGTCGAAGTGAAGGCGGAGGAAAACGTACATTCAAAATCGTTGAGAACGTATGTGGTAGACCAACACCCAGACCTCAAACTGAAAGGATTACGTTTCTCTATGAAACCCTATATCGACCAGGAATGGATGGAAAATTATCCTCTTTATCAGACACAAGCCGTCATGCGAGGCATTTAAGTATTATTAAATCATTACTATATGCGCAACTTCGACTACATAAAAGATTTACAGATTGACGAGAAACTGTATCGTTATTGCTCCGCTGCTGAAGAAACACAGGTGCAAGACCCTGAATTGTGCGCTTTCAACTGCCGCCGCGCATTGGAATACATCGTTCATTCCCTCTATACCATGAAGGGTGAAGATCTGCCCGAACGTGCGAACCTGCTCCAACTGATGGATAATGAGGTGTTCGCCTCATTCATCAACGACCCAAAGGTCATGATGGCAGCTCACTATGTCCGCAAGGTCGGTAACCATGGCGCTCACGCCCTATCGGTATCGAAAGGCGAGTCCTACTTCTGTCTCCTCAATATCTACAATGTAGTCGCTGCCGTTTTATTAAAACTGCAGTTGGTCTCTTCGGTCAAACCATTCGACCGTACTCTCATACCAGATCAACCCGACATCCATGTTGTGCCTCCTTCTGAAGTTAAGGTGAGCGAAGATGATGCTCTGGTGAAGAACGCTCCCAAGGAGGCTGTCGTGTCTACCGCTCCTGTCGTGGAGATGCCATCCGACCTGTCGGAAGACGATACCCGCAAACTTTTCATCGACCTGATGCTCAAAGAGGCTGGTTGGGACGTGCTCAACACGAAAGGATTGATTCAACCGCTCAAAGCTTGTGTCGAGGTGGAGGTGGAAGGTATGCCGAATGCTCACAACAAAGGGTTCGCTGATTATGTGCTCTTCGGTGGCAATGGAAAACCATTGGCTGTTGTTGAGGCTAAACGCACCTCTAAATCGGCAGAAATAGGTAAACATCAAGCAACACTCTATGCGGATTGTTTGGAAGCTCGCTATGGTGTTCGCCCTGTTATCTACTATTCCAACGGATTTGAAACCTACATCATCGACGGCTTGGGTTATCCTTCCCGCCGACTATATAGTTTCCACACAGCGGAGGATCTCGAACGGATGATCCAAAAGCGTGGACGACACGATATCAACGATTTTAAAGTAAAAGAAAACATCACCGACCGTGACTATCAGAAGATGGCCATCAAGGCGGTCTGTGAACATTACAATAAGAAACACCGCAAAGGTCTGCTTGTGATGGCAACCGGTACGGGAAAAACCAGAGTCTCCATTTCACTGGTTGATATACTGACAAGAAACGAGTGGGCAAAGAACGTGCTGTTCTTGGCGGACCGTACATCTCTGGTCTATCAAGCCCACAAAAATTTCAATAAACTGATGCCCAATACCACCACTTGCGTGCTGAGCGACAATGGTGAGCATGACTTGGAGGCGAGACTTGTCTTCTCGACCTACCAGACGATGATTAACCATATAGATGCGGAGGACAAGACTTTCAGTGTCGGACACTTCGACCTCATCATCATTGATGAGGCACACCGCAGTATCTTTGGTAAGTATGGCGCCATCTTCAACTACTTCGACAGTTTGCTCATCGGACTGACTGCCACACCTCGTGATGAGGTGGATCGCAGCACCTATGAGATATTCGAAATGGAACAAGGAGAACCGAATTTCGCCTACGAAATGGATGAAGCGATTGCAGAGGGTTACCTGGTCAACTATCGTGGATTGAAACGAGGCTCTGAAATCATGCGCAGGGGTATTCGGTACAACGACCTTACATCAGAAGAGAAGGAACAGATGGAAAAGGTGTTCGCTTACGAAAAGGCAAAGAAGGCATTGGATGGCGTAACACCAAGAGATATTGAGTCTAATGAAATATTCACCTACATCTTCAACGAGGACACCATCCGCAAGGTGCTCCAAGATTTGATGACCAACGGACTAAAAGTGGATAGCGGCGAGAAAATCGGTAAAACTATCATCTTCGCTTACAATCATAAGCATGCGGAGATGATTGTGGAGATGTTCCGAATACTCTATCCAGAATTGGGTCCAGATTTCTGCGCATTAATCGACAACTACATTCCTTATGCAGCTGAATTGATAAATCAGTTCGGAGACAAAAAAATGGAGCCGCAGATTGCAGTGTCCGTGGATATGCTCGATACAGGTATTGATGTGCCCGAAGTGTTGAACCTTGTGTTCTTCAAGCGTATTCACAGCAAGATTAAATTCACACAGATGGTGGGACGAGGAACCCGTCTGTGCAAGGATTTGTTTGGCTCAGGTAAGGATAAGGAGTGCTTCTACATCTTCGATTGGTGTGGTAACCTCGAGTACTTCGGAGGAAAGGAAGGCGAGGAGACGAAAACCACGCTGTCGCTTACCGAAAGGATATTCAACCTCCGTTCCGAAATTGCCTATTACTTGCAAGGACAGGAGTACCAGGACGACCCCTACACAAAGAGACTTCACGATGAGATCAAAACGCTACTTCGAGAACAGGTGAACGTGTTGTCAGATGCACACATCTCTGTTCGCATGAAATGGAAGGAGGTGTGCCATTTCCGTGAGGATGATACATGGTTATGCCTTTCGATGATGGATGTGGAGTCTTTGAAGAAGGATATATCACCGCTCGTTCCGAAAAACAAGATGGATGAGAGTGCAAAAAAGTTCGATGTGCTGATGCTGACCCTTGAGTTGTCCTATTTGGATGGAACAACCAAAGCGAATCGCCCGAAGATATCGGTGCAGACCATTGCAGATGCACTCCTTAAGAAGAGGTCGACCCTGCCTGCAGTTCAGAAGAACAAAGCGATACTCAACGAAGTGTTGATGGATGTGTCGTGGGACAATGCGGACTTGCAATGGTATGAGCGGGTGAGAATCGAAATGCGTGAGTTGCTAAAGATACTCGCAGAGGAGAGCAAGTGGTTTGTCGTCAATATCGACGATGTGATAACCGATGAAGGAGAGACCGAGGGCGTTTCCCCGAGAGTCACTTACAAACAAAAAGTGTTGAATTATCTGGCGGAGAACAAAAACCTCCCTGTGTTGGAGAAGATAAAGAACATTGAACAACTGACGGCGAAGGATATTGTAGAGTTGGAACGTATTATGTGGAAAGAACTCGGCACGAAAGAAGATTACGAAAAATACACAAGTGGTAAGATGTGCGGTACGAACGTGGCTATTTTTATTCGGAGTATCATTGGTGTGGACATTCGCAAGGCGGTGAAGAAGTTCAGTGAACTCATCTCCGTGAGTGAATTGAACTACGACCAAGAGGAGTTTCTGAAGAGCATCTTAACTTACGTCTGCGAGAATGGTGATATTACCAAAGATATCGTGGTGAATGAGGACCCCTTCGCCTCCGCGCTGGAAGGCTTCGGAGGAGAATATATGATGCCTCTGGCAAAGTATGTGGATTCCATTCATAATGCTGTGGTGGCGGGATAAATACCTTTGTCTTCGCAGTTTAGTAAATCTTCAAAATCACTACAAAGCAATTTATAGAAATCCCCTAAAGATACGAATGGCCAGTCGCAAATTTTCCAATGCATGGGTTACCCCAAAATATGGCGGTTTAGTGATCGAAAATGACAACTTTTATTGGTAAAATATTTATATTTGCAACATAAAAAAAAAGGGAAAATGAAATTAAAATTTATTGCAATCGCGTTTTGCTCTATGCTGTTGTTTTTCACGCAGTGTAGCAATCCAACAGTGTATAATCTCTTCTCGAACATGGAAGAGTGCCAAGTCTCTGGTGTAGTGAGAGATGAGTCGGGTAAAATTATTGATGATGTGGAAGTCGTTTCAGGAAGGGAAAAAACGACCACTAACGCCAGAGGAGTATTCCGTTTTGAAAAAGCGAAAGTCAATAACGAACGGTGTGTAATTACTTTCCAAAAAGAAGGATATTGCTCTGTCACTCGTTCCTGTCCAGCACAAGAAAATGTACGTATGGACGTTGTGATGCTTTCTAAAATGTCAAAAGACAACCTCTATGCAAAGAAGACTATTAGCGGAGTATCTGGTGGTGTGGTGAGTTTGGGCAAAGTAAAAGTGACGATACCCGGAAATGTTGTCAATAGATTGGGTATGGTTCATGCAGATGATTGTGTGGCAGAGGTCTTTTATCTAGACCCGAATAACAAGAATTTCCAAGATGCCATTCCTGGAGGAGACTTGGAGGCGGTACGTTCCGACAATTCGTCAACCTTATTGAAATCGTATGGTATGTTAGAGGTAACCCTTACCGACAAGGATGGTAGTCCTCTTCAATTAGGAAAAGATGAAAAAGCTTCACTCACCTTCCCGGTACCTGAAGGCTTGGAGAATAACACACCAGACTCCATTCCTCTTTGGGCTTTTAATGAAGACAAAGGAATCTGGGAAGAGGAAGGAATGGCAAGGTATGATACCAAGACCCAAACGTACAGCGGTTCGGTTAGCCATTTTTCATGGCACAATTTGGATGTTCCTTCAGAACGTGTAACAGTTAAGGGTAAGGTGGTTGATTGCGACGGAAACGGAATCGGAAATGTGAAGGTGATTGTGGGACAGACTTCAGCCATTACCGATGCATCAGGAGAATATCGAACCTACATTCCGCAAAATACCGATGTCGACATTTATGTGAGAAGCAGTGATTATTACAACTACAAGGAAGAAAAACCAGTATCCATTCAAGGCACGATGGAGTCAAACGTAGAGGCTCCAACCATCACATTACCTTGCATGCTGAATATGACTGGTAAGATTAAAAACTCATGTGGCGATCAACCGTTAGGTATGGTATATCTAGACTATACCATCGATAATAAGCAATACACAACTGCACCTATATGGAGCAATGCAAATGATGGTTCATTTTCCATCATGTTCCCTAAAAACACTACGATGTTGATGCTTCATGTCGAAAGCGGCAATGGAAACACCATGCCACGCCCTTACCTCAATCCACAAGCAAATATAGATGCAGGAGAAATTGAGGTTTGCCTAGAGTCACAGGAGAAAGAGGTGATCAATATAACGAATGGAGATCAAACTTATCAAATGCCTGCCAATGAGCAAAACCTTGATGTGGCAAGTGACATTGGAGGAATCTATGGTATGTTTGGTGAATTGATTGATCTGATTGGTAAAAAATATGGAAAAATCGATAGAAATTTTGAGATTTCACCACGTTTCATCACCATATCAAGTGCTAATGAAGATACCGTTTTGACCATTCATGTGAAGAGTTTCGCTGAAGGACGCAGCACGTATGATGCTGAGGTCTCTTATTGCATGAATGGAATGGAAGCATCAGGAATGGGATTTTTTACGGTGGTAGAACATAAAGATAAGAGTACTTTGCTTACACTCTCTTGCGTATTGTCGGGTAACAAAAAAAATGCGCCAATTACAGTTATGGGTATGTTCTCGATTCCTGATATGGTCAATGGTAAAAAGCTAATCGGAAGCATAGATCATGTTCCTTCGTCTTGCCCATCTTTCCCTAAACCCATTTTGTCTACGTACCAATACAAGATTGATAACCATTGGATTACAGGTGCTGTTTATAATGGTTCGGATCATAAGGATTTCAAAAAGAAACTTTTAGAAGCAGGTGCAATCTGTTTGGAAGAAAAAAAAGATGGGGGATCAGACGATGTTGATTTGATATTCTATCACAATGACTATATGCTTGTCATTGATAGTTATTCAATCATTGTAATGGATAATCCGTCTGGCAAAGAGAAGAAAAAATACACTTTGACCGAGTATGAAGACGGTAAATACAGAACAGTAGAAAGGGAGTACTATGAAATTGAGGCTTTGGAAGTGAAAGCCCTTTCACAGACAAGTTCTACTCATCCTGTCATCCTCAAAGAGGTACAAAAATAATCCTACTCAACAACCTATTCTGAGTTGCAACAACCATGAGACAGAACCTCTGTTTCATGGTTGTTGTGTTTCATGTGAGTCCTGCAAAAAGTTTATAAGACTATAGAAAAAATGTGTGGAAAATTTGAGATTTGATTATACGGAAGGATATAGCATTACTCAAGTTCCAACGAAGACAGGTTATACGTTCGAAGGTTGGTATGATAATGCAGAATTAACAGGAGAGGCTGTTACGGAGATCGAAGCTGATTCTGCGAAGGGTAATGTAAAACTTTATCCTATGTTTATGTCCACTACACAGCTTAACGACAACGAAGCAACTACTGTTGCTATTTGGGGTTGTAAAGGTGTAATCTACGTAGACAATGCAGTTTCTGACATTTACGTATATGATCTGTTAGGCAGATTGGTTGAGATTGTAGCACCAACTGCAGATCGCACTACAATCCCTGTTGAGGCTAATCGTTCTTATATTGTTAAATGTGGAAACGTTAGCAAAAAGGTGGTGATAAAATGATGGAAGTCTTTTTGTAAACTATAAACACGTTGGATAAATTATTTTATTTAGAATAATTACCAAAAACAAATTGTGCATGTCACAGATTTTTTTAGTGGTAAAAAACGAAAAAATCATTGTTGACATGCACAATTTTATGAAAAAATAGATTGTTTTTCCCAATAAAAAAGAAAAGAGCAACTTTATACGGGTCTCCATCAGGATGTGTATTTATATATCAATAAAATTAAAAATTGTTATCATTTAAATGGGTTTTTTGTCGGTTTGAAAATTGAAATTGATAAAACAACAAGGATTTATTGTTAATTCGACAAGTTTAATTTACAATCTGACAAGTACCTATAGGAGGAGAATCGTAACTTTGTATCAAACAAAAAAGATTTTTTTAAGACGGAATAATAAAGTGTCTTTTAAATGAAAACAAACGCAAAAATGAAGAATCCTAATTTTTTAGGGTTCTTCGTTTTTTTTATGGTAAATGGAATCGTAAAATTTAGCCATTGTATGCAGAACATGAAGTTCGTCTCTATTGGTGTGCAACCCCAGAGGAATTGCACATTATATATATTACGCATGATTAATTTTAGCATTCTATTTTTGCCTAATGTTTAAAACCATAAAAGGTTTAGCAGACAGTAATAAATCTTTTTGATAAATCAACTATAAAAAGGTACCATTACAGTTTGAAAGATATATACAATGTGTTTTTTCATTTACAATTTGTAAAGAAAGAAGAAATATTTTATTTTTGCGTTTTTAAAATCCAAAATTGTCTAATTATAAGAAGTTTAAATAGTATGGCAGATGTAAAAGAATATTACAAAGCAGCTGAAGACAAGATGTCGCAAACAGTAGCTCACTTGGATGATACATTGGCACATATCCGTGCAGGAAAAGCAAATGCACGTATATTGGACCCAATTCGTGTTGATTATTATGGAAGTATTGTTCCATTATCTGGAGTGGCAACTATTACAACTCCTGATGCAAGAACTATTGCTATTCAGCCATGGGAAAAGAAGATGATCAGTGAGATTGAAAAAGCCATCATGAATTCTGAAATTGGTATTACTCCAGAAAATAATGGTGAATTGATTCGCCTTTGTATTCCTCCATTAACAGAAGAGCGTCGTAAAGCTTTGGTAAAGCAAGCTCGTAGCGAGGGTGAGGATGCAAAAGTCGGCGTTCGTAATGCTCGTCGTGACGCTATTGATGGTCTTAAAAAAGAGATTAAAAATGGCTTGTCTGAGGATGCAGAAAAAGATGCTGAAGCAGAAGTTCAAAAGATTCACGATCGTTATATTAAAAAATTAGACGATCTTTTGGCTGCAAAAGAAAAGGAAATAATGACTGTCTAAGCTATTCTAATGATTGGATTAGTTGTAAGAAATACGGGAAGTAGTTATCTGGTGAAAACATCTGATAACGAACTTGTTGAATGTAGAGTAAAGGGGAATTTCCGTATTAAAGGCATAAAAAGTACAAACCCGGTTGCTGTTGGCGATCGGGTTTCTTTTGATGTAATGGCTGATGGTACAGGTTGGATTACTCAAATCGAAGATCGAAAAAACTATATCGTTCGACGTCCTACCAATCTGTCAAAACAGTTACATATCATTGCTGCTAATGTCGACCAAATGTTGTTGGTGGTGACTGTTAATCACCCTGAAACGTCGACTGTCTTTATCGATCGCGTTTTGGCGACAGCAGAGGCTTATCGCGTTCCTGTTGTATTGGTGATTAATAAAATAGACCTGTATACAGACGATGAGATAGAGTATATGAAGGCCCTTCAAAATTTGTATGAGTCAATTGAATATAAGGTGGTGTGTGTGTCTGCGAAGAATGGTGAAGGAATAGATGACGTTAGGTCTTCGTTATCAGGAAAAACAACATTGCTATCAGGTAATTCAGGCGTTGGAAAGTCTTCGTTAGTGAATGTGTTGACTGCAACGGAAATTGCAAAAACGGGTGCCATTTCAGATGTACATAATAAGGGTATGCATACAACTACCTTCTCTGAAATGTTTGAAGTGGATACGGATAGTTTCTTGATAGATACCCCAGGTATAAAAGGATTTGGTACCATTGATTTCCAACGAGAAGAGGTAGGACACTATTTCCCTGAAATATTTAAATTTTCCGCAGATTGTAAATTTGGTAATTGTACACACATACATGAACCAGGTTGCGCTGTCCGAAAAGCGTTAGAAGAACATTTTATTAGTGAATCTCGTTATAATAGTTATTTAAGCATATTAGAAGATTGTGACGAGGGAAAATATCGATAATCGTGCAGATCACCTTTGATAATTTTCGTAAAATAAAGTATTTCTTTGCTGCCGTTGCCATAGCGATTTTTGCTTTATCTGCCTATTTTACAAATCAGTTGGCAGATGAGATGGCGGAGCAGGAGCGTCAGCGCATTGAGTTGTGGGCTGAGGCAACTCGTTTGCTGGTCACTGATATCTCGGGTGCGGATTTTAACTTTATCTTGAAGGTTGTCGAAAATAATGGTACGATACCAGTGCTGATAGCCGGAACGGATGATGAGGTGATAATGTATCGAAATATTGAAATAAAAGGATCCGACACAACCGCATTTCTAAACAGGAAGTTGGAAGAACTGAAAACTGTTCATCAACCTATTGAAATGCAATTGGATGTGGATTTGTATCAGTATCTCTACTATGATGATTCTATATTACTAAAGCGATTGGCTTATTATCCTTATCTTCAAGCCGGTGTTATTATTGTATTCTTTTGCATTCTGTTCTTCTTCTTTGCTAGTGCGAAGAAATCAGAACAAAACAGAGTTTGGGTCGGATTGTCGAAAGAAACGGCACATCAGTTGGGAACCCCCATCTCTTCACTTATGGCATGGATGGAGATTATCAAGGAGGGTAACATTTCAAAAGATATGGTGCCTGAAATGGAAAAGGATGTTTCCCGTTTACAAGTGATTGCAGAACGTTTCTCAAAAATTGGATCAAAACCCGAGTTGTCACCTACGTTGTTGAACGAGGTTTTGGATAATACGTTGCAGTATATGCAGAAACGAACTTCCAATCGAATCGTTATCTCATCTGTATATGAAACGAAAGAGCCTGTTTATGTCAATATGAATCCGCCTTTGTTTGCATGGGTTGTCGAAAATTTGTGCAAAAATGCCATTGATGCGATGGGGAAGGAGGGAAGCATTACAGCTTATGTCTCTTTGGAGAATAAACAGGTGTGCATTGATGTTCAAGACTCAGGTAAAGGTATACCGAAATCAAAATTCAAGACTGTTTTCAATCCTGGATTTACCACCAAAAAAAGAGGTTGGGGGTTGGGATTGTCTTTGGTAAAGAGAATCGTGGAGGAATACCACCACGGAAAAATATATGTGAAGAAATCCGAATTGGGAAAAGGAACAACTTTTCGTATTCTCTTGAATCGAATGGTTGTGGAAGGATGATGTTTATATTCTTGATTTATAGACAAATAGTAGATTATTAGAGTTTTTTTTCAAAAAATGCTATTCTGATAGGATTTTGTATTGGTAATTTTTGTAATTTTGCAAAGTTTTTGGAGACCATACCGATGGATAAGAAAGAAACGTATATCATACAGCTAAAGGATATGCCTTTAGGAACGCAAGAGTACAGCTTTCAATTGGGAGATGAATTCTTTGAAAGAATAGAAGCTCCTGAGGTAAAAAGAGGTAGTGTTGCAGTAAAGGTTTCTTTGAAGAA
This sequence comes from Paludibacteraceae bacterium, assembly GCA_024401435.1. Taxonomy (GTDB): domain Bacteria; phylum Bacteroidota; class Bacteroidia; order Bacteroidales; family Paludibacteraceae; genus UBA1181. The sequence goes on along the minus strand of JAKSLB010000003.1, from coordinate 64,357 downwards.
GTCGTCTCATTCATGTGAGTTCACTTTTGTCTCTGATGGCTTTGTCTATGTTCCATGTGATCGTTGCTTGGAGGATATGAAGCAAGAGATAACATCAGAAGATCAGTTGGTGGTGAAATTCGGTGATGAGTATGAGGAGGTGGATGATAAATTGGTGGTTATCCCAGATTATCCGGGAGAGATTGATTTGTCATGGTTTATGTATGAATTCATAGCGTTGGCTATTCCAATTCAACATGTTCATCCAGAGGGAGAGTGTTCTGAAGAGATGATGAGTAAATTGAATAATTATCTGATTGAAGAACGAACTGGTGATGAAGAAGAGGAAGATAACTCTTCAAAGGAGATTGATCCAAGATGGGAAGGTCTTCGAAAATTATTAGATAAAGAGGAAACAAAGTAAATAATAGATAATAACTAATTTTAAAATAAAAACAAAATGGCACATCCTAAGCGAAGACAAGGAAAATCAAGAGGAGCTAAGAGAAGAACTCACTACAAGGCAGAGGCTCCTACATTGGCAGTATGCCCTAACTGCGGTGCATTATACATCTATCACCGTGTATGTGGCGAATGCGGTTACTACCGCGGAATGGTTGCTGTAGAAAAAGAAGCTGCAGTTTAATTTATTTTCCTTCGAGAAAAATCAAAAGATAAGAGGAGAATCTTCGGATTTTCCTCATTTCTTGTTTATGGGGATGCCAAACTATCATCCCTTTTTCCCTCTCTTTAGAATTACGAATACTCTTTTGTGCGTATGACCCGTATTTATCTTGTTCGACACGGACAGACTTTTTTCAATCTCGAACGTCGTATCCAAGGTCAGATGGAATCTGATTTGACACCTGAAGGCGAATCTCAGGCGGTGGCATTGCGGAAAAAATTGTTGGATATCCCTTTCTCTGCTTTATATGTCAGCCCGCTCCGCCGTACTCGTCGTACTGCGGAACTGTTGACGGAAGGATTCGGTTTGACGCCTGTTTATGCAGACGAACTGAAAGAAATCTTGATGGGTGATTGGCAAGGATGGTTGGTTTCTGATTTGGAAAAAGATTTTGCGGAAGAATTAGATGTCTTTTGGCATCATCCTGAATTGTTCAATCGCCCAACTTGTGAAACCTACCAACAGGTGCGTGATCGTGCCGCAGCTTTGATGGAATCTATTGCCCAAAAACATATCGGTCAAAATGTACTCGTGGTAACTCATGGTGCTTTACTGAAAACAATCTACACGTATTTTAAGTATCAACCTATTCATGATATTGCCAATGCTCCTCATCCTCATTCAACTGGTTTGTGCATCGTGGAAAAGAAGGATGGCGTTTGGAATGTCCTTGATTGGGATAATGTTGAACACTTGGAAGAGAATTAAAAGTTGAGAAATGCTAATCTCTCCTTTTTTATGACTAATTTTGCATACTTACTTCGAAATTATGTCTAACATTGGTGAAATATTAATTAAGAATGCTCATGTTCATAATCTGAAAGGTGTGGATGTGACGATTCCTCGAAATAAATTGGTGGTAATAACGGGCCTTTCTGGCTCGGGAAAATCTTCTCTCGCATTTGATACCCTTTATGCGGAGGGACAACGTCGTTATGTGGAAAGTCTTTCCTCTTATGCTCGTCAGTTCCTTGGAAGAATGAGTAAACCCGAAGTGGATTATATCAAGGGAATACCTCCTGCAGTTGCGATTCAACAAAAGGTGAATACACGTAACCCCCGTTCTACGGTGGGAACCTCCACTGAAATATATGAATATCTGAAACTCCTGTTTGCTCGTATTGGTAAAACCTATTCTCCCATTTCCGGAGAAGAGGTGAAAAAGCACCAATTGAGTGATGTCACGGATTTTATTTACTCTTTCCAAGAAGGAACAAAGGGTGTTATCCTTTCACCGTTTACTCTTCCTTCTCTTCGTTCGATGAAAGAACAAATGACGATCTTTCAGCAACAGGGATTTAGTAGAGTAGAGGTGAATGGCGGATTCCAAAAAATTGAGGATTTCCTAGCGTCGGATGTAGATTCAGTTGATCCTTCTAAAGTTCTTTTGGTCGTTGACCGATTTGTTGTTCGTGAGGATCGAGATACACGCAATCGTTTGGGCGATTCTATTCAGACTGCTTTTGCGGAGGCAAATGATACTTGCCTGATTCGGATGTATCCTTCTGAACAACCAGAGGTAGAACGTCAGTTCTCTAAAAAATTTGAGGCGGATGGCATCACCTTTGAAGAGCCTTCGGATTTGATGTTCAGCTTCAATACTCCTTATGGCGCATGTCCTACGTGTGAGGGATTCGGTAAGGTGATGGGTATTGATGAGGATTTGGTTGTGCCAGATAAAACGCGTTCTGTCTATGATGGCGCGGTTGTTTGTTGGCGTGGCGACAAAATGTCGGAATGGCTCCAATATTTTGTGATGAATGCAAGTAGCGTGAAGTTCCCAATTCATAAACCTTATATGAACCTCACTAATGAGGAGAAATCATTGTTATGGAATGGTAATGGACATATTCAAGGAATTAATGCATTTTTCGATTTTGTTCGAGAAAATCAATATAAGATTCAATACCGTGTTATGTTGTCCCGTTATAGGGGTAGGACAACCTGTCCGGAATGTAATGGTGCACGATTGCGGAAAGAAGCTAATTACGTGAAAATTTGTGGCTATTCGATTACAGATTTCGTTTGTATGCCCGTTACTAAATTAGCGGAAATCTTTGAACATCTTGAACTTGCAGAGTCGGAGAAACTCTTGGCAAAAAGATTGTTGACTGAAATACGTAACAGATTGCAATTGTTGACAGACGTTGGATTGGGCTATCTGACATTGGATCGTCTGTCCAATACTCTTTCTGGAGGTGAAAGCCAGAGAATAAATCTGGTAACCTCTTTAGGAAGTAGTCTTGTTGGTTCTCTTTATGTTTTGGATGAACCTAGTATTGGTTTGCATCCGCGTGATACGCATTTGCTTATCAGTGTATTGCGTAAGTTGCAGCAGATAGGTAACACGGTTGTTGTAGTGGAACATGAAGAGGAATTTATGCGTGCTGCGGACTATATCGTTGATATTGGACCGAATGCGGGTCGATTGGGAGGAAATGTGATTTTCCAAGGCCCAATTACACCGGAAATGTTACAAGATAAGAAGCTTTGTGAGGAGAGTTATACTTTAAAATATTTGAATGGAACGGAGACAATAGAAACTCCGAAATTCCGTCGGAAGTGGAGTAACTATATTGAAGTGACGGGAGTTTGTCACAATAATTTGAAAGGTATTGATGTGAAGTTTCCTTTGAATGTGATGACTGTCGTGACGGGTGTGAGTGGCTCTGGAAAATCTTCTTTGGTGTATGACGTTTTCTATAATGCGTTAAAACGTGAGTTTGATGAAGTAGCAGAGAAACCAGGTTCTTTTAGTGAAATAAAAGGTAGTATCTCATTGTTGCATAACGTGGATTTCGTGGATCAAAATCCAATAGGGAAGTCTTCTCGTTCCAATCCAGTTACGTATGTGAAAGCATACGATGATATTCGTAAGTTGTATGCGGAACAACCCTTGTCAAAACAGATGGGGTATACGGCTGCTTATTTTTCTTTCAATGTGGAGGGTGGCCGTTGCGAAGAGTGTCAGGGAGAAGGAACTGTCACTGTCGAGATGCAGTTTATGGCTGACTTGGTATTGCCGTGTGAGTGTTGCCATGGAAAACGTTTCAAGTCGGACGTGTTAGAGGTCTTATATAAAGACAAATCCATCTATGACGTGTTGGAGATGACGGTCAATCAGGCTGTTGAGTTCTTCTCCGAGTCAACTGGCACATTAGAAAAGAAAATCACGAAACGATTAAAAACCTTACAAGACGTAGGCTTGGGTTATGTCAAGTTGGGACAATCTTCAGATACACTATCAGGTGGCGAAAGTCAACGTGTGAAATTGGCGGCTATCTTAGGAACGGAGAAACCAGAACCAACGTTGTTTATATTTGATGAACCGACAACAGGACTTCATTTTCATGATGTAAAAACCTTGTTAAAAGCCTTTAATGCCTTGATTGCCAATGGACATACCGTTGTAATTGTAGAACATGATTTAGATGTCATCAAGTCTGCTGATTATGTGATTGATATCGGACCTGAAGGTGGTGAAGCGGGAGGTGAATTAGTTTTTTCCGGTACGCCTGAAGAGTTGGCAAAATGTGAACGTTCTCATACAGGACAATTTTTGCGGAAGAAAATGATGTTGTAAGGAGACTTCTGTAAAACTCTCATAAAATAAAACTTGAATAACTTTATGTCATTGATTATTGCCAAAGGGGATATTACAAAATATGTTGGCGATGCTATTGTGAATGCGGCTAACAAATCATTGCTTGGTGGCGGTGGGGTGGATGGTGCCATACATCGTGCTGCTGGTCCTGATTTGTTGATGGAGTGCAGAACCTTGTATGGCTGTGAGACAGGAGAAGCTAAGATAACAAAAGGTTATAGACTCCCTGCTAGATATGTGATTCATACGGTAGGTCCCATCTATTCGGAAAAGCGAAAAGAATTATGTGAACAACAATTGAGGAATTGTTATAAGAATTCATTAGAACTTGCCCGCACAAAGGAGTGTGTTCGTATAGCTTTCCCATTAATTTCTGCTGGTGTTTATGGTTATCCTAAAAAAGAGGCTCTCCAAATAGCCGTAGAGACCATTTTACAATACGGAGAGGATATGGATGTTAGTATCATATTGTTTGATGCTGAAATAGTAGGAATAGCACAAAATGAGTTTAAGGAGTATTGCCAATTTTAATGATTGGGTTGTGTGAATATTTTAAATGGAAAAGACAACACAAAGGAGTGTGCGATTGAATTTATTGTGATATGTTGTATGATCACATTTGAATTATTTCGTGATTTTATCTACTTTTGTAATGATTTCTTGAAAAAAAAATTAGGTGTCTACAATTATTAATGAGATATGCGAAATCTGTATACTAATTTTAAAGTATTACTAACTGTAATATTACTTTTTTTGTTTAATGATTCGAAATCTTCATTGCTAATATCTGAAGTGCTTCTTGATGAAACGTACAGACAATTCAAATATATAGAATTGACCAATGTTAGTAATAAGAATTTGCCATCGATTTCTTTTTCGATTGATAATGGAAGTGATAAATTGCAGATTAAGGATTCTGTAGGTTTCGCTCCTAACGAAGTAAAACTAATCATTTTCCCCGAAATGACTTTCCCTAGGGATTTTATACTTGATAGTACGAAAATCCTCACTTCAGAAACAATTTTATATAGAACTGATTTTATTGTTTTGAAGGTGGATAGTGTTGAGGCTGTAGATACATTTTATGTTCCACTAACCGTCAAAACTTCCGCACATAGAAGTGGAGTGTTGGTGGATGAAGAGTTTAATCCAATCACATCTGAATTTTTTGCGGGATCTCCGTCACCTTTTGTGTCAAATATTGTTTTGCGAATGAAAAATATAATGATATATGATTATGATAATTCAGGCAACAGAATCCAGTCTGTAGGAAAGACGATTATTTATGATGAAAAGCAAAAACAACCTCAAATTGAAATCTTTCCAGTAAAAGATACAAACAAACCAATCAAGATATATCCAAATCCAACCGATGGAGATGTGATTGTGGAGATGCCGGAAAATGGAAATTATGAGTTTAGACTGAACAATTTACAATCAAATATTTTATCATCAACTAAAATTATTGATGACAATGCAGCAAATATTAAAATGTCGAATTTGCCATTCAGTATTTACATATTATCTATCTATAGGGATGGTAATTTTGTAACATCCGTAAAAATAATAAAAAAATAGGGGAGGTTATGGCTCGGAAATTTTTAATACTGTTTGGCGCTGTTTTATACTTCGTTAACATAATGGCAGACACGGTGTGCTCTGTCAGTCCTCGTGCAAATTTTTCAGTGTCGTCTGGTGCGTTGAATATCGAATATCCCTTGGAATTGCCCGATGGAATGGGCGGTTATAAACCAAAGGTGTCTTTTTCGTACAATTCCAAAGCTAGTGATGGCTATTTGGGACTTGGCTGGAATATGACTGGATGTCAATACATAGAGGAAGTCTATCCGTCGATGGCATACGATGGTAGAGTAAGCTGTTTTGCTGATTGTTACACCCTTAATGGGGAGAGACTAATAAAAACCTCGACTGAAGGTGATACGACATATTTCAAAAAGGCTATTGATGATAATACTCTTGTGAAACGATATTCAAAAGCTGATGAATATGAATTCATTGTTGAATTGCCAAATGGAACGAGACAACAATTTTCCTATTATCCACGAAACAAATATTATCTTGTCTCTGAAAAAGATAAGAATGGTAATGTAATCGAATACGAGTGGAGTAAAGACCAGACTGTCGATTATACTAATGTAATCAGCACTTGGATGCTAAAAAAAATCTCATACAATCAATCTTCCGAATCAAATAAGGTTTCTATCGTATTAAACTACAAAATCAGGTCTAACAAGGTTGAGTCTTCTTATACCAATTATATAAACAGACTTAATTATATTCTTGATAATGTTCAAGTAATGTATGGGGAAAATTTGTTTCGACGTTTTGATTTAAAATACAATTCGTATAACTATCACGATGTGCTTTCCGAAATAGAAGAATCGGGTAGCGATGGATTGACATACAATCCTACAACATTCGAATGGGACATTCCTTACTATATGCTTTTTAATAAAGGTGAAATTAGTTCTCCTGCCACAACTCACCTCGATTCAGAACTTAAGAATTGGAAATTTGCAGACACAAATGGTGATGGTAAGGTGGAATTAATGATATGGAATGATTACTACGTGTGGATCTGTGACGAGGATTTTAATGGCACTCGCTTTGATTTTAATAACGTCAGAAGTTTCAGCATACCTTCTGACTGGAAAAATATTGAGCCATTAGTCGGTAGTTTTTATGATAAATATAAAAATACGGTATTGGTGAAATATACAAAAGGGGAAACAACCTGCGTCGGTGATTTGTATACCAAAAAACAAATTTTAAGTTATAGTGGAACTTCATATTCTGTTATGCCCGCAGATATGAACAAGGATGGTTATGACGAAATAGTGGCTTGTGCTGGCAATAGGGCAATTATTACAAATGCAAAAATAGTAAGCTCGCAAAACGTTAATCTTACTTCCGATATGTCTGCATTGTCTTCCAATTATTTCTTGAGAGATTTTAATGGGGACGGGTTGCTGGATATCGCACATGTGAAAAACAATCTGTTTTCTTCTTCTTTAGAAATATTTCAAAATCGTGGAACTGGTTCTGACGGATTGTTGTCATTTGAAAAGAAATGTTCTATTATTCCATCTGAATTTATTCTATTCCGTGATGTGGCGGATTTCAATGGCGACGGATTGCCTGATATCTTGTCGGGATTCGAACAAGATAAATCAGGAGGAATATATTATAACCAAGGAAATTTTAAATTTTCAAAAAAAGAATTGGGTTTCTCCTATGATATGATGTATGGATTTACCGAAAGAGAAGACAACAAAAGTGACATCAAAGTTGGAGATTTCAATGGAGATGGTAAATCTGACCTCCTATTTATAAGTGCCGTTTATAAAGAAAAACATGATCTTTCCGGTTCTTGGGGCGTGTGGAACAAAGGTGTAGTCGCCTGCTATCTTTCGACGGAAATTGGTTTTACCAAAGCGGCAGAGACTGTTACAACATCAGAAAACGACTTTGGCTCTAAATATGGCGTGAGAGTTTTCGATATTAATAGAGATGGAATTGATGAGATATGTAATATGAATGGGGTCAACTTTATGAATTTTTCAAGATCATCGGATGATGCAAGAGGCTGTATTACCAAATACAATAAATCTGCCCTTACCCCTAGAATAAGGAGCTGCTCAAATTCTGACAAGAGTATTGTTTCTGTCGCATACTCTTATCTAAATAATTTCTCTACTTCATATAATGATGACGATATTGCTGGATATTACAACGGCATGTATGAGGTGGTTCATAGTATTTCCATCAATGGGAAAAAAATCAATTATGAATATGGTAATCTTCTTTATGATAAAACAGGCTTGGGCCTATTAGGCTTCGACGTTGAGTACACATCTTCTAACTCGAACAATTTAAAAACAAAGAAAACATATAATCTGAACAATGAGTATTTAATTTTATTACCAGAAAAATCTGAATTGTTGGATGATAACTATGCTGTCGTCTCTTCGAAAAATTTGGAGTTCAATCTTAAACGTAATAATTCAACAAATTCAAATGATCAATCCAAATACCCTTGTAAAATACTGAATACAAAAACCACCGAGTCAAATAATCTGCAAGGAACGACTACAACCACAATATACTCTGATTTTTCTAAATATGATTTGCCTCAAAAAACGGTAATAGATTATGGTGGCAACCTCACTAAAACAATTGAAACCACCTATCCTAGTTGTAGGGATTGCGAAGGGTTGTTAGGGTTTCTTCCTACCAAATCAAAAACCACATGGAAAAATTCTCAGGGAACTGTCTCTGCGGAATGTCTCTATAAATATGATAACAATGGAAATCTGATAGAATCTGTTTCCTTGCCTGGTTTAAAGGAAGAAATGAAAGTCTCATACAAATTGGATGAATATGGAAATATCCTTTCTTTAGATTCTACCTCATCGGGAATTTCAAAAAAATATGGTTTTACTTACCAAAATGGCATACATGTAAGGGCGGTTAAAAATCCCCTGGGTGTTGTCTCGAAACTAACCTATGACGATTATGGCTTCTTATCGGAAGTCAGGTCTCCGTTAGATTATGTGAAGTATGAGTACAATTCCCTCGGTCAACTGATTAAAGAATCAAGGAAAGATGACTTTGAAATGAAAAAAGAGATAGGAACCATTAAAAAGAAAGGTGAATGGTATTCCGATGAAAAAGGTATCTATAAGAACACGACAGATAATTTCCTTGTCGAAACTCTGACTACCTCAAACGGAGATTTTGCTATCACGGAATACGTTAATGGCAATAAAGTACTGACAAAAACTGGTAATTTCAACGGAGACACCGTTTGCCAAAAAAATATTTATGACGAAACAGGCAGATTGCGACTGTCTTCTAAACCATACTTGGTAAATGATTCTGAAATCGTCTATTATAAAACCTCTTACGACAAATACGGACGTGTCACGGAAACAACCTCTCTGAATGCTTCTGTCATTGATTCTACTTTTTACCTGTACGATGGACTTTTCACCACAAAAATCAAAGGGAAAGATACCATCATTACCGAATCGGATAACGCTGGAAGAGTAGTCAGCGTATCGAGAAACGGTAAAACGGTTGACTTTGTCCATGACCCTGCTGGCAATGTCATTTCCGCCACGCCTCAGGATGGAGAACCGGTAATCACAGAATATAACATCTTGGGGAAGCGAACTCTTATCTCAGACCCTAGTGCAGGTACCGTACTTACGGACTATGACGGTTTCGGGAATCTGCTCTCCATAAAAGAATGCGTACACAATGCAGGCGATACCATTTCAACAAACTTCGGTTATGACAGCCGTGGACTGCTCCTGTATAGAAAAATAGGAGGCTCCTCTGTCTCATACAAATATGACGAATATGGACGTGTGATAACTCAACGTAATCCCAATCATTCACAATCGGTTGAGTACAATGAGAATGGCGACATCTCTGCTATCGAAGAAAAAATGGATGATGTTGTATTAAGGCAGACTTTGAATTATGACGAGAAGAACCGACTGGTCGGGAAAACATCTCCTTCTGGACTCAGATATGAAGCTTCCTATAACAATAAAAATAGAGTAAATGCTATTTCTGTCGATGGACATGAAATGTATAATCTTTTGAGTGTGGATGAAAACGAAATGCCTACTTTGGAAAAATTCGGAAACATAGTGCGTGCTTCCCGATACGATAAGAAAGGTATGCCGATTTCCGATAGCATTGGAAATTTAATGCACTATGAATACCTTTTCGATAATCAAGGAGATATGCTTCAAAAGAAGGAAAATGTTACGAAACAGGAGGAGGTATACTTGTTCGACCAGCATAATCGCCTTAACATTTGGCGTACTTTTGATAGTGATACGCTTCGGAAGGAAATTTTCGCAACATACGATGATGTTTTCGGCAATCTGACATTCCGCTCCGATTCCGACATGGTCTTCCACTATGGAGAATTCGGACTTTCCCCTCATGCGCTCACGTCGGTTGACGCTCCGATAGGTTCTTGTCAAAACAAGGTTGACTCTTATTCTTACACGGATTTTAAAATGCTCGAATCCGCATCAAACGGAACTGATTCCATACACATCACCTATGGCGCTGACTTCCAAAGACGGAAAATGCAGATTTTCAAAAACGACACACTCATCCAGACGCGTTATTATTTCAATAATTACGAGGAAGAGCATTATCCGGACGGAAGAATCAGGAAGATTGACTACATCACGGGGCAGATGGGCTTGGTTGGAGTGCGTGTTTCCAACAATGGTAACGACACTCTTCTTCATGCCTTTACCGACAAATTCGGCAACCTTGTACTGCTTGCCGACACAGAGGGGCGTGTGGTGGAACGTCTTGCCTACGACCCGTGGGGTGCGCGCCGTAATCCTGACGATTGGACGAAGGCAGACACCGGTCGGCATGTGGTGGCAAGGGGCTATTCCATGCACGAGCATCTCGACCACCTTGGCTTGATTAATATGAATGCCCGAATATACGATGTGACGACCTGCAGTTTCCTCAGTCCCGACCCGTTGATCGCCGAACCGGAAAACTGGCTGAATTACAATCGTTATCTTTATTGTCTGGACAATCCCGTGAAATTTGCGGATCCGTCGGGCATGTATGCCACATGGAACGAAGCCCAGATGGCATATTGGAACGCCGCCTCTTTGGGATATGACCCGGGTCAGGTATTAAGCGGTGGCAATGTGGCGGAAGGTAACGAACATAACTATTATTTCACTGTGTTTTCCTGTGAAAATGGAGAACCTACGATAACCGCCAACTTCAGTGGCTTTGAGAACTATTCAAACTATGCGAGTACCAGCCAGATGTATCAGTCATTTGAAGCTCTCAGCACCCGTCTGACCGATATAGAGAGTTATGCGACCGATATTGTGTTTAGTCAGCCGGCGGTTGCCACGACGGTGTCGGCTCCTGAAGTGAGCACCTCGTATGTAGGCAGCACAGCCTGGAACGCCTTATCCAACACGAATAACGGAGTTGCCTTTGTGGTCTCATCCGCCAACCAGTATGTGAGCAATGCGCTGAGCTATTCCACAAGATACTATATCGAGGGCTTTTCTAAGATAGCTCCCGAAATACGTTTTCAAACTCCGGTCGGTAATTTTTATACGACTTTTCAGGCGGTGAAGACGGTGGGGAATGTTACTAAAAAATTAGGAAGAATTACGGGATGGCTTGGAGTAGCAATGACTGTTGAAGAATTAGTAACCCAAAAGAAATCATTTTTGGGTGAAGGTGGTATAGATCTTGCTATGGGTGTTGTAGGGTTTATCGGACCTTATGGATGGTTAATATCAGGTGTTTACTTTGGAGGGAAAATGATATTGGAGTATACAGGAAATAAATTTTGGTGAAAATATAATTTTTTAATTTATGGATTTTTTAGTTATGCTTAATTACGTAGTGTATAAATACTACTGTCGCAAGGAGAAAGATGATAATCCTATTGTTTCAGCATCTTTGCTGTCTTCATTATATTTGTTTCTGTTTTTCTTTGATTTCTTTATTTTAACTCGTATATTTTTTTATGAAGAAACTAAATTTATTCAATTTCCAAATAAAATCTCGGAAATTATTCCATGTGCTTTTTTTTATTTAATTAACTATTTATTAATATATAAAGGAGGAAATTATAAAGAGAAGTTTCACGAAATAGATCAAATTTCAGACACTGAGGATTTTAAAAGGAAAAAAAGAAATGTTAAGATCTTCATTTGGTGTGATGTCATAATAACCTTGATTTTACTTATCATTGTAGATTATATGAATAATCATTGCTGAAATTAATTTATTATAAAAACACGGAAATTTTGAAGCTCTCAGCACCCGTTTGACCGATATAGAGAGTTACGCAAGCGATATAGTGTTTGGTCAGACCTCTGTTGCCACTGCGGAGTCGGCAACCGGAGCAACCGCCACCTATGTGGACAATCCCGTCTGGAACGCCGTTTCCAACACGAATAACGGAGTTGCCTTTGTGGTCTCATCTGCCAACCAGTATGTGAGCAATGCGCTGAGCTATTCCACAAGATACTATATCGAAGGCTTTTCCAAGATATCGCCCGAAGTCCGCTTTCCAACGCCGGTCGGTAATTTCTATACGACTTTTCAGGCGGTGAAGACGGTGGCGAATGTTACTAGAAATTTAGGAACCTTTACGGGATTAGTGGGAGTTGGTATGACTGTTCGTGAATTAATCAATCATGAAAAAGACTTTTTGGGGGAAGGAGGCTTGGATCTTACCATGGGTCTAATAGGATTTATTCCCGGATGGGGCTGGGCGGTGTCTGGCACATACTTTATAGGAAAAATGGCATTAGAATACTCTGGAAATAAATTTTGGTAATAAAATATTAAGTGATGAAACTTTTAACGAATTTTTTAGATTTCTTAGTGGACCGTTGGATTATGCTCAACTATGTGTTTTATAAATTTTATTCTCGATTTCGGAAAGAAACTAATCCAGAAGGCAGATCATTAATATATTCCCCGGGTTGGATATGGTTTAATATGGGTACTATCATTTTCTTTTTAGAAGATGTGCTTGACATTCCTCTGTTTTCCAAAATTATGAACGGACATTCTAAATATTGGATTATTCCTCCGTATATTATTATGATTCTTTTGAATTATTTATTTTTATACCGAGGAAAAAAATGGAAGGAAATATTCAGTCAATTGGATATGATTAGCGATACCGTTGAATTTATACGAAAGAAAAGAAATGTAACTATCTATATTTGGGTTAGTGTGGCATTGTTTTTGATTCCTGCAATAGTAAAGGGATTGTATTATCAATTCGGATAATTTCACTTCTCTTATATGAATACAATTTTTGATTATTACGTAATGTTGAACTATATTGTATACAAGTTTTATCGTCGACATGAAGATAAAGACGGTTCTACAATATCTGCATGTGGAGTTACTGCTCTTTTGTTCAGTTTGCCGCTATGTTCCATTCATGGTTTTCTGTGTGTAATCTCTCCGGAATTTCAATTAACATCACGGCAATGTAACAGATGAATTTATGCTATTCCCTTCCTTTCCTGCTTATTAATAAACTATCTAATTCTATACAGAGGTGGAAGATATGAATACGAGTTTCGCGAATTGGATAAAATAAGCGACATGGAGGAATTTGCAAGGAGAAAACGAAATACGAAGATTTTCATGGTCACCCTTATTGTGGTTGCATTGGTGTCTCTAATCGTTGTCAGTATCATAAACAAATCCAGGTTCTAAAGGTTGAATAGAGAGTTATGCAAGCGATATTGTGTTTAGTCATCCGGCGGTTGCTACGGTGGTGTCGGCTTCCGAGGTGAACACCTCGTATGTGGAAGGCACTGCGTGGAACGCCTTATCCAACACGAATAACGCCCTTGCCTTTGTGGTCTCATCCGCCAACCAGTATGTGAGCAATGCGCTGAGCTATTCCACAAGATACTATATCGAGGGCTTTTCTAAGATAGCTCCCGAAATACGTTTTCAAACTCCGGTCGGTAATTTTTATACGACATTTCAGGCTGTGAAGACGGTGGGGAATGTTACTAGAAAATTAGGGAGAATTACTGGTTGGGTTGGCATCGGCATGACAGGGTATGAACTTCTTACTAGACAAAAAGAATTGTATGGGGAAGGCGGTCTTGATTTAATCATGGGAGTGGTCGGATTTTGTGGACCATACGGTTGGCTTATTTCCGGTGCTTATTTCGGGGGTAAAATGATATTAGAAGTAACAGATAATAAATTTTGGTAATTATGGTAATGAAATTTTTAAATTGGGCAATTGACTATTGGGTTATGCTCAATTACGTCTTTTATAAGTATTATTCGAAATTTAAAAGGGAAACAGATCCTGAAGGCTGTGGTATGGTATATGCTCCTGGATGGGTTGGGTTTAATTATTTGACAGTTGGAATAGTGTTAGATTTAATGGGGTATCCAATAGCGTCGACGTTTTTGAAACATAGAATTTTGTGTTTTATTTTGCCATATGTCATTGTTTTTTTACCAAACTACTTTTTTTTATACTATAAAGGAAAATGGAAAGATGTTTTCCTACAGATAGATAAAGAAAGAGATACCGAAAAGGTTAAAAGAAGATATAGAAATACAGTGATATATATTTGGGTTACTGTGGCGTTACTTTTGATTCCTGTAATAGTAAAGGGATTGTATTATCAATTCGGATAATTTCGCTTCTCTCTCTTATATGAATACACTTTTCGATTATTATGTGATGTTGAATTACATAATTTACAATTTTTTTCTTCGACATGAGAAGGTGGAATTAGATGCTAGACTAACATCACATTTACTAACATCTCTTTTGCTTAGTTTGCCGCTTTCTACTATTCATGGATTTATGTGTAAATTCTCTCCTGAATTTAAATTAGCATCACGGCAATGTGACAGATGGGTATATGCTATTCCTTTGTTTGTTGCTATGTTGCTAAATTATTTGATTCTTTACAGGAATGGAAGATACAAAGAAGAATTCATGGAACTGGATAAGACAAGCGACACGGAGGAATTCGTGAAGAGAAAACGAAATACGAAGATTTTCATGATTGCTCTTGTTGTAATTCAGGTGATATCTGTTATTCATTGGGAGTTGCGAGAATAAATCCAGATTTTAGATTGTGTGCAGATAGTTGAATATGAAAGTTGGACGAACATGGTTGCGTATAATCCTCCATCAGAGGAGATTCCGGAGCAACCACCTCCTATGTGGACAATCCCGTCTGGAATGCCGTTTCCAACACGAATAACGGAGTTGCCTTTGTGGTCTCATCCGCCAACCAGTATGTGAGCAATGCGCTGAGCTATTCCACAAGATACTATATCGAAGGCTTTTCCAAGATATCGCCCGAAGTCCGTTTCCCAACGCCGGTCGGTAATTTCTATACTAATTTTCAGGCGGTTCAAAAAGTTGCTGCTGTAACGAAATATTTGGGAAGATTCACAGGTGCAGTGGGACTTGGTATGACATATCTTGAAATTAGGCGTGGGGAAAAAGAATGGCTTGGTGAAGGTGGACTGGATTTTGCTATGGGATTGGTTGGCTTTATACCAGGCTATGGATGGCTTGTCTCTGGAACCTATTTTGGAACAAAAATGATATTAGAATATTCTGGAAATAAATTTTGGTAAAATAAATATCTTTATGAAAACGCTTTTTGATCATTATGTGATGCTCAATTACATAATTTATAAGTTTTATCGTCGGTATGAAAAGGAGGAATTAGATGCCAGACTAACGTCTCATTTACTTTCTTCACTTTTGCTTTGGTTGTCTTTTGATATTATTGACGCTCTTTTTTGTATTTTTTCTTATGAATATCAATTGGCAACTCATCAAGAAAACAGATTGGTTTATGCAATTCCGTTATTGACTTTTGCTGTGATAAATTATTTACTTCTTTATAGAGGAGGTAGATACAAAGAAGAGTTTATGAAATTGGACAAGATAAGCGACACGGAGGAATTTGCAAAAAGGAAACGGAATACGAAGATATACATTATAGTTCTTATTATAATTCAAGTCATATTGCAATTAATTATTAGTTATGTAAACAAATCCAGGTTCTAAAGGTTGAATGTAAGAAGTTTGATTAATATGAATGCCCGAATATACGATGTGACGACCTGCAGTTTCCTCAGTCCCGACCCGTTGATCGCCGAACCGGAAAACTGGCTGAATTACAATCGTTATCTTTATTGTCTGGACAATCCCGTGAAATTTGCGGATCCGTCGGGCATGTATGCCACATGGAACGAAGCCCAGATGGCATATTGGAACGCCGCCTCTTTGGGATATGACCCGGGTCAGGTATTAAGCGGTGGCAATGTGGCGGAAGGTAACGAACATAACTATTATTTCACTGTGTTTTCCTGTGAAAATGGAGAACCTACGATAACCGCCAACTTCAGTGGCTTTGAGAACTATTCAAACTATGCGAGTACCAGCCAGATGTATCAGTCATTTGAAGCTCTCAGCACCCGTCTGACCGATATAGAGAGTTATGCGACCGATATTGTGTTTAGTCAGCCGGCGGTTGCCACGACGGTGTCGGCTTCCGAGGTGAACACCTCGTATGTGGAAGGCACTGCGTGGAATGCCTTGTCCAACACGAATAACGGAGTTGCCTTTGTGATCTCATCCGCCAACCAGTATGTGAGCAATGCGCTGAGCTACTCCACAAGATACTATATCGAAGGCTTTTCAAAGATATCGCCCGAAGTCCGCTTCCCAACGCCAGTCGGTAATTTTTATACGACATTTCAGGCTGTGAAGACGGTGGGGAATGTTACTAGAAAATTAGGGAGAATTACTGGTTGGGTTGGCATCGGCATGACAGGGTATGAACTTCTTACTAGACAAAAAGAATTGTATGGGGAAGGCGGTCTTGATTTAATCATGGGAGTGGTCGGATTTTGTGGACCATACGGTTGGCTTATTTCCGGTGCTTATTTCGGGGGTAAAATGATATTAGAAGTAACAGATAATAAATTTTGGTAATTATGGTAATGAAATTTTTAAATTGGGCAATTGACTATTGGGTTATGCTCAATTACGTCTTTTATAAGTATTATTCGAAATTTAAAAGGGAAACAGATCCTGAAGGCTGTGGTATGGTATATGCTCCTGGATGGGTTGGGTTTAATTATTTGACAGTTGGAATAGTGTTAGATTTAATGGGGTATCCAATAGCGTCGACGTTTTTGAAACATAGAATTTTGTGTTTTATTTTGCCATATGTCATTGTTTTTTTACCAAACTACTTTTTTTTATACTATAAAGGAAAATGGAAAGATGTTTTCCTACAGATAGATAAAGAAAGAGATACCGAAAAGGTTAAAAGAAGATATAGAAATACAGTGATATATATTTGGGTTACTGTGGCGTTATTTCTGATTCCTGTAATAGTAAAGGGATTGTATTATCAATTCGGATAATTTCACTTCTCTTATATGAATACAATTTTTGATTATTACGTAATGTTGAACTATATTGTATACAAGTTTTATCGTCGACATGAAGATAAAGACGGTTCTACAATATCTGCATGTGGAGTTACTGCTCTTTTGTTCAGTTTGCCGCTATGTTCCATTCATGGTTTTCTGTGTGTAATCTCTCCGGAATTTCAATTAACATCACGGCAATGTAACAGATGAATTTATGCTATTCCCTTGATTATTTCTCATCCTCTTTTCAATTCCGTAGGACGGTGCCGTATGGGCGAATTGCATTCGCCCTATATTGCGATTCGCGCATCGAAGGGGCGAAAGCGATTCGCCCGTACATGTTGGTGCGTCGTTTCATCAAAGGGCGAAAGCGATTCGCCCGTAAGATGCATGGATTTCCCCAAAAAACGTCAATGAAGGAATGGATTGATGCTATTCCCTTGATTATTTCTCATCCTCTTTTCAATTCCGTAGGACGGTGCCGTATGGGCGAATTGCATTCGCCCTATATTGCGATTCGCGCATCGAAGGGGCGAAAGCGATTCGCCCGTACGTGTTGGTGCGTTATTTCATCAAAGGGGCGAAAGCGATTCGCCCGTACATGTTGGTGCGTTATTTTGTCGAGGGGCGAATGCGATTCGCCCATACAATAATGCCGTTGTTCTTATGGTTTGCAATTAAAAAACGTATATCTTTGCATCAAATCAACGGAGTGAGATTTTGTATTAAAAACATTCCAAAGGAAAGAATACTATGAGTAATAAGGAAAGTGAAAAAAATCTTTCTGAATGTGATTTCAGAGAAGACATAAAAGAGGCTGTTCGTGTTATGCGAGCTGGAGGCATTATCTTATATCCAACAGATACAATTTGGGGCCTGGGTTGCGATGCTACGAATGAAGAAGCGGTAAAGAAAATTTATGCTTTGAAACAACGTCCTGATAGTAAATCCATGTTGGTCCTGACAGATCATGAAGCCAAATTGGATCGAATCGTTGATGAAGTGCCTGAAGTGGCTTATAATTTGATTGAAGTGGCAGAGAAACCATTGACAATCATTTATTCCGGAGCGAAAAATCTTGCTCCTAACTTGATCGCACAGGATGGTAGTGTTGGTATCCGTATTACGAAAGAAGCTTTCTCAAAAGCTTTGTGCGAAGCTTTCAGAATGCCAATCGTTTCTACTTCAGCTAATATTAGCGGTCAACCTTCCGCTCAAAATTTCTCTGAAATATCAGAAGAAATCAAACAAGGTGTTGATTACATCGTTAAGTATAGACAAAATGACCTTTCTAAGGCTAAACCATCTTCTATTATCAAGTTGGAAAAGGGTGGAGTAATCACAATTATTCGTGAATAAAAATTAGTGAATGATTCCTATGGAAACTTTGTCACATAAAAGAAAAAATCAGCGTCTGAAATATATTATTTTGGATTTGATCCTTGTGTTGGTGGCATGGTCTCTCTTTTTTGTCTTCCGTAGATTGAAGATAGAGTCTACTTTTATTCAGGAAATACAACTTTTTTCACCTATCTACAACTTTGAAAAATTGTTGTTGGGTATTCCTCTTTATTGGTTGTTTGTCTTTTGGATCTCTGGCTATTATAATCAGCCTTTGCAAAAATCTCGATTAGAGGAGTTCGTTCAAACGCTTATTAGCGTGTTCTTGGGCTCGTTGGGATTATTCTTTATCTTGCTGTTGGATGACCCTGTCGTGAATTATACAGACTACTATCGTTCGTTTATCGTTCTCTTCCTGATCTATTTTGTGGTGGTTTATTTGGGACGTTACACTTTGACGCGGATTGTCACCTATAATATTCATCATCGTATATGGGGATTTAATACGTTGATAATTGGCGATGGTGAAAAAGCAAGGAATCTATTTGCGGAATTTCAGGCACAAAAACAGTCGTCGGGAGAAATCGTCAAAGGATTTGTCTCCACTTCAGATGAGGAACCCCGTGTCCCTTCGGATATGATTTTAGGAACTATGCAGGATTTGAATCAGCTACTGGAAACTAATCATATTGAAGAGGTGATTGTTGCTATGGATGATGATGATAAAGATAAATTCTATGAGGTGGTGAATCGTTTGGTGGGCTTGGACTTGGATGTGAAAATCATTCCTACTTTATATGATTTTTTGTCGGGTGGTGTTCGTATGACCTCTATTTATGGTGCGCCATTGGTGGATTTGTTTGATGTCCGTTTGTCAGAGTGCGGAAAAAACATCAAACGTTTGATGGATATTGTTGTCTCTTCCATAGCCCTGTTGCTGTTGTCTCCACTTTTGCTGATTGTCTCCATTTTAGTTAAAGTCACATCTGAAGGTCCCGTTATATACAAACAAGAACGTATCGGATGGAAGGGAAAATCCTTTGATATTTATAAGTTCCGTACAATGGAACATAATTCTGAAGGTTCCGTTCCTCAGTTGTCTTCTAAAGACGACAAACGAATTACGAAGATTGGACATGTGTTGAGAAAATATAGAATTGATGAAATTCCTCAGTTTGTAAATGTCTTAAAGGGTGATATGTCATTGGTGGGTCCACGTCCAGAACGCCCCTATTACGAGCAACAGATTGCGGAAAAAGTTCCTTACTTTAAGGTGATTCATAAGGTACGTCCAGGAATTACTTCTTGGGGAATGGTGATGTATGGTTATGCTGATTCGGTTGATAAAATGGTAGAACGTCTAAAATATGATATCATCTATCTGGAGAATATCTCCATGATTGTCGACATAAAAATTCTAATTTACACGATTAAAACTGTATTGACAGGAAAGGGAATATAGTGAATATATTCCCTTTTTGATATTTCGTATGTAATAGTCTGTATTAATATCCCCAAACAGTATAAGTGGATCCGTCTACGTTTCTTGCTACTCTTATGTAATATTGGCAGTCGTGTCCGAGACCTTTCAATAATTCTTGCGGAATCTCTTTTAAATATTGCTCTATTGTACCAAACACACTTTCGCTAATTTCTTCTTTAGCTTGGTCGATGGTGATGTTGGTTATTTCACCTTCGGGTGTGACGATGAATCCTACGCATACCATAGTTGTTATGGTGGTGTCTTCGATAGGAATGATGTGCTCTCTTGAGTAGATTAATATATTATTATATATATTTTCTCGAGTTGCATTTTCTTCGGCTGATAAATTTTCATTGTAATAATAAGGTAACACCTCTATATCTCCATCTTCACCTTGACAAGATGCTAAAGAACTTCCCAATGCACAAAGAGAAAAACCTGTTATAGTGATGAGTTTGCCTAAACGTCTTCTCTTTTCTAATTCTTTCTCCAAATAGCGAACTTCCGCTTCGCATTTAGGACATGTTCCTTTACACTCACCTTTATAGGTGCATTCGTTCGTAATTAATGCAATGTTATTATCAAGAGCAATTTTTTGTCTTATCTCTTTTAAAATTTTACACGTGTCTTTTCCTTTCATTGTTTTATAAAAAATGGTTCAATGCAAAAATAAAAAAATATTGGGAAAGGAATAGTCTCAACACAAAAAATATGATGGAAGTAGTCGGTCTTGCTCAGCTTTTTAGCCTCTTCTTCTCTAATTCTTTTGCTCTTTAACGTATTGGGATGGAGTGACACCAAATTTTTCGGAGAAGCAATTGCTGAAATATTTAGGATCTGAGAATCCGACCATATAGGCCACGTTAGCAATGCTTTGCTTGCTTTGAGATAAAATCTCGGCAGCGTGTTCCAATCGAATGGCTTTGATGTATTCTGATGGTGAACATCCTGTTATTGCTTTCATTTTGCGGAATAATTGAACACGACTCAATGCCGTTTCACTTGCTAAAAATTCTACCGTGAGATTGCTGTCTCCAATATTCTCTTTGATGATGTTGTTGATTTTGCTAAGGAGCGTATCATCTATGCTTTCTGGAATCTCCATTTCAGGCATTCTTAGAATTCTTGTGCGTAGATGTTCCCTTTGTAATTCTTTGTTCTTTAAAAGAGTTGCAATCTTTGCCTTGAGAATCTCGGCATTGAATGGCTTGGTAATGTAGTCGTCGGCTCCAATGTTGAGCCCTTGTACCTGATCTTCGACAGTGTCTTCAGATGTGAGTAAGATGATAGGTATGTGTTGGGTTAAAACATCATCTTTTAGACAATGACATAATTCTCGACCATCCATTTTAGGCATGACAATATCGGAAATAATCAAATCAGGAATCTCTTTCCTTGCTATTTGTAACGCATCTTCTCCGTTGTTTGCACTATCAATATGATAGTAAGGTCGTAACAAATCGCAAACGAAACTCAGGATTTCTGCATTATCATCCACGATGAGAATGTTTTTCTTGCTGTCATAGTTGGTTAGATTGCCGCTTTCTATAATAGTATGATTCTCTTCTTTCACATCTTGCGTTTGTGTGCCTTTAGGCAACAATAGGGAAATAGTCGTTCCTTTCCCTTTCTCACTTTCGATGATGAATTGTCCTTTATTGAAAGCGATAAATTCCTGACAGATTTTAAGACCTAATCCGGAACCTTTTTCATTTTTGGTTCCAAATGTTGTTGTGGTAGTGTTTTTGTCGAATAACTTTAATCGTTGTTCTTCTGTCATTCCCACGCCATCGTCTTGTATACTCCAGTTGATTTGGTCTCCTTCTTCATGAAGACTGATGTTGATGTGACCGTTCTCGTTGGTAAATTTGATTGCATTGTTAAGTAGGTTTCTACAAACCGTGCTAATCATTCGTTGATCCACATGTGCGGAACATTGACAATCGTTATGGAAAGACAATTGAATATTCTTTTCCTCGATTAATCCTTGAAGTAACGTGATGCACTCTTTGCTAAGGGCATCCAAGAATGTGTCTTTTGGAGAATATAGAATGTTCTGGTTCTGTATGCGTGCCCAGTCCAATAGATTCTCCATTTGCGTTTGCAGATTCTTGGCGGATTTGCATACTTGTTTGATTTTGTCACATTCGTTGTTTTCGCTCAAGAGTGACAGATTTCCGACAATTGCTGTTAATGGATTTCTTAAATCATGTGCGATGACGGAGAGAATTTTGTTTTTCGTGTCGAGCGATTCATCCAATCGTTTATTTTGAATCTCTAAGTTCTCTTTCTGCTCTTGGATCTCTTGGTTTTTCTGGCGAAGTTCTTCTGTCCTTTCTGCCACCAATTTTTCCAATTCTGCTTGTTTCTTTTTGTGATCACGTACGCGGCCATAATAGAACAGATGGAAAAATAAGACAATAGTTAACACGCAAATTGTTCTGAACCACCAGGTTTGCCACCATGGCGGTAGAATGATGATGGTGAGAGGCTGTGTGAAAATCTCTTCGCTTGTGTCAATACAGATTGTTTTTACTTGGAATGTATATGTGCCAGGGGATAGGTTGGTGAAATAAGCCTGACGTGTTTTGTCTGTACTAATCCATTCGTCTTGAAATCCGTCCATTTTATAGAAATAGGTGATTTTGTCAGCATATTTATAGTCGATTCCGTAATAGTCAATACTAATGGAGTTGTCGCGGTAGTCGAGTGTTAATGTATCTGTAAAGGCGAGTGCTTTATGTAAAACACCCTCTTCGCTTACTTTCTGTCGTTCGCCCCATATGAATAAATCATTTAAATAAAGGCGAGGTATTGTTTCAGTGTAGTCTAAATCGTTGATGTCGAATCGGAAGAATCCGTTGTTGGAGCCAACGTATAGTTCATTGCCAGATCGATAAACCGCATTTGGAGTAAATGGGTTTCCGTTTAAGTCGTTTTTAAGATTGAAGTGATGACAGCTATTGGTAGATCTGTCTAATCGAATAATCTCTTCGGTGGAAATAATCCATAGGTTGCTTTCTTCGTCTTCGCAAAATGAACTTAGATTGAGTGGAAGATTGTATTGCCCGCTTAGATTGATGAAAGTACTGTCCGATTCGTTGTATTGAATAAGTCCATTGTTGGCTGTGACGAAAAGAATGTTGCCCGCATAATCTTCAATGGACATTTTCACTTCGTTTTGAATGTTTTCTGTTGTGATGAGGTTGATGGAAAGTCTTATGCATTTTTCGTGATCATATAGTATGATACCTTCACTGGAACAGAACCAATATCTGCCTTTGTGGTCTTTCATGATATGGTTGATCCATTGCGGGTTTTTCCGTGAGAAAATGGGTTCTTTGCAGTTGTATCTATTGTCTATTGCCCCTGTTTTTGTGTTGAGGCGACATAATCCAGCACCATCTGTGGAAATCCAAATATAGGGAGGGTCTACAAATACAGAACGTAACAGGTTACTTGTGATAGTGGTCGAATCGTGTGCTTTATATAGGTGTTTTTTATAATCATTTGTGGCTGAGTTGTAGAGGACAAGTCCCATCTGACTGTTTGCCCATGTGCAAATCCAGAATTGATTAGTGTCTACATCTTGTTTGATATCCAATATGATTTTACCAAAACGTGTATCGTTAGTGAATTTTTGAGTCTTTTTGTCATAAATATTAAGACCTCCACCATCAGTTCCGATTAAAACGCACTTGTCATTGTCGGAAAAGCAAGTGACGGCATTGTGAGAAAGAGATCCTTCCTTGTCGTTATGCTGAAATAGTTCGAATGCATTGATGCTTTGGTTGCATTGGTAAATCCAGTAGTGGTGAGTACCTGCCCATATATCATGTTGCTTATCTTCCATGATACAACCGATAGTCAACCGATTTACACCAGAAGGGTATTTGAAGTAGGGTACAGAGAATTTTTTGTCTTGAGTGTCATATTTAACCAGTTGACCATTGACTGAGCCAATCCAAATGTCGTGATTGGAATCTTCGAAGATGTTGAGAATGAAGTCGCTCGTAAAGATATCTGGGTGGTTGAAAGTTGAGTAAATGATAGCTTCTCCTGTTACAAAAGAGTAGGTGATAAGTCCAGACTCTCTTGTGCCCACGTACAAATCGCCATTAGAGGCTTGATGTACGCAACGCACGTGTATGTCGTTTTTTTTGTCCTTTAATGATTGAAATATGAAAGGATGAATGGTGTTGTCTTTTTTGTCGAAGTAATGTAATCCATTTTCAAGTGACCCCAGCCAAATTTTATCACCATGCAGATTCATGCATATTGCGCTGGGATAGGAAAATGTTTGGATTTGAATGCCTTCTGATGATATGTGAATAAGTTCTTGAAATGACAAAGCCCAAAAAGTGCCGTCTGGATCTTCTGCTATTCCGACTATGTTGTAGCTTTTCAGATTGGAAAGTTTTATTCTTGAGAACTCTGTTTTCTCAGGGTTAAAGATGGCGATACCATTATCTGTGCCGATCCATATTTTTTTGTGGGAGTCTTCTAGTAGTTTACGGCAGTTGTTGTTGGCTAGTGAATTGTCTATTTCTTTGTTTTGTCTGTATTGAACGTAGTCATAACCATTAAATTTGATGAGACCGTTTTCTGTCGCAATCCACATTAACCCGTAGGAATCTTCAATCATATCATTGATGTTGCTGTATGGTACGTAGGATTGAGACTGATAGATGGAAAATCTAGGAGTCTCGCAATAACTGCGTAACAGACACAGTATGAGCAATATGACAATTAATCGAAGCCTTTTCATACATTTTTGTTCTAGGAAACATTACAAAAATAGTAAAAGATTTTTTGATATTCAAAAAAAAGTGTATCTTTGCACCGCAATTCAGAAATGAATGGGATGGCGGGATAGCTCAGTTGGTTAGAGCGTCGGATTCATAACCCGGAGGTCTCGAGTTCAATTCTCGATCCCGCTACTCGAAAAAAAAAGGATGTGTCAAATGTGATGCATCCTTTTTTTATCTTGGGTCATAATCTTGTTTATTCCTTGAAGGAAATAATGTTTATGAATGCTTCTGGTTTTACCAATGTTATATCCCTAAAAGAATGGTTTCTATCCTACGCTGCTGGACGTTTAAAGTGGATGGGAATTCGTAATTTACTTTTTGATTTTTTTTGGGGGCAATATTTGAAAAAAAACAACAAAAAGCAATAGAGTTAAAGAATTTTTATATATTTGTGATATGCTTGCTTGGCACAACTACGCAAGATCTGATGATGATTTGAATCGGTTGTCAGATTTTTTTGCTTTTAGATTATTAGGATTTTTTCAATTACAAAGTTTAATAATAAAAAACGTAATTTATGCTAACTAAATTTTTACACAAAAGTCTGCTGAGAACCTCGATTCTGGCAGCAGCAAGCCTCGCCTTTTCGCTGGAAGCAATGGCGGCGGAAGTAACCCAGAATGGTATTAAGTATTCCTTGGATGAAACAACCTTTAAGGCTACAGTGATGGAGAATTCTTGTTATGAGGGTGTGTTGGAACTTCCTGCCACAGTAAGTGATGATTCTGGACAGCAATACACAGTAGTCGGTATTGGTAAGGATGCTTTCCTTTATTGTGAAAAACTTACAGGCATCGTGGCTCCAAACACGGTAACTGATATCGGTGATGATGCTTTCGATAGTTGTTCCGGCCTGACAGAAGTTTCCTTCCCGAACGTGACTAGTGTTGGAAATTATGCTTTCTATGATTGTGAAAGTCTAAAAAAAGTTTCCTTCCCCAAAGCGACAAGTATCGGAGAATTTGCCTTCTTTAACTGTGAGAGTTTGGCAGAGGTTTCCTTCCCCAATGTGACAAGTATCGAAGAAGAAGTTTTCCATGGTTGTAGCAACCTGACATCGGTTTCCTTTCCGAATGTGACAATTATCGGAAGAGACGCTTTCTATGATTGCCCTATAGAAACTATAACATTGAATCAGCCAGACATTTCAAAGGTAGATGCATATGTTTATTATGATTTTGGTATGTTGAGTAATATTACTCTTTATGTTCCAGCGGAGGCTTTGACTTTATACAAAGGAGACGAAGCATGGTCAGGTTTAGGGTTTAAATCCATAGAGCCGATAAATGAATTTGTTGCAGATGGTATTGTTTATACCCGAATCGGGAAAGACTCGGTAGAGGTTGCAGCAGGGAACTGCTATGAGGGTGAATTGGAGCTTCCTACTACGGTAAGTGATGAATCAGGAAAACAATACACGGTAGCTGGTATTGGTAAGAATGCTTTCAAGGAATGTGAAAAGCTTACAGGCATCGTGGCTCCAAACACGGTAACTTATATTGGAGGTTCCGCCTTCTATAATTGTGGCAGCCTAACAGATGTTTCCTTCCCCAATGCGAAAATTATCGGAACTGAAGCCTTCTCGGACTGTGGCAGCCTAACAGATGTTTCCTTCCCCAATGCAACAAGTATCGAGAAAAATGCTTTCTATAATTGTGACTACCTGACAGAACTTTCCTTCCCCAATGCAACAAGTATCGGGGGTAATGCCTTCTATCATTGTGGAAACCTAACAAAAATTTCCTTCCCCAATGTGATAAGTATCGGAAATAATGCCTTCTATAAATGTAAAAAAATGGCAAATGTTAGCTTCCCCAGTGCGAAAAGTATCGCAATTGGTGCCTTCTATAGTTGTCTCGACCTGACAAAAGTTACTTTCCCTAATGCGACAAGTATCGGAGACATGGCTTTCAAATCTTGTTCCGGTTTGACAGAAGTTTCCTTCCCCAATGTGACTAGTATCGGAAGTGCCGCTTTCGATGGTTGCCCTATAGAAACTGTAACATTGAATCAGCCAGACATTTCAAAGGTAGATGCAGAAGTTTATAAAAATTTTGGTACGTTGAGTAATATTACTCTTTATGTTCCAGCGGAGGCTTTGACTTTATACAAAGGAGACGAAGCATGGTCAGGTTTAGGGTTTAAATCCATAGAGCCGATAAATGAATTTGTTGCAGATGGTATTGTTTATACCCGAATCGGGAAAGACTCGGTAGAGGTTGCAGCAGGGAACTGCTATGAGGGTGAATTGGAGCTTCCTGCTACGGTAAGTGATGAATCAGGAAAACAATACACCGTAGCGGGTATTGGTAAGCATGCTTTCAATGGATGTGAAAAACTTACATACATCGAGATACCAAATACGGTAACTTATATCGGAGAAGAGGCATTCCAAAAAACAGGACTTTCTTCTGTTGTTGTTCCTGCAAGTGTGACTAAAATGGGTGCACAACCATTCCATTTCTGTGAAAATCTTAAAGAGGCAGAAATTTTAGGACCAGTTGATTCTCTTAATTGTACTTTCTCTGAGTGTGAGGCTCTCAGAATGGTTACTCTTCCAGGCAGTCTGAAAGTGTTCGGCTCTTATGCGTTCTTTAATTGTAAGAGCCTTGAGTCTATAACGATGAAGCAGTATGACCCTTCTTCCCTAACAATTAAAGATGGAACTTCGTTCGGTAGTAATAAAGGTTATGGAATGTTAAATGGGACAAAACTGCTTGTCCCTGAGGGAACGTTAGATGACTATAAAAGTAGCACTCTCGGTCAGCTGCCATTCGCAGACATACAAGAATATATGCCTTCGTACAAAGCTAAAATATACTATGACGGTAGAAAATACGAGCTGGGCAAAATATCCATGGACAAAAAATATTCTTTCAACTACATCGCTGTTGTGGAGGAGTATATATACGACCCTAATTTCGACCTTACACAAAGTGAAAACGTTATATGGTTGATGGATGAAAATCAATATGTAGCTAATTCTATCCGCTTGGTTGATAATTTACCAGTATACTTCTCAGTCGGTTTCCTTGCAAATGAAATTTCCTACACTCGTACCCCTTCGATTTATAATGAGAAGGTCGAAGGAGAAACGGGATGGGAAACACTTTATTTGCCATTCACTGCAGCGACAGTGACGGCAGGTGGCGCTTCTATCACTCCATTCAACTATGGAGGAAAGGAGAAAACCGCAGAGAACATATCAGCCGGAAATGACTTCTGGGCAAAAGAACCAGTCATGGATAACGAAAACACATTGTATTTCTCCCATATCTCAGATGCTAAATTCGAAGCTGGAATGCCATACATCATCTCTTTCCCCGGAGATGGTTTCGGAAAGTACAGTTTGAAAGATCAAGAAATTGTATTCTCGAATGCTAATGTGAATGTTGCAGCCACAGATGATTTGACTGCAGGTGTGAATTGCGGTCAATACACCATGGCAGGTACCTGCGAGAAATTATCGTCAGAAGATGCTGCCAATTATTATTTGTTCGATGTGAATAGCAATATGTTCCAAAAGAATACGGAAGAAGGTGTTGCGCCTTTCCGCTGCTATGTACAAAAAATGGGACAATCATCAGAGGGAGGATCATCGTCTGGTAGCAATTTGAAATCAAGTCGCGGAAATGTTGTCTTTGTCGGCAGTTATGAGGATTACATGGCACAGCAGGATGACAACACCACTCTCCAATCAAATGCCAATGCAGATCAAGTTATCATATATGCCCAAGACAACAATATCATACTTGTTGCGAGTGAACCAGGTGTGGCAACAGTCTGCAACCTCAACGGACAAATCATCAAGTGTGTGAACTATCAGGAAGGTTTGAACAATCTTGGAGATTTTGCTCAGGGTGTTTATTTGATAAACGGCGTGAAAGTGATTGTAAAATAAGAGCAGTATGGGGTGAATCTGTATTCACTCCATATTATTCAATGGATAGATTTCAAAATCGCACAAAAGATTAAGAAATAACTGTTGTATAAAATTAATAATCGGGAGCTTGTAGAAGACCCCTTAAATGATAAAAATATGGAAAGACAAATATTTGAAACTCCAGAAATGGAGATGATTGAGATTACGGTAAACGATGTTATTGCAACTAGTGGTGAAGGAGAAGGACTGCAACCTGGTTGGGCACCGTTGATTCCTGGTGTGGAAGAATAAATTCCTAATTCTAATAAGAGCGCAGAGGAGAATGAGACTGTGTGTCACATTCTCCTTTTTGTGTCTTTACGGTTTAGAAGGGATAAATGTAGAAGTCGTTTGCAAAACGCCACAAAAAGGAACAAAAATTTTGCAATGAATAAAAATAGTTTTATCTTTGCAATCGCAAAAAAAGGATGGTCGGGTAGCTCAGTTGGATAGAGCAACAGCCTTCTAAGCTGTGGGTCGAGGGTTCGAATCCCTCCTCGATCACCAAGCGCTGAAACAAATTTGTTCCAGCGCTTTTTTAATTTTTACTTATATCGATCATGAAAGGAGTTACAAATACAAACTTAATGGGACATTTGGCTGCCTTTGTCTGTTATCTCATCTTTGGCTTCAATATTGTCGCTTGTCGTGAGATTGCACTCTCGGGTTTGGTGCCTCCTTTGTGTGTTTTTTGTTTCCGTGCTTTTGGTGCAGCAGTCCTGTTTTGGCTTTTGTCTCTACTTAAACCTGCGGAAAAAGTGGAACGAAAAGATTTGCTGAAAATCTTTTTTGCTTCTATGTTAGGACTTTTCCTTACACAAATGACTTTCTTGGTGGCTATCAAGATGACAACACCTATGGATACGGCGGTTGTGGCTTCGTTGACACCGATTTTCACCATGTTTATGGCTGCCATCTTTGTCAAGGAACCTATCACACTTAAAAAAGTGGTTGGCGTTTTAATCAGTTTTGCGGGTGTTATCTTTTTGATCTATAATTCGGTGTTCGCTTCCAATGGAGTCTCGTCCTCTTCTTTCTTGGGAATCTTTCTGATTGTGTTAAACGCACTTTTCTTCTCATCTTACTTGGGAATCTTTCGCCCGGTGATTGTAAAGTATAGTGTTGTGACCTTTATGAAGTGGATGTTTACCTTCTCTGCATTGGTTTCTATCCCTTTGGGAATGTCAAATCTCGTTTCCTTGCCTTACGCCCAGTTCTCATCCAAACTGATTTTGTTGATTTTGTGGGTGGTGGTCTTCTCCACGTTTTTAGCTTATTTGCTAATCTCTTATGCACAGAAACAGATACGTCCCACGTTGGTCAGCCTATACTCTTATGTCCAACCCATTGTAGCTTCCGGATTGAGTGTGTATTTGGGAATGGATGTGTTGACATGGGAAAAAGTTTTGGCTGCTATCCTCGTTTTTGTGGGTGTTGCGATTGTAAATCGTAGTAAGTCAAAATAATTAGTGATTATCTGTTACAAAAAAACACACGAAAAATTTTATCTTTGCATTCTATTTGAGAAAATAACAAAAACAATATAAAATGGATAAAAAATTTAAACGTACAACGGTAACATCAGCTTTGCCATACGCTAATGGTCCTGTTCATATCGGACACTTGGCTGGCGTGTATGTTCCAGCAGATATTTATGTACGCTACCTTCGTTTGAAAGGTGAGGATGTTGTCTTTATTGGTGGTTCGGATGAACACGGAGTGCCAGTTACTATTCGTGCTAAAAAAGAAGGTTGTACTCCTCAGGATGTAGTCGACCGTTATCATAAGATTATCAAAGATTCATTCCAAGAGTTTGGAATTTCCTTTGACGTATATTCTCGTACAACTTCACAAACACATCATAAGATTGCTTCCGATTTCTTCCGCACTATTTATGATAAAAATGGTTTCATTGAGAAAACCAGTGATCAATATTACGATGAAGAAGCTAAAACATTCTTGGCAGACCGTTACATCGTAGGTGAATGCCCTCGTTGTCATGCACAAGGTGCTTATGGTGATCAATGTGAAAAATGTGGTAGTGCTCTTTCTCCTGAAGAGTTGATTAATCCTGTTAGCAAATTGTCGGGTGCTAAACCCGTTTTGCGTTCTACGAAACACTGGTATTTGCCATTAGACAAACACGAAGAGTGGTTGCGTAAATGGATTTTGGAGGATCATAAAGAGTGGAGAACGAATGTATATGGTCAATGTAAGAGTTGGTTGGATACGGGTCTTCAACCTCGTGCAGTGAGCCGTGACTTGGAGTGGGGTATTCCAGTACCAGTGGAAGGTGCGGAAGGAAAGGTCCTTTATGTGTGGTTTGATGCACCAATTGGTTATATCAGTAACACGAAGGAGATGTGTGAAAACAATCCTGAAAAATATGGTGATTGGGAGAAGTGGTGGAAAGATCCTGAAACTCGTTTGATTCATTTCATCGGAAAAGATAATATTGTTTTCCATTGCATCGTGTTCCCAGCCATGTTGAAGGCTGAAGGTAGCTTTATTTTACCAGACAACGTGCCAAGTAATGAGTTCTTGAACCTTGAGGGCGATAAGATCTCCACCTCTCGTAACTGGGCAGTGTGGTTGAACGAATATCTTGTTGATTTCCCAGGTAAACAAGATACCCTTCGTTATGTATTGACAGCAAATGCACCAGAAACAAAGGATAATGATTTTACATGGAAAGATTTCCAAACTCGTAACAATAGTGAATTGGTGGCTATCTATGGTAACTTCGTTAACCGTGCATTGGTGTTGACACAGAAATATTTCGACGGAAAAGTTCCTTCTTTGTCTCAGTTGGCTGATTATGATCAGGAAACATTGAAGGAGTTTGCTGACGTCAAAGCTAAATTGGAAAACTTGTTAGACAACTTTAAGTTCCGTGATGCTCAGAAAGAAGCGATGAACTTGGCTCGTATCGGAAACAAGTATTTGGCAGAAACAGAGCCTTGGAAATTGGCAAAGACAGATATGGAAAGAACAGCTTCTATTCTCCATATTGGTTTACAAATTGCTGCTAACTTAGCGATTGCATTTGAACCATTCTTGCCATTCTCATCAGAGAAACTTCGTAAGATGTTGAATATGCAAACCTTCGATTGGAACCAATTAGGAAAGATTGATTTGTTGAAGACTGGTGCTGAATTAGGTAAGGCTGAATTACTTTTCGATAAAATAGAAGATGATGCTATTGACGCTCAAATGCAACGCTTGGCAAACATCAAGAAAGAAAACGAAAAGAATAATTGGCAACCAGAGCCTGTCAACGGACAAAGTACAATCGATGACTTTGCTAAATTGGATATCCGTGTAGGTACAGTTTTGGAATGCCAAAAGGTGAAAAAATCTGATAAGTTATTACAATTCAAAATTGAGGATGGAATGGGTGGAAGAACTATTCTATCGGGAATTGCAAAATCTTATCCAGATCCAAATGAATTGGTGGGAAAACAAATCTGTTTCGTGGCTAATTTCCCAGTTCGTAAGATGATGGGTATTGATAGCCAGGGAATGATTCTCTCTGCTGTTAATAGTGATGGCAATTTAGTGGTTGTCTCTCCATCTAAAAAGACTGCTAATGGCGTTCAAGTAGGTTAATAATTATGTTTTTATAAGGAAGTAGAGACAAGGTATGCGCCTTGTCTCTACTTTTTTTGAGTATTCATTTGAAATTGGGAAAATTGCCAATGCGAAAAAAATGAAATCAATAGGTTTTCCCATTGAGAATATTGCTGAAATTACAGGTATTCCCTCTGCTGAGATAGAAAAAATATAGGGGATTTGTCTCAAGTCTTTATATCCGTACTCACTATCTTTTAACGTGTTATAAATTTATTTTCACGTTTAACGGACACCAATAATTAGGTATTGGGCCAAGGTACTGCCTTCCAGGCAGATGGGATGCGTGTATCTTGTGCCGAAGGCGTTGCCATCGGTTACTTAGATACTGGCTTCCAGCCAGGAAAGCTTTCTTAAGTGAACCTGAAAGGGATTGGAAAAAAATAATCGAACAGTCCAAAGATCCTCCGATTCAACTATCGTTGTTTGATTATGGGGCTTGGTTTTCAAAAAAAGAATCCTCTTTGCGTATTTATTGGCTTAGTGGACTGAATTTTCATGCTGTTTTATTTTTATCGGACAGCAATATTAAGAAAATTAGAAAATTAACACGATATTAATAACTAAGGGAGATCGAACGAAATTCGGTCTCCCTTAGATTTTTTACACTTCCAATGTGACAATTATTTTTTCTTCTTGTTGAAAGTGTTTTCTGAGCTTTTAGACTCTTCAACTGCATAGGCAGGTGCATGCTTGCCTGTCTTTGCACCTTTTGGCTTTTTGTTACCAGCTGCTCCCATATTAAACCTCCTTAAAAATTAATTTGTTATGTAATATGAGTCGTGTTCAGTAGCGAAATGCTGGACTGCTCACTCAATATGCTTGCATAAAGTGTGCCAAAACTAATATTTAAATAGAATTCTGTCGATTTGTCCATGTGCGGAAAATTTGGCAGAAAATGAATTTTTTCCATCAAGTCCTTTTTTTGACATCATAGAAAAAATATTCCACCTCCGTCATACAATTTCTCATTGCAGAGCGGAATGATTTCCAAACCACTTTTTTCTATGAATTGGTATAATCGTTCTCCGTCTTTGTGTAATAATGGATTACCTAAAAAGAATATTTTCTCATCAGCGATTCCACAGGTGCCTCCTAAAAATCCATTATGATGGACAGCAATCTGAATTTCATTCGGTGAAAACAAAAATGAGGTTAGTCCGTTCTTCTGTAATGCTTTGTGTATGCCTGTATCAGAGGTGATGAAGGTTTCTTCTGTTAGCGGTAACATGGAACATCTGGTATAAGATTGCGGTAGTTGAATGAATTCTTTCCTTTGATTGTGATTGAAAACTGCGGAATCGGTAAATCCTTCTCTGTGAAAGAATCTGTTTTTTGTTGCCACGCAATTATAATAGCAAGAGTCCTGAAGTGTAGTTCCAATTCGACTCTCTCCTTGAATGTAAACGATACCTTTCTGTCGTAACCAGTCGTGCAGTTCTTGTGGCGCATTGGGGGCAATAATCAATTTGTCGGCATCTTGGTAGATGAAAATATCGGGGTGACAAGAGATGGATTCATAAGTAATGCCTTCACTTTTGAATAAAAACACCTCCTCTACATAATTGTGCAACTGCTCGATAATGGTTGCGTTACAACGTGCATCTATTATGGCGACTCTTTTCCCCATTAATCTTCGTAAGGACGTTGGTAGAAATTGCCTGTTAGACTATCTGTATTAATGGCATTGATAAATGCTTCTGGCTCGAATTTTTTTATTTTGTGCACCACGCGAACGTATTCTTCTTTGGAAACAACAGAGTAGACAATGAAATTCTCTCCATGTCTGGCTGCGCCTTCGCTTTTGACGATGGTTGCACTGTGTTTCGTGTTGTCATCAATGATTTTGCACACTTCGTTGGGATGTGTGGTTACAATGAAAAGCGTCTCTTTCTGATATCTTTTGTGTAAGAGGTGCAGTACTTGCGTGGTGACAAATTGGAAAATAATGGAGTAAAGAGCCTTATCCCATCCAAACAGGAACCCAGCACTGATTAAGATGACTATGTTTATACCCAATGATAAGTTCCAAGAGTCTTTGTGCTTTTTCTCAGACATGTAGATGGCAATGAAGTCTGTCCCACCAGATGTGGCTTCTACCATTAAACAGAGACTGATGGCTATTCCGCAGACAATACCTCCGAAAATACTGGTGAGAAGAGTATCTTCTGTGATGGTATAGGCGGGTAGAATATCGGTGAAAAGGCCCGTCAGTAGAATCATCACACAGGAGTATATGGTAAACTTCTTTCCAATAAACCGAAATCCAATATATACAGGAATTGCATTGATAATCAGATTGATGATCGTGTAGGGAAGTGTAATGCTGAAAAATGTTTCGCCAATATGTAGAATGAGTAGGGTGAGTCCCATCGCACCTGCAGGGTATAAACCACCTGTGTGAACAAATGTTTTTATGTTGGCTGCCATAATGAAAGCAGCTAATATGATGACAAGACATCGCTTCGTGTCTTTCTTCCAATCAAAAATTTCGCTCATTTTTATTGCTCTAATTTAGTTCGTTTATCTCCTTTTAAGATGAAAATTGACTATGATAAATCTGATAATATGCACCACCTTTGTCTAGTAGTTCTTGATGCTTTCCGCTTTCAACAATTCTTCCGTCATCAATCACTACAATTTTGTCTGCATTTTTAATCGTGCTAAGACGATGCGCAATCACGATACAGGTTTTTCCTGTGGATAATCGTTGTATGGCTTGCTGTATCAGAATTTCAGTTCTTGTGTCAATGTTGCTAGTAGCCTCGTCTAATACTAAGATGGGAGCATTGGAGAGAATCGCTCTGGCAATGGTTAGAAGTTGTTTCTGTCCGTGACTGATTCCTCCTCCTTGCTCTAAGATAGGTTGATTGTATTGAAGAGGTAATTGTGAGATGAAACTGTCACAGTTGGCTGCTTCTGCTGCTTTGTAAACCTCCTCTTCTGTGAATCCGTCTTTGCCATATCCGATATTGTAGAGTATGCTTTCGGAAAACAAATAAGGGTCTTGTAACACAATGCCGATGTTTTGACGTAGACTTTTTTGAGTGACGTCTCGTATGTCTATTCCATCAATGTGTATGGATCCTTTTTGCATATCATAAAATCGTGTCAGTAGATTGATGATGGTGGTCTTCCCGGCTCCGGTTGTACCAACAATGGCGACCATCTCGTTGGGCTGGGCTGTGAAGGTGATCCCTTTTAGTACAGGATGATCGGGTAGGTATCCAAAATGGATGTCATCAAATACGATTTCACCTTTCACATCTGTTAGCTCTTTGGCAGATGCCTTGTCTGTCACTTCTGGTTGCTCGTCTAATAATACAAAGATCCTTTCTGCACCTGCAATGGCGGATTGGATGGAATTGAGTTGCGTGGCAATCGTATTGATAGGACGTTGGAAGTTTTTCGTGTAGAGTAGAAATGATTGTATGATACCTATTGTGATAGAACCTTTCACTGCAAGAAAGGCACCGACCAGTGTGACGAAAATGTAACTGCAGTTGTCTAAGACTCTCATCAATGGCATTAGTATGCCGCTGTAGATTTGAGCTCGTACACCAGTCTCTTTCACCTCTTTGTTTAACACCTTGAATTTCTCCGATTGCTCGTTTTCTTGTCCGAATGTTTGAATCACTTTCATGCCTGAAATGGACTCTTCCACCATACCGTTTAGATTACCCAAGGCGATTTGTTGACGTGAGAAATATTTACGGGTACGTTGCATGATAAACTTACTAAGCAACATCGTCAATGGAACTGTCAGACAAGTGACCGCCATGAGTTGAACACTAAGTCTTGCCATAATAATAATGGTGCCTATTAGTGATAAGACACTGGTGATGAGTTGAATGAGTGAGTTGCCCATCGCCTCTTTGATGAGTTCTATGTCATTGGTGAAGTAACTCATCAAGTTACCTCTTAGATTGTTGTCATAGTATCGCAAACTGAGAGATTGCAGTTTGAGTGTTAACTCTTCTCTCATTTTCTTGACAATCTTTTGAGTGGTGTACATCATTCCGTATTCTTGGAACCATGTGCAAAATGCGGAAAAAAGATGCACGCCAAAGAATAATAGTAACATTTGAAGTAGTTTGTCGAAATTGATACCATTCCCAGCGGATACTTCATCAGTAATGCATTGATCAATAGCCAATCCTAATATGTATGGACCGATAAGGGAACAAGCAACACCAATAAGGGAAAGAATGACAATGGCACACAATAAGATTTTGTGTTCCTTCCAATAGGAGAGCAGACGACGTGTCGTGCCTTTCACGTCTTGGGCTTTGTCTTCCGCACTACCCATCGCCTCCATTCTTTTTTGCCATCCGTTTGCTGTTAATCCTTTTCCCATAATCTATTCCAATTGTGAATGACAAATTTCTTGATAAACAGCATTGCTTGCCATTAGTTCCTCATGCTTTCCTTCTCCGATGATGACACCCTTTTCTAAAAGAAGAATTCTGTCGGCATCTTTTATGGTGCTAATGCGTTGTGATACGATGATTTTTGTGCAGTTTATCTTCCGAAGTGCAAGATTCAATGCAGCTTCAGTCTTAAGATCGACAGCGTTGAGGCAATCGTCTAAAACTAATATTGAAGGTTGCCCAATGAGTGTTCGAGCTAAGGAAAGACGTTGCTTCTGTCCGCCAGATAGATTAACGCCTCCTTGCTTGATCATATGATTGTATCCGTTTTCTAAACTCTCGATGAAATCGTGGATTTGAGCTTTTTTGCAAGCATCTACCAGTTCTTCATCTGTGGCGTCGGATTTACCCCAGCGAAGATTCTCGGCGATAGTTCCCGAGAATAGTTGGATGTTTTGCATAGCCAATCCAACTAGATGATGCAGTTGTTCCGATGAGTAATCGTGGATGTCTTTCCCATTTAAATAGATTGTCCCTTTGTCGGCATGGTAACAACGCATGATTAGTTGAGCCAACGTGCTTTTGCCAGAGCCTGTTCCTCCTACGATTCCGATGGTTTCTCCTTGTTTGACGGAAAAATTGATGCCTTTTAATACATAGTTGTCGTTGACATCTTCTGTTGATTGATTATATCGGAAGTAAACATTGTCGAAACGAAGGGAAGTGTCACATTCCATAGATTTGTCATCTGTTGATTTGTCGCAATTCTCTTCGTTACATTCCGTGTTGAATACCTCGTTGATACGTACCATGGAAGCTTTTGCTTCTGTGATGGACATGATGATGCGTTGAGCCATCATCAGGGACATTAAGATTTGTGTGAGGTAGTTGGTGATAGCCATGATTTCACCCACGTTGATATTCTCCCCGGCGTTCATCAATTTTGCACCTACAAAAACAACAAAAGCGATACCAATATTGAGGATAAGAGACATTATGGGACCCAATAGAACAATCAGTTTACTGACTTTAAGATTATTTTCAATCAGATCATCGTTTGCTTCTTTGAAACGTTGCTGTTCCTTTTCCTCCTGAGTATAAGCCTTTACCACGCGAACGCCAGCTAATGATTCTTGAATAACAGTGTTGAGGCGGTCGGTCTTTTCCTGAATTCTCATGAAGACAGGATAAGCTTGCTTGACAACCAAGTAGACACAAAACAACAATATGGGTAAAATGATTAGCAAAACGGTAGATAGAGTTTTGCTAATTGAAAGGACCATCACAACGGAACCAACAAATAAGAAAGGAGAGCGGAATAGCAATCTCATGGAAGATTGAATGACACTCTGTACTTTATAAACATCACTGGTGATACGAGTGATCAGTGAACCTGTTTGTAGTTTGTCGATATTGCGGAAAGAAAAGTGAGCTATTCTGTCGAAGAGAGCTTGTCGCATATCCGCTCCGAAACTGTAGGAGACGTGCCCCGCGGCAAAGATGGAGAGAACGCCGCCCAACATACCCACGAAGGTGATGATGAGCATCTGAATGGCGATAGGAAGTATAATGTCTGACTGATTGGATAGAATTCCTTCGTTAACAATTCGAGACATGAAATAAGGCTGAGACAATTCGGCACACACTTCCAATCCCACTAAAAGGGGAGAAAGAATTGCCCATTTGTAGTGCGGTTTTAAAAATTGAACTATTTCAGATGTCAAATTCAATGTAAAAATCTTTTCGCAATCCAAAATTAGAAAAAAAGATTGAAAACTTTAAAGGGGACTTCTATAAATTCCCCGATTTCTTAAATTTTCAAATAAGGATTATTCTTCCTTCTTTTGTGTGCTTTTGAATTTTTGTCGCCATCTTGCTAATTTTCACTCAGTCACAGTGCCCGCACTGCTCCTTCTTTCAAATCTGCAGTCTGTCTGACAAAATCTTCAAAATCACCACAAAGCAATTTATAGAAATCCCCTAAAAAGAGAAGCTTTTTCATGCGTTAATTTCATTTAATTCTATTTAATTCCATTTTATTTCAGCAAAATATTTTCATAATTCAATGTAGAATGTTATTTTTGCGTAGATTTTTGGTAGAATGGCTACTTTAGAGAGCGTAGACAACGTAGAAAAAAGAGTTGAAACGAAAGTGCATCACTTGTTGGTTGTCAATGATAACCTAAAAGCACGAAACGTTCAGTTGACCCAAAAGGTTACTCTTTTGGAAGAGCAGTTGTTGAATACGCAAAGAGAATTGGAAGATTGTCGCACGAAGTTGAACAGCTTGATGATTGTGAAAGCAACGCAAGTTTCTGAGGATGAAGCGAAACAGATGCGCAATCGAATGTTGAAATTGGAGCGGGAAGTAGAAAAATGTATTTCACTTTTAAATGAGTAATATGCCGAATCAGGAGGATCATTTTACTATTACGGTTAAGATACTTGGACGCGAGTTGAAATTACCGGTAAGAAGAAGTGATGAGCAGTATTTCCGTGAGGCAGTAAAGTTGATAGAGTCAACGTATAATAATTATACAAAACGTTATTCGTCAACTGATAATAACTTTGGAATTGAAACATATTTGAAATTAGTCGCGTTAGATTTTGGAGTACGCTTGAAAAAAATGACGGCGGCTAATGATGAATTAAAACGAAAGCTGGAAGAGTTGGAAAAAGATATTGACCAGCATTTGGATTAATAAGTCGAAAATTTAATTAGTAATTCCCGCATTTCTTCTTCGTATGGCTCGAAGGGAAGTGCGTTTTTTATATATATTTTAATTGTTTTTATTTATGGTAATTGTTTATATTATAGCAGCTTTCTTGGTTGGCGGACTGGTGACATGGCTTGTGATGAATACGTTGCTGAAGTCTCGTACAAGCAATATTTTGAAGGAAGCTGAAGCTGAAGCAAAAGTCCTCCGTGATAACAAAATGTTGGAGGTGAAGGAAAAATATTTGACGTTGAAAAATGAGTATGAAGCTCAGTGTAATCAACGAAATGCTAAAATGCAACAGTTTGAATCTAAACTGAAACAGCGTGAGATGCAATTGAATCAAATTCAATCAGAAGTGCAAAGAGGTCGCGCTGAGAATGAAACTATGAAGGAAAACTTGAACAATCAAATGGATGTGGTAAACTCTCGTAAACAAGAGTTGGAAAAATTAAACCGTATGGCTAATGAGCGTTTGGAAACCATCTCTGGTTTGTCTGCTCAGGAAGCTAAAGCTAGTTTGATTGAATCATTAAAAGAAGAGGCTAAAACAGATGCCATGTCTTATGTAAATGAGATTATGGAAGAGGCTAAAATGTCGGCTAACAAAGAGGCTAAACGTATTGTTGTTCAAACAATCCAACGTGTGGCTACTGAGGCTGCCATTGAAAACTCGGTAACTGTATTTAACATCGATTCTGATGAGGTGAAAGGTCGTATCATCGGTCGTGAAGGTCGTAATATCCGTGCACTTGAAGCTGCAACGGGTGTTGAGATTATTGTGGATGATACTCCGGAAGCTATCGTTCTTTCTGCTTTTGACCCAGTCCGTCGTGAGGTGGCTCGCTTGGCTCTTCACCAATTGGTTACGGATGGTCGTATCCACCCAGCTCGTATTGAAGAGGTCGTTGCTAAGGTGAAAAAACAGGTGGAGGATGAAATCGTTGAAACTGGTAAACGTACTACAATCGATTTGGGTATTCATGGTTTACACCCAGATTTGATTCGTTTGATTGGTAAAATGAAATACCGTTCTTCTTACGGACAAAACTTGTTGCAACATGCTCGTGAAACTGCAAATCTTTGTGCAATCATGGCTACTGAACTTGGCTTGAATGCTAAGAAAGCTAAACGTGCTGGTCTACTTCACGATATTGGTAAGGTGCCTGATGATGAACCAGAATTGCCACACGCAATTTTAGGTATGAAGTTGGCTGAGAAATACAAAGAAAAACCAGAAATCTGTAATGCTATTGGTGCTCACCACGACGAAATTGAAATGGATAGCTTGTTATCTCCTATTGTACAAGCTTGTGATGCAATCTCGGGTGCTCGTCCTGGTGCTCGTCGTGAAATTGTTGAGGCTTACATCAAACGTTTGAATGATTTGGAAAAATTGGCACTTTCATATCCTGGTGTTGTGAAGACTTATGCAATTCAGGCAGGTCGTGAACTTCGTGTAATCGTTGGAGCTGATAAGATTGACGATAAGGAGATTGAAACATTGTCTTACGATATCGCTAAGAAAATTCAGGATGAAATGACTTATCCAGGTCAGGTTAAGATTACGGTTATTCGTGAAACAAGAGCTGTTAGTTTCGCAAAATAATCATTCGAGATATATGATAAAAACGTCATTCAATT
The DNA here is from genome assembly GCA_024401435.1 of Paludibacteraceae bacterium. Taxonomy (GTDB): domain Bacteria; phylum Bacteroidota; class Bacteroidia; order Bacteroidales; family Paludibacteraceae; genus UBA1181. The sequence continues at coordinate 23,160 of JAKSLB010000003.1, read as the reverse complement.
TTGAATGACGTTTTTTTCTATATGGGGAATTTATAGAGAACCCCATGAGTTAGAAAGTTGTAAAACATCTGATTCTTTCCGGTGATTTAATCAGTTCTGTACAAACAAAAACATAGACTGCTATGAGAAATGTTTTTTTTTAATGAATTATGATTTCGTTTTTACGTTTAGCGGACACCAATAATTTCCCCAAAAATTGAAAGTGGAGGGTAAGTATTCAGAGGATCCTGAAGATATGATGGCTGTCGTGTTTTGTGCAAGGGGGCTCAAGTTTTCATATCCGTACTTGCTATTTTTTCAGTGTGTTATAAATTTATTTCACGCTTAACGGACAGTAAAATTAAAGGGTAATTCTGTTTATTAATTGACTTTTGTTTTTTTTTGCTGATTTTTTGTTTGTTTTATTATTAATATTTTTATTTTTTTGCATTAACATAGAATTAAACTTTCGAACATAAAAAGACAATTTAATCGTTCGCATAAAGATAAGGTTATCCCGTAAACGTGGTTTGCGAGTTTGATTGTCGTTTTGTAGAATTTAAATTTTGTTAATCTTAAACATTAAAAGTCATGAGAAGTGTTAAATCATTGTTAGCATTACTGCTATTTATGGCACTGAATGTGAATTCGTATGCCATGCAAATTTTTGTGAAGACTCTGGCGGGTAAAACAATAACCCTCGATGTTGAACCGTCGGATATGATTCAAGATGTAAAAGCTAAAATTCAAGATAAAGAGGGTATCCCGCACGAACAACAATGTTTGATTTTTGCGGGCAACCTGATTGAAGATTATCGTACTTTGTCGGATTACAATATTCAAAAGGAGTCAACCTTGCATTTAGTCTTGTTCGAAGATTATGAGGCTCTTGTCATTGATTGTGATGGCTCCGAAACCATTGATTCTGTTAATTGTAAGACTAAATTGAACAACAATTCTTTTGCGATTATTCAGGATACTGTTAATAATGATTTGTTGCTTGTAAAATCAGAAAATGTTATTTGGTATAGTATTCAAAATGATTATTACAAGGCGGCTAAGTTAACCATAAATGATACACTTCCATTTTTTATGATTCCTGATTTTTTTTCATATAGATACGCTTTGTTATGATCGTATCGCGGAAAGTGATATGGTTACTTTTATATTTCCTGTTGCTGTACCCGCAGATAAACTGAATGGGACGGCTTATGTTTATGATGATTTCGATGAAGAAACATCAACCTTACATTTCTCAAAAGTGACAGATGATGTATTAACTGCAAATACTCCATATGTCGTTAAGGTTGGGGAGATAAACCAACGTTTGATTAATGACATGATAAATGTGAGTTGGGAATACGATGATATGTTAACGCATTCTATTGATATAAATTATTTAGATCATATGGGAACTTATGTAAGTGATACATTTATGTCTAAAGCATATAATACTCAGTCTTACATCTATTCGAAGGGCTTTTTGTGTGAAGTTGATACGGTTTTTGTAAGTCAATTCCGTACATGTTTTATGAAAATGCCTCGTCCGGGAATTAATCCTTCTTCTCGTCCGCATACCTTGGGTATTGCTTTCGATGACAATACAACAGGCATCGTGATGATAAAAGATGATGAGATTGTCTCGGATATAGTTACAGTATACGATGCATTGGGTAGAGTTGTCCGTGCCAATGTGGAGTCGGCAACATGCTTTGAAGGTTTGTCGGCTGGTGTGTATGTTGTCAACGAACAGAAATTTATTGTAAAGGAACAAAAATAAATGAGAGATTGCGTAGGGGCGTATAGCATACGCCCTTTATTGGATTGCATACGCTCCCATGGTATCGCATGTGTTTTTTTTCTAAAGTTAAATATGATTTAAATAAAAAAATATGAAAAACCAAATATTTGAAACTCCCGAGATGGAGATGATAGAGATAACAGTGAATGATGTGATAGCAACCAGTGGCGAGTATGACTTCTCACAAGGATTGCCATCAGGAACACCTCTTCCATTTGGTGAGGCTGAGTGATTAACTATATAAAATGAGAGAAGCCATCGGAGACATTTGTCTTCGGTGGTTTTTTTTTTGTGCCAAATCTGAAGTTGAAAATTGCTATCATTGTTCAGGATCACAATAGACCTCTACTCACATCATATCCCTAACGGGATTATCTACACCCCTACGCCTTTAGGTGTTAAATGTGGGTGAAAAAGTTATATTTTCCTCCTTGATTAGTTCCCCTTTAGGAGATTAACATCGTGAGAAATCAATCATAAAGTACAACAGAGCCAATCTAATTAAGAAAGAAATATTTACATATGACATATATATATTGATTTTCCTTAAAAAATGATATGGTAAAAAAATGAGGAAGTAAATATGTTTGTTTTGCAACAAATAAGTGGTATCTTTGCATGGTTTTTTTTCGAAAGAGTTGGATGATATCGTTATTTTAAGCTTTTTAACAAAAAAAACGAATGGAAATTATGCACTTCTCGAGTTGAAAGTTATAATTATTTTATGCTGTTTCGAAAGGAATTTGTATGAAAATAAGATTGCGTTAAAGTGTGGACAATTACCAAAGTCGGAAGGATAAGATTTTAGAACCATAGATTAAAATTATAAATAAACAAAAAAAATGAAAAAGGAAATTCGATCTAAAATTTTGAGATGGTGTGTGCTTATGTCGATGATGTTTGGCATAGGTATGTCAACGTGGGCTGCGGATTGTGATGTGATTTCGTTGGTGACTGCAAATTCAGTTAGTAAGAATTCAACGAAAGTTACATTTACGATTACCCGTAAAGAAACGAGTGATTCTACTATTGTATATTATCGTACAATGGATGGATCAGCTATTAGTGGTATTCATTATAAAAACAAGTCAGGAAGTGTGAAAATTCCTGCGGGCAAAACATCGGAAAATGTAGTTGTTGAATTGATCTCTGCAAAAGGAATTGATGCTTATGGTAAGACTCGAGACTTTAGTCTTATGGCGTGGAATGAGTTTGGCGGTAAGTATTGTGACGTTTCTATCAAGTATGATAATGAATTTACTTTGAGTGATACTACCATAGCACTGAATGACCAATTGACTACTAGTTTGGATACAACGTCATCAGATCCGTCAGATTGGTATGCGGTTAATGATGATCATACAGAGAAGGTTGCGTCATCGCTAATTAAAGTGAAAACGGCGGAGGAAACATATTATAAAGCGATATATTATACTCCCGAAAAATATAAGTTTAAAATTCACTTTAAACTTCTTCAGGAGTTAAATGCGTATTTTTATTTGTGCGTTAGCGATCAAAAAGAACATAATGATTGTTATAGTTGTCATGACGGAAATGCTAAATTGGGCGATAATTTGTTTAGTACAAGTTTTGAGTCAAGTTACGTATCTGGCTATTTAACAGATAATCCTGCTAAACTTTGTAAACGATATGTTCCGATTGATTATCCATCAAATATGGATGAAGGAAAACATGTGACAGGTCACCACTTTGTTAATTCTAGTAACGAAACAATTGATGTGGACTTGATTCAACATAAATCATTTGTAGCTACGGATGCTTTGTCTTCAGATGGTGAATATTTTCTAATGCCATTAAAGAAAAATGGAAAAACATCAAATGTCATATATAGCTCATGGGACGCAGATGGTAAAGACGATGATCACGGTCGAATAACAAATGCAAAGATCTATGTGAGTTATTATGATAATGTTGCTCCAACATTAGAAAATTTATATTGCTGTTCTGGAACGGATAATATTTATTTTGAAGGTGACACCTTTACACTTTCTTTAAAGTTTAATGAATTGGTGAACGTGTCTACTGATGCAACAATTGTGACTAATATAGGAACGTTGAAGTATAAAGGCGGAAATGGTACAAATGTATTATATTTTAGAGGCGTTTTAGATGGAGGAAGTGATGTGAAAGGTTTGAAAATCACATCGGTTACATCAATGGATGTTGTTGATTTATCAGGAAATAAGTGTTTGCAAAAAGATTTTAAAGATAAGGGTGTTGAAGATGTTTGTTATGTTAGATCTACTTTGAAAAATTTGAAAGTGTCGAAATATGATATTATGAATGGCACGTTAACGTTGGAATGGAATTCAGAATTAGGAACTAATGCCAATGGATCATGGAGCGTGTTCCGTCGTAAGGCATCTGACGATCCTTCTATGTCTAGTTCGTGGATAGCGGTGACAGAAAATTTATCTAATACTTATTATGCTGATAAGGTCGATACGAAATCAGGAAGCAGTTTGTTATATGATACACAATATGTATATGCAGTACAATATGTTCCGTCTGGATTCCCTGAGGGTGTTGTTTATAAAACGGCAAAACGTGTTGTGAATGCTAATTTGAGCACATCAAATTTTATATTGAAAGTTACGGCAACTGCTAATGCTAATTCTGTTGATTTGAGTTGGTCATCTACTCCTCAACTTTATGGCGATTATACCTATGAAGTACAAAGAACAATTAAGGAGAAAAACAAATATGAAAAATTGCAATCTGGTATTCTTAATACAGAGTATACGGATAATAAAGTTCCGAATAGTTGTAATGTATATACTTACAAGGTTATTACTTCTCCTCTTTTCAAAGATTATAAGAATCAAGAAGGCATAAAAAAAGAGGGAACAGCAGACGCAAAGATAATTGAGAAAACAGAATTTTCGGGTGGTTTAACTGTGAAATCTGATACAAAAGAGGAGGCAGTTGTCTTATCATGGAAAGTAAATCAAATTGGTATCGATCCGACGACTTTTGAAATTATGCGCGATGCTGAGCTTATAGCCACAATTAAGGATTCAAAATCATCTTATGAATATAAGGATGACAAAATTGTAATTGGGAAAGATTATAAATATGATGTTAAATTAATTCGTTGTGATAAAAGTTCAACGAATATCTCTGAGTCTGGTAAGTATAAAGCTACTGGAACTATATATGGAAAAGTTACGTATTCTTCGGGAGGAACTCCAGTAAGTGGTGTAACTATTGCTGTGTCTAAAGATGTGAATGGCAAATATGAATTTGTGGATTCCGTTAAGACAGATAGTAAGGGTAGCTATAAATTAGAAGTTGAATATGTTGGCTCTGGCTCTGATTTTATAATAGAACCAAGTTTTGGAACTCATAAATTCAATTATGTTCATGACGGATTGACTGCTGCGACGGGTTCATGTATGCTAAGTAAGGATATACGTTCAGCAGAGGTTAATTTCCAAGATAATTCTTCGTTTAAATTTTATGGGAAGGTCACTTATTATAACACGGAATGTCCAGTTGATAGTGTTAATATTTATGTCGGTAAGATTTTTGAAAACCAATATATTGAGGCGTCTGAAATAGATACGACTGGAAATTATGTGTTAACAGATAAAGATGGAAATTTTGAAATAAGTTTAGGCAATGGAGAGCATTGGGTTGTAGTTAAAAAGGAAGGTCATATATTTAGTCAAGGAAGATGGCCAACGACTGGTGTGAAGTATATTGATAAAGAACAAGGTAGTAAGACTAACCCTATTTCTTTTATCGATTCAACGTTTGTAACATTGACTGGTCGTGTTGCTGGTGGTACAATACAAAAAGAGAAAGAACATGGAATGGGTGCCGGCAAGGCTAATATTGGTACGGGAACTATCGTATTGGAGTCGGGTTATAATATGTGTCTTTCTGGCGAACGAGAATTTACTACGGTGTTAAAGAGTCCGAAAACATCTTCAAAAGTAATAGCAAGAGAAGGACAAAAAGGAATAACTATTACAACGGATTCTGTAACAGGAGAGTTTGCTGTGCAAGTGCCTCCGCTTTTCTATAAGGTTGCCAGCGTTGCTTCGGAGGGTGTTCCTACTGGTTTGGAAATACCTGAATCTGTTGATTTGAAGTCAAAAAAACTACAAACAAAGACAGATACTTTGGTCAGTGGTAAAGATACGACAACATTTGAATATTTGTATGCGTTGGATGTAATACATCGAATAGAACAACCTTCGTTTGATGTCATCCCTTTAAATAGCGATCATGCTTTTGGTGACAATATCTATGTATATAAAGATAAGGCTACTGGAGATATAGATACGATACAGTTGTATAAAAAAGATGGGGATTCAATCGCATATTATTTCAATTATCCTGTCTTTACACAAATGTCCTCATATTCATATACGATTCATGCGTATGAAAAATATGATAATGGAAAAAATGTGTATGATACGGTTCCGTTGGCAGGTGCTGTCGTAACGATAAGTAACGATTTGGGTGCCACTCAAGTTTGTAATGATCCGGGAGAAACAGAACATTACACGGGTGAAATTATTGAAAGCGGTGCGTCACAGTTGACACTCGACTCAATGGGTATGGCTAAGTATAAGTTTAAAGCTACATTCCCTAATATCACAGGAGATCATTTGTTGGGCATGAATATTGTTTATACTTATGAAGAGAAAGAAAAAGGATGGAGTGAGAATGGAAAATTCAAAGGTATTGTATTGGGAGGTTTTTCTTCAGGTAAAAATTTTGTTACGGGTGGTCCAATTGTTGTGTCTTATGTGTTGAGAGACCCACCAGGATCGGAATCAACAGCAACTTTATCCCAAGGATCTGTCCTTGCAGATGTCTTTTCAAGAACTAATTCATTGATTACGGAGGAGTCTGTAAGTGTAACCTTTAATTTGGGTATGACGGGAGAGACGGCTACAGGTTATGGCGTTTTGGTTATAAATGAAATAAATAGTGTAGATGATTATACGGTAGCAGAAGAGGGAAGTTATACTTTGGATGAGGGTATGACTTATACCACCACAACAACTACTAATGTGGATATTAGTACTCCTGAAGATTTGGTTGGTGCTGAGGGCGATGTCTTTATTGGTACAGGTTCCAATTATATATTTGGAACTTCTACAATGGTTGATATTCATCGTAGTGTGGAAAAGATGGATAGTTTTTATGTTGATGTTGCAGAGGCGGTTTCTATTGGACAACAACATGCAACGTCTTTCCATTATACGCAAAAAGATATAGTGGAGGATATTATGCCACAATTGGAAAGCATGAGAAATGGTTTTTTAAGAACTGTGGATTCAGCATCTTATGATACAACGTATAAAAACATATCATCCGAACCTATCTATATTACAACATTAAAGGAAGGTGACTATGGGTTTGGAAGCAATAATACTGACTCAACGGTTTGGGGAGATAAAACCTCTGCGTCAGAAATGGTTGGTCCGAGCTATATTATGATTGTTCCTGATCATGAAAATTGTTATTCAGATACAATTGTATGGTTTAACAACCAAATTAATACGTGGAAAAATGAGTTGAGAAAAAATGAGGAGGCAAAGGTGAAAACGATGTTGGAAAAAACGCCTGTTTCTCAAACAATTTCTCCGTATGTTCCATATTCTTGGAGTAGGGAAATTTGTCATGATACGGTTAATATTTCTACTCATAATGTAGAAGTCTGTGTTTCTGTTGGTAATTCACTCGGATATCATTTTAATGGTCTTGGTATGTTGACAGAAGTTTCATTGAAGGAGGGTTATCATCATGAGGAAAGTCGGGAAACAGACATCTCAAGTTGTACGAATGTTTCTTATGTGTTAGCAGGAGATAAAATGGATGTGGATGTATATGAAGATCCAACGGATGAATATGGTCCAGTCTTTTTCTTGAAAGCAGGAGAAACAGATTGCCCTTATGAGGATGAGGAGAGAACAAAATATTTTGAGCCTGATGTTCATGTTTTGAGTGAAAAGACAATGCAAATAGAAAAACCCGGAATTGAGGTTGAAAATCCGTTTGCGACAAATGTGCCTTGTGGAACTCCCGCAAACTTTGTTTTGACGCTCAAAAACGAATCAGAAACACACGATGCAGTAGAATATGCCTTGAGTGTTGATGTTACTTCTAATCCAAGTATGGCTGTTAAAATTGATAACAATGAAGTTGATCGTGTTATTGAATTAGAAGATTCGGAAGAGAAAAAAATTAATTTGCAGATTAGTCAAACTCGTTTAGACGTGATGAAATTTGATTCAATTCCAGTTACGCTTTCTTCTGTATGTCAATCAGGTTTGTCTCAAACAGTCTATTTGTCTGTTAGTTTCGTTCCTTCTTGTTCACCAATTTCTTTGTCATTAGACAATCATGTGATGAATATGGATACGCATGATACAGTTCATCTGACTGTATATGATTATAATAAGGATTTCTTGAATTTTAAGGGTGTGTCGGTTCAATATAAAGGAGAACGCGAAACGTCATGGAATCGTGCTGTGTATTTTGATGCGGCTGATCTTCAAAAAAGTTATAGTCAATCGGCATCATTCCCTATGTCTACTCCTTTGTTTAAAGATCAAACATATCTGTTCCGTGCTGTATCTGAATGTGAATCAGGAGAGGGATTGATAGTAAGGGAAAGTGAACCAATTGAGATGATTAAAGATATGTCTCAACCTCTTGTGTTAGGTAATCCTAATCCTTCTGATGGTGTCTTGGAAGCAGGAGATGAAATCGGTGTGACATTTAATGAAGATATTCGTAGCAGTTATCTTGATAATAAGAATTTTATTGTTCAAGGAGTCAAGAATGATGCACAAGTAGACCATGATGTCGCATTGAAAATGGATGGATCATCTTATGCTGCATATACAGAGTCTAATCTCAATCTTACAAAGAAGAGCTTTTCTATGGATATGTGGGTAAATCTTTCATCTGGTGGCGATTTGATATCAATTGATCCTAATGGAGACCCATTGATTGTTTCTGTCAATGAGAATGGTACTTTGAGTGTTGAAATTGAGGGTGAGAAAATAACGTCTGTTGAAAAAATTCCATTTGACAAATGGTGCTTCTTGACAATCTCGCTTAATGCCAATTACCCTTATATAAGTGCTTTGGTTGCTTATGGAGATGTGGAAAAACAATTGTTTGATAAAAAAGAAGTGAAAAATACATATTTGGGTTCTGGAAAATTGTATGTGGGTAAGAACATAACGGGAGCTATTAGTGAACTTTCTTTGTGGAATATAGGTCGTACGAATACAGAAGCTCATAGTCAAATGTATTCTGTGAAAACAGCTTCTACAGAAAATTTAATAGGTTATTGGAAGTTTGATGAAGGTCATGGACTTGTTGCCAATGATCTTGCTCGTAATCGTAATATGAATTTAGCAAGTGAAACATGGTATTTGAATAATGAGAACTATGCTGCTCATTTGAATGGTGATAATAAATTAATGACAAATATTTCCACATGCCCTATTTCTTCATCATCTAACTATATGGTTGAAATGTGGTTCCGCGGTGAACAACAACAAAAGGCAACCTTGTGGAGCGCAGACACGACTCTTGCGTTGAAGTTTAATGCGTCTGGTTATTTGACTCTACTTTCGAATGCACTCGAAAACCAATTGTCTACTAATAATTATTTGGATGGCGCATGGCATCATGTTGCTTTGAATGTTCTTCGTAATGGTATGACTACTGTTTATGTGGATGGCGTTGCTGTGAAACAAATTTCATCAGAGGATATTCCAACTTTACGCGCATCTTATTTGACAATAGGTGCTCAATCTTATTATGATGATACTGTCAACGAGTTTAAATACACGGATAATTTTAAAGGTGATGTGGATGAAATTCGTTACTGGATTGCAACATTTAATGCTAAAACTATTGACGAATTCCGTTATGTTCGTTTGAATGGCGATGAAGCTGGTTTGATGGTGTATTGCCCATTTGAAACTCTTGAAAAAGATAGTTATGGACAATCATCTTCTGTTTATTCTTTGAATGAATTATGTCAAAACAAAAAGGTTGAAGGTGATGCAGTACAGGCAAATACCACTCCTTCTTTGCGACCAAAGAAACAATTGTCTGATATCTCCTATTCTTTTGCATCTTCTGAACGTACAATATCTATTTCTCTTAATGAAAGTCCGAAACTTTTAGAGGGTACAACGGTATATTTTACGGTACAAGATGTTCTTGATGAGAATAACAACAAATCTAATGTTATTACATGGTCAGCCTACATCAACCAAAATCGTTTGGTTTGGTCGGATGAGGAGATTGCAATTGAAAAGGATGCTGAAACATCTTCTTCTTTTGAAGTGTCGGTCGTTAATCAAGGTGCTGCTACGGAATCTTGGTCTATCAGCGGTCTACCTTCTTGGTTGTCTGCTAGCAAATCAAGCGGCTCACTTGCTGCTAAGAAAAATGAAAAGATTTCTTTCGAAATCAGTGATGCTACTCCTGTTGGTACTTACGAGGAGTCAATCTATTTGACTGGTAATGATGAAATCAGTGTTCCATTGACTTTAATCGTTAAAGTGACTGCTAACAAACCTAATTGGATCGTGGATCCTTCTCAATACAAGAACTCAATGAGCGTCCTTGCTCAGTTGAAAGTAGATGGTAAATATAGCTCAGACGAGGATGATATGGTGGCTGCTTTCATCAATGGCGTTTGCGTGGGTGTTGCTTCTCCGGTTTATTACCCTCGTTATGATGCTTACTTCGTATCTTTGGGTGTCTATGGAAATGATGCAGAGGTAAATAAGAACATTACCTTCAAAGCATGGGATGCATCAACAGGTGTTATTTATCCTTCTTTGTCTACTTCAACTCCAATCTCTTTTGAGACAAATAAGGTATTCGGTTCTATGACAAAACCTATTTTATTCGAAACAAAAGATTTACAAGAACAAATGTTTGATTTGAGGAAAGGTTGGAACTGGATCTCTTTGAATGTGAAACCTGAAGATGAAAACATCAATGAGGTATTTAATAGCGTGGCTGACGAAACTAACTTGTTGAAATCAAAGTTACAAGTTGCTTATTCTGATGAGGATTCTCTTGTCGGTACGTTGGAAACAGCTGAGGTTGGCGTAATGTACAAAATCAATATGGACAAAGATGCTGTGTTGAATTTGATCGGTAGCCCTATTGATCCTGCTAAAGATTCTGTTTCTGTAAAAACAGGTTGGAACTGGATTGGTTTCAATAGCGTGTCTAATATGTCGTTGGGTGCTGCGTTTGCTGACTTGTCACCTGTCGATGGCGATATGGTTAAGAGTCAGACTGCCTTTGCAATGTATGAAGACTTTGAATGGGTGGGTACACTTACATCCTTAACCCCAGGTAAGGGTTACATGTATAAGAGTGCTGCTAACAAAGACCGTTCGTTTACGTATCCTGCTAAGGTGGCTAGTTTGAAAATGGCACCTATGAAGGCGGCTCCTAAGAAAACTCTTTATACTCCAGTAGATGAAACTGTCTATTCTGGTAATATGACGATTGCTGCTGTGGTTAAAGAAAATGGCGAGATTATACCAAATGCACAAGTGGGTGTGTTCGATGCAAATGGTGTATGTCGTGGAGCAGGTGCAACAGGCTATAAGTCAACCGTGTTCTTGGTTGTGTTAGGCGAATCTTCTAAAGATGCATTGACATTCAAGGTAATGGTGAATGGATTTGAATATACTGTAGACCAAGCATTGTCCTTCGAGGAAGATGCTAACTATGGAACTTTACAAGATCCATATGTCATTGATTTGGGATCAGGTGAAATTACGAAACTTGATTTTGAAAATGATAACTTAACTTCTGTCTCTGTATGCCCAACTTTCGTTGAAACTGAATTGAACGTGAAATCTCAAACTGCCGAAATTGAGAATTATACGATCAATGATATTACTGGTAAGTTGATTATGAATGTAGATGTAAATAGTTCTGATTTCACCATTAACGTTTCTGATTTGTCACAAGGAGTTTATCTGATTAATTTGAAAACTTCAATGGGAATCGTTGTAAAACAATTTACGAAGAAATAAGGTGCCTTGTTTTAAATAGAAGAAACAGAGACGATGCAAAAAAAACATCGTCTCTGTTTTTTTATCTTATGATGAAATCTGTTTTTTTTACCAATTATTGTTAAATTTGCAACATATTATGTTTAATTCGTTGGTTTAAATACGTCCATATAGACAGGATGTCGTTATGAAAAGGTTATTTTGGATTCTGTGTTTTATAGAAATGTCAATCGTTTCGCTATTGGCACAAAGTTGGAATTTGGTTTGGCATGAAGATTTCGGAACAGTGGAAGATTCTGTGATTATGGATTTTCCAGACCCTTCTATGACGGTTCCAGACCATCAATTTGATGAATGTTGGCCAATACAGGATGGTTATTATGGAATAACTAATAGTACATGGTGGGCTTTCAACCGTAAGAAATCGTGTGGAATGTCTTCTGCTGCTCATTTTACCGCTGGCGGTGATCATACAGGCAATAAAAATGGAGGAATGCTGGTTGTTAATGTGGGCTCGGAGGGTAACGGGGAAGTTATCTATGGTCAGACTATGAAGTTTGATATGTGTAAGAAAACAAAATATAAATTCTCCATTTTCGGTGCTTCTGTTTCTTTCTCAAGTTCTATAATATTGCTATCAAATCTTACTTTAAATATTATTAACGAAAAAGATCCTGCCAATCCTGTTGTTATTGCATCCAAGAGTACGGGCGATTTGCCGTTGTGGCCGTTTAACAATAGTAACAATGCTAATCCGGATGGCATTTATACGCATAAAGTGCAGCCATGGAGTGAATATAGTGTTGAGTTTGAAGCTGAAGAGGGAGATGTGCTGACTTTGCAAGTCTTGAATCATTGTAGTAGCGGTTTAGGTAATGATTTTGCGTTAGATGACATTTCCTTATATCGCTTGGATGAAAAAGAAGTGGTTCAACCTAAAATCAAAGGAGAACAATCTAGTTATAGAGCTGCTGATAATCATTGCATTGAGTCTGTCAGATATTCTGTGACTAATAATGTGCTTTCCTCGTGGAAGAAAATATATGACAAAGTCTATTTCTTGTGGCAAAAATCTGATGATAATGGTTTTTCATGGTCAAATGTCCCTAATGGAGGAGGCCTTGAAAAAACGGAATTAATACAGGATATGGAAACTAGTGGATATACTCCTTCTACTGTATATCGTCTTATTATTACAGGTGGTGATACGGAAACAGATGCTAAAACGGAAGCTGAATATATCGGCGAGCATAATGGTCCTTCTAGTGGTTGTGTCTATTATTCTATTTCACATACTGTTGCTGCAGTTTTGGCCACACAAACATGTGAATTCAAAAATAATCTGAAAACAATATGGAAAGAGAGTTTTTGCTTTTTGGATTCTTTGACGATAAGAGGATATGGCGGAGCTGCTGACTTATCTGCTTTTGATACATTGCAATCATCCGCTTTCTCAAGTGAGTCGAACTATGCCGTGACTTGTGCTCCGGATGTCTCTATCTTCAATTCTGTTTATGGTGCAAACTTGCCTCCAAGTGAAACCTATAAAACATTAGGTCATTCGGGAACTGAAAATGATGCGTACCTCTATATGAAGGTTCCTGCCGATGGCGAACAACATCTTATGATAGATCAAATAATTCCCTCTCATTTTTGTGATTGCCAATCATATATGCTCAATGGGTATGTGAAAGTGTTGGATCCGACCGGCACACTTGACATACGTGCTTGTGTGGATGATGATGAAGGTCATACTTTCTTCGTCTGGCCCTATACGGTGAAGGGTAGTAATAAAGATTGGACTCAGATTCACATGCCGTCATCGCCTAATTCCATTGCGAATATTGCTCATCTTCGTTTCTATTGTACTAATAAAGGTACGGTGGATGTCCCTGTTGTTTTCGATGACTTGTCATACAATGCTTGTAATGTGGAAGAATATCAGGCTATGTTGGGTATTGATAATAAACCTAATCTCAAATATTATGGCGTCTATGATTGTAATGACCCGACAGAGGAGCATAGCGTTACTTTATATGATGACGAATGGTCTTCATCTTATGGCTATCACACTTTTATTTGGCAATATTCTTCTGATGGCGTTACATGGAAAACTTTGCCGTACAAGGATAGGACTATTCAACATGATAATTCAATAGGAGGGGCTGTGTTCTATCGTGCCATCTTGGCAGAAAAAGATGAAGTGGCTCAACAAATTGCGGAAACTGGTTTCGCAAATGATTATTGTGATAGATTTTTTATTACAGATCCTGTTACCATTAGTTGTAAGAAGTGTTACAAACCTGAATTCTCTCGGGTTTCGGATTCATCTAAAGTCATCTGCTTTTGGAAGAATATAACGGAAGAACTTGTCGTTAAACGTGAATCTAACACGCCAGTCAATGAACTCTTATGGTATCAGAAAACGTCTCGTGACCCAGATTGGACGTTGATACCCGATGCAAAATCAGAAACTCTTTCAGTTCCTGCTAATTTCTCTTTAGACACAATGTTGTATATGTTTTATGCAACCCACGAAAAATGTATTTCTGACTCAATCATTTTTCAACGAATTTATAGACCCGTTGATAGTCTGTCTCCGGCGTTAGATGCACATCTTTGCCAAGGTGCTGATGCGGTTATTACCCTACAATATTTCACAAGAGACAGATCAACCCGATATGTTATTAATGGCGATACAATGCAAAACGACCGTTATGTTGTGAAAAATAATTTACAACAAGATCTTCCCTGTACAATGTATACCACAGATGGTATTTGTAATTCGAATGTGGTGAATTTCACAATCTTTGTAGAAGATTCTGTTGATTTCCAATTGAAATCTGTCCCTTCTACGGTTTGCAAAAATGAAGAAGTGGATTTGAAAGCTATTGCGGATTTCTCTCCTGATAAGAAATTTGAATGGAGAAAAAATGGTCTACTCCTAACATCTTCCGAATTAGAAGTTAAAGATGTATTGACCGAATCTGCCACTTATGAGTTTGTGGCTTGGGGTGAATATTGCCCTCAAAAAACAGAACTTTTTAGAATTAATGTAGAAGAAACTCCTACTTTGACTATAAATGCTGAAAAAACGCTAATCTGTGATGAGTCTGACCTCCCGATAGATTTGTCTTTAGAACATCCTGGTTTGAATCAGGATAATCTGATATGGGAGTCTATGTATGAGGATGAGACCTCTTTCTTTCCTGCTATCCGTGATACTCTTTTCGGTCATGTGGCTTATAGAGTGCGGTATATCTCTCCTTATGGTTGTGATGATGTCTATTCTAATACAATTGATATTTCGTATGAGATTGTTAAGGAGAGACCGTTATTACTGAACAATCGTATTTGTGAGGGTATGCCGGTAACACTCACCCCTCAAGTGGGTAATAACTCTATAATATGGATTAAAGATGGTGTAGATACTTTGACGAGTTCAATCGATTATCCTGAACGCTCTTGTGATTATACTTATGTTATTAAACGAGATGAATGTCCTGATATTACTGACATTCGTCATGTTGCAGTGGAAGGTTTCCCTGATTTGAAATTATCTGCATCTGATACTCTTGTCTGTGAAAACGAAGTATCCATTTCTGTAACGTCTCCCTTCTCGATAGATAAAGTGGTTTGGGAAAAAATGGCGGATGATGCCACCTCGTTTGAGGTAATTGATACGACTGCTGAAACGACGAAATCTGTTTCTGAAATGGCTTCCTACAGAGCTTATGTTATTAGCCTTGATCCTTGTGCTAGTACATACACTGATACGGTAACTATTTTGTCAGAACCCAAAGTGGAACCAACTATCACGCCTTTGCCGTCATCTGTCTGCGAAGGAACTACTTTGAATCTGGAGGCGGTGGCTTCTATGGGTGAAAATAACAGTTTCGCATGGATCCGTAATGGTGATACTTTGACAAAGTCTGACTTGATCCTTTCTGATATTCTAGATGAAACCAGTACGTATGAATTCGTGGTGAAGGGTAAGGTTTGTCCGAAAAACTCACAAACGATGACTGTTAATGTAACCCCATTGCCTGATGTGAAAATAACTGCTTCGTCGGATGTCTTTTGTGAAGGCGATCATGTGACTCTTTCTTTGAGTTTAGAAGATGGTATTGATCAGGTGATGTGGGAAGCCATGATGGATAATGAAACAGAATTCGCTACCATGGCTATTACAGATGGAAATACAAGAATTGTTTCAGATGCCGCTTCTTACAGAGCCTACGTTCTCACCTCAGGCATCTGTGGTAATGTGTATTCTGATACAATACTTGTTTCGTCTGAACCTAAAGTGGAACCAACCATCACTCCTTTGCCATCGGCTGTTTGTGAAGGAAGCTCCTTAGATTTGGTGGCGGTGGCTACGATGGGCGAAAATAATCGATATGCATGGATACGCAATGGTGATACTTTGTCAACAAACGAATTGAAACTTTCTGATATTCCAAACAGTAAAACCACATATGAATTTGTGGTGACTGGAAAAGCATGCCCGAAGATTTCACAGAAAATGTCGGTCGACGTGGAGAAGAAGGTGGTTCTTTCGCCTTCCGATTTTGATGTCCCTACTATTGTGTGCGAAGGTGAAAACATAGACTTGAAAGCTAATTTGACACTCCCTTCTAATCTCTCTTTTGCATGGGTGAAAGATGGCGACACGTTATCTAAAAATACAATGATATATAATGATGCGTTTGTTTCATCTGCTGCCTATGAATTTGTTGTTTATGGTAATGTGTGCCCGAAAGAGTCTGTTCATTTTCTTGTGAATGAGAGTGCCAAACCTCAAGTTTCCATTTCTGCTTCGGAAAACTATGTGTGTGAGGGTAGTGATGTGACATTGACACTGAACCAAGACAATGCGGATAAGATAGAATGGCAGGCTATGAATTATGGAGAAACAGAGTTTAATACCATCACGATGAATCAACTTACACAACAGATTATGGAACCGATATCTTATCGTGTTATTGCAAGTGCTGGCGTTTGCACACCTGATACTTCTGATGTCGTGTCTATTGATGTGGAAAGAAAGGTCAAAATTTCATACGATTTACCATCTCAAATATGCGATAGTATGATTATCACGCAGTCTCCTGCATGGCTAACGTATGATGGAGATGACATTCCATATTCAGATAGAGATAAAAAGCAGAATAGAATTTTAGGATTTAAAAACGGAAATCCTATTGATTATGTGAATGGAGAGGTAAGTACATCCTCATCGTCTCTTGATGTTATTAAAGAACCTACCACTTTCCAGTTTGTGAGCAAAGGTGAGGCTTGTCCGAGTGATACGTTAAAGCATGAGATTGCTGTAAGTTATCATCCAACAGTGCAGATAGAAACACTTGATGATTCCATTTGTGCTGGCTCACCAGTGAATGTTCAGGTGACCGGTGAGAATTTGTCGTCATATTGCCCGTACATTGAAACTCGTGATGAAAATGAGGCTGCTTTCAGCCGGTATGATAACTCGACAGATTGTGTTACGTCAGATTATCAGTTTGAACAAATAGATAAATCGGTCTATGTAAGAGTGAAGATAGACGGAGGTCTTTGTCCAGATACTTTCTCCAATGAGTTGTTCGTCCATGTTGATCAGCCAAATGATATTACGTTGAATCCTGTTACTGTATGTGAAGGCGAATCAGTATCGTTAAAACCAATAGGAGTGAACAGCTATACAGCGATTATGTGGACTTCTGCGGAAGATGGTTACGTATCAGTGATAGGAGAGGAGGTTACATTGAATGTGACACCAGGGAAGGATACGGAGTATCGTGTGACTGTACAAAACGGACTTTGTGAGGATGTGGCAGATGCGGATGTACATATACAATCTAATCCTGTGATTGTTTCTTGTGAACCTTTGGAGTATGGTAAATGTCAGGTTGAGGTGGAATCACCTTCGAATTTGTTGACTTATGATTATGGTGCAAGGAAAACGACATCCAACATTTTGGAACACATGACCATGGGGTTCGATTATCAGATTATAGTGATGGATGAATTTGAATGTTCTGATACATTAGACTATAAGTATACAATTGATTTGGAAATACCAGAATATTTTGTGGAAGGTAGGGAGACATGGAAGGTGACACATTTGGAAGAATATAAGAAAGCCACGTATAAGATTTTCGATCGATATGGTAAGGTGTTGTATGAGGGAGTATCGTCAGATGAGGGGTGGAATGGACTCTATTTGGGACATTCGATGCCATCTACGGATTATTGGTACGAAGTGAATATTCCTGAGATAGATCGACAATATTCAGGACACTTCACGTTATTGCGTCAGCCACAATAACGTGAGGAATGACATTGATGAGATTAGAAATTCGTACTATCCGCTAAATTAATAATACATAACAATCGCATTTTATGTTATGTGCAACCCCCCTATGGGGTTATGTGGGGAAATACAATTCCATTATTCTGCCGACATGGAACCCTTACGGGGTTCTGAGAGAAAAGAGCCTTCAATTCAGTTCTCGTTGTTTGATTAGGGGCTTGGTTTTTAAAAAAAAGAATCTGCAACACCATATTTATTGGCATTGCGGACTATAATGGTGCGCCTTTTCAAGTATAGCGGACACCAATATTTGTTTTTGAATGTTTCCAATGAACTCACTTGATTTTTTCTAAATTATGACTGAATTTTGCTTTTCTATTCTTGGTATAATTGTTAATTTTGCAGTTGTTAATTGATGTTTTTATGAAACGAATTTTTCTTTTATTTCTTTTTGTTTTTTCTTTTACATTCCTTTCGTTCTCACAATATTGGAATCGCGTGTGGAGTCAAGATTATGGAGTTGTGAAAGATTCTATCGTTGAAGATGTGGAAAACGACGATGTTCGTCAATTTCTTGAAGATAGTGATAATTATTTAGGTGAGTGTGAGTACTTTGATGATGGCCATTATGGACGGGTCAATAGTACATGGTGGGTTTTTCATCAAACCGAAGAATGTAGGAAATATACTAATGATTCAAGAGTGTTCAATAGTGATAATTTTACAGCAGGAAGAGATCATACGGGGAATGATGATGGTGCTATGTTTTTAATCAACATAGCTTATGATAGTGAAGGTACAGTCCTTTATGAAGAGACATTTGATGTTTGCAGTAATCGGTCAGATAAGAAAAGAAAATACAAGTTTACCATTTATGTGGCTTCTGTATCTCAGGGTGTAAATCCACAATTGGAAATGAGAATCTTAAATACGAAAGATGTCTCCAATCCAGTTCTCCTTTCTTCTTTAAAAACAGGTAATATTCCTCATTGGCCTTCCAATCCGGGTAATAATGGAGATTATGTTCGCACGATGAAACCATGGAGCGAATATGATATGGAATTTGAGGCTGAAGACGGGGATGTCTTGACTTTGCAGGTGATAACTGAACGTGCAGGTGGTATCGGTAACGATTTTGCCATGGATGATCTTACGTTGTATCGCTGGGATGATGATTCGATTCCAGAACCCAATGTTGTTGTGGGACGAGATTATGTGATGAATTCTACAACTCATAAATGTGAAGAACAGGTGAGATATGAGGTGGCGAATGATATCCTTACTTCGTGGCATGAAATATATAAATATGTCTATTGTTTATGGCAACGTTCGGACGATGGCGGTCACACTTGGTCGAATGTTACGGCTTCCAGTGGAATTGACCAACTCTCTATGACATGTCCGTATGAAACTTCTTCTGATATTACTTATCGTTTAATTGTAACGGGCGCAGATGATAAGACGGACGCTAAAGACGAAGCTCTCTATATAGGGAAAAATGGACAACCTTCTAATGCGTGTGCCTATTACTCTATATCCAATACCCTTACTTCTTTTGAAAAAAAGAAGTTGACTTTGCCGAAAGCTTCTTTGGGTATTGATGGGGAAAATACTAAAAAATCATTGCTGGGTTTTGATTGTAAAGATACTCATGAACATCATTACATTTCGCTTTTTGACTCAGATTGGGAATCAACATTTCTGGGTAATTATGCTATATTATGGCAATATTCAAAAGATAAAGTAAATTGGACAAGTATTTTTTCTAAAGAGAAAGAACTTGCTTATGATAATTCTGGTGATACCCTATATTATCGTGCTATTTTAGCAGAATCTGATATTACGATTTTAGACATTGCCAATTCGGGATCTTTCAATACTTGTGCACCTTACTATATTACGGATACTGTCACTATTGGGTGTGAAAAGTGTAAAACTCCAACTTTTTCAACCATTGAGGATGAAATGTCTATTTGTGGAAATGATCCAAACACGCATTATTTTTCTGTAAAACAAACCAACTCCGTTCCTGTGGATGAAATGCAATGGTACTCTAAAGGATTGCATGATTTGACATGGAAGAAAGTGTCGGGTGCTAATTCTGAATATCTTGGAATGTATGAAGTGCAGGATACAACGATGTATCTGTTCTTGGCAAAAAAACACGGATTGTGTGTCCGATTCAATGTTCTTCCAATTGAATGTTGTTCCTTCCATCGTTCTTACACCTTTACAAGACACTACTGTTTGTATTGGATCGTCTGTTAAAAATATACATTCTGATTGTATAAAAGGTAATCCAACTTCTTATTTGTGGACTTATGATGCGTCTTCCGGTTCCAATACGTCAACTGGATCTTCCCTTTCTGTACTTAAAATTGCCAATGATTTTGATATAACATTGCAAGTTAAAAATGATGTCTGTACGTCTAATACTGTCTCAATGAAGATTCTTGTTGAAGACTCGATTAAATTTACATTAGATGCAGATCATCTTACCCTGTGTCCTAATGAAGAGGTGACCTTAAAAACGTCTGTTACCAGTGGTGATGTTAGTTCTTATCAATGGTCGATTAATGATGTTCCTACTCATTCTGGCATGACGGAATTGAAGGATGTTCCAACAACAAATTCTACTTATAAATTAGAAATTGCTGGTAATAAATGCCCTTCTATTTCGCAAGAGGTGTTTGTGGAAGCGTCTCCTAAAATAGAATTGGAATTGTCCACTCCAAATCCTATTGTTTGTAGTGATAATGTTCCTACAGATATTTTGCTAAATCCATCTTCGAATGTGAGTGCTCCATATTCTGTGGAAGGATCTGTGGATGGAATTGATTTTCAGGATAATGTAAACTTCAATGATAATCCTTCTTCTGTTTATTACAGACTAAAATCAAGGGCTTTCGATCATTGTCCTTGGGTCTATTCGGATACGGTTAGAATTGATATAGAACCTGTCCTTACTCCTGCTATTCAACCTGTTAACTCATATGTATGTGAGGGAGAAAGTATTGCTTTAGAGGCTGTTGATAATTTGTCTTCTTATCATTCTTTCGCTTGGGTGAAGAATGATAAGGATACTCTTTCGAAGTCTGATCTTGCTTTAACTGATATAGTAACGGAATTTTCAAAGTATAAATTTGTCGTTTCGGGCAAAGCTTGTCCTGAAGTTGCTGATAGCGCTTATGTCGGTATATATATGACTTTACCGGTTGCGGATCCGGATCCTATTTATGTTTGTGAAGGTGAATCGGTAGCTTTGGAAGACTATTTGATTAATACGTTTAGTGACTTTTATGCTTGGGTGAAAAATGGTACGGATACAATTTCTCGTGGTTCGCGTTCTTTAACAGTGACACCAACGGAATCATGTAAATATGAATGCGTTGTAAAGGGACAGTGTTATCTGGAAATGGTGGAGACCATAGAGATTATAGTAGAACATAAGGCTACTCCTATCATTCAAAAAATACCGACGTTGGTTTGCGAAGGTACTACTCTTTCTTTCGAGGGAAATGATGTGGGAAGTGTAAGTAATACATTCGCATGGGTGAAGAATGGAACTGATACTCTTTCCAAAAACAATACCTCTTTTATGGATACACCAACAGAAACTAGTACGTATGAGTATGTTATATTCGGTCAGTATTGTCCGAAAGTTTCTGAGTCTGTAGTGGTTGAAGTAGAACCTAAAGTGATGCCAACCATACAACCTGTATCTGGCTTGATTTGTGAAGGAACTCCTCTCTCGTTGATGGGTGAAGCTGCTATTGGTAAACATAATTCGATCGCTTGGATTAGAAATGGAAGTGATACAATATCGAAAGCCTCTAATTCTTTGTCTGAAATTCCAACGGAAACAAACACGTACGAGTTTGTTGTGTTAGGTGAAAGTTGTCCTACGACTTCAAGTTCTGTGACGATAGAGGTGGAACCAAAGGTCAATCCAACGATACAAGATTACCCGAACTTGATTTGTATGGGTACTTCCGTTTCGTTGGTGGGTGAAGCTGCTGTTGGACCTCATAATTCTGTGGCTTGGGTGAGAAATTCAACAGATACAATGGCTGTGAATGAAATGACACTAACTGAGATTCCGACAGAAACAAGCAACTATGAATTTGTTGTGTTAGGTGAAAGTTGCCCTTCTGTGTCTAAATCGGTTACAATAGAGGTTGAACTGCGAGCAATGGGTAATATTCATCCTGCTCCACATTTGCTTTGTGAAGGCAGTTCTATAACATTAGAAGGTGTGGCTGATGTTTTAGGAGTCTATAATAGTTATGCATGGGTGAAGAATACAACTGACACGATTTCTAAAGGGGAATTAATCATGACAGATTTTCCGGAGGAAACTACAACGTATGAATTTGTTGTGTTGGGTAAAGTATGTTTGCCAGAAGCTACGAAACATATAGTGGAAATTGAACCCAAAGTCCCTGTATCCATTCTTCCTGTCCCTACATTAATCTGTGAAGGAACAACAGTCTCGTTAGAAGCCGAGGCGAATGTTACAGCGCGAAATCAGTACGCATGGGTGAAGAACGCCACGGATACGATTTCAAGAGGGGAAAAAACACTGACGGAAGTTCCAACGGGAACGAATACGTATGAGTTTGTCGTGTTGAGTGAGAATTGTCCGAAAGTATCGGATGCGATCACCATTGAGGTGGAGCCTAAGGTGACAGCAACGATTCAAGAGGTGCCAACGTTGATTTGTGAAGGTGCATCCGTAGCATTGACGGGTGAGACCACAATAGGTACACATAATCGTGTTGCATGGGTGAAGAACGCAACAGATACGATTTCGAAAGGAGAGAATACGCTGACTGATGTGCCAACGGGAGTAAATACATACGAGTTTGTCGTGATGGGAGAGAGTTGTCCAAATGTGTCTGATGCGATAACGATAGAGACGGAGACGACAATTAATCCCCAAATAAAGAGTTTCCCTACCTTAATCTGTGAAGGAACAACAGTCTCGTTAGAAGCCGAGGCGAATGTTACAGCGC